>NZ_JAJFBP010000013.1 GCF_020697055.1 Panacagrimonas sp. | reverse complement strand
TGGCGCACAGCGCCGCGAACATCAGGGGGGCGAATCGGCTCTTCATCGGCGAATGCCAGGTCGGACGTACGAAGGCGGACGACGCTGGCCGCGATGGGAAGACGCAAGGTCGGCGATGACCCGGAACGATCGAGGCAAGCGCCATGCCATGCGTCCTTATCCGAGCAACGCCGCCCGCGCCGCGTCCGCCACCCAGCCGCGCGCGGTCAGGTACGCCGCCGGATCGTCGGGATCCAGTGCATCGCCCGAGACGAAGCGGGATTCGATCGTGGCGCCGTCGAGGCCCAGCTCGACCGCGCCGCCGCCCTCGCGCACCGCGTCGTAGGCGGGAAGGGGGAACCGCAGCGAGGCCGCGGCGTCGGCGAACGCGGCGCCGTCGCACACCTGCGCGGTCAGCGCGGCCAGCGGCAGCGGGCGCGTCCACTGTCGCCAGCGCAGCATCTGCAGCGCGCACCACATCATCTGCGAGCGACGCGGGAACCCCGTCAGCCCGTGCGTGAAGCGAGGCGGACTGGTCGCGTCGGGACCGCGGAGCGCGCCTTCGATCCAGGCCTCCGGAACCGACAGCACCTTGCGCCGCACGAGCAGCGCGGTGAGTTCGCGCACCACGTCGCGCGTGGCGAAGTCGTGCAGCGCGAGCATGACGGCGCTCAGCAGCGCGCGATGGGTCTGCGGATGGCGCTGCGCCCATTCCTGGGTCACGCCGAGCACCTTGTCGACGTTGCCTTCCCAGATCGCGCTGGTGGGCGTGACGATCACGCCGAGGTTTCCTCGCACCGCTGCGGTGTTCCAGGGTTCGCCCACGCAGAAACCGTCCACTGCACCGCTTTCGAGCAGGCGCACCATCTGCGGCGGTGGCGCGACGCGGAACTCGATCGCGTCGAGGTCCATGTCGATGCCGCCCAGCGCCAGCCAGTCCCGCAGCAGGTAGTGGTGCATCGAAAAAGCGAACACGTGCGCCAGGCGCAGGCGTCCGCCGGCGCGGATGAACCGGCCGACTGCTCGTGCGCTGTCGAGCGGGCTGGTGCCCGGCGCGATGCCGAGCCGCTGCGCGATGCTGCGCGACAACGTGATGGCCGATCCGCCCTGCGACAGGCACAGGCCGGTGACCAGCGGCACACCGACGCCATCGGCACCGAGCGAGGCCGCGACCGGCATCGGGGCGAGGCACTGCGCCGCGTCGAGCGCACCGTAGGCCAGGCGATCGCGCAGCGAGGCCCACGACACCTCGCGCACCAGCGTGACGTCCAGGCCCGCGTCGTGGAAATAGCCGCGGTGTGCCGCCCACAGCAACGGCGCCGAATCGAGCAAGGGCATGTATCCGACCGTGAGCTTCGGCGACTCCGGCCGGAATCGCGGCAAGGACTTCACGTGTCGCCGCCCGGCGTGTCGAACAACTCGGCGGCGGCCAACATGGTGCGCGCGGCCTCGCCGATCGTGATGCGTCGCGCCATCGCGCTGCGCCGAAGCAGGGCATAGGCGGCCGCCTCGTCGAGCTTGCGCAGCTTGGCCAGCATCGCCTTGGCCCGCTCGACGTCGCGCCGATCGGCCAGCCGCGTGCGCATGTCCTCGAGTTCGCCGCGCAGCTTCTGGTGTTCGCGGAAGCGCGCGATGGCGACGTCCAGGATCGGCTTGAGGCGCGACTCCGTCAGGCCGTCGACGACGTAGGCGCTGACGCCCGCCTTGACCGCTTCGGCGATGGTGTCGGGGTCGGCGTTGTTGGCGAAGAACACGATGGGCCGTGGCACCTCCTGGGTCACGGCCGCGCAGTTGTCGAGCACGTCGCGCGCCGGATTGTCCATGTCCACCAGCACGACGTCCGGCTGCACGCGCCGCACCGCCGCGAGCAGGTCCTCGGCCGACGACAGGCGCGCCGCCACGTCGTAGCCCGTGGCCAGCAGCGCCTGCGTGACGAACGCGGCACGCGTGTCGTCGTCGTCCACCAGCATCACGCGCAGCATCACGTTCTGCCTGCGCGTCCCGGCGGCCCCGGTCGAGTTGCCGATGCTGAGCCGCGCCCTCTCATTGCAGATGGTCATCGTGAATGAAGGTCCTTCTGTGGTGGATCCCGCAGCTGTTCATCGCCGTCTCCTCCGGAAACAAAAAAGCGTCCACCGCTCTCGCGGAGGACGCTCGCTGTCCTGTGGACCCACTGGAGCAGTGAATCCGGTGGGGTTCACTGCGATGCGGGGCGGCGCTGCCCCGCGTGTCCGTCGTTCCTGCTGCCAAAGCCGTGCCAAGTTGTAGGACACCCCCTGGCGCCGGGCGCGCGAAAAGGGGGCATGCTTATTGCCTTGCAGCAGCAAACGACATCACCACCCCTGACAAGCAGTGCGCGTAATCCTGGTAGACGACGATCGCGATCGGATGAACCTGCTGGACGCGGCGCTGACCGCCGCCGGACACGACGTCGTGGGGCAGCTGATGGACTCGGGCGACATTCTCGGGGCCGTCGAGTCGCTGCAGCCCGACATCGTGCTGGTGGACGTGGACAGCCCGAGCCGCGACACGCTCGAGTCGCTCGGCCAGATCTCACGCGATCGACCGCGACCCATCGTGCTGTTCGCGCAGAACTCGGATTCCGAGACGATCCGACGCGCCATGCGCGCCGGCGTGTCGGCCTACGTGGTCGACGGCATGACGCCCAACCGCCTGCAGCCGGTGATCGAGGTCGCGATCGCGCGCTTCCAGGAATTCCAGGGCATGCGCCGCGAACTCGAGAACGCCAAGCTCAAGCTGGCCGACCGCCGCGACGTCGAGAAGGCCAAGGGCCTGCTGATGAAGCGTCGCGGCGTCGACGAGAACGCCGCGTACGAGCTGCTGCGCAAGATGGCGATGGATCGCAACATCCGGCTCGGCGAAGTGGCGCGATCGCTGCTGGCGGCGGCGGAGCTGTTGTGAACGCCGGCCGACCCGGCTCGGGCAAGCGCGCGCGTCTTCGCGTCGGCATGTTGCCGCTGGCCGACGCGGTGCCGCTGCTGGTGGCCCGCGACGTCGGCTTCTTCGCGCAGCACGGCCTGGACGTGAAGCTCACGCTCGAGGTGTCGTGGGCCGCGGTGCGCGACAAGCTCGCCGCCGGCATGCTCGACGCCGCGCAGCTGCTGGCGCCGATGCCGCTGGCCGCTAACCTGCGCGTCGATCGGCTCGGCGTCCCGATGGAGGCGGCGCTGGTGCTGTCGCGCAACGGCAACAGCATCACCGTTTCCAACGAGCTGTTGCTGGCGATGGGATCGCCGCCGCCGGATCCGGTGGAGACCGGGCAGGCGCTGTGGCGCGTGATCGACGCCGACCGCGTCGCCGGACGTCGGCGCCGGGTCTTCGCCCACACCTTTCCGTTCTCCTCGCACCATTACCTGCTGCGCGACTGGCTCGATGCCGCCGGCATCGATCCCGAGCGCGACGTGCAGCTGGTGGTGATCCCGCCGCCGCTGATGCTCGAACAGCTTCGCGCCGGCCGGGTCGACGGCTACTGCGTCGGCGCGCCGTGGGGCATGGCCGCCGAGATCGAAGGCGTGGGACATCGGCTGCTGTCGACGCACCGTCTGCGGGCAGGCTGCGCCGAGAAGGTGCTCGGGGTGACGCGCGACTGGGCGACGCTCAATCCGCATTCGCACCTGTCGCTGATCGCGGCGCTGATCCAGGCGGGTCGCTGGCTCGACGAGCCCGGACACCGCGCGCAGGCCGCGCAGATGCTGATCGATTCGCGCTTCGTCGATGCGCCCAGCCAGTCGCTGGTGCACGCGCTGACCGACCAGGGCGAGGACGCGCGCGGACCGCAATTCGTGTTCGGCGGAGACGGCGAAGAGGCGCGGCCCCGTCACCAGGATGCGCGCTGGTTCCTGTCGCAGATGCGTCGCTGGGACCAGGTCAGCGGCGCGATCGACGTCGATGCGCTGGTCGAAGCGAGCTACCGCCTGCGCCTGCACGGACAGGCCCAGGCGATCGCCGCCGCGCCTGCGCTATCCGAGCAAATGGCACGCTGATTGCGGCCAAGAGATTGCTGCAACTGGCAGACGCACGCATCGCCGGTCCCGCGCTCGCGGTGATCGGCACGACCAAAGACGGTCGGGCGCGCTGACGCCGCAGCGACGACATCGGGCAAAGACGCCATCCCCCAGCCGCAATCCGGCTGCCGGGATGGCGTCTTTTTTTGTGCCCGTCACTTTTTCTTTGCTTCAACCAACAGGGAGCCGCCACACGCATGAAGATGACGGGAGCTTCGACTCGACGACGACTCGAAGCAGCGACGGTGTCCACGACCGGACACTTCGGCGCGATGACGCGCCACCGGATTTTCGCAGCCGCCGCCGTGTGCCTGGCACCGGTCGCTGTCAACGCGGCGGATCCGCTTTCCAACCTTCCGTTCAACCTCGCCGGTGGAACGCCCAACCTGGATCTGCGCCTGCGCTACGAGCACGTGAAGATCGACGGGCCACTGGCGGCGCCGATGACCGAGGACGAGGCCGACGCGCTGACCGCACGCGTGCGCCTGGGCTACACCACCGGCAAGTGGAACGAGTTCGACGGGCAGCTCGAGTTCGAAGGGCTGACCTCGATCGGTGACGACGAGGACTACAACGACTTCGACAACGGTCGAGCCGCGTACCCGGTCATCGCCGACGCGAAGATGGACGAGATCAACCAGGCCTGGCTGCGCTACGCCGGCCTGCCCAAGACGCAGATCAAGTACGGACGCCAGCGCATCCTGCTCGACAACCAGCGTTTCGTCGGCAACCTGGGCTGGCGCCAGAAC
Source organism: Panacagrimonas sp. (assembly GCF_020697055.1). Taxonomy (GTDB): domain Bacteria; phylum Pseudomonadota; class Gammaproteobacteria; order Nevskiales; family Nevskiaceae; genus Panacagrimonas. Next base: position 125,158 of record NZ_JAJFBP010000013.1, on the reverse strand, counting down.
GAGATGACGTACGACGCCGCGCTGCTGACGTCCACGTTCATCCCGAAGACGACGTTCACGTACGCCTACCTCAACAACGTGAACTCGTTCCGCTTCTTCGACTTCGCACCGGCAGGTTCGCCGGCGGAGCTGGGCACCGATCTGGACATCAAGGCGCACCTGATCAACGCGCAGGTAGCCGTGCTCGACAAGAAGCTGGTCGTGACGGCCTACGGCTATCTGCTGGACTTCGACGAGATCCCTTCCGGAGCGCCATCGGCCCGACAGTTCGCCGATTCGCAGACCTTCGGCGCACGGATCACGGGCGCCATCCCGGTGCAGGCGTTCACGCTGGGCTACGCGCTCGAGTACGCCGACCAGCAGGACTACGAGGATTCGACGAGCGTGGTCGACGCCGACTACAGCCTGTTCGAAGCGAGCGTCGGCTACGGCGCGTTCAAGGGAACCGTGGGCTACGAGATCCTCGAAGGCGACGGCGCCGCGTACAGCTTCCAGACGCCGCTGGCGACGATGCACGCGCACCAGGGTTGGGCGGACCAGTTCCTGATCACGCCCGTGCAGGGCCTCGAGCGCGCCTACGTGTCGGCGACCGCGACGCTAGGCGAGGTCGGATTGACGGCCACCTATCACCAGTTCGAATCCGAGACCGGCGGCCTGGAATACGGCGACGAGATCGACCTGCTGGCGAGCTACACGGTGATCGAGAGCCTCGTGCTCAACGCCAAGTACGCGAACTACTCGGCCGACGACCTGCCCACCGCGGGCACGCCGGCGCAGCCGTTCGACACCGAGAAGTTCTGGGTCTACGCCGAATACAAGTTCTGAGCTTCGGCAAGTCCTTTGCCCATCCGATCGCGATTTCATCCAACCGAATCACCATGACCGACACCATCGATGTCCTCGACAGCACCCGGCGCGAGTTCCTCGAGCGCTCCCTGATCGCCGGCAGCGCCGCCCTGTTCGGGGCGTGGCGCCGGCTTTCCTGCGCAACGCCCACGCGGCCGACTTCGGCAAACCGGAGAAGACCGACCTCACCATCGGTTTCATCCCGCTGACCGACTGCGTCAGCGTGGTGATGGCCGGTGAGCTGGGCCTGTACAAGAAGTACGGCCTCAGCGTGACCATCTCGAAGGAGGCGAGCTGGGCCGCGGTTCGCGACAAGCTGCTGCTCGGCCAGCTCGACGCCGCGCACGTGCTGTACGGACTGGTCTACGGCGCGCACCTGGGCATCGGATCGCAGAAGAAGGACATGGCGATCCTGCTGGACATCAACTACAACGGCCAGGCCATCACGCTGTCGAAGAAACTCGCGGACGCAGGGATCAAGGACGGCGCATCGCTGAAGAAGGCGGTGGACAAGAAGGATTGCGAATACACCTTCGCGCAGACCTTTCCGACCGGCACGCATGCGATGTGGCTGTACTACTGGCTCGCGGCGCACGGCATCGATCCGATCAAGGACGTCAAGACCCTCGTCATCCCGCCGCCGCAGATACCCGGACTACATGAAATTCTTCATGGAGGGCGAGGTGAACTACCCGTTCCCCTCGCACGGCGCCTGGTTCCTCACGCAGCACCGGCGCTGGGGACTGCTCAAGCGCGACATCGACTACCTCGGCATCGCCCAGGCGGTGAACCAGACCGCGCTCTACGCCGAAGTGGCCAAGGCGTGTTCGTTCCGAACAAGGCGGTGGAATACGCCACGGGTTTCAAGATCAGGGCGGCTTGATCCTTACCGGGAGGCGATGCGAGATCTACGACGAGGAGCTCGGCGTGCCCGAGTTCAACATCGCGCCCGGCACCCGCTGGGAGGACGTACCCGAAGAGTGGCTGTGCATGCCTGCGGCGCGCCCAAGTCCGACTACGTGCTGATGGAATTCTGAAGCTCGACCCACCGGATGCACAGACGTCGCACCAAGCAGGTGCATCCGGTGGGTCGCGTTGTCCCGGAACGGGGCGCGCGGGCCCCGGTTTCCGCATTTGAAGTCGGCATGGTGCTTGCTCGAACGAAGGGGCGTGGTTAACGGCGATCACGCGATCGAGATCCGCGGGCAATGGCGACCGCGACCCACCAGCATTCTTCCGGGAGCCGTCATGTCCGCTGCAACGCCAGGCGCCACGCTCGAAAAAGCGACGCGCATCCAGCTCCTCAGTCTTGCGCCGCCGCAGATGCGCGCCTTCCACCTCACGTGGATGGCGTTCTTCGTCTGCTTCTTCGCCTGGTTCGCCTGCGCCCCGCTGATGCCGGTGATCAAGGGCGCGTTCGGGCTGACCAAGGACCAGATCGCCAACATCAACATCGCGGCGGTCGCCGTCACCATCCTGGTGCGGCTGATCATCGGGCCGCTGTGCGACCGCTTCGGCCCGCGCAAGGCGTACACCGGCCTGCTGTTCATCGGTGCGATCCCGGTCTTCGGCGTCGCGGCCGCGCAGAGCTACGAAAGCTTCCTGTTCTTCCGCCTGCTGATCGGCGCGATCGGCGCGAGCTTCGTCATCACCCAGTACCACACCAGCGTGATGTTCGCGCCCAATGTCGTGGGCACCGCCAACGCCGCGGCCGCGGGCTGGGGCAACGCCGGCGGTGGCGCGACGCAGGCGATCATGCCGCTGATCCTCGCGGCGATCCTGACGATGGGCGCCGAGAGCGCGTTCGGCTGGCGCATCGCGCTGCTGGTGCCGGGCGTGCTGATGGTGGTGATGGGCTTCCTGTACTGGAAGTACACGCAGGATTGCCCGGCGGGGAATTTCGAGGAACTCCGCGCCAAAGGCGTGATGGTGGATTCCGGAAAGAAGGCCGGCTGGGTGAGTTTCAAGAAGGCCTGCGCCAACTATCGCGTGTGGTTGCTGTTCGTCACCTACGCCGCCTGCTTCGGCGTCGAGATCTTCATCCACAACGTCGCGTCGATGTACTACGTCGACAAGTTCGGCCTCTCGCTGAAGGCGGCCGGCTTCGCCGCCGGAACCTTCGGCCTGCTCGCGCTGTTCGCCCGCGCGCTCGGCGGCATCGTGTCGGACCGCGTGGCGCGCGCGAAGGGTCTGGACGGTCGCACCCTGCTGCTGTTCGGGCTGATTCTCGGCGAGGGACTCGGCCTGCTGTGGTTCTCGCAGATGGAGAGCGTCGTGTTCGCCATCATCGCGATGGTCACGTTCGGCCTCTTCGTGCACATGGCCTGCGGTGCGACCTACGCGCTGGTGCCCTTCATCGACCGTAACGCGCTCGGAGGCGTGGCCGGAATCATCGGCGCGGGCGGCAACGTCGGCGCGGTGGCCGCCGGTTTCCTGATGAAGGCCACGGCGACACCGCAGCAGTGCTTTTTCATCCTCGGCGGCTTCGTGACCTTGTCCGCGGTCTGTGCCATCGCGGTGCGCTTCTCGGCCGAGCACAAGACGCGCGAGCAGGCGCTGTACGAGAAAGCGGTGGCCGAACGCAACGCGGTCGCCGCCTGATCCGGATGCAGACGGAGCGCGACCACGACGTCGCGCCCGAACACAGAACGAGATTTACCTCTAGGAGCGTCACGATGAAGCGGGTCGTCATCGGTAACGGAATGGGTGAGCCGGGAAAAAGCGAATGTCCGGTGGACATTCGCCCCGGCGAACGCCCGGTCGTCTCGACCGGGCCGGACGGGCACAAGTCACATCGGGTGTCCGTATGAGCCTGAAGATCGTCGTCGTGGGTAACGGAATGGTGGGCCATAAGCTCCTCGAGCAGCTGGCCGACCAGCCCGGCGTGGACATCACGGTGCTGTGCGAGGAACCGCGGCCGGCGTACGACCGCGTGCATCTGTCGGAGTACTTCAGCGGCAAGAGCGCCGAGGACCTGTCGCTGGTCGCGCCGGGCTTCTTCGACAACCCCGCCATCGCGCTCAAGCTCAACGCCAAGGCCGTGGCGATCGACACCGCGGGCAAGGTGGTGACGACCGCCGACGGCGAACGCATCGCCTACGACAAGCTGGTGCTGGCCACGGGCTCGTATCCGTTCGTGCCGCCGGTGCCCGGTCGTGATCGACCGGGTTGCCTGGTGTACCGGACGATCGAGGACCTCGAGGCGATGACGCAGTGGGGCGCCAAGTCCAGGGTCGGCGTCGTGATCGGCGGCGGCCTGCTCGGCCTGGAGTGCGCCAAGGCGCTCAAGGACATGGGACTTGCCACGCACGTGGTCGAGTTCGCGCCGCGCCTGATGACGGTGCAGGTCGACGACATGGGCGGCAAGCTGCTGCGCCGCAAGATCGAGGCGCTCGGCGTCACGGTCCACACGCAGAAGAACACCACCGAGATCGTCGACGGCGCCGGCATGGGCGTCGGTGGTCGGCACAAGATGGTGTTCGCCGACGGCTCGGTGCTCGAGACCGACATGGTCGTGTTCTCCGCCGGCATCCGGCCGCGCGACGAACTCGCACGCAGCGGCGGGCTGAAGATGGGCGAGCGCGGCGGCATCGTGGTCGACAACTTCTGTCGCACTTCGGATCCGAACGTCTACGCGATCGGTGAGTGCGCGCTGTGGGAAGGCAGGATCTTCGGCCTGGTCGCGCCCGGCTACGACATGGCCAGGACAGTTGCCGCACACCTGTCGCAGTCACGAGTCGCGAATCCCGAGTCCCGAGTCCCGGCGTTCGAAGGTGCCGACATGAGCACCAGGCTCAAGCTGCTCGGCGTCGACGTCGCCAGCATCGGCGATGCGCAGGGCGCCACGCCGGGCTCGCTCAACTACCTTTTCAGCGACGAGGTCGCCGGCCACTACAAGAAGCTGGTCGTCAGCAGCGACAAGAAGACGCTGCTCGGCGCGGTGCTGGTGGGTGAAGCCAACGACTACGGATCCTTGCTGCAGCTGGCGCTCAACCGCATCCCGCTGCCCGAGCATCCGGAAGACCTGATCCTGCCGGCGCGCGAAGGCGGATCCAAGGGCGGCATCGGCGTGGACCTGCTGCCGGACGCGGCGATGATCTGCTCCTGCAACAACGTCACCAAGGGCGCGCTGTGCGGCGCCATCGGCGAAGGCGCCACCACGATCGGCGCGATCAAGAAGTGCACGAAGGCCGCGACCAGCTGCGGCGGATGCGGTCCGCTGGTCAAGCAGGTGCTGGATGCCGAACTCAAGAAGGCCGGCGTCACGGTGCTCAATCACCTGTGCGAACACTTCGCGCACTCGCGCCAGGAGATGTTCCATCTGATCAAGGTCGGCCAGCTCAAGACCTTCGATGCGGTGCTGCTGGCCCACGGCAAGGGCCGCGGCTGCGACATCTGCAAGCCGGCGGTCGGCAGCATTCTGGCGAGCGCCTGGAACGAGCACGTGCTCAAGCCCAAGCACCAGAGCGTGCAGGACACCAACGACTACTACCTGGCCAACCTGCAGAAGGACGGCACGTACTCGGTGGTGCCGCGCATCCCGGGCGGCGAGATCACGCCCGAGAAGCTGATCGTCATCGGGCGCGTCGCGCAGCGCTTCAACCTGTACACCAAGATCACCGGCGGCCAGCGCATCGACCTGTTCGGGGCGCGCGTCGAGCAGCTTCCGCTGATCTGGAAGGATCTGGTCGACGCCGGTTTCGAATCCGGTCACGCGTACGGCAAGGCGCTGCGCACCGTGAAGTCCTGCGTGGGCAGCACCTGGTGCCGCTACGGCGTGCAGGACTCGGTGCACATGGCGATCCGGATCGAGGAGCGCTACCGCGGCCTGCGCAGCCCGCACAAGATCAAGATGGCCGTCTCCGGCTGCACGCGCGAGTGCGCCGAAGCGCAGGGCAAGGACGTCGGCGTGATCGCGACCGAGAAGGGCTGGAACCTGTACGTCGGCGGCAACGGCGGCATGAAGCCGCGCCACGCCGACCTGCTGGCCACCGATCTCGATGACGAGACGCTGATCCGCTACATCGATCGCTTCCTGATGCTCTACATCCGCACCGGCGATCGCCTGCAGCGCACGTCGACGTGGATGGACAACATCGAGGGCGGCCTGGATTACGTGAAGAAGGCCGTGTGCGAGGACTCGCTGGGAATCGCCGGCGAGCTCGAGATCGAGATGCAGAAGCTGGTCGACACCTACGAATGCGAATGGAAGAAGGCGATCAACACGCCGGAGACGCTCAAGCGCTTCCGCCACTTCGTGAACTCCCAGGAACCGGATCAGAACATCCAGTTCGTGGACGAGCGGGGCCAGATCCGGCCGCTGTCGCGGCTGGAAAAGAAGCTCGAGGAGAACGCCTGATGACGCACGCGCCCAAGTGGACCTACGTGTGCCGGCTCGACGACATCGTGCCCAACGCCGGCGTGTGCGCAAAGGTCGGCGACAAGCAGGTCGCGGTGTTTCGCCTGGTCTCGCCCGCCGGTGAGGAGGAGGGCATCTACGCGATCGACAACCACGATCCGCGTTCCGGCGCCAACGTGCTGTCGCGCGGCATCGTCGGCGACGTCTCCGGCGAGATCGTCGTCGCCTCTCCGGTCTACAAGAACCACTTCTGCCTGCGCAGCGGACGCTGCCTGGAAGACGACGTCTGGTCGGTGGCGCCGTACCCGGTGCGCGTGTCCGAGGACGGCATGATCCTGGTGAAGGAGGCCTGAGACGTGGGCGTGTCCGAACCGCGGCGCAAGCGCCTCGTCGTCATCGGCAACGGCATGGCCGGCATCCGCACGGTCGAGGAATTGCTGGGCCTGGATGCGCAGCGCTTCGAGATCACCGTGTTCAGCGCCGAGCCGCACGGCAACTACAACCGCATCCTGCTGTCGCCGGTCCTCGCGGGCGAAAAGCGCTTCGACGACATCGTCACGCACCCGCGCGAGTGGTACGCGTCGAACGGCATCACGCTGCACGCCGGCGATCCGGTGGTGGCGATCGATCGCAAGCGGCGCGTGGTCCACGCGCGCAGCGGACTCGACGTGCCGTACGACCGGCTGCTGCTCGCCACGGGTTCCAAACCGTTCGTGATCCCGGTGCCGGGTCACCAGCTCCCCGGCGTGATCGCGTTCCGCGATATCCACGATGTCGAGTCGATGCTGGAGGCCGCGCGCAACCATCGCCACGCCGTGGTCATCGGCGGCGGGCTGCTCGGACTCGAAGCCGCGAACGGGCTCGCGCGCCGGGGCATGACGGTCACCGTCGTGCACGTGATGGACAGCCTGATGGAGCGCCAGCTCGACAAGCCGGCCGCCGGGCTGCTCAAGACGGCGCTGGAAAGTCGTGGGATCCGATTCCTGCTCGAGGCCAACACCGCCGAGATCCTCGGAAGCGATCGCGTGACCGGCCTGCGCTTCAAGGACGGCGGCGTGATCGACGCCGACCTGGTGGTGATGGCGGTCGGCATCCGGCCGAACTTCGAACTCGCCAAGGCCGCCGGCCTGCACTGCGAACGCGCGCTGGTGGTGGACGACACGCTGCAGTCGCTGTCCGATCCGCGGATCTACGCGGTCGGCGAGTGCGTCCAGCATCGCAAGAGCACCTATGGCCTGGTCGCGCCGTTGTACGAACAGGCGCAGGTCTGCGCGGCGCATCTGGCGGGACTGGGCCATCGCCGATATCCGGGATCGGTGACCTCGACCAAGCTCAAGGTCACCGGCATCGATCTCTTCTCCGCCGGCGATTTCATCGGCGACGCCGAGACCCAGGACCTCGTGTTCCGCGATCCGCGCCGCGGCGTCTACAAGCGCCTCGTGCTGAAGGGCCCGCGCCTGGTCGGCGTGGTGCTGTACGGCGACGTCAAGGACGGCCCCTGGTACTTCGAGCTGATGCAGAAACGCACCAGCATCCTGCCGTTTCGTTCGCGCCTGCTGTTCGGGCAGGCGTACTGCGAACCGTCGGAGCAGGCGGCCTGATGGACGGAGGAATCGGCACCGCGGTGGTCAAGACGACGTGCCCGTACTGCGGCACCGGCTGCGGCGTCGACGTGCGCGTCGCCACGGACGGCAACGTGGAAGTGCAGGGCGACGCGTCGCATCCGACCAACGCCGGGCGGCTGTGCGTGAAGGGTTCGGCGCTGGGTGACACGGTGGGGCCGCAGGGACGGCTGCTGTATCCGGCGATGAAGTCCGATCTCACTGCCTGCTCTCCCCGCGCGCGGGGCGAGGGGGGCTTGGAGATGGCGCAGGCCCCCGACCCCAACCCTCTCCCCGCTGTCGCGGGGAGAGCGAGTGAAATGCGGCGAGTCGGCTGGGACACGGCGCTCGATCGCATCGCAGAAAAATTCCGGCAAGTCGTGCGCGACCACGGCCCCGACGCGGTCGCCTGGTACGTCTCCGGTCAGCTGCTGACCGAGGACTACTACGTCGCCAACAAGCTGGCGAAAGGCTTCATCGGCACCGCCAACGTCGACACCAACTCGCGGCTATGCATGTCGTCGGCGGTGGCCGGGCACAAGCGCGCGTTCGGCGAGGACATCGTGCCGGTTTCCTACGACGACCTCGAAGCCGCTGACCTCGTCGTGCTGGTCGGATCCAACACCGCGTGGTGCCACCCGATCCTGTTCCAGCGCCTGGTGCGCGCCAAAGAGGCGCGTCCGGAGATGAAGCTGGTGGTGATCGATCCGCGGCGCACCGCGACCACCGAGATGGCCGATCTGCACCTGCCGCTGCGACCCGGCACCGACGTGTGGCTGTTCAACGGCCTGCTGTCGTTCCTGCACCAGCACGGCATGGTCGACACGGACTTCGTCGAGCGACACACGACCGGCCTGGCGACCGCGATGGCGATCGCCGACAACACCGCCGGCGACGTCCGTTCGGTGGCGACGCAATGCAAGGTCCAGGAGTCGGCGCTCACCGAGTTCTATCGGTTGTGGGCGCGCACCGAGAAGGTCGTCACCGCGTTCTCGATGGGCGTGAACCAGTCGAGCGCCGGCACCGACAAGGTCAACGCGATCATCAACTGCCATCTGCTGAGCGGCCGCATCGGCAAGCCCGGCGCGGGTCCGTTCTCGATCACGGGCCAGCCCAATGCGATGGGCGGACGCGAGGTCGGCGGCTTGTCGAACATGCTGGCCGCGCACATGGACCTCCACAACGCCGCGCATCGCGAGCTCGTGCAGGGTTTCTGGCGGTCGCCCGTCATCGCGGACAAGCCCGGCCTCAAGGCGGTGGACCTGTTCGAGTCGATCGAGGCGGGCAAGGTCAAGGCCGTGTGGATCATGGCGACCAATCCGGTCGTGAGCCTGCCCAACGCCGACCAGGTCAAGCGCGCGCTGGCCAAGTGCGAGCTCGTCGTCGTGTCGGACGTGATGGCGAACACCGACACGACCGCTTTCGCCGACGTGCTGCTGCCCGCGCAGGGCTGGGGCGAGAAGAGCGGAACCGTCACCAACTCCGAGCGCTGCATCTCGCGCCTGCGTTCGTTCCTGCCGCCGCTGGGCGAAGCGCGTCCGGACTGGTGGGCGCTGGCGCAGGTGGGGCAGCGTCTGGGCTATCCCGAGCAGTTCGCATGGACGGGCGCTCACGAAGTGTTCGATGAGCACTGCCGGCTGACGGCGCATGGAAATGCTGACGAAGCCGGGACTCGGGACTCGGGACTCGGGACTCGGGAAGCCGTGCCCGTCGTGCCGCGCTACCTGAATCTTTCAGGACTTGCAGGTCTGGCGCGTGTTGAATACGACGCGTTGCTGCCGGTCCGGTGGCCGGTCCTGGTAAAGCCGGGCAACCCGGCGCCCGAGTCCCGGGTCCCGGGTCCCGAGTCCCGGGTTTTCTCCGACGGCCGCTTCTACACGCCGGATCGCAAGGCGCGATTCCTCCCGGTGCGGCCGCGCATGCCGGTGCACCCCACCGGCGACGACTATCCGCTGGTGCTCAACACCGGCCGCGTGCGCGATCATTGGCACACGATGACGCGTACGGGCCTGTCGCCGAAGCTCGCCGCGCACATCCCGGAACCGTTCGTGGACCTGCACCCGGGCGATGCGCTGTTGTGCGGCGTGCGCGAGCACGAGTTGGCGCGGGTGACCTCCAAGTGGGGTTCGTGCGTGGCGCGCGTGCGCTTCTCGGGCGAGATGCAGCGCCGCAACGTGTTCGTGCCGATCCACTGGAACGGGCAGTTCGCTTCCGATGGACGCGTCGGCAAGCTGGTCAATCCCGCGGTCGATCCGGTGTCGGGCGAGCCCGAGTTCAAGCACACGCCGGTGCGGGTGGAGCCGTTCCGGGTGACGTGGCACGGGTTTGCACTGGGCCGATCGGGTCTGCCACTGGACGCGGCGGTCTGGTGGACGAGGGTCACCGGCGCCGGATTCACGCGCTACGAGATGGCCGGTCGCCGCGTCGAGAACGGCTGGCAAGCCCTCGCGCGGAAAATGCTCGGCGCCGAATCGCCGAGTGCCGACTGGCTCGAGTACGAGGACGTCACCGCCGGCCAGTACCGCGCCGCGCTGGTGGTCGACGATCGCATCGAGGCCTGCCTGTTCGTGTCGCCACGGCCGGACCTGCCGTCGCGCGCCTGGTTGTCGGGGCTGTTCGCCAGGCAGAAGCTCGAGGACGTCGATCGCATGGCGCTGCTGGTCGGCGAGCCCTTCGAACGCGGCGCGGACACCGGCGCGACCGTGTGTTCCTGCTTCGGCGTGGGTCGCAAGACCATCGAACAGGCGGTGCGCGGCGGTTGCCACACTCCGCAATCGCTCGGCGCCGAGCTCAAGTGCGGCACCAACTGCGGTTCCTGCGTTCCCGAGCTCAAGACGATCATCGCGCAGGCGCTGGCACCGGCCTGAGGACGGGGCGGCGCACGAAACTTGCTGACGGGCGCGATCCCATCGGCAAGCGGAGCCCGCAATGTCCATTCCCCCGACCGCGATCGCCATCGGCGCCGCGCGATCCGTTTCGCGCCTGCTGCCGGTCCTCGCGCTGGTGGCGCCCTGGAGCGCGATGGCGCAGTCGACGTTCGTCGTGACCAAGTCCGTCGATACCGCCGATGGCGTCTGCGACGCCGATTGCTCGCTGCGCGAGGCGGTGATCGCGGCCAACGCGAATCCGGGGCCGGACGAGATCCGGCTGACGCAGGCCTATTACCGGCTCTCCATTGCCGGCGATGGCGACGACGAGGACGGCGCGATCGCCAACGACCTGGATCTCACCGACGACGTGACGATCCGCGGGCTGCCCGATCGCACGGTGCTGGAGCTCGGCGGGCTGTCGCGCGGCTTCGAGGTGATGGCCGACGTCGATGCGACGCTGATCGACCTGACGATCCGCAATGGCCGCGAGATGGGTCGTGGCGGCGCCATCTGGAACGAGGGCCAGCTGAAGCTGCGGCGCGTGTGGCTCAACCACAACCGCGTCACGCTGCAGCCGGTCGGCGTGCTGCGCGGTGGCGCGATCTACAACCAGGGCATCTTGCGCATGAATTTCTGCCAGGTCGCGCAGAACGCGGCGATCGACGCCGAGACGCTCACCGGCGGGACCGGCGGCGGGATCTTCAATGCCGCCGGCGCGCAGATCTACATGTACGACACGGTGGTCCGGTACAACGTCGCGGGCACCGACGACATCGCCGGTTACGGCGGCGGACTGTTCAACTGGGGGCAGGTGCGGATCGATCGCAGCTACTTCGGCCACAACGACGCCGGCGATGGCGAAGGCAGCGCCATTTCCAACCGCGCCGGCGGATCGCTTGCGCTGTTCAACAGCACGCTGAGCAGCAACGGCCACGACGGTTCGGACGCGGCGCTGGCCAATGGCACGACCACCGAGCCGCGCGAGAGCCTGGCCAAGGCCAACGTGTTCAACGTGACCATCGCCGCCAACAACGGCGGCGGCCTGCTCAATACCGGGCGCATGACGCTGCGCAACAGCATCGTGGGCGGCAATTACACCCAGGACGGCGGCGATCGCTGGTTCGACACCGGTCGCAACTGCCGCAATGAACTGCGCGGAACGATCAACTCGTTCTTCTCGCTGGTCGGCGCCGACGGCAACTGCGCGTCGGCCTACACCGCCGACAACCGCCGCTTCCTGTTCACGGAACTCGAGCCGCTGCGCTATCTCGGCGGCCCGTCGCCGGTGCACGCGCCGCGGACCGGCAGCATGGCGATCGACGGCGGCCAGCCCGCGTTGTGCCCGGATCGGGACCAGCGCGGCGCACGCCGACCGGCCGACGGCGACCTCGACGGCTCGCTGGTCTGCGACATCGGGGCGGTGGAGGTCGGGGCGGACGAGTAGGGGCGGGCGGGAAGAGAAGCAAAAGGATCAGGCATGAACGCAAAGACGCAGAGGACGCAAGGAGAAGCAGGTCGAAGCATGTGCTGAAGCCAGCGGCGCGGGTTTCGCGATACTTTCCTTTGCGTTCTCTGCGTCTTTGCGTTTACGCGTTTTTTTTGCGTGATTCTCGTCGCCTTGACGGCCGAACCTCCGCCTCAGGCGCGGGCACGGCCGCCAAGAGCACCCTATGCTGGCCGTCGCATGACGGCTCCCCACGACGCATCCAAGCCCTCTGCCGGCGTGCTCGCCGGCGGTGCCGGCACGCGCTTCGGCGGACGGGACAAGGGCTGGATCGACTGGAACGGGCGGCCGCTGATCGCCTGGGTGATCGAGGCGCTGCGGCCGCAGGCCGGCGAGCTGCTGATCTCCGCCAATCGGCATCTCGATCGCTATGCCGCGTTCGGCGCGCGCGTGGTGGCCGATGAATCGCCCGCCGACTACCAGGGGCCGTTCGCCGGCATCGTGCAGCTGCTGGGCGCGGCACGCGGCGACTGGTTGCTGTGCGTGCCCTGCGATGCGCCCCGCCTGCCGCCGGATCTGGCGGCGCGGTTCGCCGCGCGGGTCGCGGATCGAGGCGCCGACATCGGCGTGCTCGCCGGTTCCGACGGCATCCATCCCACGTTCTGCTACCTGCGCACGGCGCTCGCCGCCGATGCGCGCGCCGCCTTCGATGGCGGCGAGCGCGCGCCGCGGCGCTGGTTCGAGCGACATCGCGTCGCGCGGCTCGAATCTCCCAGTCCCTTGAACCTCAATACGCCCGAGGCGCTCGCCTCGGTAAGATCCGATCCGTGAACCAGCTCTACGTACCGGCCCTGGATGCTGCGCCCCGCGAAGGGGCGCTGCGCGATGCGCGCGGGCGACACAAGCGCAAGCTGCGCGTGTCGCTGACCGATCGCTGCAATCTCCAGTGCCTGTACTGCATGCCCGAGCACCCCAAGTGGTTGCCGCGCGAGCAGATCCTGCGGCGCGACGAACTGGTGCGCCTGGTGCGGCTGTTCGTCACCGAACTGGGCATCCGCGAGGTCCGGCTGACCGGCGGCGAGCCGCTGCTGCGCCGCGACGCGGTGGAGATCGTGGGGGCCCTGAACGATCTGCGGTCGATCGGACTCGAGCGCATCGCGATGACCAGCAACGCGGTGCGCCTGGCGCCGGTGGCCGGCGCGTTGCGCCAGGCCGGTCTCGACGATCTGAACATCAGCATCGACAGCATCACGCCCGAGCGCTTCCACGCGATGACGCGCGGGCAGGTGGCGCCGGTGCTGGAGGGCATCGCGGCGGCGCGCGCGGCGGGGATCGGCGTGAAGCTCAACAGCGTGGTGATCCGCGGCTACAACGAGGACGAGGTGCTGCCGCTGGTGCGCTGGGCGGCGGGCCAGGACGTCTCGCTGCGCTTCATCGAGTTCATGCCGCTGGACGGGCGCGGCCTGTGGACGCGCGACAAGGTCATCACCGAGGCCGAGATCCTCGAGCAGGTGGGTCGCGAGTTCGGCATCGAGCGCCTGCCGCGCACCGCCGAACCGGCCGAGTACTTCCGCCTCGACGGCCGCTACCGGCTGGGCATCATCCCGACGATCTCGCGGCCGTTCTGCTCGACCTGCGACCGCGTGCGGCTGTCGGCCACCGGCGAGCTGTATTCCTGCCTGTTCTCGGAGGCCTGCCGTGACCTCAAGGCGCCGCTGCGATCGGGCGCCGACGATGCCCGGCTGGCCCAGCTCGTTCGCGGCCACGTCTGGCACAAGGAAGCGGGCTACGCCGCGCGACCGGGCTACGTCGAGCGGCCGATCACGATGCACCACCTCGGCGGCTGAGCCTGATGCGGATCGACGTCAGCTTCTGGGGCGTGACCCGCCGCCTGGCGGGCGCCGACGCACTGGCGCTGGAGCTTCCCGAGGCGGCGACGGTCGCCGACGCGGTGGACCGCCTCACCGCACATGGCGAGCTGGGCAAGGAGCTCGATCGATGCGCTTTTGCAATCGGATCGACGCTGGTCGCGCGCTCGCACGTCCTCGACGACGGGGACCAGCTGGCGGTGCTGCCGCCGGTCAGCGGCGGCTGAGCCCGCTCCGGGCGGAATACCGCAACGACTGATTCCGTTCTGCCAGTTGACGTTACCGGCGGTTGGATCAGAATCGCCGGACATCCGGGCGTTGGGGAGCGACCGGGTGCAGCGAAGCACGTGCGGTAGGTCGGGGTTGGCCGTTCACACGGCCTGGGAGCGTCCGGTGGCGATCTGTGACAGTTGCAAGCGCCTGGCGGCGACGTCGAAGCGCGCGGCCGTCCCGGCGCACCTGATGCGACTCGAATCCGGATCCGCCGCGGATCGCCATCGCGCCCATTACCGCTGCCTGTCCTGCCAGAGCCAATGGCGCTGGGTTGCGCCCACGACCTGGGTGCTGATCCTGCCGCCGGTGTCCGCCGCCGACCGAAGCGTCGACAAGGCGGGCTGGTGGATGGCGCTGGGTCAGCTGTTTGCGGGCACCCGCGCCGGCCGCCGGGCGCCGATCGACCTGCGCGCGCCGCGCCTGGCGGCCAATCGCCGGGCGATGACGCCGGTGGTGATTCCGTCCGACACGATGCCGGCACCTGCGCCGGTCGACGCGCGCGCCAACGACGAGCGCGTCTGAAGCCCGGTCCGCCGCGGCTTCGCGCCGCGGCCGGGGTGCGCCACTGGGTACACTTCGCGTTCCCTGCAGGAGCCTGAGGTCGATGGGCAAGTCCGATCCCGATTTGCTGGCGGCGCACGTGCAATCGAGCGCGCTGTCGCTCGACCTGCTGCTGGCGCACACGGAACGTCCGGACTGCGGCGCGCTGGCGGTGTTCTGCGGCACGGTGCGCAACCATCACCAGGGTCGCGCGGTGACCGGCCTGGAATACACCGCGCACGTGCCGCTCACCGAACGGATCATCGCGGAGATCGAAGCCGAGACCTGCGCGAAGTTCGACGTGCCCGTGTGCCGCGTGCAGCACCGCATCGGGCGCCTGGGCATCGGCGAGACCGCGATCATCGCGGTCGTGCGCTCGGGCCATCGCGCCGAGGCCTTCGCGGCGCTGCGCCACGCGGTCGATGCGACCAAGTTCCGCGCCCCGATCTGGAAGGAAGAGTTCTATCCGGACGGCACCAGCGAGTTCGTCCAGGGCTGCTGCATCGATCCCGACCAGACGCCTGCCTCTTCCTGATCCATGCGTGACATCAGCCTGAAGCCCACCACGCTGCGCACGGCGCGCGCGGCCGGGTTCGTGAAACTTCCCGCCGAAGCGCTGGCACGCGTCAAGGAAGGCAGCGTGCAGAAGGGCGACGTGCGCGAGGCCGCGCGCCTGGCCGGCCTGATGGCGGTCAAGCGCACGCCCGACCTGCTGCCGCATTGCCATCCGATCGGCGTGCTGCGCGCCGAGGTGACCGCCACCGTCGTCGACGACGGCATCGAGCTCGTCGCCGAAGTCGAGACGGTGTCCGCCACCGGCGTGGAGATGGAAGCGCTGACCGCGGTCTCGGTGGCCGCGCTGACGGTCTACGACATGCTCAAGGCGCACGCCAAGGCCGATCAGATGAAGATCGGCAACATCCGCCTGGTCGAGAAGAAGGGCGGCAAGTCGAGCTATTCGCGCGTGGCGCGCGGCATGTCCGCCGCCATCCTCGTGATGTCCGATACCGTCGCCGCCAAAAAGAAGCCCGACACCGCCGGCGCCTCGGTGCGCGATCGCCTGGCCGAGGCGGGTTTCCAGATCGCGGCCTACGAGGTGCTGGCGGACGAGCACGAGCAGATCGGCGCGCGCGTGCGTCACTTCATCGCGCAGAAGACCGACTGCATCCTCACCGTCGGCGGCACCGGTCTGGGCCCGCGCGACGTGACGGTCGACGTGGTCGAGCCGTTGCTGACCACGCCGCTGCCGGGGTTCATGGAGGCGGCGCGCAGCTTCGGCCAGTCGCGCACGCCGTACGCGATGCTGTCGCGCGGCGTCGCGGGCCTCGCCGGTTCGAGCTTCGTCGCGACGTTTCCGGGATCGCGCCGCGGCGCCGAGGAGACGCTGGCCGCGGTGCTGCCGGGGCTGATCCACTTGCTCGACGTGTGCCGCACGCTGCGGCCGCACGAGGGCGGGTATTCGTGAGCGCGCCGGTGAGCGCGTCGTTGCCGGGCATCGAGCAGGCCATGGCGCTGCTCGACGCGGCGATCGAGCCGCTGCCGGCGGTCCAGGTCGGCATCGGCGCCGCGCTCAACCGCGTCACGATCCAGACCGTCACCGCCGCCTGCGACCTGCCGCCGTTCGACCAGAGCGCGATGGACGGCTATGCGCTGCGGGCCGCCGATGCGCCGGCGCGGCTGCCGCTGGCACAGACCGTCGCCGCGGGGCCGCATGAACGGCGTCCGCGCCTGCCCGAAGGCCACGCGTGCCGCATCTATACCGGGGGCCTGATCCCGGAAGGCGCCGACGCGGTCGTGCGCCAGGAATGGACGCGACGCGACGGCGACGACGCGGTGTCGATCGAACGGCCGACGCCGGTCGGGCAGGACATCCGCCCGCAGGGCGAGGAACTGCGTCGCGGTACGCCGCTGATCGAAGCCGGTCGCCGCCTCAACGCCGGGCACGTCGCGTTGCTGTCGATGGCCGGCGTCGCCGAGCTGGCGGTGCGCCGTGCACCGCGCATCCGCGTACTGGTCAGCGGCGACGAGGTGATCGACGCGGGCCGCGAGCTGCGTCCCGGCGAGGTCTACAACGCCAATGGGCCGCTGGTTTCGGGCTGGCTGGCGCAGGCGGGCTATCGCGACGTGCGCGTCGAACACGTCGCCGATACCGAGCAGGCGGTGCAGGACGCGTTGTCGCGCGCCTTCGCCGAGGCCGATCTGGTGATCACCACTGGCGGCGTGTCGGTGGGCGATCGCGACCTGATCGCACCGGGAGCCGAACAGCTCGGCGCGCGGCGCGTGCTGTGGAAGGTCGCGCAGAAGCCGGGCAAGCCGTTGTACGTCGCGCGCCGGGGCGATGCGCTGCTGATGGGTCTTCCCGGCAACCCGGCCTCGGTGCTGGTGAACCTGGTCAGCTTCGTGCGCCGCGCGCTCGATCGCCTGGAAGGCGTGGCCGAGCCCGGACCGCAGGTCGCCACCGGCGTGCTGGTGACCGGCATCAAGCCCGACAGCGAGCGCGAATCCTGGGTGCGCGTTCGCATCGAGTCCGACGCACGCGGCCTGACGCGCGTGCACCCGCAGCCCAACCAGGCCTCGCACATGCTCGGCAACCTGGCATCCGCCGATCGCCTGGCCTGGGTCGCGGCGAGCCCCCTTCCGTTGCCGGCCGGCAGCGTCGTGCGATGGATCGACCTGCAGCTCTGACGATCCTGCGCGGCGCGCGGATCGCGCTCGACCTGGTCGGCAAGGCCTGGAATCTGCCGAACACGGTGATCGGCCTGGCGTTCGGTGGCGCGACGCTGGGTTTCGGCGGTCGCGTGATCGTGGGCCACAACGCGATCGAGTTCGTCGACTGTCCGTTGATGAACCGGCTGGCGCCGCACGGCGCGATCACGCTCGGCAACGTGATCCTGTATGGACGCCACGCGCATGGACTGGGTCCGCACGAGCGCGTGCACACGCTGCAGGGACAGTTCGCCGGTCCGGCCTACCTGCCGCTGCACGCGCTGGGCATGAGCCTGTCGCTGCTGAGCTGGCCGTTGTTCCCGCGGCTGCGCCGTCCGCATTGCGGACCGTTCCATGGCCGCCTGAACTTCATGGAAGGCTGGCCGACGCGCGCCGTTCTATTTGCGGAATGCGCGCCGTCCGGCGACGAGATGTCGCGTCGCTGAACGCGGCGCGAACCTGCACTCCGTCCGTCTTCCCAATGTGATCCATTCGTCGACGACAGACCCAAAGCGAAGCCCGCGTCGCTGATGCTGACGTCACGGTTGGGCGATCGCTCCACCGTCCGGGGCCCCACCAAAAAGACCTCCGGCTCCATTCCCATCACGGCCAGGAGGCCACTTCAAATGTATCGATCGATTCGCGCGACGGTTCTCGCGCTGGGCGCACTCGTCCTTTTTTCCGGCTGTGCGTCGAACGTGCCGCGGGCGCAGTACGCCGTCGCACCCAAGACCGAGCACACGCTCAAGGCAACGGATTCGCCGGAGGTCAAAGTCGCGGTCGCTTCGCGCGACATCGAACTGCTGGACTCCGACCGTTCGCGAATCGCCGAGAAGATCAGCCGGCAGTTCCAGCCGCAGGCCGACGCCGACGCGGCGCGTCCGTACCGGGTGCAGGTCACCGTCACGCGTTACGAGAAGGGCAATGCGTTCGCGCGTGCCATGCTCGCCGGCCTGGGTCAGATCCACATCGACGCCGAAGTGAAGGTCTTCCTCAATCCGGGCGACGAAGTGGTCAACCAGTTCACCGTTGAAAAGACGTTCGCCTGGGGCGGCATCTACGGTGCGTCGACGACGATCCTCGATGTCGAGAACCCGTTCGCCGAAGCCGTCGCCAACGGCCTGAAGGGAACCACCGGCACCGCCGTCGCGGCGTCGAAGCCGAACGCCGATCCGTCGCGCAGCAAGTCGCTGGCGGCCGGATCGCTGCGTGAAAAGGCGATGACCGCCGGAAACTGAGCTCGCAACGAAGCGGAAGCCGACGGTCCCGGATCCATGCCGGGACCGTCGTTTCGTTTGTCGTTCACAGATCGACCGGCAGTTCGAGGAACTCGCGGTAGATGAAATCGCGATGCTGCATCAGCAGCGGCGTCGTGGCCTTCTTCAGGACCGGATCGGTGTTGGTGTAGACGTCGCGGAACATGTCGGGCATCGGGCACAGATCGTTGGGCAGCGGTTCGAGCATCGCCGCCACGCAGGCCCAGTAGATGTCGAGGGCGCTGAGCGTCTTGCCGATCAGAAAGCGGCTGCCGCGCGCGTGCTGCTGCTCGAGCTGGCGATGCAGGCGTCCCAGGATTTCGGCGCAACGTCGCGGCGCCGCAGCGCCGGCCTCGTCGCTGTACCAGTATTTCCTGCCCAGCCGTTCGTAGACCTCGCGCGTCGAGGCGGGATGTTCGGGCCTGGTGAAGTCGCGGACCATGATGTGGCGGCGGTTCCAGGTGAAACCGTTCTCGCTGCAGAGCTCGTTGGCGAGTCCGATCATCAGCACCCGCTCGTCCCAGTCCTCGGGAATCAGGCGCGGCGTCGGTGCAAGGCGCTCGAACAGGTAGAGCTGCTCGAGCCACGTGGAACGCGGCGGCTCGTCGTTCCAGCATGCAACCGGCGCGGTGGTCTGTCCGCTCCAGCGCAGCAGATCGGGGTTGGGCCCCAGGATGTCCTGGCGCGCCTTCACGTACTTCAGCTTCTTGACGTGCAGGATGCCCTTGGCCGCTTCGCTGAAAGGTCCGGGAACCATGGGCGTGAGCACGACGCGCAGACCCTGCATCGGGATGGCGTCGGCGACTTCGACGTAGTTGGCCATGTTCTATCCCTTTCTATCTGCCTACAGGTAAGGCTACAGATCAACGCAAAGGCGCAAAGGACGCAAAGGTTTCAACTGATCCGGCTTCTCTTTGCGACTTTGCGTTGAAACGCTTTTCTCAAGCCGGTTTGACACCCGTCAGAGAGGTACGCGCCGACATCTCGATCCAGTTGCCGTCCGGATCCTTGACGAAGCCGTAGCGCGCGACGTCCTTGAAGCTGACCGCTTCGCGCGCGATGCGTCCGCCGCGCGCGACGATGTCCTTCATCGACTGGTCGGCATCGAAGATCTGCACCGTCAGGTAGCGGAACGCAGGTCCGATGAAGTCGTCGGTCTCGCTGCCGCCGGGACCTTCCTCGACGAACAGCATCGTGTCGCCGCAGCGCGCGGTGAACGGCCCCACGCGGTCGAACTCCATCGCATCGATGTAGAAACCCATCATCCGGGCGGGTTGGGGCGTGCGCACCGTGATGCCGATGCGGGTCACGCCGTCGGTGCCCGGCGGCACCAGGCGCACCCAGTTGCCGTCCGGATGGCGGCCTTCCCATCCGCTGGTGCCTTCGCGCGCGATGGTGAGACCGACGTAGCCGGTGGGCGGCAGCGGCGGCAGGTCGTCGGCCCAGTGATTGACCTTCACCACCGAGTCGTGGGCGTCGAAGCGGTGCTGCACCCAGCCTTTCTTCAGCTCGAGCTCATGGTCCAGTCGCAGCCCGACGGTGCCGCCCCAGAACTCGCGATGCTTGCTGATCTGGCGGGTGAACAGGCCGATGTCGAGATGGGGCTTTGCGAGCTTCATGATGGTGCGACCTCAGCCGGGCAGCATGTCGAGCGCGTTGTTGTCGAGCGCCTGCAGCGCGCCGCCGAGCGCCATGTGCATCAGCATCTTGTCGCCGCGTTCGGTGCGCTTGACGATCAGCGTCGCGGTCATCGCGACCGCGATTACCGCGAAGCTGTAGTGCGCATAGTCGCGCATCAGGTGATCGAAGTCGTAGTCCTTCACGCCGTTGGCCAGCAGGTCCGCGTGGTACTCCTTGAGCAGCTGGCGTTCGTTGGCCTTGCGCGTCTCCCGATCGAAGATGCCGCTCAGGAAATACGCGACGTCCATTCCCGTACCCAGGAAGTTGCTGGTCTGCCAGTCGACCACGCAGATGCGATCGTTGGGTCCGCCGAACAGCATGTTGTCGGGACGGAAATCGCAGTGCGAGAACGTCTTGGGCAGTTCGCGCGGACGGTTCCAGTACGCGTGGTTCTTGACGTACTTGTCGCCGACCATCTTGAACTCGGGCGTCAGGTAGTCGGTGTACTCCTTGCAGACGTGCGCCCAAGAACGCTCGATCAGCTCGGTGGTGTAGAAGCCCTGCGCACCTTCGGGGACGTACAGCCAATCGGGCTTCTTCAGCAGCTCCGGGTCGTTCCAGAACGCCGAGTGCAGCAGCGCCGCTTCCTTGAGCGCGCTGCGCGCCTCGGCCAGCGTGCAGCCCTTGAACTGGTCGCCCTGCCGGGCCGGCGCGAGGTCCTCGAAGATCAGCGTGAAGTCGTTGGCCTCGTTGATCTCCGCGACGTACACCGACGGCGTGCGGATCTTCGCGCGATGGGCGAGCTCCTTGTAGAACATCACCTCCGAGCGATAGAAGCCCATCGTCTTGCCCGACTCGGCCGCCGTCGCGTTGGCCGACGGAAACTTTCCGACCACCGACGCGGGCGCGTTCGGCGGCGCGCTGCCCTTGTACGTCAGGTGAAAACGGCGGGTCTCGCCCAACTGGCCGGTCCCGACCTGGTCCATCGTCAGGCTCTCGACCGTCGCGTCGATCCCGCGACGACCGAGGGCCTGCGTCATCCATTTGGCGTCCACCTGTTCGGGCGTGACGATGGCGATGCTCTGCGGCATTCCTTTCTCCTCGGCGTTTTTCTTTTTTTCTCGATCGATCAGGCCGCTTTCTTCGACTGCTTCACCCAGTCCACCGCGCCGGTGTCCGGCAGCGGGCAGGCGGCGCTGACCAGCTGCGTCACCTTCAGGATGCGGCCCAGGCCCAGGGCCATTGCGCTCCACATCAGCAGCTCGGTGATCTGCTCGTCGCTGAAGTACTTCTTCAGGTCGGCGAAGTGCTCGGGGGTGATGTCGTGGTGGTTGTTGCCGAACAAGGTCGCGAAACGGACCACGGCGCGCTCCTTGTCGTTGAGCGTCGACGAGTCGATGCCCGGAACGGCCGAGACGTCCTTCTCCTGGACTTCAGGCGTGTAGCGCACGGCCTGGCACAGCTGGCACTGCGTACCCTGGGCGATGGCCAGGCGCGCCAGTTCGGTGATGCGGGGTCCGAGCTTGTTGTCGAACCAGATCGAGAAGTAGTACGGGAAGAAGGTCTCGCAGTGCTTGGGGATATTGCCCAGCATCCCGATGTATTCCTGGAAGTGCGGCATGAACGCCGGATCGACCTTCGGATACAGGTCGTCGGCGATGTTGCGCAGGTAGGGCGTCAGGTTTTCGTGCTTGACGGTTCCGATGAGCATGGTCGGTCTCCGGTGGGGTGGGTTCAGCGTCGATGCTAGTCCCGTCCGATTCGCATGACTTGGCCTGATCTGACATGAACGCGGCCCCCCGGGGGCGCACCCGGATGCCGCCCCGCAGCGAGCGGCCCATAATCCAGGGTCGAAAGAGAGATGGACGATCGGCTTGGATACCGGAAGTGCCGTCAGCCGCGACGCGGTCGGCCTGATCGAGGGCTGGCAGGACCTCGAGGTCTGGACCACCGGCCGCGTGGCGCCGAACCGCCAGTTCGATTGCTGGCGCCAGTTCGTCGTGGACGCCCACATGCGCTGGGAGATCCGCCCGTTCGACTGCGACCGCTTTCCGGCCTTCATCCGCCAGGGCCGCTTCGACGGCTATCGCGTCACGCACCTGACCTCCGAGCAGGGCGGCATCGTCGGCACCCGCAGCGCGCGCGAGATCGCGCGTGACGACGAGGCCTTCTACAACCTGATCTACATCGCCGACGGCTCGATCGAGCTGGAGATCGGCGGACGTGCGCTGCCGCTGCGCCGCGGGCATTTCGCACTGTGGGACACGACGCGGCCGATGCGCTTCACCACGGGATCGGGATTGCGCCAGATCACGCTCGCGGTGCCGCAGCAGGTGCTGCGCAAGGCGCTGCCGCGCTCCGACGACTACGTCGGCCACCTCGTCGATGCCACGACCGGACTGGGCCGTGCGTTCGCCCAGCGCCTGGTGGCGCTGGACCAGCGTTTCGGTGCGCTGCCGGCACCGGCGGCGGGCGGGATCCTGGGCGAATCGGTGCAGATGCTGGCCAGCACGCTGCGCGCGCGCGTGCCGCTGGCGCGGTCTGCGCGCGGTTCCCTGGCGCTGCTGCGCCAGCTGATGAACTACGTCGAGACCCATCTCGACGATCCCGAGCTCGATACGCGCGGCATCGCCCGCGCCAACGGCATCAGCGAGCGGCATCTGCATCGCGTGTTCGACGGCCTGAGCACGACGCCTGCGGGATGGATCCGGCAACGCCGGCTGGAACGCTGCCGGCGCGAGATCGTCGATCCGCGCGGCGCCAGCATCACCGAGATCGCCTATCGATGGGGCTTCCGCGAGCCCGGCACGTTCAGCAAGATCTTCCGCCGCGAATTCGGGGTGTGTCCGCGGGAGTTGCGCCGGGGGACTCGGGCGACTGTGCTGCTTGCCTGAAAAGCAAACGACTCAACGCGAAGGCGCAAAGGACGCAAAGGGACGAAATGCTTTGGGCTGCGCATCCCGACTTGCGGACGGCGCGATCGAACCCGAGACAATCCGTGTGATCCGCGGCAATTGTTTTCCTTTGCGTCCTTTGCGCCTTTGCGTTCAACAGTTGCTTTTCGAGCGGCGGGCGACCGCGTTGGCCAGCCGCGCGAAATCCGCCGCCGAGAGCCGTTCGGCGCGCTCGCGCGGCTCGATGCCGGCCTCTTCGAAGATCGCACCGTCGGCGATCGTTTTGAGGCTGTTGCCGAGCTGCTTGCGCCGCTGACCGAAGGCCGCGGTGACGACGCGGTCGAACAGCGCGGCGTCGAGAATCTCGAACGCCGGCGGGCGCGGCACCAGCCGCACGATCGCCGAGTCCACCTGCGGCGGCGGATTGAACGCGCCGGGTCCGACGTCGAACAGGTGCACGACCTCGGCGCGCGCCGCGAGCGCCACCGACAGCCGGCCATACGCGTCCTCGTCGGGTCCCGCGGCCATCCGGTCGACCACTTCCTTCTGCAGCATGAACAGCATGTCCTGCACCGCGTCGGCCTGTTCGAGCAGGTGGAACAGCAACGGCGTCGAGATGTTGTAGGGCAGGTTGCCGACGAGCCGGATGCGACCGCCCGGCGGCGCCAGCGAGCGGAAGTCGAATTCGAGCGCGTCGGCCAGGTGGACGCGCAGGCCTGCGGCGTCGTCGCAGGCCGCGCGCAGCGGCGCGACCACGTCGCGATCGATCTCGACGACGTCCAGCGAGCCGATCCGGGCCAGCAGCGGGCCGGTGAGCGCGCCGCGTCCGGGGCCGATCTCGACGATGCGCTCGCCGGGTCGGGGATCGAGCGCGGTCAGGATGCGCGCGATGATCCGCGGGTCGTGGAGGAAATGCTGACCGAAGCGCTTCTTGGCGCCGACGGCGCTCATTCCTTGGTGGCGTGACGCAGGTGCGCCAGCGAGATCGCCAGTTCGACCGCCGCCTGCAGGCTGCCCTCGTCGGCCTTGCCGGTGCCCGCCAGGTCCAGCGCGGTGCCGTGATCCACCGAGGTCCGGATGATCGGAAGGCCGAGCGTCACGTTCACCGCCTCGCCGAAGCCCGCGTGCTTGAGCACCGGCAGGCCCTGGTCGTGGTACATCGCCAGCACCGCGTCCGCGTCGGCCAGGCGGGCCGGCACGAACAGCGTGTCGGCGGGCAGGGGACCGATCAGGTCCATGCCGTCGCCCTGCAGGTCCGCGATCACCGGTTCGATCACGTCGATCTCCTCGCGTCCGAGGTGGCCCGATTCGCCCGCGTGCGGATTGAGTCCGCACACCAGGATGCGCGGCCGTGCGCAGCCGAACTTCTCGCGCAGGTCGCGCTCGAGCACGCGCAGCGTCGCGGAGAGCCGGGTCTTGGTGATCGCCGCGGGCACCGAGCGCAGCGACAGATGCGTGGTCACCAGCGCCACGCGCAGGCGATCGGCCACCAGCATCATCACCGGCGTGCGGGTGTGGGTCAGGCCGGCGATGAACTCCGTGTGGCCGCTGAAGCTGTGGCCGGCGTCGTTGATGACGCTCTTCTGCACCGGTCCGGTGACCAGCGCGTGCGCGCGACCGGAGACGCATTCGGCGACCGCGCGACGCAGCGTGTCGAGCACGTAGGGTGCGTTGGCCGGGTCCAGCTGGCCGGCTTGCGCCGGAACCGCGGTGGACACCGGCAGCACGTTGAGGAACCCGGCTTCGTGGGTCTCGGGCGGTGCGTCGAGGTCGGCTTCCTCGAACGCGGTGGGCAGACCCAGCTGCATCGCGCGACTGCGCATCAGCTGCGGGTCGCACACCGCGATCAGCTCGGCATTCCACGATTCCTGCGCCAGGCGCAGGACCAGGTCGGGACCGATTCCGGCGGGCTCGCCGGGCGTGATCAGGATGCGCGGGATCAAATCAGGACGACGCTTTATAGGGCCTGTTTACGCTATTTCGGTCGCTGCGGGGCCCCCGGGGGCACCCCAAAGGGGCGGGGCCGTTTGCCCGCATCGCGGCGTCTCTCGCTCCTCATGTATATCCAATACACCTCGTCGCTCGTTCCTTGCGCTGCGGGGAAACGACCTCCGCCGCAGCGATCGAAATAGCGTAAACAGGCCCTATGTCGGCTCGTTGGTCTTCTGGATCTTGCCGTCCGGCCCGCGATATTCGACGTAGGCCTCGCCGCGCAGGCGGCGCAGCCAGGTCTCGTATTCCTCGGAGGCCTTGCGGTTCTGGATCGCGCCGCGCGCGCGGGCACGGCGTGATTCGTCGGTGATGTCGCGCGTGCGGCGCTCGAGCACCTGCGCCACGTGCCAGCCGAACTGCGTGCGGAACGGCGGGCTGATCTCGTTGGGCTTGAGCGCGTCGAGCTGCTCCTGGAATTCCTTCACGAACACGCCCGGCGGCTGCCAGCCCATCTCGCCGCCGCCGCCCTTGGAGCCCGGATCGTCCGAGAACTCGAGCGCGAGCTTGGCGAAGTCCTCGCCCCGGACCAGGCGATCGTGGATGTCGCGCGCCTGCAGCCGTGCCTGGTCCTCGTTCCGCAGCGTGTTGGCCTGGATCAGGATGTGGCGCGAGCGGGTCTCATCGACGGTTTTCTTCTGCGCCTGGCTGCGCGTGTCGGCGAGCCGGATGATGTGATAGCCGCCCGCGGTCTCCATCACCGGGCTGGTCTCGCCGGGCTTCAGTCGCCGCGCGGCCTGCAGGAAGATCAGTGGCAGCGCGTCGGCCTTGCGCCAGTCCAGGTCGCCGCCCTGCAGGGCCTGCTGGCCATCGGAGTTCGACACGGCCAGGGCCGCGAAGTCCTCGCCCTTCCGGATCTTCTCCAGCAGTCCGTCGGCCTTGGCGCGCGCATCGGTGCGCTGCTCGGGCGAGGCGCCGTCCGGGATCGCCACCAGGATGTGCGACAGGCGGTACTCGGTGTCGTCCGTCTCGGGCTGATTGGCCAGGAACAGGTCGATGTCCTGGTCGGTGACGGTGACGCGGTTGTCGACCTCGCGCTGGCGCAGGCGCGTGATCAGCACCTCGTCGCGGATCTGTTCGCGGATGGCCAGGTAGTCGGCGCCGTCGGAGCGCAGCTGTTCGGCGAACTGGGCCAGCGTCATGTTGTTCTGCTTGGCGATGTTGCCCAGCACCTCGTTGAGCTCGCGATCGTCCACGCGGATGCCGGCCTGTCCGGCGCGCTGCGTCTGCACGCGGGTCAGGATCACCTTCTCCAGCACCTGCGTGCGCAGCACGTTCTCCGAAGGCGGATTGATCTCGCGGGCCCGCATCTGCATCAGGGCGTACTGGATCTCGCGATCGATGTCGCTCTGCAGCACCACACCGTCGTTGACGACCGCGACGATGCGGTCGAGGACCTCGGCCCGCGCCGGGACGGCGAGCGTCAACAGCATCAACGGGGCGATCAGCAGGGCGAGGCGGGGCAAGGCCGGTCGGCGCATACGGGACGGCATGGGCAAGGGGGACGAGGGGCGGGGTTCCGAAGGGGCGAAGGGTAGCACGCGGTCCCCCTCGGACCGCGGTCGAAGCGGCGGGTTCAGACGCTAGCGCGGCCGTTCGCCATCGATCTCCGAATCCGGCAGCAGCGTGTCGCCGCCGGCGCCGAGACTGCCCAATCCCTTCAGCTGCAGCTGGAGGTAGACGCCGCTGTCGAAGTCGCCGCTGGCGTCGGCGATGAAGCGGCGCCAGGACACCCGCACGGCCCAGCAGCAGGTGCCGTACTCGATGCCCGCGAAGTTCTCGCGCGACTCGCTGTCCTTCAGCGAATAACGCGTGCGGGCCGCGAATTTCCAGCCGCCCCCGATCGGCGTCAGGAAGCTCATGTCGGCCTGCTCGAGGATGTCGCGGCGATAGCGGTACGCGATGTCGAACTGGTGGCGCCGATCCGGGTTGCGGTAGCGGAAGCCCACCTGCGTTCGTTCGAACTCGCTGTCCTCGGGCGCCCACTGCGCCGCCACCACCGCGCGCCACGAGCGGCTGAGGCGGTAGTCGAACTGTCCGATGAACTCGGTGGCGCCGCGTTCCGGCGGCGGCACGTCGGGCAGCGCCACGCGCGGCGCCTCGAAGCGGTAGAGCTGGCCGATCGAGGCGCTCCACAGCGCCTCGCCGGTGTCCGGGTCGAGCTCGCGCAGCGTCGCCGCGCCGGCGATGTGACGCGCATCGGCCAGGCGGTCGTCGCCGGAGAAACGGTTGCGCGCCAGCAGCTGCACGAAGTCGAAGTCCGGCTCGCCGGTATCGAAGATCGGCAGGTCGTCCTGGTTCTCGTAGGGCACGTACAGCGCAAAGGCGCGCGGCGTGAGCGTCTGCAGCCGGCCCTGTTCGGTGATGCGTTCGAAGCGCAGGCCGGTCTCGGCGCTGACCACCGGCAGGGTGCGATCGGGCGACTGCGGTTGCCCGGCCTCGGTTTCGGTCAGCTCGTAGCGCGTGTGCGACAGGTCCGCCTGACCGGTGACGTACCAGGCGGCGGACTGGCGTTCGAACTGCAGGTACGGCGCCAGCACCAGACGGCTGCCTTCGACCGAGTCGTCGCGCGCGAAATTGACGTATTCCGACTCGATGCCGGCGCGCGTGTCGAAGAAGCGCGGCGTGCGCGAGCGGAACCGGATCTGCGGCAGGCGCTTGTACGGATCGTCGATGTCGGTGAGCGTCGTCGCGATCGGCTGGAAGTTCTGCACCAGCGCGGTGATCGTGTACGAGGCCGGCGCCTGGTAGGTCAGCTTCGCGGTCTGCTCGAGGTGGGTGATCGAGGAGCTCGACAGCGTTCCGCCCAGGTCCTCGAAATACTCGCGGTCGCTGCTCTCGGCGTACTTGGCCTGGAGCGCCAGGCGGCTGTTGATCAGGCTGTGATGATCGAGCTTGAACAGGCTGCGGTCCTGGCCGTACTTGCGATCGTCCAGGTACTCGTAGCGCATCGAGCCTTCGCCCTTTTCCAGCAGGTAGCGAAAGTCGACGCCGGACTGCAGTCCGCGCTCGGCCATGTAGCGTGGCGTCACGGTGGCGTCGTAGTTGGGCGCCAGGTTGATGTAGACCGGCCAGCGCATGTCCACGCCCGCGCCGCTGAACGTGCCGATGGTGGGGTAGAGCAGGCCGGTGCGCCGGCGATCGTCGATCGGAAACTGGAAGTACGGCAGGTAGATCACCGGCACGTTCATCAGCCGCAGCCGCGTGTGGCGCGCCGTGCCCAGACCTTCCTTGTGATCCAGGCGGATGTCGGAGGAATCCAGGTACCACGCGTCCGACGTGGGTCCGCAGGTCGTGTACGAGGCGTCGAACAGACGCGCCCGACCCTTGCTGTCGATCTCGATACGCTCGGCCTCGCCGCGCGCCGCGCGTCCGGGCAGCGTGAACTCGGTGCCGACGAACGCGCCGGTCTCGCCGTTGAGGTCGAATTGCGCCTCGCGCGAGCGGATGATCACGTCCTTGTTGCGGAACAGCGACTCGCTCTTGACCGTGACCTGGCGCGTGGCCTCGTCGAAGTCGACCTGCTCGGCCGAGAACACCTTGTCGCCCTGCCGGATCGTCACCGCGCCGGCGAGATTGGACAGCCCGCCTTTTGCCAGCAGCGCCTGGTCCGCGTTCATGATCAGACGCTCATCGAATTCGATCTGCGGCGCGTCGTAGGCGAACTGCAGCTGCTCGCAGCCGATCTCTACGGCCGGCTTGGGCTGCACCTCGCCGATGACGTTCGGCGTCTCTTCGGCGGCATGGACGAATGCGCCGTGCAGACAGGCCGCGCCGGCCAGGAGGACGAGTCGAGGGAATCCGGACGGCACGGTCGGACGTGGGTGAGTTTCTTGCTGTTGGGGTACTGCGGCGCGCCGCGACCGGGCCCGCAATCGCGGCAGTATCTTTTTTGCCCGCGCGAGGCGCAATCGCTAACCTGCCTCGATGACTTCGGATCGTCGACCTTGAGCATCCTTCTCGATGGCGCGGACACGCGCGCCGCCGCCGCCCGAGAGTGGGCGCTGTCGTGCCTGGGGCTGACGCACGCGACCTTCGAGCCGGCTTCGGCCGACGCCAGCTTTCGACGCTACTTCCGCGTGAGCACCGAGGACGGCGCTGGCAGCTGGGTGGTGATGGACGCGCCGCCCGAGCGCGAGGACTGCACCCCGTTCGTGCGCATCGCCGCGCTGCTCGGCGATGCGGGCCTGCACGTGCCGCGCGTGCTCCACCAGGACCGCCGGAACGGGTTCCTGCTGCTCGGCGACCTCGGCCGCAGCACCTATCTGAACGTGATCGACGAGCACAACGCCGATGCGTTGTTCGACGACGCGCTGCGCGCGCTGGTGCGGATGCAGCGCGACGCCAAGGCCGACACGCTGCCGCCATACGATCACGCGCTGCTCGCCCGCGAGCTCGCGCTGTTCCCGGACTGGTTCGTGGCCCGTCACCTGGGCCGAACGCTCGACCCGGCGCAACAGGCGGCCTGGGACGGCGTGTGCGAGCTGCTGATCGGATCGGCGCTGGCGCAGCCGCGCGTGTTCGTGCATCGCGATTTCATGCCGCGCAACCTGATGCACTCGGATCCCAACCCGGGCGTGCTCGATTTCCAGGATGCCGTGCACGGGCCGGTCACCTACGACGTGGTGTGCCTGTTCAAGGACGCGTTCCTGTCGTGGCCGCAGGAGCGCATCGAGCAATGGGTGGCGCGCTATCGACTTCTGGCCGCCGAAGCCGGCATCGCGCAGCCACCGGACTTCGTGCGCGCGTTCGACCTGATGGGCCTGCAGCGTCACCTCAAGGTGCTGGGAATCTTCGCGCGCATCCGCCATCGCGACGGCAAGCCGCACTACCTGGAGGACGCACCGCGTTTCGTGCACTACGTGCGCGACGTGGCGCAGCGCTACGCCGATCTGGCGCCGCTGCAGCGCCTGTTCGACGAGCTCGGGCTCAAGTGATGCGCGCGATGATCCTGGCGGCCGGGCGGGGCGAACGCATGCGTCCGCTGACCGACCACGTCCCCAAGCCGCTGCTCGCGGTGGCCGGCGTCACGCTGATCGAACATGCGATCGCGCGGCTTGCGCGCGCGGGCGTGCAGGACCTGGTGATCAACCTGGGCTACCGCGGCGCGCAGATCCGCGAACACCTGGGCGATGGCGTGACGCACGGCGTGCGCATCCGGTATTCGGACGAAGGCGATCCACCGCTCGAGACCGGCGGCGGCGTGTTCCGCGCGCTGGACCTGCTGGGCGATGCACCGTTCCTGCTCGTCAATTCCGACGTGTACGCCGACTACGATTTCGCGCCACTGGTCGCGCGCGCACGCGCCTTCGGAACGCACGATCTGGCGCACCTGGTGCTGGTGCCCAATCCGGCGCATCGGCCCGACGGCGATTTCGGGCTGGAAAACGGACGTGCTCGCAACGACGGCGCGATCCGGCTGACCTACAGCGGCATCGCGATCCTGCGTCCCGAGCTGTTCATCAACTGCGAGGACGGGCGCTTTGCGCTGGCCCCGCTGCTGCGACAGGCCGCCGCGTGCGACGAGTTGTCGGGTGAGCGCCACGACGGTCTATGGTCGGACGTCGGCACGCCCGAGCGCCTGGCCGCGCTCCAATCCACCCTTTTGAGGAGCGACACGAAATGATCAAGGTGCACAAGGCGTCCGACGGGCGCTTCAAGCAAGTGGTCGAGGTCCGCGCCAATTCGCTGATCTCGGACGTGCCGGTGGATCACGGAGGCCAGGACGCGGGTCCCGAACCGCACGATCTGCTCGACGCCGCGCTCGGCGCCTGCACCGCGATCACGGTGACGATGGTCGCGCAGCGCAAGCAGATGCCGCTGCAGGACGTGCGCGTGGAGATCACCCGCGAAGAGGCCAACGGCCTGTACAAGCTGCACCGCCGCGTCGAACTCGTCGGTGCGCTGGACGCCGCGCAGCGCGAGTACCTGCTGGGCATCGCCAACAAGTGTCCGATCCACAAGGCGCTCAATGGGCGCTTCGAGATCAGCACGGAGCTCGTCAGCTAAAGATGGCACTGCTGACCCTTCGCGCCCTGGACCTGCACCTGGGCGCAACCGTCCTGCTCGAGGACGTGAACCTGGTCGTCGAGCGCGGCGAGCGCATCGCCGTGCTCGGCCGCAACGGCATGGGCAAGTCGACGCTGCTGCGCGTGATCGACGGCGAGACCGCGGTGGATTCGGGCGAGATCGTGCGCGCGCAGAGCCTGCGCGTGGCGCGGCTGGTGCAGGACGTCCCGGCCGATCTCGAAGGCACGGTGTTCGACATCGTCGCCGCCGGTCTGGGCGAGGTGGGCGAGGTGCTGGCGCGCTACGAGCACGCGGTGCTCGAGCATCCCGAGCGGCTCGACGAGCTGGGGCGACTGCAGTCGCGCATCGAGGCGCTCGGCGGCTGGACGCTGGATGCGCGCGTGCGCGAGGCGATCTCGCGCGTCGAGGCCGATCCGGCCGCGCACTACGAACGCCTGTCGGGCGGCCTCAAGCGCCGCGTCCTGCTGGCGCGCGCGCTGGTGCGCGAGCCCGACCTGTTGCTGCTCGACGAGCCGACCAACCATCTCGACATCGACGCCATCGCCTGGCTGGAGAATTTCCTGCGCGGATTCTCGGGCGCGGTGCTGTTCGTCACGCACGATCGCGCGTTCCTGCAGAACCTCGCGACGCGCATCGTCGAACTCGATCGCGGATCCCTCACCGACTGGCCCGGCGATTACGCGAACTTCCTGCGCCGCAAGCAGGAGCGCGCGCACGCCGAGGCGCAGGAACGCAATCTCTTCGACAAGCGCCTGGCACAGGAGGAGGCGTGGATCCGCCAGGGCATCGAGGCCAGGCGCACGCGCAACATGGGGCGGGTCAAGCGCCTGCTCGAGATGCGTGACCAGTTCAGCGCACGGCGCAACGCGCCGGGCCGCGCCAGCATGGAGATCGCGGAAGCCGAGTCCTCGGGCAAGCGCGTGTGCGAGGCCAAGGCGATCAGCTACGCCATCGGCGATCGCACGCTGGTGCGGCGACTCTCCACGACGATCCTGCGCGGCGATCGCGTCGGCCTAGTCGGTCGAAACGGGGTCGGCAAGACCACGCTGATCCGACTGCTGCTCGGCGAGCTGCAGCCGCAGTCGGGCGAGGTGCGCCTCGGAACGGGGCTGCAGGTCGCGTATTTCGACCAGCTGCGCTTCGGACTGGACGAGAACGCGCCGGTGTTCGAGGCGCTGGGGCAGGGCAGGGACTTCGTCGAGGTCGCCGGCCAGCGCAAGCACGTGATGGGCTATCTGCAGGATTTCCTGTTCACCCCCGATCGCGCACGCAGCCCGGTGCGATCGCTCTCCGGCGGCGAGCGCAACCGCCTGCTGCTGGCGCGCCTGTTCGCCAAACCGTCGAACCTGATGGTGCTGGACGAGCCCACCAACGACCTGGACCTCGAGACGCTGGAGCTGCTCGAGGAACTGCTGCTGGACTACGCGGGCACCGTGCTGCTGGTTTCGCACGACCGTGCGTTCCTCGATGCCGTGGTCACCCGCACGCTGGTGTTCGAAGGCGATGGCCGGATCGACGAGTACGTCGGCGGCTACGCCGACATGGCGCGGCAGCGTCCGGCGCCGGTCGCTGCCGCGCGTCCGGCGCCCACCGCGGCAGCGCCGCGCAGCGGCGTGCCGGAGCGCGCGCCCGCGGCGGAGGCGGCCCTGTCGTCGAAGGAGCGGCGCGAACTCGACGAGCTGCCGGGCCGCATCGAGAAGCTCGAAGCCGAGCAATCCGCACTGGCCGACTCGATCGGCTCGCTGTACGAACGCGATCGCGATCGCGCCCTCGAGGCGCAGGCTCGGCTGTCGGAACTCGCGGAGCGCCTGGGCGCGGCGTACACGCGCTGGGAACTGCTCGAGTCGCGTAGATCGTCCCGGCGTTAACTGTTACTGAACGAAATCCGGCGTGCCGGAGATTGGAAAGCCGGTGCTAAAGTAGCGGCGCTTCGTGCATTGCAACGCATTTGCCGGCATCGGTTCCGGCGGATGGATCGAAAGGGCAGGCCCTGCCGAAGACGCCACAGGCGAGCCGAACACCGGGTCGTCGCGACCAACGAGAAAAAGGATTCTGGACATCAAGCTCACGTCCTGCCGCGTTCGCGGGCGCCCGGCCGTCACCGCCGTTGCGTGCGCGTTCCCGAGTCCGGAACCGTCGAGGGCTGCGCGGTGAGGCAGTCCAACCAGGCGCAGGCGCACACGGTCCAGGGAACGCTGTATGCGCTGACCATCGTCGGCACCGTGTACGTGATCTCCATGATCCTGGGCCAGGCGTTCACGCTGCCCTACCAGGTGATGGCGATCCTGATGGGCACCTTCGGGTTCCTGACGTTGCGCCGCTACGACCTGCTCACGCCCTGGATGCCCGGTCGCCAGGGGTCGGTCGGCACGCGGATGTACTGGACGTGGGTCGGCCTGGTCGGCGGGCTGCTGATGCTCGGTTACGCGACCAAGTATTCGGCGTACTTCTCGCGCAAGGTGCTGCTGGGCTGGTTCGTGGCCACGCCTTTCGCGCTGCTGGCGCTGCACAAGCTGTCGGTCGGCGTCGCCAGGACCCTGCTGCCGCAGCTGGTGCGGCGCCGCACCTGCGTGGTCGTGTTCGTCAACGAGTCCGCCCGGGGCCTTGCGAGGAACCTGCGCAAGTCGCAGTCGTACGAGCTCGTGGGCTTTTTCGAGGATCGCGACATGGACCGCACCGGCGGTCCGCTCGAAGGCATGCCCTACCTGGGCAAGGCGCGCAGCGTCGCGCAGTACGTGCGCGACCACGACATCGACGTGGTGTTCATCGTGCTGCCCGACGACGGCGGGCGGCGCGCGCTGAACCTGCTGGATGACCTGGGCGACACGACCGCCTCGGTCTACTACGTGCCGGACTTCCTGATCATCAACCTGTTCGAAGCGCAGGTGCGCGAGGTCGAGGGCGTGACGGTCCTGGAAGTGGCGGAGACGCCGTTCTACGGCGCCGACGGCATGCTCAAGCAGCTGTTCGATTTCGCCTTCGCGCTCGGCGTGCTGGTGGTGCTCTCGCCGTTGCTGATCACCATCGCGCTCATCATCAAGCTGACGTCGCCCGGTCCGATCATCTTCAAGCAGAAGCGCTACGGTCTGAACGGCCAGCGCTTCTGGGTCTACAAGTTCCGCTCGATGCACACCGGTGCGATCAACCCGAACTCCGATGTGCAGCAGGCTTCGCGCGACGATCCGCGCGTGACGCCGATCGGCCGGTTCATCCGTCGCACGTCGATCGACGAGCTGCCGCAGTTCGTCAACGTGCTCAAGGGCGAGATGAGCGTGGTCGGTCCGCGGCCGCACACCGTCGCGCACAACGAGTACTACCGCAAAGCGGTGAAGCGCTACATGGTGCGGCACAAGGTCAAGCCGGGACTCACCGGGTGGGCTCAGGTGCACGGCCTTCGCGGCGAGACGGCGCAGCTCGAGCGGATGGAGGAACGCATCCGCTACGACCTCGAGTACATCAAGAACTGGTCGCCGATGCTCGACCTGCGCATCGTGTTCATGACGATCATGATGATTTTCCGGGATCGCAACGCGTACTGAGATGGGTACGTACGGCGCCCCAACGGACGGAGAGAAGCAATGACGAAGAGATCCGCGGCGACATATGGCAGTGCCGGTTTTGCCCTCTCCCTGCTGGCGTTGCCGATGCCATCGCAGGCCATCCTGGAGTTCACGCCGTACGTGTCCGCCCAGGGCGAGTACGACGACAACGTCTTTCGTGATCGCGACGGTGACGAGGCCGAGGCCGAACGGGGCGATCGTCAGCGCGACGACACGCGCATGCGCTACCAGGCCGGATTCAAGTCGACCTACACGGCCGGACTGCAGAAGCTCAAGCTCGATGCGTCGGGCAGCAAGTTCGAGTACGACCACTTCAACCAGCTCGATCACAAGGAGCACGACGTGCTCGGCAGCCTCGACTGGCAGATCGGATCGCTGCTCAAGGGCACGCTCGAGGGGCGCGATCGCCGCGAGCTGCAGGGCTTCGAGACCATCACGCAGAACGATGACGATCGCAGCATGCGCGACCAGACCGACGGCTCCCTGGTCGTCAAGCTGCGCGTGTTCAACGACTGGGAGATCCGTCCGCGCGGCCGCGTAGCACGCGCCCGCTATTCGCTCGACACCACGCGCAACCAGGATCTGGACGAGGACGAGGGGGCGATCGCGCTGAGCTACATGGGGCGTTCGTCGCTGTCGGTCGGCGTCGAGGCGGTGACCACGCAGGGCGAATTCATCCGCCGCGATCCGGGCGACGGGATCATCGAGGAGTACGACCAGCAGACCTACCAGCTGGTGGGCAGCTGGACGCCGAGCCCGGTGGCGTCGATGGATTTCTCGCTCGGCGCGTCGGACCGCAACAACAAGGGCCAGAACGTCGACGACGACGAGGAGCTCGTCGGCTCGCTGCTGCTCAAGCGCGGGATCTCGGAGAAGACCACGCTGTACGGCGGCGTGAGCCGCGGCATCTACAGCGCGCAGAAGGAAGGCGAGAGCTCGGTGGTCGCCACCAGCGTCAACCTCGGCGCCTATTGGGCGGCAACGCCGTATCTGACATTGAGCTCGTACGCCTACTACGCGCTGGAAGATTTCCAGGATTCGGTCATCGGAGGCGACGACGACAACCGTGAGGACAAGGTGCTGAGCATGCAGGTCGCGCTGATCTGGGCACCGCGTCCGTGGATCAACATCACCCCCAACCTCGCCTTCGCGGACCGCACGTCCGACGTCGACGATCAGGAGTACGACGCGTTCCAGGCCGGCCTGGAATTCAAGCTGCTCTGGCCGATGGGCGGAGCGGGGACGGGTCGCTAGGCGGTCCGCACGGCGCCGCGGGAATCCGCGGCCGCCAGCGTGTTGGCCATCAGCATCGTCACGGTCATCGGGCCGACGCCGCCGGGCACGGGCGTGATCCACGCGGCGCGCTCCGCCGCGGTCTCGAACTCGACATCGCCGCACAGCGAGCCGTCGTCGAGGCGATTCATGCCGACGTCGACGACGATGGCCCCCGGCGCGATCCATTCCCCGCGCACCAGGCCCGGCTTGCCCACCGCGACCACGACGATCTCGGCGCGGCCGACCTCGGCGGCCAGGTCGCGCGTGAAGCGATGGCACACGGTGGTGGTGCAGCCGGCCAGCAGCAGTTCCAGCGCCATTGGGCGCCCGACGATGTTGCTCGCGCCCACGACCACGGCGCGCTTGCCGTGGAATTTCTCGCCGGTCGAGCGCAGCAGTTCGATCACGCCGTAGGGCGTGCACGGGCGCAGCGTCGGCAGGCGCTGGGCCAGGCGTCCGAGGTTGTACGGATGAAAGCCGTCGACGTCCTTGTCCGGACGGATGCGCTCGATCACCGAGGTCGCGTCGAGCTGCCGGGGCAGCGGCAGCTGTACCAGGATGCCGTCGATCGCGTCATCGGCGTTGAGGCGGTCGATGTGGGCCAGCAGCTCGGCGTTGTCGATGCCGGCGTCGAGCTGTACCGGCACCGAGCGGATGCCCAGCGCCTCGCAGGTGCGGCGCTTGTTGCGCACGTAGATCTGGGACGCGGGATCGTCGCCGACCAGCACGGTGGCCAGGGCCGGCGCACGCCATCCCTTCGCGCTGCGGGCGACGATGCGCTCGCGCAGGTCGTCCTGGAACTTCTGGGCGATGGCCTTGCCGTCGATCAGTCGCGCACTCATGTCGAGACAACCGAGGCGCGGTCCGCGGACCGGGGGGCAGGAGGCATCGGGGCGGCGGTACGAAGGTGAAGGAACGGCCGCGATTGTACCCGCGCCCCGCCGGGCGCAGCGGCGCGACCGGGAGAGGGGATCAGGGCTGCTGGAACTTGAGCGCCGCCAGCACCCGCTTGGGGGAATCCCGATCGCTGATCCATTCCTGCGTCGGGATCGCCAGGTAGAACAACCGGTAGTTCTCGCCGTGCTGGGCCACCAGCTGCAGCACGTGGCGCTGCTGGCGATTGGTACGGCGCGGCTCGACGAACACCCGCACCAGTCCCTTCCAGTTCTCGCCGTCCAACTCGAACTGCTCGTTGGTGTCTTCGTAGTCGGCGCCGATGCACGCGATCATCCCGGCGCTCTTGCTGATCTTCAGCAGCGTGCGTTCGCCCTTGGGCGGCAAATCCGACTCCGACAACGACTCGCCGCGCGGGCCGGTGAGCATGTAGTCCGGGTGCGACAGCCGCCAGTTCGCGGGGACGTCGAACGAGTAGCCCTTGTAGGGGTTGGCGAAGCCTTCGGCCGAAACGACGGGGGCGAGCAGGAAGGAGGCGACTATCAACAGCACGCGGCGCAGGCCCATGGGCACTCGAGGTTCGGTGGAGCGCGCGAAGCATAGCCTGACGACGGCATCAGTCCGGATCGATCGTGCGCTGAAACGCGGCGTTTGGCCGACCTGCGGTCGCCGCTCCCGGAACTTCTGCTCAGCCGGTGGCGGGGGGCTCGCCGGAGGGATCGGGCGTCGACGGACCCTCGGCTTCGTCGGGCGCCGACTTGGCCGGCTTCGTCGCCGCCTTGGGCGGTCCGTGCCCGATGGTCTTGAGCTCGACCGGCAGCGTCCACTCGTTGAGGTCGTAGCCGGCAGCGAGCATCGCCCTGGCCAGCTTTTCGAGGTTCCGGTCGTTGCCACGCGTGGACTGGACGCTGCCCGGGCGGGAGACCAGCGCGCTGAACTGGTCGAGGAAGCGCGCGCGATCGCTGAGCAGATTGGAGGTGGGCACGCGCGACTGCGCCCATTTCTGCGCGCCGATGAGCTCGTGCATGAACACCATCACGGCGCCGGCGCCGTCCATCACGATGCAGGCGATCTCGCCCTGGCGGATGACCCGCCCGCGTGCGGTGGCGGCTTCGTAGAGCGTGCGCGGTTGCTGCGCCATGGGCGCGGGCTCAGGTGC
Organism: Panacagrimonas sp.; assembly: GCF_020697055.1. Taxonomy (GTDB): domain Bacteria; phylum Pseudomonadota; class Gammaproteobacteria; order Nevskiales; family Nevskiaceae; genus Panacagrimonas. Next base: position 86,974 of record NZ_JAJFBP010000013.1, on the reverse strand, counting down.
GGTGGTATTCGCGGAACCAGCGCACGAAGTGGCCGAGTCCGGTTTCCAGCGGCGTGGCCGGCGCGAAACCCACGTCGCGTTGGAGCGCGGCGACATCGGCGTAGGTGGCCGGTACGTCGCCGGGCTGCATCGGCAGCATCCGCTTCTGCGCCTGCACGCCGAGCAGCCGCTCCAGGATCCCGATGAACTCGGTCAGCGGCACCGGGCTGTGGTTGCCGATGTTGTAGACGCGCCAGGGCGCGCGGCTGGACGACGGATCGGGCTGAATCCCGCTCCAGTCCGGATCACCGGTCGGCGGGCGGTCGAGCAGCCGCACGATCGCGTCGGTGACATCGTCGATGTAGGTGAAGTCGCGCTGCATGCGCCCGTGGTTGTAGACGTCGATCGGCCGGCCCGCGACCATCGCCTGCGCGAACTTGTAATACGCCATGTCCGGCCTGCCCCAGGGACCGTACACCGTGAAGAAGCGCAGGCCGGTGCAGGGCAGGCCGTACAGGTGCGCGTAGCTGTGGGCCATCAGCTCGTTGGACTTCTTGGTGGCCGCGTACAGCGACACCGGATGATCGACGTTGTCGGTGGCCGACCAGGGCAGCTTCTCGTTGGCGCCGTAGACCGACGACGACGAGGCGTAGAGCAGGTGCGGGGTCTTCTGCGCGCGGCAGCCTTCGAGCATGTGCGCGAAACCCACCAGGTTGCTGTGGATGTACTCCAGCGGCTTCTCCAGCGAATAGCGCACGCCGGCCTGGGCGCCCAGGTGCACGACGCGATCGAAGCGGGTCGAGCGAAAGACCGAGTCCATCGCCTCGCGATCCGCCAGGTTGGCCTTGACGAAGCGAAAACCCGGATTCGCCTGCGTCAGCGCCAGTCGCGCGAGCTTGAGCGCCGGATCGTAGTAGTCGTTGAGGTTGTCCAGGCCCACGACCTCGTGGCCGGCGTCGAGCAGCTTCAGGCTCAGGTGGTGGCCGACGAAACCGGCGGCGCCGGTGACGAGGATGCGATGCGGGGCGGCGGATCGAGGGGCGGACATGGGCGCCATTATGGCGCGCCCGGGCGAGGGTCCCGTCGCGCGCATGGAATAATCCGCGACCCTTCGATCCATGCGGATGACGTTGCTGCCCCTGATCGCCACGCTCGCGGCCCTGATGTGCGGGCCTCTGCTGTACCAGCTGGCGCATCCGCGACCGGCGTTGCTGGCATTCCTCGACGGCTTCGTACTGGTGAGCATCGCCGGGCTGGTGCTGCTCGAGGTCGTGCCCGGCGCTTACGGCGAAGGCGGTGCGTGGAGCCTGGCGTTCCTGGCGCTCGGTGCGATCGGTCCGACGCTGGTCGAGCAGGGCCTCGAACGCGCGCGGCGCGAAGCGCACCTGGCGACGCTGGCGCTGGCGGTGATCGGCCTGGTGCTGCACAGCCTGGGCGACGGTGCGGCGCTGGCGCCGGTGCACTCGGACACCTCGCACACGGGTCATGCGCATGCGCACGAGGCGCTGGGCATCGCCATCGTCGTGCACAGCGTGCCGGTCGGACTGGTGGTGTGGTGGATCATGGCGCCGGTGTTCGGCCGCGGACTGCCGACGATCACGCTGATGCTGATGGGCGCCGGCACGCTGGCCGGATACCTGTTCGGCCTCGAGCTCAACCAGGTGCTGGGTGCGCGCGCCTTCGCCTGGTTCCAGGCCCTGGTCGCCGGCTCGATCCTGCACGTGGTGTTCGGGCGGCCGCACCTGGAGGAGGACTCGGATCACCGCGATCCGCAGCCGCCGTTCGAAGGGCTCGGCAACCTCGTCGCGCTGATCGGGCTGATCGTGCTGGCGCGCCTGGACCCGCACGCCGCGACGCTGCAGGGCATCGGCGCGGCGCTGGTGCTGATGGGCGTGGCGGCCGCGCCGCTGCTGCTGTTCGCGTACGCCGGCGCCGGCCTGATCGGTGCGTTGCGAACATCCGGCGCGGGTCCCGACTGGCGCCGCGGGCTGCGCATCGCGCTGGTCGAGGCGGTCGATGCCAGTGCGGCGCGCGTGCTGGCCGCGCTGCTGGTGCTGGCCGCGCTGGATCTGATGATGGTTTCGCGCGGCGCGCCGCTGTCCACGCAGTGGCCGGCGCTGGCCTCGATCCCGCCGTGGCCGGGCCTGGTGCTCGGGCTTTTGTTCGTCGCCTCGCTGCTGCGTCTGGGTGGCCGGCGCTGGCTCGCCAGCGTCGTGGGCCGTGCGCACTCGCACGCGCACTCGCACTCGCACTGAAAGGTCCGTTACGCCCTTCTGGCATGCTGCCGGCGACATGAACCTCAATCCGCCCCTGAGCCTGCCGTCGACGGTGTCGCGACTCGACGTGGTGGCCTGGACGCTGATGGGCATCGGCCTGTTCCTGGTGCTCTACCTGCGCCTGCTGCCGGCATTGCTGGGCGGGCTGCTGGTGTTCGAACTGGTCCGCATCCTCACGCCGCTGGTGCGCCGCGCGCAGATCGACCGCGACTGGGCGCGGATCATCGTCGTCGCCGCGATCTCGATGCTGGTGGTGATGGCGCTGTCGCTGCTGATCTTCGGGGTGATCTCGTTCTTTCGCAGCGACGCCGGCAACCTGTCGGTGCTGATGCAGAAACTGGCGGAGATCCTCGACCAGTCGCGCAACCGCCTGCCGGAGTGGATCGTCGCCAATCTGCCGGAGACCGCCGAGGAACTGCGCGCGGCCAGTACCGCCTGGCTGCGTGAACACTCGGCCGCGCTGCAGGGCGTGGGCAAGGATTTCGCGCGCGCGCTGGTGCACATCCTGATCGGCATGGTGGTGGGATCGCTGCTGGCGCTGAGCGAGGCGATCACCGTGGTCGGACGCCGCCCGCTGGCCGCCGCGTTGGTCGAACGCACCGAGCGCCTGAGCCGATCGTTCCGCCGCGTGGTGTTCGCGCAGGTCTGGATCGCGGCGGTCAACGCCTCGCTGACCGGCCTGTACCTGGCCGTGATCCTGCCGCTGATGGGCGTGAACCTGCCGCTGACCAAGACGCTGATCGCGGTGACGTTCGTGTGCGGCCTGCTGCCGGTGGTCGGCAACCTGATCTCGAACACCATCATCGTGGTGGTGAGCCTGAGCAATTCGCTGTTCGTCGCCATCGGCTCGCTGACCTACCTGGTCGTGATCCACAAGCTCGAGTACTTCCTCAACGCCCGCATCATCGGCTCGCGCATCCGCGCCAGGGCCTGGGAGATGCTGATCGCGATGCTGATGATGGAAGCCGCCTTCGGTGTGGCCGGCCTGATCGCCGCACCGATCTACTACGCCTACCTGAAGGACGAACTGCAGGACAAGGCGCTGGTCTGAGGTCCGCGAGGTCCGGAACAGGACCCGCCCGTCACCTGGAGAGAGAGCCGTGTTGAGAGTCCATCACCTGAGCAATTCCCGATCGCAGCGCATCCTGTGGCTGATGGAGGAGCTGGGCCTGGAGTACGAGCTGGTCAAGCACATGCGCGATCCGGTCACGGTCCGCTCGCCGCCGTCGTTGTTCGAGGTCCATCCGCTCGGCAAGGGACCCACGATCGAGCACGACGGCAAGGCGCTGACCGAATCGGGCGCGATCATCGACTACGTCACCCGGCGCATCGCCGGCGGTCGGCTCGCGGTGCCCGAGTCGTCGCCGGACTTCGCCGACTACTGCTTCTGGCTGCATTACGCCGAAGGCTCGGCGATGCAGCCGGTGGTGTTCGATCTGCTCGACGGCATGACCGGCAGGGGATGCGGCGAGGCGCTGCGCGGTTTCTTCATGGCCGAGATCGAGCACAGCTTCGCCTACATCTCCGACGTGCTGTCGAAGCAAGACCACTTCATCCGGAGCGGGTTTACTGCCGCCGACATCAACATGACCTGGGTGCTCGAACTGGCCGAGCCCTGCGGACATCTGGAGAAGCAACCGCAGCTGCGGGCGTATCTGAATCGCATGCACGCGCGCCCGGCCTACCGGCGCGCGATGGACAAGGGCGGCGAGCAGGACCTGTTCATGTTCCGTCCCGCTGCCGCGCTGCCGTTGACCTGAAACCCGAATCGACGAGGAAGGAGATACGAACATGGGTAGCCAACAGCCGACCCCGGTGCTGTTCGACGATCGCAACATCAACTGGAAGTCGCTGGGACCGGACTTCCCGCATTTCTCGGCCGCGGTGTTCGAGGTCGACGAGAAAAAGCGCACCGTCGAGTTCATCGTGAAGTTCGACCCCAACGAAAAGATCATCTACCACCGCCACCTCGCGCCGACGCGAACCTTCGTGGTGCAGGGCGAACACCGCCTGTACGAGGTCGACGGCCGGCTCAAGGAATCGCGCAAGGTCGGCACGTTCACCTCGACCCCGGTCGGCGCGCCGCCGCACCTGGAAGGCGGCGGCCCCGAAGGTTGCGTCGTGTACTACAGCATGCGTGCCGACGGCGACGAGGAGCTGTTCGAGGTGCTCGACGAGAAGGATCAGGTGCTCGGCGTTCTCGGATTCAAGGATTTCGCGGCGCTGAGGGACTGAGCCGGGGGTTTCAAGGCGTGCCAGTGGCACGCCTTGCCCGGCGAAGGCTCGGGGCTGGGGCCCCGAGCAGAGCCCGGGGGTTTCAAGGCGTGCCAGTGGCACGCCTTGCCCGGCGAAGGCTCGGGGCTGGGGGCCTTGCCGGCGGGATGCGCGGCCGCTTCGCGGTCGCCCTGCCTCCGTACCTAGCTCATGTAGAGCCCGCCGTTGACGTTGATCGTCTGGCCCGTGATGAACGCGTTGCGGGCCAGCATCACCACCACGTCGCTGATCTCGTCGACGGTGCCGTAGCGTCCCACCGGGATCAGGTTCTTCGCGCCGGCCGGCAGGCCCTTGACCATGTCGGTGTCGATCAGCGCTGGCGCGATGGCGTTGACGGTGACGCCCTTGCCGGCGAGGAAGCGGGCGTAGCCGTGCGTGAGCCCGTGCAGGCCGGCCTTCGACGCGGCGTAGTGCGGACCCACCACGCCGCCGATCTGCGCGGCCACCGACGACAGGTTGATGATCCGCCCCCACGCGCGCTGGCGCATGGCGGGCAGCACCGCCTGCGTGAGGAGGAACGCCGACGTCAGGTTCGTCGTGATCGCCTCGTGCCAGTCGTCCTCGGTGAGCGTGTCCAGATCGCGCGGCACGGCGACGCCGGCGTTGTTGACCAGGACGTCGATCGCGCCGCCGAGCGCGCGCTCGGCCTCGGCCACGACGCCGCGGATGGCGGCTGCATCGCGGACGTCGAGCTGCAGCGCGGTGCATGCGACGCCCAGGGCCTCGGCCTGCTGCCGCACCTCGTCGGCCGCAGCGCGCTGATCGCGGTAGGTGATGGCGATGGACACGCCTTCACGCGCGAGCGCCAGCGCCGCGTCCTTGCCGATGCCGCGGCTGCCGCCGGTGATCAGCGCGGTTCTGCCTTTGAGTTCACTCATCTGCCGCTCATTTTTTCGCGGGTTTGCGGAAGCGCAGCGTCATGCGATCCGATTCGCCGATCGCGAGATATTTTGCGCGATCCTTGTCGCCGAGCTTGAGCGCCGGCGGCAGCGTCCACACGCCTTCGGGATGGTCGGTGGTGTCGCGCGGGTTGGCGTTGATCTCCGACTTCTCCTCGAGCACGAAGCCGGCCGCCGTCGCCAGTTCGATGACCAGGGCCTCGGTCACGTAGCCGGATTTCTTCATCGTCTCCATCGAGGCGCCGGGCTTGGCGCGATGCTCGACCACGCCGAGCACGCCGCCCGGCTTCAGCGCGGCGTGGAAGGCCTGGAACATCTTTGCGGCCGAGTCGTCCTCGAGCCAGTTGTGCACGTTGCGGAACGTCAGCACGAGGTCCGCGCTGCCTGCCGGCGCGGCGGTCCACTGGTCGGGCATGCCGAGCTGGGTGACGCGCGGCTCGCCGTAGATCTCCGGCAGGCCGTCGAAGCGCTGCTGCAGCCGCTTGGCCGAGTCGAGCCGGTACTTCTCGACGCCCTTGGCCGGATCGGTGACGAACCCGGCCGCGGTGTAGGTACCGGATTCGCGCAGGAACGGGGCCAGCACCTCGGCGTACCAGCCGCGTCCCGGCCAGACCTCGACGACGTGCTGATCGGCCTTCAATCCGAAGAACGTCAGCGTCTCGAGCGGGTGGCGATACGCGTCGCGCGCGCGGTTCTCGGGCGGACGGTGCGGTTGCGCCAGCACCTCCTGCAGCGTCGGTCCGTCGGCCCGGGCGGCCAGTGTGGTGACGATCAGCACGAGGCCGACGAACAGCGTCTGGATGCGCATGGAGGACACCTTGCAGAGGTCGACGGATCGCCGGACGACCTTTGTACACGCCCGATCAGGCGATCGCGAGTCCGTTTTGCACCAGCTTGTCGAGCGTCAGCGGATAGTGGCGCACGCGCACGCCGGTGGCGTTGTAGACGGCGTTGGCCACCGCCGCGGCCGCCCCGCAGATCCCGAGCTCGGCCACGCCCTTGGCTTTCATCGGCGACGACATCGGATCGACTTCGTCGAGAAAGATCGCGTCCTGGTGCGGAATGTCGGCATGCACGGGAATCTCGTAGCCGGCCAGATCGTGGTTGACGAAGAAGCCCACGCCGGTGTCGACGTGCAGCGATTCCATCAGCGCGGCGCCGACGCCCATCGTCATCGCGCCGATGATCTGGCTGCGCGCGGTCTTGGGGTTGAGGATGCGGCCCGCCGCGCATACCGCGAGCTGGCGTTGCACCCGCACTTCGCCGGTGTAGGCGTCGACGCGGACCTCGGCGAAGTGCGCACCGAACGTGGATTGCTGAAATCGCTCGTCGAGGTCGCCGTACTCGATGGCGTCCTCGGCCTCGAGCGGCCCGTCGCGGGTGGCGAGCATCAGCGGCGCGCTGCGGGATGCGGTGCGAACCTCGCCGTCGGAGAAGGCCAGGTCGGATGCGTCGGCGTCGAAGCCCAGCCGGGCCGCGACCAGGCGGCGCAGCTGCGTGCACGCGGCGTACACGCCGGCGGTGGAGTTGTTGCCGCCCCATTGACCGCCCGACCCGCACGACGCCGGGAAGCTCGAATCGCCGAGCCGCACGTCGACCTGCGACAACGGCACGCCCATCATCTCCGCGGCGGTCTGCGCCAGGATCGTGTAGCTGCCGGTGCCGATGTCGGTCATGTCGGTCTCCACCGTGACCCGGCCGCGCCGATCCAGGCGAACGCGCGCCGCCGACTTCGTCAGAAGGTTGTTGCGAAACGCCGCCGCCACGCCCATGCCGACGAGCCAGTGGCCCGCGCGCACCGAGCCAGGCTTCGACCTGCGCCGTTTCCACCCGAAACGTTCGGCGCCGGTCTCGAGGCAGCGCACGAGCTGGCGTTGCGAGAATCGCCGCGGTCGGCCCGCGTCGAGCCGGGCCTCGGGCGCGGTCTGGTCGCTGTTCTTGTCCGGGTCGGGCGGCGCCGGGTTGTCGGGAACGACCTGCGTGTCGTTGAGGATGCGAAAAGCCACCGGGTCGATGCCGAGTTTTTCGCTGATCTCGTCGATGGCGATCTCCAGCGCCGCCAGGCCCGGCGCCTCGCCGGGTGCGCGCATCGCGTTGCCTTCGGGCAGATCGTGCTCGGCCAGGCGCAACGCCGTCATCCGGTGGGCGCCGGCGTACAGCGCGCGCGTCTGCAGCACCGCGGTCTCGGGTCCGCCGCCGGGAAGATCGGCCGACCAGCTCTCGTGCGCGATGGCCGTGATGTGGCCGTCGCGCTGCGCGCCGATGCGGATGCGCTGGATCGTCGCCGGGCGATGCGTGGTGTTGTTGGGCATCAGTGCGCGCGTGAGCGACACCTTGACCGGGCGCTTGGCCGCGCGCGCGCCGAGCGCGGCGAGCAGCACGTCGGCGCGCAGGAACAGCTTGCCGCCGAAGCCGCCGCCGATGTACGGCGACATCACGCGCACCTTGTCCCTGGGGATGCGCAGCGTCTTGGCCATGTCCTGCGCCGTCCACGCGATCATCTGGTTGGACGTCCACAGCGTCAGCTGGCCGTCCGCGTCCCAGGCCGCGACGCTCGCGTGCGGCTCCATCATCGAGTGCGACTCGTAGGCGGTGCGATACGTCTGGTCGAGCTGCACCGGCGAATCCCTGAACGCGCCCTCGAAGTCGCCGACGGCCGTTTCGGCCGGATCGCCGCTGCCGGTTTTTTCGGGAATCGTCGCGGTGTCGCGTGCCGCTTCCAGGTCGAAGCGGCCCTTGGCCGGTGCGTAGCGGATCTTCAGCCGGTGCGCGGCGTCGCGGGCCTGCTCAAACGTCTCGGCGACGACCAGCGCGACGGCCTGGTGGTAGTGCTGGATCTCGGGGCCGCCCAGCAGGCGCGCGGTGTTGCGTTCGCCCTGGTCGAGCCGGCCGGCGCTGTCGGCGGTGACGATGGCGAGCACACCCGGCGCGGCGCGCGCCGCTTCCAGGTTCATCGACGCGATGCGACCCTTGGCGATGGCCGCCCCCACGACGTAGCCGTACGCCTGGTTCTGCACGACGTCGTGGCGATCGTGGGCATACGGCGCGGTGCCGGTGGTCTTCAGCGGTCCGTCGATCCGGTCGGCCGGTCGGCCGACCACCTTGAGCTGGTCGATCGGGTTGGTGCCGGCGGGCTCGTCGAACTTCACGAGCCCGACTCCCGCGCCTGCGCCAGCACCGCGGCCAGCGTGCGTTCGACCAGCGTCACCTTGTAGGCGTTGTCGCGCGTGGGTCGGGCGCCGGCCAGCAGCGCCGCCGCGGTGGTGCGAGCATCACCTCCGCGCGCCAGCTCGCGCTCGGCGGTCTCGACGCGCCAGGGCTTGTGCGCGACGCCGCCGAGGGCGACCTGCGCGCGTCCGTCGCGATGCACGATCGCTGCGACCGACACCAGCGCGAAGGCATAGGAAGCGCGATCGCGGACCTTGCGATAGAGCTGCGTGCCGCCCACCGGCGGCGGCAACGTCACCGCGGTGATCAGCTCGTCGGCGGCCAGGTCGTGTTCGCGTTCCGGCGTATCGCCGGGCAGTCGATGGAACGCTTCGATCGGGATCTCGCGGCGCGTGCCGTCGCTGCGCACCGTGGAGACCTTCGCGTCGAGGCAGCGCAGCGCCACCGCCATGTCGCTGGGGTGCGTGGCGATGCAGGCATCGCTGCTGCCGACGATCGCGTGCTGGCGACTGACACCCGCGAGCGCGCCGCAGCCGCTGCCGGGCCGGCGTTTGTTGCAGCGCTGGTTGGTGTCGTAGAAGTACGGGCAGCGCGTGCGCTGCAGCAGGTTGCCCGCGGTGGTCGCCTGGTTGCGCAGCTGTCCCGATGCGCCGGACACCAGCGCCCGCGTGAGCACCGCGTAGTCGTTGCGCACGCGCGGGTCGGCGGCCAGGTCGGTGTTGCGCACGCCGGCGCCGATGCGAAGCCCGCCGTCGTCGGTGGACTCGATCTCGTCCAGGCCCAGGTCGTTGACGTCGATCAGGTGCGCCGGCGTCTCGATCTGAAGCTTCATCAGGTCCAGCAGGTTGGTGCCGCCGCCGATGAACTTCGCGCCAGGTACCCGCGCCGCGGCCGCAGCCGCCGCCGCCGGCGAGTCGGCGCGCTCGTAGCTAAACGATTTCATCGGCGTCGACTCCCGCGACCTCGGCGATCGCCTGCTGGATGTTGGAATAGGCGCCGCAGCGGCACAGGTTGCCGCTCATGCGCTCGCGGAACTCGAGGATCGAAGATCGGGGCGGGCGCGTCAGGTCGGCGGTCACGTGGCTGGGGATGCCGGAGGCGATCTCCTGCAGCATCGCGGTGGCCGAGCAGATCTGGCCCGGCGTGCAGAACCCGCACTGGAATCCGTCGTGCTTCACGAACGCGGCCTGCAGCGCGTGCAGATTGCGCGGCGTGCCCAGGCCCTCGATCGTGGTGATCTCGTGGCCTTGCTGCATCACTGCCAGCGTCAGGCATGACGCGATGCGACGACCGTCGACGATCACCGTGCACGCACCGCACTGGCCCTGGTCGCAGCCCTTCTTCGCGCCGGTCAGGTGCAGGCGCTCGCGCAGCGTGTCGAGCAGCGTCATGCGCGGGTCGATGCGCAACTCGTGCTCGGTGCCGTTGACGCGCAGCCGCACGTCGTGGTGCGGCGTTGCAGCGGTGTCCAGTCGGGTCGCGTTCGCGGACGCCGTCGCCGCCTCGGCCTGGAGCAGCAGATGGGCGCTGGCGACGGCGCTGCCGGCGACGGCCGTGGCTTTGAGCACCCTGCGACGCTCGGGATCGAATCGTTCCATCGTGACGCTCGCCTGGCCGCGGGATCGGAGCAGGCAGCAACCGTCACGCCCGGGCCCTCAGTCCGCGGCGACGAGCCGGATCGACGTGATCTCGGACGGGGCGCCCAGCCGCAGCGGGGGACCCCAGTAGCCCGTTCCGCGGCTGACGTAGATCCATAGCCGGTCGAGCCGGTGCAGACCGGCGACGAAGGGCTGCTGCAGCGGAACGAAGTATTGCCACGGCCAGAACTGCCCGCCGTGCGTGTGGCCGGAGAGCTGCAGGTCGAACCCGGCGGCCGCCGCGGCCGTCGCCGATCGCGGCTGGTGCGCGAGCAGAACCTTGACCGACACCGGATCCTGCACGAGCGCCGCCTGCGCGGCGGCCCGTGCGTGTTGGGCGCCGCGATGAACCGAGAAATCCGACACGCCGCCGAGCAGCACCCGCGCACCGGCGTGCTCGAGCACGACGCTGCGATCGTCCAGCACCTTGAAGCCCAGGCCGCGCCACGCGCGGACCCAGTCCGCCGCGCCGTGGTAGTACTCGTGGTTGCCGGTCACCGCGAACGTGCCGTGGCGCGAGCGCAGCCGCGACAGCGGCGCGATGTGTTCGCCCAGGCGTTCCACCGGGCCGTCGACCAGGTCGCCGGTGATCGCGACCGCGTCGGGTTGCAGCGCGTTGACGCGACGCACGATCGCCTCGACGAAACCGCGCCGGATCGTGGGGCCGATGTGCACGTCGGACAGCTGCACCATGCGGAAGCCGTGTAGCGCCGGCGGCAGGTCGCGCACCGGCACATCGACGTGCACCACGCGCGCGGTGCGACGCGCGTTGAGCAATCCGACCAGGCTCGCGCCGGCGGCCAGCAGCAGCACGGCGCGCGCGGAGATCGTGCGCCACGCATCGAGGTCGAGCGTCTGCGGTCGCAACGCCTCGATCGCCCACGCCACCAGCAGAACGGTCTCGCGCGCGAGCTCGGCGACGAACAGCGTCGAAAACAGGCCCATCGCCAGATAGCCCGCCCAGGCCAGCGCTTCGCCGACGCCGCGCGGCAGGTGGCCCAGGCGGACCAGCAGCGGGGCGGGGACCAGCAACGCCGACAGCACGAACGCGCCGGCGCCGAGCAGCGTCGCGGTCATGCCGATGTCGAGCGCCGAAAGCAGGCGCCATCCGATCAGGCCGTGCAGAAGCAGGCTGATGGACAGCAGGGTCACCAAGGGCCGGCGTCGCATCCGGACTCAATGCGTCGCGCGCAGCGGCTTTCAAGGGCCGTACGGTCTCCGGGCATGGCGACTGCTCGCATCGGCCATGGCCTCGCATCAATGGAACCTCAACTACGCGGTGCTGGCGGCGTTCGTCGTCGCCGTGCTGCTGGCGGGCGCCGCGATTTTTTATTTCGGCGGCGGCACCGAGGCGTTCCACCCGGCGCAATCGCCCGAGGAACTGGCGCCCGACGTGCAGCGCGCGGTGCGCGACGGCCCGAGCCCTGATCTGCAACACGGCGCGGACGCGGGACGTTAGGCTTGCGCGCCTCGTCCTTCGCGCGCCTCTCATGTCCCTACGCGGTGCGGCCCTGGCCGATCGTCTGATCCGGACGCTGCCGGCCTCGAGCCCGACGCTGTTCAATCCCTGGACCTCGCGCTGTCTCCACGACCTCGAGACCCAGGCGCCGGCTTATCGTCGCGCGCGCCTGGCCGCGCACTTGGATTGCGATGCGCGCCTGATCCTCGTCGGTGAAGCGGTGGGCTACCAGGGCGGCCGCTATTCGGGCATCGCGTTCACCTCGGAACGGCTGCTGGGCGAGGGCCGCATTCCCAGGATCGAGCCGACGGCGCGGCTGACGCGCCGGGCGCTGCCGTTCTCCGAGCCCTCGGCCACGATCGTCTGGCGCGAACTGGAGCAGCTCGGCCTGCATGCGCACACCGTGCTGTGGAACGCGCTGCCGCTGCATCCGTATCGGGGCGATCGGCCGTGGAGCAATCGGACGCCGACCAAAGCGGAACTCGCGCTGGGACGCGTGGCGATGCGGATCCTCGGGGAGGCCTATCCCGGCGCGGTGATCGTCGCGGTGGGACGACATTCGCAGACGCTGCTCGGTGATGTCCTGGAACGCGGAGTACCCGGCGTCCGGCATCCGGCCTACGGCGGTGCGTCGGAGTTCGCGCGCGGTCTGCGCGCGGTGCTCGGGGTCACCTGAGCGTGCAGCCTCAGGTACGGCGCGGTGCGGCTCTCGGGGCTGGCGAGCAGCTGATCCAGCGGCCCTGACGCGACGATGCGTCCGCCGCGGCGGCCCGGCCCGGGGCCGAGATCGATGATCCAGTCGCTCGCCAGGATCACGCGCGGATCGTGCTCGACCAGCACCACCGAGTTGCCGGCGTCGACGAGGATCTCGAGCTGCTGCATCAGGCGGTCGACATCGAGCGGATGCAGGCCGGTGGTGGGCTCGTCCAATACGTAGAGCGTCTGCCCGCGCTGGCGCCCCTGCAGTTCGGTGGCGAGCTTGATGCGCTGGGCCTCGCCGCCGGAGAACTCGGTGGCCGGCTGACCCAGGCGCAGGTAGCCCAGGCCGATGTCCTGCAGCAGCTTCAGCGGTCGCGTCACCGCGTCCTCGCCCTCGAAGAACCCGATGGCAGCAGTCACCGTCAGCTGCAGCACCTGCGCGATGTTCCTGCCGCGCCACGCCACCTGCAGCGTGTCCTGGTTGTAGCGTGCCCCGTGACAGGCCGGGCAGGGCGCGTAGACGCTGGGCATGAACATCATCTCGACGCTGACGAAGCCTTCGCCCTCGCAGGTGGCGCAGCGTCCCTTGCCGACGTTGAACGAGAAGCGCCCCGCGTCGAAGCGCTTCGCACGCGCCGCCGGTGTGGCCGCGAACAGTTTTCGAACGGCGTCGAGCAGGCCGGTATAGGTGGCAAGGTTCGAGCGCGGCGTGCGTCCGATCGGCTTCTGATCGACCACCACCAGCCGGCGGACGCGATCCAGATCGCCGGACAGGCGCCCGCTGGTTCGCGGCAGGATCGACGCATCGTCGTCGACCTGCGCATCGTCGACGGTCGCAGATTCGCCCAGGTGGTCGCGCACGAGGTCCACCAGCGCCTGGCTCACCAGGCTCGACTTGCCCGAACCCGATACGCCGGTGACGGTGGTGAGCACGCCCAGTGGAATGCGCGCGTCGAGCCGGTGCAGGTTGTTGCGCGACACCTGCGCCAGCGTCAGCCAATGGCGCGGGCTGCGCGGTGCGCGCGTGCGCGGCGGCACCCGGCCGAAGAGGTACGGCGCGGTGTGCGACACCTCCACGTCCTGCAGTCCGGCCGGCAGCCCGCTGTAGAGCACGTGGCCGCCGAGCTCGCCGGCGTCGGGCCCGACGTCGACGATCCAGTCGGCCTGTCGCAGCGTGGCCACGTCGTGCTCGACCACGAACACGGTGTTGCCGCCGCGCTTGAGCTGCTGCAGCGACGCGATCAGCGCTTCCCCGTCGGCCGGATGCAGGCCCGCGGACGGCTCGTCGAGCACGTAGACGACGCCGAAGAGGTTCGAATGCAGCTGCGTGGCCAGCCGCAGGCGCTGCAGTTCGCCGGGCGACAACGTCGGCGTGGCGCGATCCAGCGACAGGTAGCCCAGCCCGAGCCGCTCGAGCGCGGCGATGCGCTCGACGACATTGCGCGCCAGACGTTGCGCAGCAATGCGCTTTTCCTCGGACAGCACCGGCGTGCGGCTGGCGTCGAACGCGCGATCGTGCGCCGCGCCGCCGGCGGCCGCCCGACCGGCGCGGTCGCGCGCCGTCTGCGCGCGGCTCACCGCCGACCTGCGGCCGAGCTGATCGTCGTCGAAGCGTCCGTGCGCGGCCGGCGCCAGCTGCTGTGCGATCGATTCCAGCGACAGCGCGAACAGTTCGGCGATGTCGAGCCCCGCGAAGCGCACCGACAGCGCCTCGGGCTTCAGGCGCTTGCCCTCGCACTTCGGGCAGCTCGAGCCTTTCATAAAGCGCGACACGCGGCGTTTCATCAGCGCGCTGTCGGTCGTGGCGAACGTCTGCATCACGTACGCGCGCGCGCCGGTGAACGTGCCCTGGTAGCTCGGCTCTTCGCGCTGGCGCCGCGCGCGGCGCACTTCCTTGAGCGTGTACCCGGCCCAGACCGGCACCGTCGGCCGCTCCTCGGTGAACAGGATCCAGTCGCGCGTCTTCTTCGGCAGCTCGCGCCACGGCACGTCGATGTCATGGCCCAGCGTGGTGACGATGTCGCGCAGGTTCTGTCCGTGCCAGCCGGCGGGCCACGCGGCGACGGCGCCGTCGCGGATCGACTTGCCGTCGTCGGGCACCAGCGTCGCGGCGTCCACCGCGAACACATGGCCCAGACCGTGGCATGCGGGGCACGCGCCCTGGGGCGTGTTGTGGGAAAAGTCCTCCGCGTAGAGCATCGGCTGGCGCGGCGGATAGGTCCCGGCGCGCGAATACAGCATCCGCACCAGGCTCGCGATGGTCGTGACCGTTCCAACCGACGAGCGCACGCTCGGCGACCCGCGCTGCTGCTGCAGCGCCACAGCCGGCGGCAGGCCGGAGATCGAATCGACATCGGGAACGCCGACCTGGTGGATCAGGCGGCGGGCGTACGGCGAGACCGAGTCGAAATAGCGGCGCTGCGCCTCGGCATAGATCGTCGCGAACGCGAGCGAGGACTTGCCGGAGCCCGACACGCCCGAGAACGCGACCAGCGCGTTGCGCGGAATGTCCACGTCGACGTCGCGCAGGTTGTGTTCGCGCGCGCCGCGCACGCGGATGAAACGGTCGTCTTCGGGTGTGTCCATCGGTCTGGGGTCGCCGCCGCAATCGGAATGCCCGACGGCGCGCAATCAGCCCGATCCGCGCAGCGCCGCCATCTTCAGCGCCAGCTCCAGCGCCTGCTCGTAGTTCAGGCGCGGGTCGACCTGCGATCGATACGCGCGCTCCAGATCCTTTTCCAGAAGATCGCGCGCTCCGCCCAGGCATTCGGTGACGTCCTCGCCGGTGAGCTCCAGGTGCACGCCGCCCAGCCGCGAACCGCAGCTCGCGTGGATCGAAAACGCCTGCGTGACCTCCGACAGGATGTCGTCGAACCGGCGCGTCTTGATTCCGCTGGCGGTGGTCTGCGTGTTGCCGTGCATCGGATCGCTGATCCACAACACGCGCCGGTCCGCCTTGCGCACGCATTCGATCAGCCGCGGCAGGTGATCGGCGATCTTGTCGGCGCCCATGCGATGGATCAGGACCAGGCGGCCCGCTTCGTTGGCCGGATTGAGCGCGTCGCAGAGGCCCAGCAACCAGTCCTGCGTGATCGCCGGACCGATCTTCACGCCGACGGGATTGACGATGCCGCGGCAATACTCGACGTGCGCGCCGCCCAGGTCGGCGGTGCGCATGCCGATCCACGGGAAGTGCGTCGAGAGGTTGTACCAGCCGCTCTTGCGCGGCACCTGGCGCGTCTGCGCCTGCTCGTACCACAGCACCAGCGCCTCGTGGCTGGTGTGGAAGTCGATGCGATTGAACTCGTGCAGATCGGTCCCCGCCAGGCGTTCCATGAAGCGCAGCGATTCGCCGATCGCGTCGACCCGCGCCTGGTACTCGGCGGCCAGCGGCGAGTGCTGCACCCAGGCCAGGTCCCAGTACTCGGGGTGGTGCAGGTCGGCGAAGCCGCCGTCGATGAGGCCGCGCACGAAGTTGATGGTCATCGCCGAACGCATGTGTCCTTCGAGCAGGCGCTGCGGATCGGGTCTGCGCGCCGCCGCGGTGAACTCCGGCGCGTTGACCAGGTCGCCGCGATACGCCGGCAGCGTCACGCCGTTCTTCGTCTCGAGGTCGGCCGAGCGCGGCTTGGCGTACTGGCCGGCGAAGCGCCCGATGCGCGTCATGCGCGTCTTCATGCCGTGGACCAGCACCAGCGACATCTGCAGCAGCACCTTGAGCCGGTTGGTGATGATCTCGGGCCGGCAGTCGGCGAAGGATTCTGCACAGTCGCCGCCCTGCAGCACGAAGCGCTGGCCGGCTTCGGCCTCGGCGAGCTGGCGGCGCAGCGCGTCGACTTCCCACGACGTGACCAGCGGCGGCAGGCGGCGCAGGTCCTCGACCGCGGCGGCGAGCGTCGTGGCGTCGGCGTAGGTCGGCTGCTGCACCGCGGGCTTGCTCTGCCAGGACTCGGGACGCCAGGTCATCGCGGACTCGTCGCCGGGGGAAATCACCCGGCCGGATAGGGGACTGCCCGATCCTGCGATCGCAGCAGGCCTCGTGCAAGCTGCCGGACCTGCCGTTGCGATGGAGAACGTCCATGGAGTACGCGCATCCGGAGTACCTGGTGCAGACCGGCGAACTGGAGTCGCGGCTCGGCGACCCGTCGCTGCGCGTGATCGATTGCACGCTCTACCTGCCGAACTATTTCGACGAAAGCGCGGGCCGGCGCATCGAGATGGTTCCCGGGCGCGACAACTGGGAAGCGGGCCACATCCCCGGCAGCGGCTTCGTCGACATCCGCGGCGAGCTGAGCGACCGCAGCAACACGCGCTTCATGTACCCGATGCCGCCGGCCGCGCAGTTCGAGGACGTGATGTCGCGGCTCGGCGTGGGCGAGGGCACGCAGGTGGTGCTGTACGACGACATGCTGAACATGTGGGCCACGCGCGTCTGGTGGATGCTGCGCCACTTCGGTTTCGACTACTGCGCGGTCCTCAGCGGCGGCTGGAAGAAGTGGAAGCTCGAGGGGCGACCGGTCTCGCAGGCGCCATGCACGTATCCACCGTCGCGGTTCAATGCGCGTCCGCGTCGGGGACGCATCGCCGATCGCCACGAAGTGCTCGAATCGATCGGTCGCCACGATCGATGCCTGGTCAATTCGCTCGATCCCGAGGAATACGCCGGTCGCGGTCCCGATCGGTATGGGCGTCGCGGTCACATCACCTCGAGCGTGAACGTGCCGTTCCTGAATGTCGTCGACCCGGACACCCACGCCTACCTTCCCGCCGAGGCGCTGCGCCGGCAGTTCGACGCGGCCGGCGCCACCCGAGGCGCGCGCGTCATCACCTACTGCGGCGGCGGCATCGCGGCGACCAGCGTCGCCTTCGCGCTCGGACTGGTCGGCGTGGACGACGTCGCGCTCTACGACGGATCGATGATGGAGTGGGCCGCCGATCCGTCGCTGCCGATGGTGTCCGGCGACGAGCCATGAGGTTCGCGGCGCCCGGCGCGCCGCAACCCCGGGTACGCGGTGATGACGTCGAGGATCATGATCTTCTGCCAGATCTTGGCGGACAGGTCGCCGGTGAGCGTTTCGACGGCGTCGACCGCGTCGAGCACCATGCTGTCGTTCAGATCCTGCGCGTAGAGCGCCGCGAGCTTGCTGGTGATCGAGAGCATCTCCGAGCAGTAGTCGAGGTAGCGCGACAGCTCGAAGCGTCCGATCGGATGGTCCAGCGTCGAGACGTCCTCGCCGCGCGGCGTCAGCACGTCCTCCGGATCCTTGGCCAGCTGGTGCATGTCGATGATGTGCGCGATGCTGCGCAGCTCGTGCAACGCCGCCAGCGCGGCCTTGCGCTTGGGGCGCGATTCGAAGGTGTATAGGAACCACACCGCGATCGCGACGAACACGAGGTTGTTCACACCGGCCTCGAGGCCCTGCAGCAGGTCGAAGATGCCGGTCACCTCCTCGCGCACCTGGATGAAGATCGGCGCGGCGATGGTGATCGCGGCCAGCGCCAGGATCGAACCCCAGGCCGCGATCCGCAGCGCCCAATGCGGTCGCCGAATCTGGGCGATGCGCGCCTGCGTTTCGCGCGCGACCGCCAGGAGCTCGCCAGCCACGCGTCCCAGACCCGAGCCCGGGAAGCGCCCGTCCACCCGGCGCTGCAGCGCTTCGGCGGTAGTGCAGATCTGGTCGGCGTCGAGCTGTCGGAACATCGATCGGAAGGAGCGAGGAGGACGACGTCGGGTGCGGCCATGGTACGGACTCCGGCGCGCGGCCGCGCCTCGCCGGACAACATGGAGCACGCCTGCCCGGCGGTGCATCGCTAGAGTGCATCGATCGCAAATCAGAACCGGACCCGCCCGCTTCCCATGACCGCTGCCCGCCGTGCCGTGATCGTCGATGTCGTCCGCTCCGCCTTCGGCCGCGGCCGGGAGGGCGGCCTGCTGCATGGCCTGCATCCGGTGGATCTGTACGCGCAGGTGCTCGAAGCGCTGGTGAGGCGCACCGGCGTGGACCCGGCGCTGATCGAGGACGTCATCACCGGCTGCGTGATCCAGGTCGGAGAGCAGAGCGGCAACATCGGGCGGCACGCGGCGCTCGCCGCCGGGCTGCCCGAATCGGTGGCGGCGGTGACGCTCGATCGCAAGTGTGGTTCGGCGCAGCAGGCGGTGGATTTCGCTGCGCAGGGCGTCATTGCCGGCGCGTATGACGTCGTCATCGCCGGCGGTGTGGAGATGATGAGCACCGTCCCGATGCGGGCCAATCGACTGGGCAAGGACACCGACGGCGAGCGGCTCAAGCGCCGCTACCCGGACGGTTTCATCCGCCAGGGCCTGTCCGCCGAATTGATTGCGGCCCGGTGGGGACTTTCCCGCAACGACCAGGACGCGTTCGCGTTGCGCTCGCACCAGCGCGCCGCCCTGGGCGAGGACGAGGGCGTCACGACGGCCGCGGTGGTGCCGGTGAAGGTTCCCGGTCGCAACGAGGCGGCGACGCGCGACGAGGGGCTGCGACGGGACAGCACGCTCGAGAAGCTGTCGAAGCTCAAGCCCGCGTTCGAGGATCCCGAGGCGCGCCTGGCCCATCCGCAGGTGCAGTGGAGCGTCACCGCCGGCAACGCCAGCCAGATCACCGACGGCGCCGGTGCGGCGCTGATCGTGGAGGAGCGCGTCGCGCAGCGGCTGAACCTGCGGCCGCTGGCGGCGGTGAGCCGCTTCGCGGTGTGCGGCGACGATCCGATCCTGATGCTGACCGCCATCATTCCCGCCACGCGTCGACTACTGTCGCGCGCCGGCATGCAGCTCGACCAGATCGACGCGTACGAGGTCAACGAGGCGTTCGCCTCGGTTCCGCTCGCGTGGGCCAAGGAGCTGGGCGCGGATCCCGAGCGCCTCAACGTCTACGGCGGGGCGATCGCGCTGGGGCATCCGGTCGGTGCATCGGGCATGCGGCTGCTGGCCAATCTCATCGCGGCATTGCAGCGGCGCAAGGGCCGCTGGGGCCTGCAGACGATGTGCGAATCCGGCGGCATGGCCAACGCCACGCTGATCGAAAACCTCGGTTGATTCGCGGCCCCCCGAACCGGCCTAGGGCCAGCCGCATTCGTGCTCGCCGAACTGCCGTGGATGGCCATGCTCGCTTTCGCCGAACTGGCGGCGTCGCGGCAGCGGCTGCGAGATCTGCTGCGCAGGCAGGTCGGGATGCGACGCGAGGTCGTGCGGCGGGGACGACGCGGGGCGCGGGAAGTCGGGAGTGGGTTTATCCGGAAGCGGTCGGGGCATGGGGCCAGTCGTCGTTGAGCGGCGTCGGGCGCGGATCAAACTTCGTGCCGCGCACAGCGGCGTCGGTAGGTCGCCCTGAAGCGCTGGAATCGAGCTGGAGAATCCGCATCCGGTAAAGCTGCGTCGGCTGGCCTGCAAGCCGGCCAGGCGCGGAGGAGTCAATTCGCAACCGGGGCCTTCCGCCGACGCGAGGTCGGCGGAAGGCGATGCCGTCAATCGCAGACGATCCTGGCTTTGGCGGCGGCGATCTGCAGGTCGCCGGTGGCAAGCGTGTTCGACGTCAGCAGGCGCACGTGCACGCCCACGACGCGAATCTCGTTGGCGAAGCGCTGCTGCTCGTTGACGGTGATCGACGCGATGTTGGGAATCGTGATCCGCTGATTGGGCTGGCCGGTCACGGGGTAGGCCTGGCCGTTGATGGTCAGCGTGCCGATCGTCGACTTGCCGTTGAGCGTGATCTCATTGCTGGCATTGCACGTCGCCTGGGCGCGCGCCTCGATCAGCGTGGAATTTACAGCCAGCCCGGGGACACCGACGCTGAGTCCCGACAGCCGCGCCTTGGTCAGCGAGCTGCGCTCGCGTCCCTGCGTGAACGTGTACGCCTCGTTGATCGAGACATTCAGCGGCGCCGGATTGGTCAGGCTGTAGAGCGTTTCGCTCTTGGGCAGGCCCTGGCAGCTCATGCCGTTGTCGGAAATCAGGATGTTCTGCTTGATGCCCAGCACGGTGACACTGGCATTCACACCGGTCGCGCGTCCCGAATAGAACACGTCGCCGGTGGCCGACGCCGGCAGCGAGACAGCGGACATCAGGCCGGCGATCGTCAACAGCGGGACCGCGCGAGCGGCGTAAGAGGACAGGGATTTCATGGGATATCTCCGGGGCCCGGGGAGGTGGGCGCGGCGAGTTAGCAAATCCCGATCCCAATAGGTGACGCGGGTTCCGATACGGACCCGGCCGGCGGAATCGGTCGAAGGACCGGGGCGACGCATCGACGGGGCACGTCGCGTGCGGGTCACGCTCGACGAATCCTTCGCAGTGGAGTCCTTCGAAATGCCCTCCGTTCCAACGCGCCGACCGAACGCCGCCCTGCGACGAGCGACCGCCCGCGCGGGCGGGCGCGGCCTGCTGCGGCCGCGATCGACGGCGGTGAAGGCCTCGCGCGTCGTGGGATCGACGATCCCCTTCACGCCGGACGGCCGTTACATCGTGGTCAAGGATCGGTTGTGGCGCACGACCAATCCGCATCTGCCGCCCGCGGTGCGCCAGGAACTGGTGGACCGACTGATGTCCGCCCGCCGCGCCGTCGGCATGGCGCTGCGGGCGCCGGACTCGCAGGGCTTGGTCGAGGCGCGCGAGAAGGTTCACGCGGCCAAGGTGGGTCTCGGCGAACGCGGACCGGTGTGGTGGGACGATGGCGCGCCCGATTTCACGCGCCAGCGCGTGCACAAGACGCCCTATGCCGCCTGGTACGACGCGCTGGTGCTGTCCGAGGGCTCCGACTAGCGCGAACGCTTCAGTCGACCGGACGCACGCCCAGTTCGCGTCCGCAGGCCTCGTCGACGTCGGCGCCGCATGCGCGCGGCGCGAGATCCTTGCCCAGGCACACCCGCACTTCGCGCAGCCGGCCGCCGGTGCAGTGGATCGTGATGGACCTGGCGCTCATGCCGGGATTGACGTCGACGAAGGCCTGCTCGAGGTCGATGCGCCTGACGCGGCGATCGGCCGCCGCCGCAAGGAACGAGGCGGGTACCTGGATCGCGGCGCGCGCCTTTTCGAGCGTCGAGAAGTACGCGTCGGGATCCATGCCGCTGCAGCTGCCGTGCTTTTTCCACTGGTGGAAGACCAGCCCGCGGTCGGGCACCAGCGGCTCCAGGCGCCGCGCGATGCGTTCATCCACGCGCGTGCGCGTGTCGCAGAACTCCGGATGGCCGCGCTCGAACTGCGGCCACAGGCCGTGGACGACGAATTCGTGCGGGCTCGTGCACTGGTTGGAATCGGGCCGTGCGTCGCGCGAGGCGCAGTACTCGGGCGACCAGGACAGCGCGAGCACCCAGTAGTCGAACGCCGCGCTCGACGCCGCCGCTTCGCTACGCGCCTCAGGTGGTGCGGCCGACGTTTCGTCGCCGGTTCCGCACGCGGTCAGCGCTGCCGCCACAACCGCTGCGCGCAGCGCGAACCGCGGTGATCGCATCAGGGTTTGGCGCCGCCGGCCAGGAACAGCCAGGTCTCGACCACGGTGTCCGGGTTCAGCGAGATCGTCTCGATGCCCTCGTCGAGCAGCCACTTGGCGAGCTCGGGATGATCGCTGGGACCCTGGCCGCAGATGCCGACGTACTTGTTGCGCTTGCGGCAGGCCTGGATCGCCATGTGCAGCATCGCCTTGACCGCCTCGTTGCGCTCGTCGAACAGGTGCGCGATCAGGCCCGAGTCGCGGTCGAGTCCCAGCGTCAGCTGGGTCATGTCGTTCGAGCCGATCGAATAGCCGTCGAAGTGGTCGAGGAACTGGTCGGCCAGCACGGCGTTGCTCGGTAGTTCGCACATCATGATCAGCTGCAGGCCGTTGTCGCCGCGCGCCAGGCCGTTCTCCGCGAGGATCTCGTTGACGCGCTTGGCTTCGGAGATCGTGCGCACGAACGGGATCATGATCTTGATGTTGGTCAGACCCATCTCGTTGCGCACGAAGCGCAGCGCCTCGCATTCCATGTCGAAGCACGGCCGGAACGACTCGGCGACGTAGCGCGATGCGCCGCGGAAGCCGAGCATCGGGTTCTCTTCGTGCGGTTCGTACTTCTTGCCACCGACGAGGTTGGCGTACTCGTTGGACTTGAAGTCCGACATGCGCACGATCACCGGCTGCGGCGCGAACGCCGCGGCGATGGTCGCCACGCCCTCGGCCAGGCGCTTGACGAAGTACTCACGCGGGCTGGCGTAGGCCGAGATCATCGCGTTGATCTGGCGGCGCACGTCGGGCGGCTGGCGCTCGAGTTCGAGCAGGGCCTGCGGATGGATGCCGATCTGGCGGTTGACGATGAATTCGAGGCGGGCGAGGCCCACGCCGTGGTGCGGGAGCGCCGCGAAGTCGAACGCCTGCTCGGGCGTGCCGACGTTCATCATGATCTTGACCGGGATCTCTGGCATCTTGTCCAGCGACACTTCGTCGACCTGGAAGTCGATGTTGCCGTCGTAGATCTTGCCGGTGTCGCCTTCGGCGCAGGACACCGTCACGGCCAGGCCGTCCTTGAGCAGCTCGGTGGCGTTGCCGCAGCCCACGACCGCGGGAATGCCGAGCTCGCGCGCGATGATCGCCGCGTGGCAGGTGCGGCCGCCGCGGTTGGTGACGATCGCGCTGGCGCGCTTCATCACCGGTTCCCAGTCGGGATCGGTCATGTCGGTGACCAGCACGTCGCCCTGCTGGACCTTGGCCATCTGGTCGAGGCCCTTCATCAGGCGCACGGCGCCGGCGCCGATCTTCTGGCCGATCGCACGGCCCTCGGTCAGCACCTTGCCGTTGTCCTTGAGCTTGTAGCGGCGCAGCACGTTGGCCGACGCGCGACTCTGCACCGTCTCGGGACGCGCCTGCAGGATGTAGAGCTGGCCGTCCACGCCGTCCTTGCCCCACTCGATGTCCATCGGACGCTGGTAGTGGTCCTCGATGATCTGCGCCTGCCGGGCGAGCGCCTCGACGTCGGCGTCATTGAGACAGAACTTGCCGCGCGGTTCGGGCTCCACCGGAACGAACTCGACGGTGCGGCCGAGCTTGCGCTCGAGCGAATACACCATCTTTTTGGCCTTCTCGCCCAGCCCGCGCTTGAGGATCGCGGGGCGTCCGGCCCTGAGGGCCGGCTTGTAGACATAGAACTCGTCGGGGTTGACCGCGCCCTGGACCACGGCCTCGCCGAGGCCGTAGGAGGCGGTGATGAAGATCGCGTCGCGAAAGCCCGACTCGGTGTCCATCGTGAACATGACCCCGGAGGCGCCCTTGTCCGAACGCACCATGCGCTGCACGCCGGCCGACAGCGCGACCTGGTCGTGGGCGAAGCCGTGATGCACGCGATAGCTGATCGCGCGGTCGTTGAACAGCGACGCGAACACCTCGCGGATCGCCGTGAGGACGTTCTCGATGCCGCTGACGTTGAGGAAAGTCTCCTGCTGGCCGGCGAACGAGGCGTCGGGCAGATCCTCGGCGGTGGCCGACGAGCGCACGGCCACCGAGATCTCGGTGCCGGATTCCTTGACCAGTTCGTCGTAGGCCGCGCGGATCTCCTTCTCCAGCTGCGCGGGGAACGGCGCCTTGACCACCGCCTCGCGGATGCGTTTGCCGGTGGTGGCCAGCGCCTGCACGTCGTCGACGTCGAGCGCCTTGAGCTGCGCGTTGACGCGCTCGTCCAGTCCTTCGTGTTTGAGGAACTCGCGATAGGCGTCGGCCGTGGTGGCGAAGCCGTTGGGCACCTTCACGCCGGACGCCGCGAGGTTGGAGATCATCTCGCCCAGGCTGGCATTCTTGCCGCCGACCGTTTCGACGTCATGCATGCGCAGGCTGGAGTACCACAGGACTTTTGCGGTCACGCTTGGTGTTTTCCGGAATCAGGGAAATGGAGCCACGGGGCTGCGAATTCTACCCGGCCGTACGGCCTCTGATCGCAGGTCCAGGTCACTCGCCACAACCAAAGGCGGGGTGCTCGAACTGGAATCAGATGGCTCAAACCGGGACACTGCGACGAATCACCACTGCAACGAACCACCGGGCAAACGCGACGAAAGATGGCCATCCCGCATGAACTCCCGCTGATCGGAACCATGGCCATGGGCCTGGGCCTGGCCTTCGTCGGCGGCCTGATCGCAGTCCGCCTCGGCTTTCCGTCGCTGGCCGGCTATCTGCTCGCGGGCATCGTCGTGGGGCCGTTCACGCCGGGTTTCGTGGCCGACGCGGACGTCGCGTCCGAGCTGGCCGAGATCGGTGTGATCCTGCTGATGTTCGGCGTCGGTACGCATTTCTCGGTGCGCGACCTGTGGGCGGTGAGGCGCATCGCGCTGCCCGGCGCGATCGTGCAGATCGTCGTCGCGACGATCCTCGGCGCGGGCGCGGCGATGCACTGGGGCTGGTCGCCGGGCGCCGGCCTGGTGTTCGGGCTGGCGTTGTCGGTGGCCAGCACCGTGGTGCTGCTGCGCGCGTTGCAGGAACGCGGGCTGGTGGACAGCGTCAACGGCCGCATCGCCGTCGGCTGGCTGGTGGTGGAGGACCTCGTGATGGTCCTGGCGCTGATCCTGCTGCCGGCGCTGGCCGGGTTTCTCGGCGGCTCGCCGGGCGGCGCGCCCGGCATCGGCGATTCGCTGGGAATGACGATCCTGCTGACCTTCGCCAAGATCGGCGCGTTCTTCGCCCTGATGTACGTCGTCGGCCTGAGGCTGTTCCCGTGGCTGTCGGCGCAGCTCACGCGCGCCGGATCGGCCGAACTCGCGACGCTGTTCGTGACGGCCATGGCGATCAGCCTCGCGTTCGGTGCGGCCGTCGGATTCGGCGTGTCGTTCGCGCTGGGCGCCTTCCTTGCCGGCGTGGTGGTCAACGAGGCCGAGCTCTCGCACCGTTTTTCCAACCAGATCCAGGTGCTCGAACACGTGTTCGCGGTGCTGTTCTTCGTCTCGGTCGGAATGCTGTTCGATCCCTCGATCCTGGTCGAGGAGCCGCTGCGCGTGCTGCTGGTGACCGCGATCATCATGGTCGGCAAGTCGCTGGCCGCGTTCGGGCTGGTGGTGCTGCTGCGCTATCCGCTCAACGCGGCGGCGACCGTCTCGGCGAGCCTTGCGCAGATCGGCGAGTTCTCTTTCATCCTGGCCTCGCTCGGCGTGGGCCTGGGCCTGCTGCCGGAAGAGGGGCGCGATCTGATCCTGGCCGGCGCGATCCTGTCGATCACGCTCAACCCGGCGGCGTTCCGACTCGCCGAGCGCCTGATCCTGCGCCGTCCGTCCTCCGACGACGCGGGGGTGGGCGTTGCCGAGACGATCGCGCCGATGGCGGCTCCGGTCATCGTCGATGCCGAGTCGCTGACCGGGGAGGGCGAAGGCGAGCACGTGGTGCTGGTCGGCTACGGTCGCGTCGGGCGCATCGTCGGTCGCGACCTTGCGATCGCGGGCGTGCCCTTCTGCGTGGTGGAGAACAATCGCGACGTCGTCGAGCGCCTGCGCAAGCGCGGCATGCGGGTGGTCTTCGGCGACGCGACGGTGGCGGACCTGCTCGCGCAGGTGGACCTGGCGCAGGCGCGCGCGGTCGTGATCGCCATCCCCAACGCCGACGAGGCGCGCCGCGTGTTCAAGCTGGTGCGCGGCGCGCGGCCGGATCTTCCGGTGGTGGTGCGCGCCAACGATCGCGACGACGTCGAATTCTTCCGCGGCGAGGGAGGAGGGCAGGCACTGCTGGCCGAGGATGCGCTCGGACATGCGCTGAGCCGTGCGGTGGTCGGCGACAACGCGGCGCGTGCCGCAGGGGAGAGCCGGTCATGACGCGACCCGTGTTCTTCGTGTCGGACGGCACCGGCATCACCGCCGAGACCCTCGGGACCACGCTGCTCACGCAGTTCGACAGCGTCGAGTTCAAGAAGACCACGCTGCCGTTCATCAACACCGTCGACAAGGCGCGCAGCACCGTCGAGTACATCGACTTCCTGGCCAAGACCGGGCCGCGGCCGATGGTGTTCTCCACCACGGTGAACGAGGAGGTCCGCGCGATCCTGCGCACATCCAGCGCGCTGTTCACCGACCTGTTCGACACCTACATCCACGCGATCGAGAACGAGCTGGGGCAGGAGTCGTCGCACGCGTCCGGACAGGCCCACGGTCTGCGCGACCGTCGCCGCTACGACGCGCGCATCGCCGCGATGAATTTTGCGATGGAGCACGACGACGGGCAGTCGACGCGTGACCTCGCCAAGGCGCAGGTGATCCTGGTTGCGCCTTCGCGTTGCGGCAAGACGCCGACGATGCTGTACCTGGCGCTGCAGCACGGCATCTTCGCGACCAATTTCCCGATCACCGAGGACGATCTCGAGCAGCAGAAGCTGCCCAAGTCACTCGAAGGACTGGCCGATCGCTGCTTCGGCTTCACCTCGGACCCGGAACGCCTGCACCAGGTGCGCACCGAGCGGCGCCCGGGATCCAAGTACGCGTCGCTGGCGCAGTGCTCGTACGAGCTGCGCGAAGCCGAGCGCCTGTATCAGCGCCACAACATCCCTTACGTGAGCACCGCCACGCGCTCGATCGAGGAGATCGCGGCGGTCGTGATCCAGGAAAAGCAGCTGGAGCGCTGATCGCTCAGTACGTCCCGCTGCCGCTGGTCTGCACGTTGGCCGACGGCTGATAGGTGGAACCCGTCGCGCTCAGGTTGTTGACGCCGAAACTGCAGGTGCCGCGCTTCTTGGTCTTGGACGACTTGAGCGTGGCATTGCCCGAGGACGTGGTCGTCGCCGATGCGCCGCCCGTCACCGTGCCGCTCCAGCTTCCGCTCACCGTGGCGTTGCCGACCGCGCCGCCGCTGGCGTTCTTCACCGCGACCACGGCCGTGCATTGGTAGCCACCTTTCACCGCGGCCCCGTTCACCGAGATGCTCTTGACCGAGATCGCCTGCATCGCCGCGGCGACGGTGATCGTGACCGACTCGGAATCGGTCAGGCCCTGGCCGTCGGTCACGGTGAGCGTCGCCGTGAAGCTGCCGGCACTGGTGTAGGTGTGCGCAGCGGTCAGACCGGATGCGGAGCCGCCGTCGCCGAAGTTCCAGGCGTAGCGCTGGATGGTGCCGTCGATGTCGCCCGAGTTGCCCGCGTCGAAGTTCACGTTGAGCGGCGCGGTGCCGCTGACGGGGTTGGCGCTGAACGCCGCGGTCGGCGCCGCGGCGCCGGTGTCGGTGAAGCTGCCGGTGATGCGGTATTCGCCGAGGCTGCCGTAGTCGGTGTAGCCGGTGGATGCCGGGTCGCCGCGGCCGACGCCATCGACGCGCAGGTAATAGGCGCCGCCGGCTACCGACACGTTGACGCTCGCGCCGAGTGCGTCGACCGGATTGGACGTGGCCATCACGTTGCCCGATGCGTCGAGCAGGTCGACGGCCAGATCCAGGTTCGGTCCGAGCGCCGCCGGCGCAACGCTGAACTGCACGGTGCCGCCACCGGCGACGAACGCATAGACGTCGGCGTCGGTGCGCGTTCCGATCACGCCGGAGCGGTTCACCGACACGTAGCCGCCGGTGCTGGCGCCGCCGAGGTTGGTCGACGCGGCGATCGAGTTGCCCGCATCGTCGGCGCGCAGCGCGGCGCCGTTGTCGGTGATGACGGTGAGGTCGTCCTGCAGGTTGTTCGCGGACAGGTACTCGCCCTTGCTCCACTGCGAAAGATTGCGGTAGTAGCCCACGCCCATGATCGGCGCCCAGGCGGTCTCGCCGCTGCCGTGGCCACCGTAGTAGCCCTCGGACGGGCTGGTGCGGCCATCGTGGTTCAGGCCCAGGTTGTGACCCGCCTCGTGCGAAGCGGCCTCGGCGATGTTCTTCTCGCTGTTGCCCAGCGCATCGGAGAACACCCAGGCCGGCTGGTACATGCCGGCGTTGCTGCTGTTGTAGTAGTCGTACGTGCCGACATAGGCCACGCCGCCGCAGGAGCAGCTGTAGAACGTGTTGGGCGTGATCACCACGCGCGTGCCGAACTGCGCATCGGTGCTGGACGTGCGCAGGATCGCGTCGGCGCCGGGATCCATCGTCGTGACGTTGACGTCGAACGGCGCGTAGTCCTCCGCCACTCGCTGCCAGACTTTCTGGATCGCTTCCTTTTCGGCGTCGCTGAAGCTCGAGGGATTGCCGTCGGTGTCGAACGGCTGCGCGTTGATCGTGCCGGAGTTCCACGCGGTGTTGGTCGCGGTGTGTCCGTCGAAATCCAGATACATCACGCGTTGCGAACCGGGCTTGCTCTGCAGCTGGAACGTCTGCGCAAGGTCGAACGGCGCCGCTTGTGAAACCACCGCGCCCGCACCGGCGGCCTCGTACGCGCCGTCGTCGACGTAGAACAGCCGACCATGGCCATCGAGTCGCGATCGCGAATCCTTGCGCAGGATGTTGCGCAGCCGATCCGGACTCATCCGGTAGTGCGCCGCGACGTCGCCGACCCGTGCACCGAGCGCCTGCACCGCGGCCTCGCCGCGCGTCTCGGAACCCAGGTGAAGTTCGGGGAAGGCCGGCTTGGGCGCGGCGCTGGCCAGCGAACTGCCGAGGGTCGCAGCCAGCGCCAGACCGCCGAGCGCGAGCACGCGCTGCAACCGGAGCGAGGTGTCCAATGCCTTCATGCGGATTTCTCCCAGGGGATTGCGCGAGCGGCGCGCGCAGCACGACGCGCGAGCACGCTGCGCCGAGCGCGCAGCGGAAATGGAGCAAGGGGGACGAGCGGGCAGGACGACGCGACGGCACGGACGAACGGCCACGGTCGGACGACCGCGGTCATTAGGCGTATCTGCGTTCGATTCATCGGGGATCCCCGTGCCGCCGCTCCCGCCTCTGATGGCGCAAGGGCTGCGCCAGCGCGGCGATCGCAACCGTGATGGCTTGCGCTACAGCGGCTTGTCTGCCGGGAACGGTTTCATGTCGGTCGTCCGGACCACGACTGGACGCGACGAAAAGCGACGCGCGGTGTCAGTCCTGACGCGCGCGCGAAGGGGCGTGGTCCGGAGCGGATCCGGGCCGCGATCGAAAAAAGTGAGGCGCCGTTCGAATCGTCACGGCGCCGGGGCGGGCGACGGCGGCGTCCACTCGAAATGAAGCTCGCGCTCGCCGGCGACGGGGACGCGGTTCTGGATCGCAGGCTGGAACTGGCAGCTGCGATAGGCCGCCAGCACCGCCTGATCGAGCGCGGGCCAGCCGCTGGAACGCGTCAGTCGCAGGTCGATCACCGCGCCGTCCGCATCGACGGTCGCCGTGACCTCGACGATGCCCGGCGCGGGAATGGGCGGTGTTCCCGTGGGCACGACCGGGACACCGCAGGTCCCCGGCAGCACCCTGGGCCTGATGGTGCGGTCGATGCCGAATTCGTCACTGGCCATGACTGCAAGCGACGCGCCGATCAGCAGCAGCGTGGCGACGGTGCGCACCGCGCCGGAGCGTCCGGCGCGGTGCGTCGAGCGCGGCTCAGGCGGGCGCGAAGAAGTTGAGCTTGTTGCCATCGAGGTCGCGGAAGTAGCCGATGTAGAAGCCGGGGCCGCGCGAGCCCGGAGCGCCTTCGTCCTTCCCGCCGAGTTCGACGGCCTTGCGGTGCAGTTGATCGACCTGTTCCTTGGAGCTGGCGCCCAGCGAGATCATCACGCCGTTGCCGACGCTGGCCTTCTGGCCGTCGAAGGGCGTGCACACGCCGAACATCGGCGCGGTGGGCGACGAGCCCCAGATCACCATGCGCTCGAATTCCATCACGCGTTTGGCGCCGACTCCGGCGAACAACGCATCGTAGAAAGCGGCTGCGCGCTTGAGGTCGTTGGTACCGACGGTGGTGTACGCGATCATGATTTTTCTCCAACAGAGTGGGTGAGAGGCCAGGTTCTGGCCGGGTGGTTTGTCGGTGGACTAGGAATCCTTCGGTACGAGGTGCTTGAGTCGCGGCATCACCTCGTCGCCGATCAGCTTGAGCGAGCGCTGCCACGCGGCGGGGTTGTCGACATAGTCGAAACCGAACACCAGCAGCGTCCCGAATCCGCCCATCTCGTGGTAGATCTCCTCGATGCGCCGGGCCACGGTATCGGGAGATCCGATGATCCAGTTGTGCTTGGCGCAGTACTCCGGCGTCACGTCGCTGTCGGGTACGTTCGGATCGTGCTTGAAGTACTCCAGCGCGTTGAACGCACCGAACAGCTTGAGGAAGTACTCGCGCATCATGCGGCCCATCGGTCCGTTGACCGACAGCTCCCAGGCTTCTTTGTCGGTGTCGGCAACGAACACCTCGCGCACCATGCGCCAGTCGCCGCGGCGCGGCTTTCGGCCGGTGCGCTCCGCGCCGATGAGCACGGAGTCCCAGTGGCTGGATACGTAGGCCGGGTTGAGGTTCAGGCTCATCGGAATGTAACCGCGCTCTCCGGCGAGCTTGAGCGTGTCGGAGCCCTTGGATAGTCCCGCGACGGCGATCGGCGGATGCGGTGCCTGCAGCGGTTTGATGTGCGGCTTGAGCACCCCGAACATCTCGCCCGGACGATTCACCTTCCAGAACTTGCCGTCGTAGTTGAAGGGCTCCGTTGCCGACCAGAGCTTGAGGATGATTTCCAGCGCCTCGCGCGTCATGTCGCGGTTCTGTCCGGACATGCCGTCGACGTTGAACAGATGCCAGTCGCTGGGAAGTCCGCTGGCGGCGACACCGAAATTCAGGCGCCCGCCGGAGAGGTGATCGAGCATCGCGACGCGATTGGCCAGCTCGGCCGGGTGGTGATACGGGAGCAGAAATCCGCCCGGTCCGAGGCGGATGTTCTTGGTCTGCAGGAACGCCTGCGCGAGCAGCAGGTCGGGGCAGGGGTTGGGCTCCCAGGGCGCGGTGTGATGCTCGCCCACCCAGGCCTCGGAGAAGCCGTACTCGTCGCACCAGCGCAGCACCTGCAGGTCCCAATCGTGGCCCGCCTTGAGACCGCGCTCGGGCGGGTGCGAGGGCATGCTGAAATGACCGAACTGCATGGGTGCGTCTCCTCTTCGATTTTTTCGTTCGATCAGGGTTTGGGCGCGAGCGCCGCGCTGTCGAAATAGTCGCGCCACGCGGCGATCTTGCCGTCGCGCAATTCGAAGACGCCCATGACGGGAAGGCTCGCCAGGCGCCGCCCCTGCGCGTCGTAGAGATCGTCCACGCGCTCGGTCATCACGATGTTGCCGTTGGCCACGCACGAACGCATCTGGAAAATCATGCTGGCGAAGCCCATGCCCTGCACGAAGCCTTCGATGGTCTTGACCGCGTCGTCCAGGCCGCGCGTGTTGGTCATGCCGACGTTCTCGTACTCGACGTCCGCGGTCAGGAATTCCGGCATCGCCTTGCGAAAACCGTAGGCCGGTTCCCAGGCCTTGAGGAAACGGGTGACGAGGTCGGTCTGAGCGCTCATGGGGTGTCTTCTCTCCATCCAGTAGTTCTTGTGGTCCTGCGATCCTACCGTCTCGTCCGGAGGAGGGAATCGTGGCGGACCCGCGGAGCAGCAAAATTGAATCAGGTGATGGCGCTGGCGTGCCATGCCGGTTCGAATAGGCGCAAACCGAGGAGCCTGTCCATGTCGCAACCTGCTGCGCGGGATCGTCGATCGCTGTTGCCGGGTCGTCACCTGATCCTTGCGATCGCGTGCTGCGTGGCGGCCGGTTGCGACGGATCGATCTCTCCGGTCGACGGCTCGGGTGGGACGCTGGACTCGCCCGAGAACGTCTTTCTGAGCGTGCTGCCGCCGGGCAGCACCGGCAACTCGATCGGCGGGATCGGCGGTCCGCTGCCGGGACAGCCCCAGATCTCCTACGGCCCGAACTACCGCGACCAGCTCGACCTGTACGCCAACCTCGCACACGCCCGCACGCCGCTGAGGTCGGACACCTGTTCGCCGCCGGCGGACATCGCGGCGCACGAGCAGCGTTCGGATCAGGCCTGCAACTACTACAAGCGTGCGGGCCTGAGGCTCGCGGCGGCCGATGCCGTATCCAGCCGGACGATCACCGCGCCGCACGGCAAGACCGCCACGCTGCGTCGCGACGGCTGGGGCGTGCCCTACATCGATGCCGAGGATCGTCTCTCGGCCGAGTTCGCGATGGGCTTCGCGGCGGCGCAGGACCGGCTGTGGCTGTTCGACCTGCTGCGTTTCCTGGGACGCGGGCGCGCCAGCGAGAAACTGGGCCCTGCGCCGATGACCTTCGATCTCGATCTCGAATTCGCCTCGGATTCGGCGTACAGCGAGGCCGAGCTGTCGGCGATGGTCGACAACGCGGTCGCCAAGCTCGGGTCGCTGGGACCGATGTTCCTGCAGGACACGCAGATGTTCGTCGCCGGCATGAACGCGTACGTGGCGTTCCTGCAGACGCCCGCGGGTCTGCTCGAGATTCCGCGCGAGTACCTGACGCTCGGTGTCGGCGTCGGCAGCCGCGCGACGTTCCCGCCGGCGCCGTTCACGGTCGAGGACATCGTCGCCAACGCGGTGCTGATCCAGTCGGCCCTGGGCCTGGGCGGCGGCGGCGAGTCGCGCAACGTGCAGCTGCTGCAGGCGCTCGATGCGGGCATCACCGGCGGAACGACGACGCTGCCGGCGGCCGCGTGCGCGCTGTGGCGGGACTTGCGGCATGCCGACGCACCCGACACGCCGCATACGGCCTCCGCGCGTTTCGAAACCCAATCACCGGCGACGCTGGACGAGACCTGCCCGATGAACCTTCCGGGGGGCGTGGCGATCTGGGACCAGGGCAGCTTCCGCGGCCACGTGCTCGAAGCGCACGGCAGCGCGGGACCGGGCGGGGCACTGACGTCGCGGGTCGTGCCGATCGTGCCGGATCCGCTGCGCTCGCTACTGGGCACGGTGCTCAATTCCTTGCCGGCGGTGGTTTCGGCTCCGCCGGCGCAGGTTCCGCTGCTTGCGGCGGCGACGCCGCGGGCCACCGAGCTGCGCGTGTCGGCCGATCCGGGACGCAGCCGGCGCGACTTCCTCGAGACGCTCGGCTTTCCGCAGACCACTTCGAACTGGATCGCGGTGGAAGGCAGCCAGACAAAGAGCGGACATCCGATCCTGGTCGGCGGTCCGCAGACCAGCTACTACGCGCCGCAGCTGCTGTGGGAGGTGGCGGTGGTCAGTCGCGGCGGAACGCCCTACGAGTTCGCCGCGCGCGGCATCACCACCGTGAACCTGCCGTACGTGGTGATCGGACGTGGACTGGACTTCGCGTGGACGCCGACCTCGGCCGGATCGGACTTCACCGACACACGCGTGTCGCGGCTGTGCAATACCGACGGGTCGCCGCCTTCGCTCGAGGACCACGACGCCGACGGCTTCATCGACTCCGACGGCTACCGGTTCGGCGCGCGCTGCGTGCGCCTGTATCGCCGCCTGGATACGTGGACCGCCAATCCGACCGTGGCCAGCATCGCGCTCGGCGGTTCGCTGACGGCGCAGACGGTGCGCCGCTACGTGCTGCGCACCCACTACGGCCCGGTGTCGGGCACCGCGACGGTCGACGGCGCGCCGGTGGTGATCTCGCGCCAGCGCTCGACCTTCCTGGCGGACGTCGACACCGCCGCGCCGTTCGCGCTGCTCACGACCACCGGCATGGCGATGGACCACGCGCGCTTCAAGAAGCTGTTCAACAGCATGACCGCGACCTTCAACTGGCTGTACGCCGATGCGCAGGACATCGCCTACATCCAGTCTGGCCTCTATCCGCAGCGGCACGCGCAGCACAACCCCGAACTGCCGGTGTGGGGCGACGGGCGCTTCGAGTGGGTGGCCGACCAGGCCCTGCCGGCCAGCTTCTTCGACACCTACGGCGGTGACGCGGCGGCCGGCGGCCAGCCTTTTCCGAGTCGCGCGCTGCCGACGCAGGTGGACACGAAGGGCTATTACGAGTGGCCCGGCTTCCTGCCGCTGTCGGCGCACATCCAGGACACCAATCCGTCGGTCGGGTACATGGCCAACTGGAACAACTCCGGCGCGGCGGGCTGGTGGGCGGCCGACGGCAACGGCACCTACGGTCCGACGCACCGCGTCGAGTCGCTGCGCCAGCGACTGGCCGCGTTCGGGGCCTCGGGCCGCAAGCACGACCTGGCGAGCATGATCGAGATCGCCGGCGACGCCGCGTTCACCGATCTGCGCGGTCTGGACGTGCTGCCGTTGATCCTGCAGTTCGCGCGCACGGGCCCGCTGACCGAACCGCAGTCATCGGCGCTGGCGCTGCTCGACGCCTGGATCGCCGAAGGCTCGGCCAACTGGATCGACGGCAGCCAGGGACTGGGCGCGTACCGTCGCGATCGCGACGCGAGCGGTACCTACGATCAGCGCGCCGCGGTGGTGTTGATGGATGCGTGGTACCTGCGCCTGATGCCGCGCGTCACACCGCAGCTCGAGGCGCTGGCGGTGGAGGGCGTGCCGACGCTGGCCGCGCGTTTCGATGCGCCGCGTTCGCAAGGCTCGGCTTTCCAGGAAGGCTGGTTCCAGCACATGCGGCGGCTGATGCAGACCGCGCTCGCGGTGCCCGGACGCACCGATTACCGCGCGCTCAAGTGCGCCGGAGGCGACGAGGTTGCGGCCTGTCGCGCCGCGGTGCTGACCGCGCTGGACGAGGCGCTGGCGGATCTCGGCGGACTCGCCAACCAGGCCGACTGGGACGGAAGCCGGTTGCTCTACCAGAAGAGCGCGGACTGCGGCGTGGTCGAGGCCTGCGATGCGGTCGAGCACACCTCGTTCGCGTTCCAGCCGGTGCCGCCGATCCACTGGATCAACCGGCCCACGTTCCACCAGGCCGCGGAAATCCGCCGCAACCGCAACGGCGGCGGCGGCTAGAACCGCATCATCGGCATCGGGTGCAGCGGGTCGGTGCGCAACTGTCGACCCGTGGCGCGCATCAGCAGCTTGTGGAAGCCCGCGTTGGGAAACGTGCGCTTGACCTCGGACACGAAGCTCGGCGGCAGGCCGAACTTCAGCATGCCCAGCGAGACGTCGATCCAGTCCGCCTTGCGGAACGGCTCCACCAGCGGACCGCTGCTGGCGCCGGCAGAACGGATCTTGTGGTGCTCGACCACCATCGCCCCGATCTCGTCGTTCCACTCTGACTTGCCGATCTGCGCGAGGTACTCGGCGGCGAAGACCCGCGAGGGTTCCAGGTAGTCGAGCGTGAGATGTGTCCACACGCCGATGTCGTGGAACGCGCAGGCGATGCCGATCTTCTCGAGCTGTTCGTCGCTGACGCCACCGGCGAGCTCGATGCAGAAATTGGCGACGCGAAGGTTGTGGTTGCGGTACGGCACGAGGTCCGCACCGAACAGGTCGCGCTTGGACTCGAGAATCTGATCGAGCGAAGGGATCGACTGGACGATGGCCATCTTGTGTTCTCCCTGTGGGCCGACGGAATTGTAGGGAGGCTGCGCCGTCCGATGCGCCCGCCTACACTGCGGGCAAACCCGCTGTCCCCCTTCCACCGACCGACCTCGCTCATGGCCGCCGGCAGCCTGCTGACCTTGCTCGACGACATCGCCACGATCCTCGACGACGTGGCGGTGATGACCAAGCTCGCCACCAAGAAGACCGCAGGTGTGCTGGGCGACGACCTCGCGCTCAACGCGCAGCAGGTCAGCGGCATCAAGGCCGATCGCGAACTGCCGGTGGTCTGGGCGGTGGCCAAGGGCTCGGCGATCAACAAGCTGATCCTGGTCCCGGCGGCACTGGCGATCAGCGCGATCGCGCCGTGGGCGGTGATCCCGCTGCTGATGATCGGCGGCGCATTCCTGTGCTACGAGGGCTTTCACAAGATCGCGCACAAGTTCCTGCACAGCGCGGCCGAGGACCAGGCGCATCACGTCGAGCTGGTGCAGGCCGTCGCCGATCCGGCGATCGACATGGTCGCGTTCGAACGCGAGAAGGTGAAAGGTGCGGTGCGCACCGACTTCATCCTGTCGGCGGAGATCGTGGTGATCTCGCTGGGCACGGTGGCGGGCCAGGACTTCATGACGCGCGTGCTGGTGCTGACGCTGATCTCCGTGATCATGACGGTGGGCGTCTACGGTCTGGTCGCGGGCATCGTGAAGCTCGACGACGCCGGGCTGTACCTGAGCAAGGCGGGCAGCGCGGCGCGTCGCGGATTCGGCGCGGCGATCCTGTGGCTCGCGCCCTGGCTGATGAAGACCCTGTCGGTGGTCGGAACGGCCGCGATGTTCATGGTCGGCGGCGGCATCCTGGTGCACGGCATCGCGCCGGTGCATCACGCGGTCGAACATGCCGCCGAGGTCGTGGCGGCGTGGCCGGGTGTCGGCGGCGTGCTGGCGGCGCTCACGCCGGCGCTGCTCGGCGGCCTGGTCGGGATCCTGGCCGGCGGATTGATCGTGGGGGTGGTGCTGGTCGGCCAGCGCCTGTTCCGGAGATGAAGCTCCAGGTGATGTCGGATCTGCACCTGACGGTGGCGCCGTTCGAGCCGCCGCAGACCGACGCCGACGTCGTGGTCCTGGCCGGCGACATCGCGCGACCCGATCAGGCGATCGCCTTCGCCCGCGGCCTGGGCAAGCCGGTGATCTACGTGCCGGGCAACCACGAGTTCTACGGCGGCAGCCTCACCGGCACGCTGGCGCGACTCAAGACGTTGGCGCAGGGCAGTGAAATCCACGTGCTCGAGCGCGGGACGGTCGTGATCGGCGGCGTGCGCTTCCTCGGAACCACGCTGTGGACCGACTTCGGCGGTTTCGAGCGCGATTCGGAACGCGAGGCGGCGATCGCGCTCGCGATGCGGCTCGTACGCGACTTCAGCCGGATCCGGCTGGACGAGGAGGGACCGGCCCTGCTGACGCCGCAGATCGGCGCGGACGAGTTCCGGCGCTCGGCGGCCTGGCTCGACACGATGCTGGCCCAGCCGCACGACGGCCCCACGGTGGTGGTCACGCACCATGCGCCGTCGCTGCGCAGCATCAATCCGAAGTTCGTCGACTCGCCGCTCAATCCCTGTTTCGTGTCCGACGCCGAGCACCTGATCGTCGGCGGTCGGGCGTCGCTGTGGATCCACGGGCACATGCACGACCGGTCGGACTACGTCGTCGACGGCGGCACGCGGGTGCTGTGCAACCCGCGCGGCTACAACCTTCGCGGAGTCAACGAGAACGGCGCGTTCGATCCGGCTTGTGTCGTCGCTGTCAACTGATTCGAATCGCGTTGCGTGCCCGCAGGACCGCCACTAGAATCGCGGCCCCCGTTCCGTGATAGCTCAGTCGGTAGAGCAAGTGACTGTTAATCACTGGGTCCCAGGTTCGAGTCCTGGTCACGGAGCCAACCCATTCGAAACCCCTGCCATCGGCAGGGGTTTTTCGTTCTGCGAGGCCGGGGCGCGGGTGAATTCTGACAGTGCAATCAGGGTGATGCGGGTACGACACCGCGCGCCGCGACGCGGGCCGACCGGGTACAGTGCGGCTCACCATGAGTGATTTCCTGAATCGCTGGCGCTCCCGCAGGTCGCAGGCCTCGTTCGAATCGCTGATCGCGCCGCACGTGGAGCATCTCTTCCGGCTGGCGTACCGGTTCACCGGCAGCACGCCGGGAGCCGAGGACCTGGTGCAGGACGTCCTGGTCAAGCTGTATCGCATGCAGACCGAACTCGAACGGCTCGACAAACCGCGGCCGTGGCTGGCGCGCGTGCTGTATCACGAGTACGTCGATCGCTGGCGCCGCGAGCGGCTCGCGCCCGTCAATCTTTCGACGCTCGATCCGGACGACGTCGAGCTGAGCCGCAACGAGCCGGATCCTCATCCCGGCGCCGATCCGGAACAGCAGGCCATCGGCTCGCAGTTGCGCGAGCAGCTGGTGGCGGCGATCGCGCTGCTCAACGAGGATCAGCGCGCTGTGATCCTGTTCCACGACGTTGAGGGCTATACGCTCGAGGAACTGTCGGTGGTGCTCAACCAACCCCTCGGCACCCTCAAGTCGCGCATCCATCGCGCACGCGCCCGTTTGCGCGAGCACCTGTGTCGGACCGACGCAACTTTTTCGACCGCGAATGCGTTCTCCCTGTTGGGATAGAGCGCCATGAACTGCGAGAACTTCGGCGAGACATTGCATGCCTGGCTGGACGGCCAGATGGACGCGGCGCAGGCCGCGGCCATGCAGGAGCATGTGCGGCGTTGTCGAGCCTGCGATCTGGCGGCGAGCGATGAACGCATCATCCGGACTGCATTGAGGGAATTGCCGATTCCGGAGTTGCGCGCGGACTTCAAGCGCGAGGCATTGCACGCGGCGCGCGTGGCCGGTCGCACCCTGCGGCGCAAGATGCTGGAGCACGACATCCGCATCGCGGTGTTGGCAGCGTCTTCGGCGATCGCGGTGCTGATCTTCGCGGCGATTCGCACTCCGATTTCCCAAACCGCTGCACAAGGCTTCGACACCGTCTCGACGGAAGAGGTCGAGGTCTACGCCGTCACGGCCGGAGAGGTTCAGGCGCTACGCCTGCGCATCCAGTCGCCGCGCGATTTCGACGGCGTGCGCTTCAGCGTCGAGCTGCCCAACGACGTATCGCTCGCCGGTCAGCCCGGCGTCCGTGCGATGACCTGGGAAGGGCACCTGCGCAAGGGATCCAACGTATTGGAACTGCCGCTGCTGGCCCAGGCCGGCGCCGCCGGCAGCGTGGCGGCTCGCGTCGCCTGGGGCGAATTCGAGCGGCACCTCGAGGCGCGGCTGGTCAGCGTGCCGCCGGATCGGAACGCACGCACCAAGTCGAGATCGCGGGCATGAACGCTCGTCGCATCGCGCCGCCGGCAGCGCGACCGGCGGCGGCGCGGATGTCGCTCGCGTTCGGCGCCGTGTTGTGGGTGGTCAGTGGCGTCGGGTTCGAGGCACAGGCGCAGGGCGGCACGCTCGATGCGCCGATGCATCCCATCGACAGGATCACCAGCACGCCGTCGCGCTGCGTCAAATGCCCGCAAGCCGACGCCAAGGATCCGGTCTCCCCGCACGTGGCCGAGCGCACGGCGCCGGAGTATCAGGGTCCACCGCGGACCGGGCCCGAAATGGAATTGCCCGAGGGCTCGGTTGGAGCCGATCTGCTCGATGCCGGGTCGGTCCGGATCCAGTTGCCCCTCCGATGATCAGCATTCGTTCCGGGCTCGTCGTGGCTGGGGGGCTCCTGCTGGTGTTCGCCCGCATCGCAGGCGCGGCCGACGCGGCGGGACTGGACGTCACCATCGAAGTGCTGGATCGCGACGATCGGATCGACGAGCGCATCGTCAATCGCATCGTCGTGCCGGGTGTCGAGGTCGATCGCAGGCAACCGCTCGCGCCGCTGCAGGGTCTCGGCGCGGTCGTCGGTGGAACCGTCAACAGCGTGACCGGGCTCGTCAACGGCGTCGTCGAAAGTGTGGTGCCCTTGGTGCCGCTGCTACGCTACGAGGAATGGGTCCAGCAACGACGAGAGGCGGAAAAGGAGCGCCAGCGCGAGTCGCGCTAGCAGCCGCGTGACGTCCGGCTCGTCGTGATCCCGTCCATGACGGGATTTTTTCTCCGCGCATGTCTGTCCGCGCTGGCGGTGCTTGCGGCCTGTAGCACCGTCCATGCTCAAGCTGCGGCGGACCCGGCGTTCGAGGCGGGCGTTGCGCTCACCCGGCGAGGCGAATTCGATCGGGCGCTCACGCAGTTCCTAGCCGCCGAGACGGCCGGGGATCGAAGCGCCCGCCTGTATTTCAATCTCGGGGTGGTGAACTACCGCCTCGGTCGATTCGCGCAAGCGCGTGCAGCGTTTGGTCGCGCCGCGGTGGACCCGGAAACCGCCGACTTGGCGAACTACAACCGCGGGCTCGTGGCCATGGCCATGGATGATCGGTCAGGTGCCGCGTTCTGGTTCGATCGGGTGGAACGCGAGGCGCGCGAGCCTTCGTTGCGGCGACTGGCGCAGGTCGCCCTCGAACGCGTGGTGGGACGCGCGGCCGGAGCGCCGGGCGCGTACCGCGGCAACGTGTCGGTGCTGCGCGGCTGGGACAGCAACGTGATCGTCCCGGTCGGAACCATCAGCGACCTTCCGTCGCTGCGGCGGGACGAGTTCCTGGAAGCGCGGCTGGTCTGGTCGGACGCGATCGGAGACGCGATCGAAGGGCTGGGTTATCGCGTGTCGGCGATGGCGCTCGAGTACGACGAGGTGCACGAAGGGGACGTCGCCGCGGCCGAGGCGGCAATCAATTGGAGCGGAGCTTTTCTGATCGAAGCCGCGATCGGCGGACTCGCCGTCGATGACAAGGGTTATCAGCGCACGCTCGACGTTCGCTTGCAGGTGCCGGTCCTCGAAGCGGACTGGGTGCGCGTGGACCTCGACGGAGGATGGAGTCGGTTCGATCCGCTGGACGGACGCGCCGCGGATCTGGAGGGATCGCGTTACAGCTACGGCGGGTCCATCACGACGGGCGTGCGCAGGCTCAGCGTGGGACTCGGCTATCGACGCCTGATCAACGATCGCTTTGCGTCCGCGCTATCGCCGGAACAGGATCGTCTCCAGTTGCGATTGCGAATGGAGATCGGACGTTTGACTTGGCGACTGTGGGGTCGTTACACCGAAAGCGACTATCCCGCCACGCGTCGCGACGAAGCCGGAGACTGGGGTCTCGACCTCGCGTATCGTCTGCACCGGCGCTGGGATTTGCTGCTCGAGGGGAGTCGATTGAGGAACCGTTCGACGGAGCCGGAACTCGACTACACGAGTGGACGAATCTTCGCCGGAATTCGAGTCGCAATCTGACGAGCGGGGCAACCGGCGTTCCCAAAGGAACCTTTGCATCGTATGATTCGTTGGAAATCTCAATGACGGCCGCCAATTAGGCTCTAAAAAGCTGATGGCAGTGTCAGATCCAACGTAACCCTGCAATCGAGGAGAATCCGATGTCCCGTATCCGTTTGTCCGCCGCCGCCCTGTTGATGATGATCTCGGGCAGCTCGTTCGCCGCCGGCCCGCTTCCCCTGCCGGTGCCCACTCTTCCGGGCCTGGCGCTGATCAACATCCTGCCGGCACTGCCGTCGGGTGGGGGACTTCCGGGACTCGGCAGCCTGCCGGGCCTGGGTAGCCTGCCGGGCCTCAATGGTCTGAATCTGGCGCTCCCCGGGATGGGTGGTTCGCTGCCGGTCCTGGCGCTGCCGCTGCCGGCGCTGCCGTCGGCCCCGCAGCCGATCGTCTCGCTGCTCGGCACCTTCGCCACCGCGGCTTCCCCGTTCGCGGGTCAGCTTCCGCTGGTGTCGTTGATCTCGATCGGTTCGCCGATGCTGCGTCCGATCATCGCTCCGCTGAGCGACGTGGTGTACCTGCCGGTGGTGGGTGCTGCGTTCGGCAACAACTAAGCGATCGCGGATGAACAAAGCCCTCCGGGACTTCGGTCCCGGAGGGCTTTTTCGTGTCCGACGTCGCCGCTACTTTTCGACGAACGCGCGTTCGATCACGTAGTCGCCGGGCGTGCCGATGTGCGGCGAGATCTGGAAGCCGAGCCGGTCCAGCAGCGCCGCCGTGTCCTTGAGCATCGCCGGCGAGCCGCACAGCATCGCGCGGTCGGTCTCGGGATTCAGGCGCGGGAGGCCGATGTCGTCCGTGAGCTTGCCGCTCTCGAACAGGTCCGTCAGGCGCCCATTGTTGCGGAACGGCTCGCGCGTGGCGGTGGGGTAGTAGATGAGCTTCTTGGCGACTTCCTCGCCCAGGATGTCGTGCTTGGGCAGGTCCTGCGTCAAGTAATCGTGGTAGGCGAAGTCGTCGACCTGTCGCACGCCGTGCACGAGCACGACCTTCTCGAAGCGCTCGTAGGTCTCGGGGTCCTTCACCAGCGACAGGAACGGCGCCAGACCGGTGCCGGTGGCGAGCATGTACAGGTTCTTGCCGGGCTTCAGATCGTGAAGGATCAAGGTGCCCGTGGGCTTGCGGGACACCAGCACGTCATCGCCGACCTTGATGTGCTGCAGGCGCGAAGTCAGCGGGCCGTTCTCGACCTTGATGCTGAAGAATTCGAGCATGTCCTCGTAATTGGCGCTGGCGATCGAGTACGCGCGCATCAGCGGGCGCCCCTCGACCTGCAGGCCCATCATCACGAAGTGGCCGTTCTCGAAGCGAAGGCTGGGATCGCGCGTGGTGGTGAAGGAGAACAGCGACTCGTTCCAGTGATGGACGGTCAGAACCTTTTCGGTACCGATGGCAGCCACTTCTACCTCTGGGCTTGAAGCCGAATGACGAACGAAGTCTGAGCGGGGAACGGCCCTACGCCGTCCCCCAGCCGGACGAGATCAACCGATCGATCAGCCGCCTGCGACCTTGCGCAGGCGGGCGACCGATTCCTGCAGCACGCGGTCGCTGGTGGCGAAGCTCAGGCGTACATGACCCGGCGTACCGAATGCCGAGCCGGGCACCAACGCGACCAACGCCTCCTTGAGCAGCCGATCGGACAGGTCCAGATCGTCCTTGGCGCCCAATTTTCTTATGAGCCCTTCGACATTAGGAAAGACGTAGAACGTACCGTCCCCTGATGCACAGGAGATGCCGGGAACCGCGTTGAGGTCGGCCACGAGCCGGTCGTGCCGGGCCTTGAAGGCCTTGCACATCTCGGCCACGCAGGTCTGGTCGCCGCTGAGCGCGACCTCGGCCGCGACCTGCGAGATCGACGTCGGGTTGGACGTGCTCTGGCTCTGGATGTCGGCCATCGCCGTGATGATCTTCTGCGGACCGGCTGCGAAGCCGAGGCGCCAGCCGGTCATCGAATAGGTCTTCGAGACCGCGTGGATCACCACCGTGCGGTCGTACAGGTCCGGACAGACGTTGATGATGTTCTGGAACGGCTCGGCCGCCC
Source organism: Panacagrimonas sp. (assembly GCF_020697055.1). Classification (GTDB taxonomy): domain Bacteria; phylum Pseudomonadota; class Gammaproteobacteria; order Nevskiales; family Nevskiaceae; genus Panacagrimonas. The sequence goes on along the minus strand of NZ_JAJFBP010000013.1, from coordinate 43,815 downwards.
ACAGGATCTTCTCGTACATGTCGTCGGTGGCGATCAGCACGTGCGGGTGCTTGCGCAGCACCTCGCCCAGCGCGGCGAGTTCCGCGCGGGTGTACGCCATGCCCGACGGGTTCGACGGCGAGTTGATCCAGAGCATCCGCGTCTTGGGCGTGATCGCGCGGTCGAGCTGCTCGGCGGTGATCTTGAAGCGCGCCTCCTGCGTGGTCGGCATGATCACCGGCGTTGCGTCGGCCAGCAGCACCATGTCCGGGTAGCTCACCCAGAACGGCGCGGGGATCAGCACCTCATCGCCGGCGTTGAGATACGCCATGCACAGGTTGTAGCAGCTCTGCTTGCCGCCGCAGGACGCCAGGATCTGGCCCGGCTTGTATTCGAGCTGGTTGTCGCGCATGAGCTTGTCGATGATCGCCTTCTTCAACGAAGGCGTACCGCCGACGGGCGTGTACTTGGTGAAGCCCTTGTTGATCGCCTCGATCGCCGCGGCCTTGATGTGGGCCGGCGTGTCGAAGTCGGGCTCGCCGGCACCCAGCGAGAGCACGTCGAGCCCCTGCGCCTTGAGTTCGGCCGCCTTGGCGGTGACCGCGAGGGTCGGGGACGGCTTGATGCGACCCATTCTCAGGGCCAGGACATGTTCCACGGCGCGACTCCTAGGGGAGCGAAAAAACGGCGCGGAATGATACTGGATGCGCGTCCCGCGGCCTACCGCTCCGGCCGGTACAATCGTCAGCCGATGGTCAACGCACCGAGCTCTGCCGCACCCTGGGACGCGTCCCTCGCGCTCGGCGACCACGAGTCGGCCCTCGCGGCGTGGGCCGCGCAATTTGCCGGACGCGAAGGGGACTTCGAGGCCGGCTGCGCGCGCGCCGAGATCGAAGAGCGCGGCGGCGATGCGCGCGTCGTGCACGATGGCCTTTCTGCCAAGGGGCATTACCTGCGCGCGGCGGACGCCGCGCGCGATGCCATGGCCTGCGCCTCGGGCGCGGATGCTGCCGCCCAGATCGGGCGATGCCAGAAGGCCTACACGCGCGCATTCCGCAAATACCAGTCGATCAGCAACCAGGGCCGGATCGACGACCTGACCGGCCTCGAGCCCCATCCGGCATCGACGGCGCTGCGCGCGCATATCCAGGCGCTGCGCCAGGAACGAAGGACGGAGCACGGCGCACGGCGCCAGCGCCTCGCGGCGCTGCTCGACGTTCCTCCCGATTCGCCAGCCGACGCCGCCGAACTCGATGCCGCGATGGCGGAGTCGGCCTACGCGCGCGCCAGCGGCATGGGCGGCGATTCGATGGCCTCGTATGCACTGGGCGATCGCTGGTTCGCCGCGGGCCAGGCGCTGGCCGCACAGTGGCCCGCGAGCGCGCGGCGCGCGCTGGTGTGGAGCACATGGTTCTTTCGCCGCTATCACGCGAACTGGAGCGCGCACCTGCCGGCGTCGCGCTGGGAGCCCGATGGACTCGAAGGCGTCGAGGCGGCCGATACCTTGCGTGCGTCGCTTTCGGATCGACCCGATCCGGCCGAGCCGCCGACGTGGGCGCGGGAGATCCTCGCCGGGCGCCTGCCACGCTCGCTGCCCGCCGCCGAAATCGGCGAGCCCCGTGACTTCGCTGCGCTGTTCGAACTGCTGCTCGCAGCCGCCCCGCAACTCGGACCTGGAGATCGACGATGGACCTGAGCGCCGGCCCGCTGATCCTGGCCGATGGACGCGCAGGCGTGCCGTTCCTGCTGGCGATGATCGTCGGATCGATCGTCGCCCTGGGCGTGCCGCTCCTGCGTCGATGGCCGCCAACGCCGCTGCGCTGGACGCTCTTCGGCGGCGTGCTCGCGATCGGCGCGGCGGCGCTGGTGATGGTGCTGGTGGATCGTCAGGTCGCGGTGGATCCCGCGGCGCGCGAAGTGCGCGAGTCGCGTCGCCTGCTCGGCATCGGGCGTCTCGAGCGCTGGCCGTTCTCTGCTTTCCAGGTCGTGCAGGTCGAGTACCGGCCGCTGAGCGTGCAGCGTCGATCGACGCAGCCGGCCAAGCCATCCGATCCCGAAGTGCGCGATCGATTCGTCGTCGAGCTCGTGGGCCGCGATGCGAGCGTGAAGCTGCAGGATTTCGACGAGGCGCTGCGGGCGGAGGACTTCGCGCGTGGAATGGCCGGCATCGGCGGCTGGAGCGCGCGTCGTCGCGGTTACGAACTCCAGCGCGGCAGTGGTCGGCCCGGCGAGGTGCTGACCGTCGGGGACGCGCAGGCCTTCGAGACGGCGGACGGGCGATCGGGCGTCGGCGTCACGCTCGAGCCGTGGGTGCGCGTGACGATCCGCGAAGGTGCCGAGTCCGCGCTCGACGCGGCGCCCTGAGTCAGCGCGTAGCGGTCACGGCCGCGTCGATCAGCGCGGCGGCGGCACGATGCAGGCTCGCGGCGGGACCCGTTGCGCCCAGCGTGATGCGCGACACGCAGGCGCCGTCCATCAACAGCTGCAGCGAATCCGCCAGAAGCTCGGGTGCATCCGCACCCAGTCGACGACACAGGTCGCGCAGGCGCCGCCGTTTCTCGCGGTTGTACTCGAGCACCACCTCGCGCGCGGGGTGGGCGTCCTCGGTGAGCTCGATGGCCGCATTGGCGATCGGGCAACCGCGATGCTCCGGCGCCCTCTGCTTGCGCGTCTGCGCCTCAAACAGCGCCAGCAAGGCCGCACGTGGATCGGCGGCGTGTGGTGCGACGAGCTCGTCCCACCAGCGCCAGAACTCCTGTTCGGACTGGCGCAGGCATTCGGCGACCAGTTCGTCCTTGCCGGGGAACGCGCGGTACAGACTCATCTTGGTTGCGCCGGCTTCCTGCGCGATCGAATCGACGCCGACCGCGTGAATGCCCTGCCGATAGAAGAGGACGCGCGCCGCATCGAAGATCCGATCGCGCGCGCTGGGCCGCGGCGCGGCCTGTGCACCTTTCTTGCTGACCTGCGATCGTTTTGTACCGCCCATGCCGCCCCTCCTGGGGTGCTCCCTCTTGAAAGAATACCGTCCGGTCACATCGTCCGTCATGATACCGTTCGGTATCATCAAATGATGGGGATTCCGTCGGGGTCCTCAACCCAACCGGAGAAAACGATGTCGGATCGCAGGGTCGCGCTGGTAACGGGAGCCAACAAGGGCATCGGACTGGAGACGGTCCGGCAGTTGGCGAAGCAGGGCGTTCACGTCGTATTGGCGAGCCGCGATGCAGGCAAGGGCGAGAGCGCCGCGAAGTCACTTGCAGCCGAAGGCTTGCAGGTCGAATCCCTTCAGCTCGACGTGACGGACAGCGCAAGCATCGCCCGGGCCGCCTCGGAGATCGAAAAGCGGCACGGCCACCTGGACATCCTCGTCAACAACGCGGGCATCTTCGTCGAGAAGCTCGACCGCAAGCCCTCCGAGCAGACCATCGAGAGCTGGCGCCAGACCTTCGATGCGAACGTCTTCGGCCTGATCGAGGTGACGCAGGCCTTCCTGCCGCTGCTGCGCAAGTCGAAATCGGCGCGCATCGTGAACGTCTCGAGCCGCCTGGGGTCGATTACCGACCAGGCCGATCCGAACAGCCCGTATTTCGACTTCAAGGTGCCCGCCTACAACGTCAGCAAGTCCGCGGTGAACGCCTGGACCGTGCAGCTCGCGCACGAGCTGCGTGGCAGCCGTATCAAGGTCAATACGATCCACCCGGGGCATGTGAAGACGGACATGGGCGGCGCCAATGCCGCGATGGAAATCGTCGACGGCGCGCGCACCTCGGTGGAGCTGTCGCTGATTCCCGACGATGGCCCGAACGGTGGCTATTTCCATCTTGGCGAACGCCTGCCCTGGTAAGGGCGCCCCCATTCAACTCCCAAGAACGCACGAAGAGAGAACCAACCGATGCCCAGTCTGCTTTCCCCCCTCCAGGTCGGTGACCTGCATCTGAAGAATCGCGTGGTGATGGCCGCGCTCACGCGCACGCGCGCCGGAACCTCGCATCTGGCCAACGACCTGATGGCCGAGTACTACGCGCAGCGTGCCAGCGGTGGCCTGATGTTCACCGAGGCCTCGATGGTCGACGCCACCGCCAGCGCCTTCATCGGAGAAGGCGGAATCTATTCGGCCGAGCACGCCGCCTCGTGGCGCAAGGTCACCGACGCGGTGCACCGCAAGGGCGGGCTCATCGCGGTGCAGTTGTGGCACCCCGGCCGAGCCACCCATCAGGACATCAACAACGGCGTGCAGCCGGTGTCTTCCACGGGGCGCGCGATCGATTCGACGACCCACACGCCTACCGGCAAGCATCCGTATCCGGTGCCGCGCGCGTTGCGCACCGACGAGATACCCGCGCTGATCGAATCGTTCCGCCAGGCCGCGGTGTACGCGCGCGACGCCGGTTTCGACGGCGTGCAGCTGCACGGCGCGCACGGCTACATCCTCGACCAGTTCCTGCGCGACAGCGCCAACGATCGCACTGATCGCTATGGCGGTTCGCTTGAGAACCGCGCGCGCCTGCTGCTCGAGGTGATGGACGCGGTGATCGGCGTGTGGGGCGCCGGCAAGGTCGGCGTGCGCATCTCGCCGCTGGTGCCGTTCAACGACATGAGCGACTCCAATCCGCGCGAGCTGACGGCGTATGTCGCCGAGCAGGCGCAGGCGCGCAAGCTCGGTCACTTCGAGCTTCGTCATGACCAGTGGGATCGCCCTGAGGAGATCGAGCTTCAGAAGATCGCGCGGCGGACGTATCGCGGGGCGCTGCTGCTCAACGGTGGTTTCGACGGGCCGTCCGGCGAGGCGGCGGTGGCCGACGGTCGCGCCGACGCGATCGTCTACGGCAAGCATTACCTGGCCAACGCCGATCTGCCCGAGCGCATCGCGAAGAAGGCGCCGCTCAACCCGTTCGATACCAAGACTATCCGCTGCTGGCCGCGTGAACGGGCAGGGCGCCCCGCCGCGGGCGCCCTCGCGGGTAGACTTCCAAACGGAACCGCGCGCAACGGCGCGCGGTCTTCTATTCCGCGTCCATGAAAGAAGCGCCTCGCGAATCCCTGAAGGTCACCCGGCTCAAGCACCGGCGTGACGCGCTGTTCCAGCTCAAGAGCGACTGGCCGCCCGCGGGCGATCAGCCGGCGGCGATCGCGGGCATGGTCGAGAACCTCGAAGCGGGCGTCGCGCACCAGACGCTGCTGGGCGTGACCGGGTCGGGCAAGACCTATTCGATCGCCAACGTGATCCACCAGGTGCAGCGGCCGACGCTGGTGCTGGCGCCGAACAAGACGCTCGCCGCGCAGCTCTACGGCGAGTTCAAGGAGTTCTTCCCGGACAACGCGGTCGAATACTTCGTCTCGTATTACGACTACTACCAGCCCGAGGCCTACGTCCCGAGCACCGACACCTTCATCGAGAAGGACAGCTCGATCAACGAGCACATCGAGCAGATGCGGCTGTCGGCGACCAAGGCGCTGATGGAACGCCGCGACTCGATCATCGTGGCCTCGGTCTCCGCCATCTACGGCCTCGGCGATCCCGAGAGCTACTTCAAGATGGTGATGCACGTGAAAGTGGGCGACCGCATCGATCAGCGCACGCTGCTGCGCCAGCTCGCCTCGATGCAGTACACGCGCAACGAGATGGACCTGGCGCGCAGCACCTATCGTGTCCGTGGCGATCTGATCGACGTGCATCCGGCCGAAGCCGACGACGAGGCCGTGCGCATCGAGCTCTTCGACGACGTGGTCGAGTCGGTCTCGATCTTCGACCCGCTGACCGGCGAGATTCGCCAGCGCGTGCCGCGTTACACGATCTATCCGAAGTCGCACTACGTCACGCCGCGCGAAAAGGTGCTGGCGATGTTCGACGTGATCAAGGACGAGATGCGCGAGCGCGTGAAGTGGTTCCAGTCGCAGGGCAAGCTGCTCGAGGCGCAGCGGCTGGAGCAGCGCACGACGTTCGACCTGGAGATGATCCAGGAGGTGGGCTTCTGCTCGGGCATCGAGAACTACAGCCGCTACCTTTCGGGACGCAATCCGGGCGAGCCGCCGCCTTGCCTGTTCGATTACCTGCCGCCGGATGCCGTGGTGGTGATCGACGAAAGCCATGTCACCGTCCCGCAGCTCGGCGCCATGTACAAGGGCGATCGCAGCCGCAAGGAGACGCTGGTCGAATACGGCTTCCGTCTGCCCAGCGCGATGGACAACCGACCTCTCAAGTTCGAGGAATTCGAGCGCCTCGTGCCGCAGACGATCTACGTCAGCGCCACGCCCGGTTCATACGAGAAGGACAAGTCCGGTTCCAGCATCGTCGAGCAGGTGGTGCGTCCCACCGGGCTGGTCGATCCGCAGGTCGAAGTGCGGCCTGCCCGCACGCAGGTTGACGACGTGCTGGGCGAGATCCGCGTCCGCGCCGAGAAGAAGGAGCGTGTGCTGATCACGGTCCTGACCAAGCGCATGGCCGAGGACCTGACCGACTACCTGCACGAGAACGGCGTGAAGGTGCGCTACATGCACTCCGACATCGACACGGTCGAGCGCGCCGAGATCATTCGCGATCTGCGCCTGGGCGTGTTCGACGTGCTGGTCGGCATCAACCTGCTGCGCGAAGGCCTCGATCTTCCGGAGGTGTCGCTCGTCGCGGTGCTCGACGCCGACAAGGAAGGCTTCCTGCGCTCGGATCGCTCGCTGATCCAGACCATCGGTCGTGCCGCACGTCACCTGTCGGGTCGCGCGATCCTGTACGCCGATCAGGTCACCGATTCGATGCGGCGATCGATCGACGAGACCAATCGTCGTCGCGACAAGCAGGAGGCCTACAACCAGGCGCAGGGCATCACGCCGCGCGGTGTGCAGAAGCGCATCGCCGACCTGATGCGCTACGGCTACGACGACGGCGTGGCGCCGATTCCCAAGGCGGCCGAGTCCAGGCGCGGGTACGAGGCGAGGCTCTCGCCGGAGCTTCTGGGCAAGAAGATCGCGAAGCTCGAAAAGGAGATGCGCCAGGCGGCGCAGAACCTCGAATTCGAAAAGGCCGCCAAGCTGCGTGACGAAGTGCGCGCGCTGCGCAACCAGCTGTTGGTGCGCGCGGCTTGATCACGGCTTTGCGGGCGTTCGTGGCCCGAATCCTCGTGGGCCCCCTGTTCTTCTTTGCTGGGCAGGCCGCGGCGGCCTGCGGCCCCTGGCCGTCGTGGGAGGCGTTCAAGTCCGCATACCTCAGCCTAGACGGGCGCGTGATCGATCCGATGCACGCCGACCATCGCACCGTCTCCGAAGGCCAGGCCTATGCGCTGATGTTCGCGCTGGTCGCCAACGATCGCGCGAGCTTCGATCGCCTGCTGGTCTGGACCACCAACAACCTGTCGCGTGGCGATCTGAACTTGCACCTGCCGGCGTGGCGGTGGGGCAAGCGCGAGAAGGACGACAGCTGGGGTGTGATCGATCCCAATTCGGCCACCGATGCCGACGTGTGGATCGCCTATGCGCTGCTCGAAGCCGGGCGGCTGTGGGCAGAGCCCCGATACACGGCGCTGGCCGATCGCATGATCGCCAACATCGGGCGGCAGGAGGTGCGCGACCTCGAACGCCTCGGAACGACGCTGATGCCCGCGCCGCACGGGTTCGTGCACGAGACCTATTTCCGGCTCAATCCGAGCTATCTCGCGCTGCAGCCGCTGCGCCGTTTCGCGGTCCACACCGGCGACACGCTGTGGCCGGCGGTGCTCGCATCGTCGCGACGCGTTCTGCTGGAGTCGGCACCGAAGGGGATCGCCGGCGACTGGGTCGAGTGGCATCCGCTCAGGGGCTTTGTTCCGGACGGCAAGACCGACGGCATCGGCAGCTACGATGCGATCCGCGTCTATCTGTGGATCGGCATGCTCGACGCCGCCGATCCCGATCGGCGCGAACTGCTCGATCGATATGCGCCCGTCGCCGCGACCTTTGCCGCGGACGGTCGTCCACCCGAGCGCATCGAGATCGCGACGGGACGAACCCGCGGAGCAGGGCCGGGGGGATTCTCGGCGTCGCTGATCCCGTTCTTCTCGGCGCGCGGCGATTTCGGCGCGGTGGCCCAGCAGAAAGTGCATCTGGCGGTGCAGACAGCGACCGACGCCAAGCGCTATTACGACGGCGCGCTGCGCCTATGGAGTGATGGCTGGGAGTCGGGTCGATTTCGCTTTGCCGCGGACGGTAGCCTGCGGGTCGCGTGGCCCGATTGCGCCGCGGTTGCTTCCCAAGGGTCGCGCCGGTAACCTTCGCGCCCCTGCGGTTCGGCAGGCGCGTAGCTCAGCTGGTTAGAGCACCACCTTGACATGGTGGGGGTCGGAGGTTCGAGTCCTCTCGCGCCTACCAAGTTCGGAAGCGATGGTCGAACTTGGAAGTACAGCCGCTTCCCGCATCCTTTGCAGCGCTGCGCCAATCCATGCGTCCGGCCGCGTCGTCGTCAGACGGAACGCCGTGCACGGCGCCGCGTTTTCTTCTTCCCTGTCGATACGCGAAGGTGCTCCACGACCGTGGTGACCTGCGTGATGAACGCGGCCGCAGCGGCAGGAATAGGACGACCCCGACGCGTCGCGCCGATGACGGGCGCTCGTACATGCGACAGGTCGGCGATGTGAAGCATCGTGAACTGCTCCGGTGACAACTCGGCCGGAAACACCCCGATGACGCCGGCCGTGATCGGATCGGTCTCGTGAACGATGTGACGGATGCCAGTGAAGTCCTCCGCCTGCAGGTACAGATCGTGAAGTTCTTCGGACGACCTTCCGCCCCCGTAGTGCTCCATCAGCCACGACAGGTACCAGCGGGCAGCTTGCGCACCAGCACGTTCTGGAAGACAAGCGCGCGATGCGTCCGGCCCGTCATGGCGGGGTCCGAGCGCAGGCCCATACATGAGCGCGGCACCGTATCGATGCTTTCGCTGCCCGGGATGCGGGTACGTATTCGACGAGAGGCAGGGATGTCGCCATGAAGGCTTCCCGCCTGGCACGCGGTGGGAAGTGGTGCCCCTTGACTGGGCGTGTCCGCAATGCGCCGTACGTGAAAAGCCCGACTTCGAGGAAATGTCGTCTGAAGCCGTGCCCGCAGAGAAGAGCTAGGCAAAGGGACGTCGAGTCCATTAATCTGCCGACCCTGTGAGATCGAGATTCCGTTTTTTTAAGATGAATTCTCTGCGCAAAGCCATCGCCGTCATCGTACTGGCCGTCGTCGTAAAGGACGCGCCGTAGGGGACGCTGCACGCTTCTAACCCACCCCGCCGGCGCAACATCCGGCGGGGTTTTTCGTTACTGCAGCACCGCCGGATGTCCACCCACGGGGTCCCACCCAGCCACACCCGGGATCCACCATGGACATCGAATCCGCCCACCGCATCCAGGCCTTCATCGAACGCCGCGACCACTGGTTCGCGCCGTTCTCGGCCCCGCCATCCGATTGGCCGGCCCCCGAGCAGCTGAGTTTCGGCCGCTACCTTGCGCCGCTCGTGGTCCGGGCGCGGTGGTCGCCGGCCGCAGGCTGGTCGTCGCGGCAGATCGTTCCGCGCGGCGATGTCCAGGTGTCGGTGGCCAGCGGCACGGTCCAGTACGGACTGTCGGTGTTCGAAGGTCTGAAGGCATATCGCGCGGCCGACGGGTCGGCGCACCTGTTCCGACCCCACGAACACGCGGTGCGACTGCGGACCAGCGCCGCACGACTGGGTCTTCCGGAGGTGGACGAGGACCTGTTCATCGAGGCGTGTCGAGATGCGGTGCGGGTCCACGAAGCCTTCCTGCCGCCCCACGGACGCGGTGCGCTGTACCTGCGTCCGACCATTGCCGCGTCCGAGGAGGCGCTGGGCTATCGCGCGGCGATCGAACATCAATTTTCCGTGACGGTGATGCCCTGCTGCGATCCGCCGCTCAAGACGGTGATGCTGTGGGCCGAGCCGGAGCTGACGCGGGCGTCAGCCGGGGGCCTGGGCGCGGCCAAGACCGGCGGCAACTACGCCGCGGGCCTGCTCGGACAGATGCGTGCACGCGAGCGCGGCTTCGACGACGTGGCCTGGCTCGACGCGGCGACGCATTCGCGCCTGGCCGAGGCCGGCACGATGAACCTGTTCGTCGAGGTCGATCGCACCTGGATCACGCCGCCGCTGGACGGAACGATCCTGGCGGGCGTCACCCGCGACACGCTGATCACGCTGCTGCGCGAGGACGGCCTGCGGGTCGAGGAAGCGGACCTGGCTCTGGAGGAGTTGGCGCGGTTCGAACGCGCCGGGCGGGTGGGCGGTTCGTTTGGATGCGGTACCGCCGCGCGGCTGGTGCGGATCAGCGCCATACGCGGACCGCGTGCCGGCGTGCAGTTCCGTGACGGCGGCCATGTCCTGCGCTTCTCGCGTCTCCTCAAGCAGGCCCAGGAGGGATCGAGCGACTCGCACGATCAGTGGCGTCTGCGCGTGTGAGTCGGGGTGAAAACCGCGCGGCGGCCCGGCCCAACCGACCGGAAGTCCGGTTACGTATTCAGGATGTTTTTGGTTCCAATGTGGCAAAGTGTCGCGATAAATCCAGGGGGCGGGGTCACGCATCCGTGATGGTTCAATCGAATAGCTCCCCTGGCCGCGGGCCGGGCGGGAGCGGAATCGCTCGCCGGCGGTATCTGTTCCTGCAGGGGCCGATCGGTCCCTTCATCGGGCAGGTCGGCGCCGCGCTTCAACGGGCGGGGCATACCGTGCACCGGATCAACTTCAACGGGGGCGACAAACGGGCGTGGCCGCTGTCCGGCGCCGTCGATTATCTCGGCGATCGCGAAGGCTGGCCGGCCTTCCTGTCGGAGCGGCTGTCGGCCTGGCGCATCACCGACGTCATCCTGTTCGGCGACTGCAGGCCGTTGCATCGCGCGGCGATCGAACTGGCGCGGCACACCGGAGTGGCCGTCCACGTTCTGGAAGAGGGCTATCTGCGTCCGGGCTGGGTCACGCTGGAAGCCGGCGGAGTCAACGGCTATTCGTCGATGCCGCACGACCCGGCCTGGTATCTCAATGAAGGCCACACCGCACCGGAAATCAGCACGGGCAGCTGGAGCGGGGACGGCTTCACGATGCGTGCGGTGTACGACGTCCAGTACAACCTGGGCGTGATGTCCTGGATGTTCCGGTTCCGCAAATACAGGACGCACAAGCCCTGGCATCCCTCGAGCGAGTATCGCGCGGGGTTCTGGCGTTTCTTCCGCATTCCCGCGATGAAGCGTCGCGCACGCGAGATCGTGAACGCGATCGTCCGCAGCGGCGTTCCGTACTACGTCTTCCCGTTGCAGCTCGACGCGGATTCGCAGCTGCGCTACCACTCGCCGTTCGGCGGCATGACGGCCGCCATCCGGCGCGTGATCGAATCGTTCGCCGCCAACGCGCCTGCCGATGCGGCGCTGGCGGTCACCGAACATCCGCTGGATCAGGGCGTGATCAACCTGCGCGAGATCGTCGAGTCGTGCGCGCTGGCCGCGGGCGTGTCCTCGCGCGTCCACTTCATGCATTGCGGGACGCCGTCGGACCTGATCGATGGCTGTCGCGGTCTGATCACGGTCAACAGCACGATGGGCCTGAGCGCGCTCAGCGAAGGCCGGCGCGTGATCGCACTGGGTCGCGCCATCTACGCGCTGCCAGGTATGACGTTCCAGGGCGGCCTCGATGCGTTCTGGAACGGCCACGACCATCCCGATCAGAACCTCGTCGACGCGTTCCGGCGCGTCATCGCGCAGCGCACGCAGCTGCGTGGCGGCATCTTCAGCGCTCGCGGTCGCGCGATGGCCGTCGAAGGGATGCTGTTGCGCCTTAAGCGTTTCGTCGAAGATTCGGTGGTCGTGCCGGGCCAGACCCTGGGCGCCGCGAGGCCTCGCGCGGAGCTTCCGGTCGAAGATGTCGAAGCGCTCGCGTTCAGCCACGACGCGCCGGACGAAGACGAGCTGGCGCAGACGGCGTGATCGATGCGCTGACGATCGTCGCGGGGGCGGCCTGCGCGATCGCCGGATGCCAGCTGCCGCGATCGGGCGCCGGAGCCCGCTGGCATTCGTCGGTACACGTCGCGATCGACCTGGCGTTCCCGATGATGGTGTTCGTGCTCGTCGCGGCCGCGACCGCGCGACCCCTGTTCGCCGGTGTGCTGACGTTCGTGCTGTGCGCGGGCTATGCGCACTCGGACCGCTCCAAGCGCAGCGTGTTGTCCGAACCCATCGTCTACACCGACGTGTTCCAGGCACTCGACATCTTTCGCCACCCGAGCCTGGCGGTTCCTTTTCCCGACAAGCTGCCGATTCTCTGCGGCGCGGCCGGCGCGTTGATCCTGTTCGGCTCGCTGTTCGTGTTCGTGCCGCCCGCCTGGGCCTGGACGCCGTGGCCGCTGGTGGCTTCGCTGTCCGCAGTGGCTGCAATCGTGGTGTTGCTGCGTGGGCCGCTCGGTGCGCGCGCGGCGCGCGGGCTCGAGCGCCTGCGGCCCACCGCCGATCCGGTGGCCGATGCGATCGCGTTCGGACCCATCGGCATGCTGTTCGTCCATGCATTGCTCGCGCGCTTCGAGCGGCGCGATGTGCGCGCGGAGGTGACGCGACGCGCGACCACGCGGCCGCAGTCGCGGTGCGAGGCCGGCGCGCCGCTGGTGCTGATCCAGTGCGAGTCGTTCTTCGATGCGCGGCGGCTCGGACCCGCGCTGCGCCCGGGCATCCTGTCGGGCTTCGACGAGCTGGCTCGCGGCGGCGTGCAGTGGGGCCGCCTGGCGGTGCCCTGCTGGGGTGCGAACACCGTGCGCACCGAGTTCGCCGTGCTGACCGGGCTCGAACAGGACGCGCTCGGGTTCGACCGGTTCAATCCGTACCATCGGCTCGCACGCGAGCCGCTGGATTCGATGGCCTCGCGGCTCAAGGCGCAGGGCTTTCACACCGTCTGCCTGCATCCGTTCGACCGGCGCTTCTACGGGCGCGACCGGGTCATGCCAAACCTGGGTTTCGACGAGTTCCTCGGAGAAGAAGCGTTCGCCGGCGCCGAACGCGTCAACGGCTTCATATCCGATGCCGCGGTCGCGCAGGTCGCGTGCCGGCTGATCGACGAACGCGGACCGCGCCTGTTCCTGTTCATCGTCACGATGGAGAACCACGGCCCCTGGAACGACGCCGCCGCGCAGGCCGGTGCCGACTGGCTGGCTCCGGGAGCGCCGTTGTCGGCCGCCGAGCGCCAATCCCTGGGCCGCTACCTGTCGAGCCTGGTCCACACCGACGCGATGCTGCGTTGCGTGGCGGACAAGCTGTCGTCGCTCGAGCGTCCGGGGACCTTGGCCGCTTACGGCGACCACCTTCCGAGCTTCGCCAGTGCCTTCGCCAAGCTCGCGCTTCGCGACCACCGCAGCGATTACCTGATCTGGTGCCGCGGACAGTCCGCCGCCGCCGGGCGCGATGATCTCGCGGCGCACGAGCTCGGGCAGCGGATCCTATCCGTCCATGCAGGCGCCACTTCGACGGCGGCCGAAGGGCAGCACACGCGCGCGGACGGCCGTCGGTCGGGCGGAGCGGCTCGGCGATAAGACGGATCGGGCGCAGGGTGGCCCGTCGAGCAAAATACCCGACGCAGCAGATTGGAGCAGCCTGAGACCAAGACGCAGGCGGCCGACCCTCTTTTGTCGGTACCAGGAAATCGATCGATATGAAGTGGATGGAGCGCCGCCGACGTGCGAGCGTGACCCGTGCCCGCGTGCGTGCGGAGGCCGCCGTGTTCGTGCGCGCCGCCTACCGAGGGCTGCTCGATCGCGAGCCCGATGACGCGGGCTTGAAAACCTGGGTGCAGTTCCTCCAGCACGGCGGCCACATCGACGACATGGTCGAGCGGATCGGTCGCTCCGAGGAATTCCGCCGCCGATCCGAATCGCTCGGTGTCCTGTCGCTGCCGTCGCTGTCGGTGGCCGCCAAGTTCGAAGAGCTGATCCGACGCCCCAAGGAGGAGCGTCGACTGGTGATTCTCGGCAACTGCCAGGCGCGACAGATGGCCACCGCGGTGCAGGCGATCACGACCCTTCCGCGGCCCTTTGCGATGTATGCGGGGCCCGAACTCTGGCCCGAGGTGTCGAGCGGCGCGCTGGATCTGTCCGCGCTGTTTCACGCGCATGACACCGTCTGGGTGCAGAGCGAACTGTGGTTGAAGATCGCGAAGAGGTACGACGAATACCGCTCCAAGGTGATGCTGTTCCCGCCGATCCGCTTCTCGGGTTTCCATCCGGATCTCGTCTATCTGGTCGATCACGACGTCCCGTGCGTCATCGACGGACCGGCGGACGGATACCACTCGAGCATCGGACTGTTGGCGTGGAAGGCGGGCCTCACGCCTGCGCAGGCGTGCGAACTGTTCCGCGACGACGTCTTTTTCGACAAGCTCGGTTTCGACCATTGGTGGTGGTTCTCGTGGACCTGGTTGATGGAGAGCGGAAAGCTCTGCGGCATCGACATGGCGCCGATGCTCGATTCGTGGATCCGCGGCGGATGCTTCATGCACACCACCAATCATCCGAAGATGCACGTGACCGCGGACGTCGCGCGGGCGCTGCTCGCGCGAATGCCGGACGTGCGGCTGCGACCGGGGCGCCCCGAGCACTTCGCACACGACCACTTTCGATCGGGTCCGATCTGGCCGATCTATCCCGGCGTGGCGCGTCGCCTCGGCCTGGGCGAGGGCAGCTACGACTTCCATCTCGGCACCAGCACGTTCTGCGTGGATGCCCCGGTCGAGGTGATCGGTCTTTCGGAGTTCCTGGAGGGCTCGTTCGCGGGGCTGACGCGCCACGTCAGGCAGACGACGAAGCTCGACTGCCTCGAATGGCCGCGCTACAAGGCACTCTTCGACGAGATTCGTCCCCGCTGAGGCTGATCGATGCAGGTTGAGGCCGTTCCCGGCCGGATCGCGTTCTGCGCCATCGCGACGAGCAGCCATCTGGCTGCTGCGCGCCGGGCGCTGCGCAGCTTCGGCCATGGGGCGCCACATGCCGAACTGGTGTTGTTGTCGGTGGATGCGCCGAATGAAGGCGGCGATGGCATCCGCACGCTGGCCGCGCAGGCCTGCCTGCCGCAGGGTGAGTTCGAGGAAATGCGCGCGCGCTACACCGCGGCGGAACTGTGCTTCGCCCTGAAGCCCTACCTGCTCGCCGCGCTGCTCGACGATGGCTGCGAGCAGGTCCACTACGTCGATGCCGACTGCCGGGCCTATGGCGCGCTCGCGCCGCTGATCGAGGATCTCGCGGCGGCGGACCTGCTGTTGACGCCGCACGTCCTGCAGCCGATCCCCGACGACGGTGCCACGCCGTCAGCGCTGACCGTGCTGCGTGCCGGCAGCTTCAATGGCGGATACATCGGCGTGCGCGCCACCGCTGCGGGCCGGGAGTTCTCCCGCTGGCTCGGCGCCATGACGCGGGAACACGCCTACAACCAGCCTGCCAAGGGCATGTGCGGCGATCAGCGTTGGCTGGATCTGGTTCCGGTCCTGTTCACCGGCTTGCGGATCTGTCGCCGACGCGGCGCCAACGTGGGCTACTGGAACCTGCATGAAAGACCGCTGGCACGTGTCGCCGATGGGTCGTACACCGCCGGCGACGAGCCGTTGATGTTCTTCCATTTCAGCGGCTATGACCCTGCACGGCCGATGGAGTTGTCGCGCCACCAGAACCGTCACGCCGTGATCGCAGGCGGGCCGCTGCATCAGCTCGTCCAGGAGTACGCCGGCGTCGCGGATCCGGCAGAACTCGTCGACCTCTCGTCACCCAGGCAGCCACGCCGGCGGACATTCAGCGCGTTGTTCTCGCGCAGTGGCCGCAAATCGGATCGGGAACAGCAGAAATAGGCTGCAAAAGCCGGTCATCGATCGGCGAATCGATGGGGTCGATCCGGGCTTGCCTTCGGCTAGAATGCCCCGTTCTCGATCGTTCCGGACGCAGATGTTCTGGCTACACCATCCCGCGGCACGCGCTTCATCGGACGGGTCTCGGCGTTCTCGGCTTCCGTTCGATCCGGCAGAAAGCCGCATCGAACCCGCGGGCGGCACGACGTGAGCGTGGAGATCGCGGCCGTACACGCGGCCCTCACGACATCGACGCTCAAGCTCGCCGTTCTGGGCAATTGCCAGATGGGGCACGTGACCCGGTGCCTGCAGGCCATGGTCGGAGGCGATTGGCCGACCAACGAGTGGATCAACTTCGACATCGTCGCCGAGATGGCGCACGGCAAGCGCGACCTCACCGAGTACTTCGATCGGCACGACAAGGTCTTCATGCAGCCCTGGATCTGGGGCGGCCTGGAGCATCGCTATGCGCAGATGAAGCACAAGGTCGTGCTCTATCCGTGCATCGAGTTCATCGCCTATCACCCCGACCTGGTCTACGTGCACGACGCGGTGGCGAACAACCATTTCGCGGGGCCTACGGGGCACTACCACTCGGCGATCGCGCTGCTGGCGTGGAAAGCCGGGCTGAGTGCCGCCGACGCGGTGAAGCTCTACCGTCGGGACATCTATCGACGGCTCGGATACTTCGACTTCTGGGAAAGCTCGTGCGCGGAGCTCAGGGCCGAGGGCGAGGTCTGCGGCGTGCCGCTCGATGCGATGTTGAAACGGTGGATAGAGCGCGGCTGCTTCATGCACGCGGTGAACCATCCAAAGCTGTTCGTGATGGCGGACGTCATCGCCAAGATTCTGGAAGCCCACGGGATCCAGACCGTACCGGGTAACCCGATGCAGTACGTCCGGGATTATCTGGCCGACGGAATCGTGTGGCCGGTCTATCCGGAGATCGGGGAAGCCTTCGGCATTCCCGGAAGCTATCTCTTCAAGCTGTCCTCTCCGGGGATGCACGCCGATTGGACGGTGCGCATCCTGGGACTCGAAGAGTTCGTCACGCTTTCCTATGCGGCGTTCGCCCAGCGCGCGCCGCACGAGCTGGTATGCAACCGGCTCGATCTGGCACCGTACCGCGAGCTGTCGAAGGAGCTCGGAGCGCCCGAGTCGGCGCGTCGTTTGATCGACTTCCGGATCGCAGCGCTCGCGTCTTCCACCACGTCGGCGCCGTCGCGCGGGGCCAAGGCATCGTCGAGTCTTGCCGATCGGATCCGCATGGAAGAGGCCCGGACCCTTTTCAGTCCGGATTGCGTGTTCTGGCGTCAGTCGGCGTGAATTCGACGCGGGCGACGCACGCGGAATCGACCCCCAAAACGCGCTTCGAGTCGATGCGGAAATTCCTGTCAGACAAGTTGTCGAACGCCGCGCAGCGTATGCGCTTCACGTCGAAATCTTCCCAGGATTGGGGCGCGGATCGGCCGCACCCGGAACGCGTGCGCGCGGCTTATTGGCGCGTATTGGATCGTGCGGCCGATTCCGAGGGAATGGCCCACTGGGAGCGGTTCCTGGCGCGCGGCGGCACGTTCGACGCGCTGCTCCAGGGCTTCCTCAAGTCGCCGGAGTTTCGCCGTCGTCTCGATGCGCACGGGCTGACGCAGGCGGCACCGGGGCAGGCGTCCGCATCATCGGTGGTCCTGGCGGCCTATCGCTGCCTGTTGGGCCGTGACCCCGAACCCGAGGGTCGCGCGCACTGGCAGGCGATCCTGGATCGCGGCGGCAGCATGCAGGAGATGCTGGTCGGGTTGGTGCGCTCGGCCGAGTTCACGCGACGACTGGACCAGCCCGGCGAGGGCGAGCACAACGTTGCAGCACGGTCCGGAGAAGCGCAGGTCGTTCCGCAACCGGTTGCACCCCCGCCGGTCGCACCGGAGGCCCCGCGTGCAGCGCGGGCTCCCATCGCGGCCAAGCGCAAGACCTACGCGGTGATCGGCAACTGCCAGTCGGCCGCGATGATGCGCTGCGTGCAGGCGTTGACCGGATGCGAGATGCCCACGATGTCATGGCGCATTCCGGAAGAGCTGATGTACCACGAGTCGCGGCGGGCGGAGGTGGTCGATCTGTTCACCAGGCACGAAAAGGTGTTCATCCAGCCCATCTATTGGCAGGCATTGTCGAAGTTCCATCCGGAGCTCGCGGACCAGGTCATCCTCTATCCGACGATCGCCTTCGCCGGATATCACCCGGATGTGGTCTACGTTTTGCGGAAGGAGAACCGGAACCACGTGATCGGTCCTTCGCACGACTACCAGTCGTCGATCGTGTTCATGGGGTGGAAGGCGGGGCTTTCGATCGAGCGGACGATCGGGCTTTTCAACGCGTCGACGTACGAGCGCCTCGGCTTCTTCGATACATGGCATCCGGCCTTCGCGGCGCTGATCGACGAGGGCCGGGCGGCCGGCATCGAACTCGGCGAATTCGTCAGGTCCTGGCGTCGGCGCGGACCGTTCATGCGCTCGATGAACCATCCGCAGTTGCACGTCTCGCTGGACATCGCCAAGGCGGTGCTGGAAAAGCACGGCATCCGCGCCAGCAGCTTCGAACTGGATTCGTACGTGTACGACTACCTGTCCACCGGAGCGGCGTGGCCGGTCTACCCTGAAGTCGGGCAGAAGCTGGGCATTGGCGGACACTACCGATTCAGGCTCGAATCGCCGGGCTATAACGCCGATCAGCCGGTCCGCAGCCTGAGTCTCGAGGAATTCGTTCGCGCCTCGTATCAGGCGTTCTCGCGCTATTCGAGAGACGAACTCGAGTGCGATCGCCTGCAGTCGGGACGCTACCGCGCGATGCTGGACGAGCTGCTCGCGGAGCCCAAGGCCGAAGCCGCGGCGGTGACCGAACCGCCGGTGCCGGCGAGCGTCGGTATCGCACTCCGGTACGTGGTGCTCGGCAACCGGCAGGCGATGGGGATGGCGCGCTGCCTGCAGGCGCTGCTGGGCGGCCCGATGCCGCACGCGGAAGTCGTTCCGATCGAACGGCTGACGGAGTGGGAATCGGACGGCAACGCGTTGCTTCCGGTGTTCGCCGCGCACGACAAAGTCTTCATGCAGCCGTGGATCTGGAAGCGTCTGTCGCAGCGCTATCGCGATTTCGAGTCGCAGGTGGTGCTGTATCCGTCGGTTGCGTTCTCCGCGTATCACCCGGATCTGGTCGATATCCAGGTCAAGCGCACGGCGACGGCGCTGACCCAAGGGCCCCTGGAAAAATGCCACTCCTCGCTGGCGCTGCTGGGCTGGAAAGCCGGGCTTGGCATCAGCCAAACCGCTGCGCTCTTCCGCGGCGAGGTGCTGCAGCGACTCGGGTTCTTCGACTGGTGGGAGAGTTCCGAGACCGCCCTGCTGGAAGAAGGGCGCGCCGCCCATCTGTCGCTCGCGGCTTCGCTGGCGCGATGGAAAGCCAAGGGCTGTTTCATGCATTTCCCGGCGCATCCGAAACTGTTCGTCCTGGCCGATATCGCCCGCGCCGTGCTCGAACGGCTCGGGGTCGCGATGCAGCCGTTCGAATTCACCGAGCTTGCACACGATCACCTCGCCGATGACGTGGCGTGGCCGGTCTACACCGAGCTGGGCGCCAACCTGGGTTGCAGGGGAAGCTACGAGTTCAAGCAGCGCCTCCGCGGCGTGATCGATTTCTCGCCGGTCAGCCTGCTGAGCCTGGAGCAGTTCATCGAACAGTCGTTCGCAACCTTCGCCCGGTTTGAGCCCGACGAACTGCTGTGCCGGCGCCTCGACTGGCCTGCGTATCAGGATGTGCTCCGCGAATTGAAGGACCACGGGACGGTGCTGCCGCCCCAGGCGGCGACGGTCGACGAGCCCGAAGCGCCGGTCGAGGCCGCACGAAGCGCAGAAGCGGTGTCGTCGACGTCTTCATCGCATCCGTATTCCGGCCTGCCGGCGCATCACTTCTGGAGGAAGGCGATACAGAGCGTGCCGCCGGCCATGGTGGATCCGGTGGTCCGCACCAAGTTCAAGATCGAGCCTGATACGAAAGTCGCCACCGCGGGCAGCTGCTTTGCGCTGAACATCTCGCGACGCCTGCTCCAGCGCGGCTACAACTTTCTGCAGGCCGAGCCGGGCGAGGGCGGGCCGGAGGACGCGGTCGAAGGCGTCGGCGGAATGGGACTGTTCTCGGCGCGCTTCGGCTATGTCTACACCGCGCGGCAGCTGCGCCAGCTGATGGAACGCGCGTACGGTCGATTCGTTCCGCAGGACGCCGCCTGGACGCTGGAGACCGGCCGATGGGTCGATCCCTTCCGTCCGCGCGTCGAGCCCGGTGGGTTCGCCTCGGCGGCCGATGTCGAGGCCGCGCGAAGCGTGCACCTGGCGGCGGTACGCAGGATGTTCGAATCGCTCGACGTCATGGTGTTCACGCTGGGCATGACCGAGGCGTGGCGCGCGCGCAGCGATGGCGCCGTGTTCTCCGTGGCTCCGGGAGTTGCCGGCGGGCAGATGGATTTCGACCGCTACGAGTTCGTCAATTTCACCGCGGCCGAAGTCGACGCGGATCTGCAGGCCTTCATCGAGGCGCTGCGAAAGGTCAACCCGCATGCGCGGGTGATCCTCACGGTCTCTCCGGTACCGATCCTTGCGACATATGTCGACCGCCACATCCTGGTGTCGTCGACGTACACCAAGTCGGTGCTGCGCGTGGCGGCAGAGCAGGTCATGCAGCGTCACGACTTCTGCGACTACTTCCCCGGGTACGAACTGGTCAACAGCAGCTTTCATCGCGGCAGCTACATCGCCGAGGACCTGCGCTCGGTGACGCCCGAAGGCGTGGACCACGTGATGCGGCTGTTCTTCGCCCATTACGCCGGTGACGGCGCCACCGCCCCCGTGCTCGACGCCGAAATGCTCGCCGAAGCCCGGAAAAACCTGCGCGTCGTCTGCGACGAAGAGCTGCTGGACGCTGCCATCCGGTAGCCGGGCCCAAGTAGAATCGCGCTCCCCGCAGATTCGGCGGACGCCCCGTAGGAGAAGGCTGTTTTGGAAACCGGACAGAAAAATGGCAGCACGAATGAGTCGAAGCGGGACGAGGCGCCTGGGATGAACGGCCGGCTGCGACGTGCTATGGGAGCCGGCTTCATCGGGAAACTGTTCGATCGTCACCGCGAGCAGCTCGCGGCGCAGCTGCGAAAGGAGATGGCGGACATCGCAAAGGCGGAGGCGGACAGGATCATCGCGGCGATCCACATGTCCGACTGGAACCGGGTTCGCAACATCATGGGTGCCGCCCATGAGCAGTCGGTCATCGACAGCGCCACCTTCGCCAATCAGCACATGCCCAAGGCACAGACCTTCTGGCATCAGCGCGAGACGCTGCGACACGCGCTTTCGTTGGCGCCCAGGGGCGGGATGGCGCTCGAATTCGGCGTTGCCACCGGCGGTACGCTCAGCGTCATCGCGGAGGTCCGGCGCGGACAAGGTGGCGTCTACGGTTTCGACTCGTTCGAAGGTCTTCCCGAGACCTGGCGCACCGGCGTTCCCAAGGGCGCCTTCGCCACCAGCGCGCTGCCGCAGGTCGACGGCGCCGAACTGGTCAAGGGCTGGTTCGACCAGACGCTGCCCGCATTCCTGGCAACGCATCCGGGTCCGGTCGATTTCCTGCACGTCGACTGCGACATCTATTCGTCGACGAAGACCATATTCGACCTGGTCGGATCGAGGTTGCGGCCCGGCAGCATCGTGTTGTTCGACGAGTTCTTCAATTACCCGAGCTGGCAGGAGCACGAGTACAAGGCCTGGCTCGAATTCGTGGATCGAACCGGCATCAAGTTCGTCTACGAGTGCTACACGGCGAACGATGAGCAGGTTGCGGTGCGCATCGTCGCGTAGGGCGGGAAAGCGGCCGCGTCAGTGGCCGATCATCATCCCGCCGGAGTCGATATCCGATGGCGCGGTACGCGGCCTTCGGCCGCTTGCGCTCCCTACTTGGCGATCGCCGCGGTGTTGGCTTCTTCGGCCTCGGGTTCCGAGGTCGGACGCGCAGATGCCTGCAAACCCAGATAGCGTTTCCAGAACACCGGCGACGTCATCTCGGCATGCCGGGCACGCCATTGGGCGCGGACCGATTTGTAGCCCAGGCGCAGCTGCGTCCAGCGCACGAGCAGCCGGAACATCAGGCGGAAGAAGCGGGCGTGATCGACCTCGCAGAGGATGCCCTTGCCTGAGGTCGGCTCGTAATAGACGACCTTGCGGCTGAGAAAGATCGGGAACTGCCGTTCGCGACGCAGGTGCTCGACCTGCCAGCCCGGATCGATCGGCTCGCGCGCCTGCTTGAACATGAACAGCGGCAGCAGGTGGCCGTTGAACGTCATCTTCGCGATCCAGCGCTTGAACTTGCCGCCATGGACGGGCCCGTCGAGCCGGTCGGGAACCACGAGGCGGCCGACGTCGCGGAACTTGTCCTTCTCGCGCGCGACCAGCTTGAGGTGCAGCTCATCGGCCGCCTGTTCGCTGATCGAATCGCAACCGGCGATCACGTCGGCCAGGCCGTCGAGCATGTACTCGGCGCGTTCATAGCGATACGTCACCAGCGCTTTCCAGACTTCACGGAAAGCATGCTTGAGTCCGCCGCGGCCACGGTCGTACAGCAGGCAGACCACCAGGCCGTTGCGCGTGTGATAGAACCAGCGCCAGTTGGTGTCCTTCTTCTCGAACTCCTCGTGCCAGACGCCGATGCCGAGCAGCGAGATCGATTTGAGCTGCAGCTCGTTGCACCGACGCCCCATCTCGATGTCGTCCCAGCCGACGAAGAACGGGTAGGGCAGCAGCTTGTCGCGGTAGCCCGTCAGCGGGTAGCAGGCGAACCACCAGCCGCAGAACGTCGAGAATCCGGCCTCGTCGTAACGCGCCAGATCGGTCGTCTGCGTCATGTCGTATTTGTGGCGGTTGCCAAAAATATGCATGTTGAAGACGTTGCCGTTGCGCTCGTGCAGCACGTGACGATTCGAGTAGCGCAGCATGCCGCCCGAGATCACCGTGTCGTCCGGGATGTAGCCGAGCAGCGACAGCAGACGCGAGATCGACTGGTGCTCGATCAGCACGTCGTCGTCGCAGAACAGCATGTGCGTGAAGCCGGCGCGCTCGTCGGAGGCGCACAGCACGCCGCGAGCGAATCCACCCGCGCCGCCAAAGTTGCGGTTACGGACGAGCTCGACGCCCTCGTAGGCGGGAAGGTTCAACGTGCCGGCGTTGTCGATGACGAACAGCCGGCAGCGGTCGGAGTTGTCCTTGAGCACGTGCTCGTGGATCAGCTCGACGTTCTGCGTGGCGTACTTCTCGCGCTTGAACGTCGGCATGATGATCGCCAGCCGTGCGGCGCGCTGCGGCGCCTTGCTGGTGAGGTAGCGCGCGTCGGACAGTTCGAACGAGTGGCCGTAAAGCGGTTCGAACACCGGATACAGGATGCCGCGCCGATCCTTGAGCCCCTTCAGGTGCAGGCTGAACTGCGATTCCTGGCCGCGGAGGGTTTCGTCCGCCAGCAGCGAGCGCTCTTCGTGGCCGTTGTCGGCATAGACCTTCATCCGGCACGCGCCGGTGAAGGTCACCTGCAGCGTGATCTCGTCCAGTCCGGCAGGGCCGCACCAGGTCGACAGCGAAATGGCGCCGAAGAACGTGCCCAGGTCGAAGGACTGCTGCACCGGCGGATCGGGCATGCCGATCGCGAGGTTGCGCACCGTGCGGATGCGACCCGGCGGAACGAACTCCCATTCCGCTCGCGGCGAGGCCCGGAAGCACAATCCTTCGGGCAGGCCCGCGTCGTAGCTGCGCGGCCAGACCATCGATTGGAGGAGGTGCAGCGCCGGTGCGGTGGGTTCAGACATGTCGCAGTACGGAATTCGGAGCGAGACAGTCGCGAAGATTAACCGAAATCCGCGGTGAAATCGGCGCCGTCAGCGCGACAAACGCCAGGGTTTTGGCCAAACGCGCCGGGGCCTCGCGGGCGGCTCGAAGCGCCCGCGCCCGAAGCGCTCGTCGTGCGGCAGCGTGGCCCGCGCCTGGCTGATCACGCCCGGCGTCCTGTCGAGGATCCGCTGCCAGCTGGCCAGTGCCTCGCCGCGAATTTCCGTACTGTCCACCGCGTGCGTGCGCAACGCCTCGGCCCACAGCGGCATGGCCTGGAGCACGCCGTCCTGGAACGGGGCCACGGCGTTGCGCCAGGTCTGGGTCTCGTGCGACTCGTCGGTGGTATGGATCGCCTGCACCGAGCCGTCGTCGCGGCGCCGGTAGCCGATCGCGCCGCCCACGGCCGGCGTGCACAGCAGTTCGATCAGCGGCAACCGGCGAAAGACACGGGCGCCTGCCGCGGCCCCGTTGAGATCGGGACCGTAGGCGTGCTTGGTGACATTCGACGGCTGCGGATTCAGGAAGGCCTGCAGGCCGAGGTAGTAGCCGGTCAGCCTCGTGTCCGGCAGCAACAGCGCGAGATTGTCCTGGATCGTGCCGCGCCAGCCGATGTCGACGACAGCCGCCGCCGCCGTGCCGCGGTCAAGCCCGTGCTGGGCCAGATAGTCGCGCAGCAGCGCCGCCTGGCTTCGAACATGCGTCTCCAGCGTCTGGCGGCACGCGGGATCGGCGAGCAGTGCATCGACGCGGCGATCCTTGGACGGCGATGCCAGCGGCTCGTCCAGTGCCAGGCCGTGGCGCTCGCACCAGCCGGAGGCGACACCCACATCGAGATTCAGCGACAACGCCCACGCCCGCATCGTGACCGGTTCGTTGCCGCGCCACAGCCGCTGCATCTGCTCGGGCGAAACCGCCTGCAGCGAAGCGGCGAAGCTCGCGCGGCGGCTGATGTCCAGGTTGCGTGCCGGCGGCGCGCCACCTCCCGGTGACGCCCGCGCATTGCGCAGGGCGTCGTAGATCCCGGAGAAGAACGCGCCTTCGCGGCTGAGGAAATACAGCGCGTCATGGCGCTGGCGGGCGGCCTGTTCGAGCAGGAACAGCGCAAAGCCCACGAACAGCGGCGCACTGCGGATGCCGAAGCGAAACGCGGTGCGCGCGTGGCGCTGCGCAGGCGCAGGCAAGGAGGCCAGCGCGTTGCGCGTGAGATCGCGGAACAGCACGCGACGGTCTTCGAAGATGCGACGGTTGAACGCCGAGCGCTTTTCCTCCGATCGATTCCGATAGCGTTCGGCGGCGATGCCCAGGCGCCGTGCCACGCGCACGTCGGTTTCGCGGTTGTCGCCCAGGTGTGCGTGCTCGGCGGGCGTGAGCCCGTGCTCCTGGTGCAACGCCTGGTAGAGCCGACCCGAGCGCTTGTTCAGGCCGACATCGCACGAACTGAGTCCGCGCGGGACCAGCCGGTCGAGACCCTGCGCCGCGAGCAGCGCGGCGAGGCTTGCCGCAGGCATGTAGAAATCGGAGAGGAACAAGGTCGTGACCGGTGCACGCGCGGCGAGCGCGGCGGCGATAGCGGGATCGGCGTAGACCACGCGCTGTTCCTGCGCCAGCTCCTCGGCCTCGAGCGCATCGATCCAGGCCGCGTCGGGCGCCGTGGTGCCCGTGGCTTTGGCGACCCAGCGCGCCAGCACCTCCCGATGGCGATATTCGTCGTCGCGCGCCGGATCGCCGCGCGCGGCCCTGGCCAGCTCGCGCTCGGCGTCCAGTCGCAGCGCGAACAGTGCGTGCGGCGTACGCAGCGCGGGCACGATGTCGGGCCAGCAGGTGTTGAGCAGCCATCCGGCGAGGTGGCGTTTGACCGCGTCCGGGTGGCAGCGCCGTCGCAGCAGCGTGTCCCAGACGTCGACGGTCTGCAGCCGGATCATGATCGGCGGCGCTAGTCGGGATCGACGTACAGCGGCAGCAGCGCGCGACGCTCGCTGATCGCGAGCTTGATCTGGTCGGCCGTCTCCAGTGCTTCCTTGATCGTGACGTCCATGTCCAGGTAGCGGTACGTGCCCAGCCGACCGACGAACGTCACGCCGGTCTCCGCGCGCGCCATGTCGAGATAACGGGCGAGGCGTCCGCGGTCGCGCACCAGCCGGATCGGGTAGTAGGGCACGTCGCCGGGTGTGCACTCGCGGCTGAACTCGCGGTAGAGCACGGTCTTTTCGTGTCGTTCCCAGGGCGAGAAATGCTTGTGTTCGGTGATGCGCGTGTACGGGACATCGACGTCGCAGTAGTTGATCACCGCGTTGCCCTGGAAATCGCCCTGATCGCCGAAGCGCTCGAAATCCAGCGTGCGATAACCCAGCGCGCCGTGCGCCTGTCCGAACCAGTCGTCCAGCGGGCCCGACCAGATCACGTGTTCACCGGACGCCGCGTCGCGGGGGGCAAGCTCGGTGGACAGCTGCACCGAGATGCCCGGGTGCTCGAGGATCCTGGCGACGATGTCGGTGTAGCCGTTCTCGGGCATGCCCTGGAAGCGATGCGAGAAATAGTTGTCGTCGTAATTGAAGCGGACCGGCAGGCGCTTGAGGATGCTCGCCGGCAGTTCGGTCGGTGCCACGCCCCACTGCTTGCGCGTGTACCCGTAAAAAAAAGCGCGATACAGCTCGGGGCCGACGAAGCGCAGCGCCTGCTCCTCGAAGCTCTGCGGCTCGACGATCGACAGGTCCGCCTTCTCGCGCAGGAAGGCCTCGGCTTCGCGCGGGGAGAACGTGCGTCCGAAGAACTGGTTGATCGTGTGCAGGTTGACCGGCAGCGAGTACACCGCGCCGCCGACCACGGCCTTGACCCGGTTCACGTACGGCATCATCCGCGTGAACCGGTGCAGGTAGGTCCAGACCCGCTCGTGGTCGGTATGGAAGATGTGCGGTCCGTAGACATGCACCATCACGCCCGTCTCCGGGTCGCGCTGCGTGTAGCAGTTGCCGGCGATGTGGTCGCGCCGGTCGTAGACGGTGACGCGATGGCCGGCCTCGGCCAGTTCACGGGCGATCACGGCGCCGGAAAATCCGGCTCCCGCGATGGCGAAGGTACGGTTCGTCGGCATCTGGTGCGGCGGGTCCAGGACGTGTATCGGAAGAATGAGAAAGCGTTCGACGGTGAGCCCGGAGACGGTCCGGGCGGCGGTGTCACGCGGCCACGGAAAACGCCATGTACCACCACGCTGCCATCGCGACGTCGTCGAACCAGTAGGCCTTGCCCTTGTGCAGCAGGATGGCGGCGTTGCAGAACGAAGCCATCCAGCTCACGTTGTGGGACGCGATGATCAGCGCCCGATCCGACCGCTTGGCGAACAGGTGCTCCTGGCAGCGGGCATGGAAGCGCTGATCGCCGACGAGCACGACCTCGTCGATCAGGTAGCAGTCGAACTCGATCGCGATGGACAGCGCGAAGGCCAGTCGCGCCCGCATGCCGGTGGAGTAGGTCTTCACCGGCGCGTACAGGTAATCGCCCAGCTCGGAGAATTCGCGCACGAAGGTCAGCAGGCGCGCGTAGTCGGTGCGATAGATGCGCGCGATGAACTTGGCATTGTCCAGTCCGCTCAGGCTGCCCTGGAAGGAGCCGGTGAAACCCAGCGGCCACGACACGGTCATGCCGTGCACGATCCTGCCGCGGGTCGGCATCTCGACCTTGCCGAGCAGCCGGATCAACGTCGACTTGCCCGCGCCGTTGGGACCCATCAGCGCCACCTTGCAGCCGCGCGGGACGGTGAAGGAGACATCGTCCAGCACCGCACGCTCGCGGCCATGGTGCGAGTAGATCTTGGTCAGTCCGGAGACCTGGATCACTCGATCACCATGTGACGGTGCACGTTGCGGCACATCAGGATGCCGATCGCGGTCAGCGAGATGTTGACGAACGTGGCGTAGGCGAGGTCGTAGTGGGGCGTCACGGAACCACCGAACTGCCCCTGGCGGATCATCTCGAACGCCTGGACGGTCGGCAGCCACTCGACGTAGCGATGGGCGGAGGCGGGCAACCATTCGACCATGTAGAACGCGCCGCAGACCGGCAGCATGAAGTACATGAACGGTCCGATCAGCTTCTCCGACCATTCGTACAGCTCGGTCAGCGAGCCGATGATCATTGCCGAAGCCGCCGAGAACACCAGCATCTGGAACCAGCCGATGTAGAACATCGCCCAGTCGCGCGGCATCTCGTACAGCTCGACCGACGTGAAGATGAATGCGATGACGGTGTACGCGATCATCACGCCGTAGAACTCCAGGATCACGCGTGCGATCAGCAGGTCCATCATCTTGACCTGCCGGTGATAGAGCAGCGCGGCGTTCGCGCGAAAGCATTGGATGGCGCGTGCGGTGGTGTGGCGCCACAACGTCAGCGGCATGTAGCCGGTGATCACGAACGCGAGCAGCGGCAGGCCGTGCGAATAGCGGCCGTGGATCACCGTCCAGACCACCATCACGCCCAGGCAGAAGAAAAGCGGCTCCACGATCAGCCAGACGAAACCCAGGTTCTCGCGACCGTAGCGCGTGTGCAGCTCGCGCATCATCACGGCGCCGATCACGATGCCCTGGAGTTCGGCGGCATCGAGCATCCGCCGTAGCGGAGTCACGGACGGCTCAGTCCTGAGCATGCTCGCGCACCCCGGCGATCAGCAGGGCGCCGATCGAATAGACCAGGAAGCAGGTGACGAGCACGATGAACACCGCACGGATCCGGCGCGGATACAGCGCGCGATCGGGCAGGTTCGGCGTGACCACGCGATCCAGGTAGATCTGCTGACGGCGGGCGTCGGCGCGTGACGACTCCAACGAGGCGAGCGCCGAGCTGTACTCCTTCGTCGCCAGTTCCTGGCGCAACGTGAGCTGTTCGTACTCCGAGATCTTGGGCGCCATGGACGTGGTGCCACCCGCGAGGCGCCGGCGCTGCTGCACGACCTGCAGATCGAGCTCGCGCACGCGATCGCGCAGATCGCCCAGCAGCGGACTGTTGGGCGAGCGCCGCGACAGCTCGGCAATGCGCAGGCGCGTCGCCTGCTGTTCTTCCTGCAGTTTGGCGAGCGACTCGAACATCGCGCCGGAGGTTTTCTCCGGGTCGATCATCAGTTCGCGGTTCCGGTACTCGAGGACCTGGGCCTGCGCATCCGCGACCGCCTTCTCCGAGATCCGCAGCTGGATCTCCGCGTTCTTGACCGCGTTGCTTCTGGCCCGTTCGTTGAGCCGGTTCACCAGGGCCTCGGCCGCGTCGAGCAGACGCGTGGCGACGAGCTGGGCGTCCTCGGGGCGGAACGCCAGCACGACCATTTTCACGATGCCGGTGGTGGTGTCGTACTGCACCTCCACGCGACGCTTGTAGTAGCGAAAGAAGTCCTCGCTGTTGTCCCGGTCATAGAGGTTCGGGAAGCGCGCGATCCAGTCCGCTTCCTCGCGACCGTAGATCGCCCGCAGATCGAGGTCCGCCGACAAGGCCGCGACGGCGTCGCGTGAGCTCGCGAAATCCTGCACCGAGTAGACGTCGTCCTGCGCCCGGGTGATGCCGCTGCTCTGCAGGAATCCGGAGACGCCCGTCGAGGGTGCGCGCGACGGCGATCGGACGATGAAGCGCGCCTCGGAGGCGTACATGTCGGCCGCGATGACGAAGAAATAGATCGCCGCAAGCAGCGTGGGCAGCGCGATGAAGAACAGCTTTCCGTAATGGCGCTGCACCACGTGCTGCACGCGCTGCAGCGGCGCCAACGGGAATTGGCGCTGCTTCGGCATCAGCTCCTGTCGATGGGTTTGCGCCGGAAGGTTCGGATTCGGCGCCGGAACGTTCGCATTCGCGGGTGGGACGTTCAGATCGTTCATGCCAGGCGCGTCATTTCAGCGAGCGGTCGATGATCACGCCCTGGATGATGGGCTGTGCGGCGGCGCCCAGCAGCTGCAGGAACTTCATCACGCTGTGGGTCGGTGCGCTGGCCACGTAGATGATGTCGCGGTCGCGCATCTCGAAGGCCTGTCCCAGAAAGTAGCTGCCCGCCTGCGTCAGGTCGAGACGGTAGATGACGGGGATCATGTCGCTGGGTTCGGCGGCGCGGCCCACGACGCCGAGCTTGAGCGCCATGTCCTGCGACTCGAGGCGGAACAGGTAGACACCGCGCGGATCGGCGCGAGAGTCGACGATGCCGCCGGCCTTGGCGACCGCCTCGATCAGGCTCACGCCGGAGGATTCGAACGGAATCTGCGACGGTCGGCCGGTGGCACCCAGCGCACTGTAGGTCTTGGGAGAGCGCGTGACGACGATCGAATCGCCGCCGCGCACGTAGACGTTCTCCCGCGGATTGCGCAGCACCTCGCTCATCGGCAGCGACACGGTGGCGGCGTCGCGCGTCAGGCTGATCGAGGTTTCGTAGGCGGCGCTACGCACGCCGCCGGCCGCGGCGATGACATCGAGCAGGCGGTCGCCGGAACCTGAAAGCGGAACGCGCGCGCCGGTGATCACCTCGCCGATGACCGTCACCATGTTCGCGCGGTTGCCCGCCACGCTGACCAGCGCCTGCGGCCGCGACGCCTTGCCCGACAGCGCCTTTTCGATCAGTTCCTGGATCTGCGACGGGGTCTTGCCCACGACCGGGATGCGGCCGGCGAATGGCACGGTGATGGCGCCATCGGCGCCGACGCGCTGCTCGGGAATGTCCACGCTGCGCGCCGAAGGCAGCGCACCGCTTTCCGAACGCGTCTGCGAGCCGGAGAACAGCGTTTCGGTGCCCGCTTCCCAGATGCTGACGCGAATGCTGTCGCCGGGACCGACGAGCAGATCGCCGGCCGTGGCCTCGGGCGGAAAGCTCGCCGCGATACTGGTGTGCGGGCGCAGGCGCAGCTGCTCGATGGTGTGGGCGCTGATATCCACCAGCGCGAAGGCGTGCGCCTGTTCGTCGCGGTCGTACTGGCGCTGGACCGCTCCATATTGCGGACCGTCGCTGGGCAGGGAACTGCAACCCGCCAGCATGGACGCGAAAAGTGCGACGCAGAATGACCCGCGGCCGGATAGAGAACGGGCAGGGCCGTTCAGCTGAAGGGTCATGGAGCGCCGCGATCGAAGTGAAACACACGCAATAATAAGCCAACGCGCCGTCAAATCTCGCGCGCTGCCTGCTCCAATACCGCCAGCGCCGCGGCCAGATGGGCGGGCCATCGCACCGGTTCGAACCCGTGGGATCGCTGATGCCGGGCCGCACGGCGCGCCGAGCTTCCCGCGGCGTACTCGCGGATTGCGGTCGACCAGGCTTCTTCGTCCTCCGGACCGAGCAGTTCGGCGTACGGTCCGGCGACCTCGCGGTGCGCCGCGATATCGGATGCCAGGACGGGCGTTCCGAGTGACAGCGCTTCGACGACGGGTAGGTGGTAGCCCTCTGCGAACGACGGTGCCAGCAGCGCACGAGCGCCTTGCAGCAGCGTCCTGAGGCCGGCGTCATCAATGCCCTGCCACTCCACGACATGACCGTGCAGCGTTCGATCGCCGTCCAGCACGCGAAAGACCGACTCGTTGTTCCAGCCGCGCCGGCCGAGGATCACCAGCCGCGGCGCATCGGACGACGCGGCCAGGCGCCGCCACACGCGCAGCAGCAACGCGTGGTTCTTGCGCGGTTCGATGGTCCCCAGCACCACGAAGTACGGCACCGCCGGTGGCTCGATCGCGGCGCTCGCGTCCCGGCGGAATTCCTCGCCGACGCCCAGCGGCAGCACGGTGATCGGCGGGACGCGCCAGCCGGCCGCCGCCAGGTAATCGCGCAGCACGCGCCCCGTGACCTCGGAATTGACCAGCACGTGGCCCGCGCATTCGCTGGCGGTGCGGATCCGTGCGACGTGGCGTCGCGGTTCGGCGGCGCGGTTGAACTCGGGAAAATCGATCGGCAGCAGGTCGTGGATGAAGAACACGGCCGGGATGCGCGTCCGGTGCAGCCATCGCGCCAGGACCGCGCGGTAGGACTGGCCATGCGAGGTGTTGAGGTACAGGCAGCGCGGCCGACCGTGATGTTCGACCAGCCGGCGCAGGCGCAAATGGGCCATTGGCCGGTCGAGCCAGCGCCGCGCGCGCGGTTTGGCCGCGGTCCGTGACGCGATCGCCGGCACAGGGGCCGGCGGTGGGCTGGCGGCGGGAGTCTGCAGCCAGCGCCACAGCACATCGAACGAGGTGGAAGCCGACGCGTTCGCCGGCGTCCGGCGCGACAACGACTCCAGCACGCGCGTGGTTTCCTGTGCCGCGAGCAGGTGCGGGCCGAACGCATCGATCCGCACCAGGTGCAGTTCCACGCCGGGTTGCGCGTGCAGCGCCTCCAGGTAGGCCAGGTCCACGCGATCGATGCCCGTGGGCGTGGCGAAACCCGCGCGGGCCTGCAGTCGGGTGACGTCGAACAGCACGCGTAGCGTGATCGGCCGCGTCATGCGCCCAATCCCAGCGATCGCAGCCAGCCCCGGCACAGCCGCAGCGTCCTGCGCACGGCCGACGGATCCGCCGCGGCGCCCTCGCGTGCGCGCAGCGCGAGCCAGTCGACCAGGTCTTCGACCTCGCATCGCAGGCCGCTGTCCGGATGCACGTACAGCGGGTAGCGGATCAGGGACGCGGCGACGAGTTCATCGAGCGTCACGCGACGCGTGCGGCGAGGGTGCGCGAGCCGATCCTCGGTCAGGCCCCAGCCCGCGTAGAACGGCTGTCCCCAGGTGGTGACCGCCACGCCGCGCAGCAGCGCCTCGAAGCCCACCAGCGACGTCATCGTGTGCACGCGATCCACCTGCGGCAGCAGCGCCGTCACCGAACATCCGCGCACGACGCGATCGGCCAGCTTCAGCGCCGCCGCGTCGGGGATCGCACCGGCACGCGTCCCCGCTTCGGTGTCCGGATGCGGCTTGTAGACGATCCGGGCCTGCGGGTGGGACTCGCGCACCGCCCGTAGCAGCTCCAGGTTCGTGCGCACGCCGGATGCGCCGAATCGCACCGAGGCGTCGTCCTCGACCTGTCCCGGCACCAGCAGCCGCAGGCGATCGTCCGCGCCGCCCAGGTCGATCGCCTCGGAGCGGCCGACGTTGTACTTGGTCAGTCCCGCATCGACCAGGCGCCGGCGCAGCCGCGCCGCCCGCTCCAGCAGCGCAGGATCGAACGCGTCGCCCGAAAGCATCGTCTCGAGCGACGAGGGTCGCCGCGGATCGAAGTAGATGCCGCTTTCGTCGAGCACCAGCGAGGCGCCGCCCACGTGGTTCGAGCCCAGGCCGACCGAGCGCAGGAAGCCGTCCTCCATGCGGATCAGCCGACCGCCGCGCGCGGCGACCGTCGCCGACAGCTCGTCGGGTTCGCGCGAGGCCCAGACCACGATCGGTCCGCCGGTCCGCGCCTGCACCCGCAGCGCAGCCGCGGCGCTGGAGCAGTAGGTCAATGGTTGGAATCGAGCGCCGATGAAGCGGTCGATCTGCCAGCGCTTCCAGGGCTTGATGCCGAGCACCGCGGCCGGCGTGGAGCTGTTACGGGGCATCCGGGCGGCGCGTGCAGGAGGAAGCCGCTACTTTACTTGCGGCCCGCACCGGCTGTTCGCAGGCCAACCCGACCGTCACTGGCGGGATGATGCGACCCGGTACGCGCCCGCCTGCCGCGGACCGCCTGAACTAAAATATAAAGTTGATCGGATTACACAGGGCCCGAAGGCCCGGGACGAACCCTCATGAGCGATTCGGCGCCACCGCGCGGCAACAGTGAATTTGCCCCGGCAAACCTCGACCAATGGCGCAAGGCCGCTGCCAAGTCGGCGCCCGGCGGCGACGTCGGTGCGCTCGACTGGATCACGCCCGAAGGCCTGACGGTCAAACCGCTGTACACGGCGGCCGACACCGCCGGGCTGCCGCATGCCGACACGCTGCCGGGCTTCGAGCCGTTCGTGCGCGGCCCGCAGGCGACGATGTACGCGGTGCGTCCGTGGACCATCCGCCAGTACGCCGGCTTCTCCACGGCAGAAGAGAGCAACGCGTTTTATCGCAAGGCGCTGGCCGCCGGCGGGCAGGGCGTCAGCGTCGCGTTCGACCTCGCCACGCACCGCGGCTACGACAGCGACCACCCGCGCGTGACCGGCGACGTCGGCAAGGCCGGTGTCGCGATCGATTCGGTCGAGGACATGAAGATCCTGTTCGACGGCATTCCGCTCGACAAGGTCAGCGTCAGCATGACCATGAACGGCGCGGTGCTGCCGGTGCTGGCGGGATATGTCGTTGCGGCCGAGGAGCAGGGCGTCGGGCAGGACAAGCTGAGCGGGACCATCCAGAACGACATCCTCAAGGAGTTCATGGTCCGCAACACGTACATCTTTCCGCCCGAACCCTCGATGCGCATCGTCGCCGACATCATCGAGTACACGGCCAAGAAGATGCCGAAGTTCAACTCGATTTCGATCTCCGGCTACCACATGCAGGAGGCCGGCGCGAACCAGGCCCTCGAACTGGCGTTCACGCTCGCCGACGGCCAGGAGTACGTGAAGACCGCGATCGCCAAGGGCCTGGACGTCGACGACTTCGCCGGGCGCCTGAGTTTCTTCTGGGCGATCGGCATGAACTTCTATCTCGAGATCGCCAAGATGCGCGCCGCGCGCCTGCTGTGGGCGCGGATCATGAAGGGCTTCGACGCCAAGAATCCGAAGAGCCTGATGCTGCGCACGCACTGCCAGACCAGCGGCTGGAGCCTCACCGAGCAGGATCCCTACAACAACGTCGTGCGCACCACCGTCGAGGCGATGGCCGCGGTGTTCGGCGGCACGCAGAGCCTGCACACCAACAGCTTCGACGAGGCGATCGCGCTGCCCACCGAGTTCAGCTCGCGCATCGCGCGCAACACGCAGCTGATCATCCAGGAGGAGACCCACATCACCAGCGTCGTCGATCCGTGGGCGGGCAGCTACATGATGGAATCGCTGACCCAGCAGATGGCGGACAAGGCCTGGTCGATCATCGAGGAGGTCCAGGCCATGGGCGGCATGACCAAGGCCGTCGACTCGGGCTGGGCCAAGCTCAAGATCGAAGCCAGCGCCGCCGAGAAGCAGGCGCGAATCGATTCGGGCAAGGACGTGATCGTCGGCGTCAACAAGTACAAGCTGGCCAAGCAGGATCCGATCGACATCCTCGAGGTCGACAACGTCAAGGTCCGCGACGGCCAGATCGAACGGCTCAAGAAGATCCGCGCGAGCCGTGACAATGCCAGGGTGCAGGCGGCGCTCGCGGCGCTGACCGACAGCGCGAAGTCCGGACAGGGCAACCTGCTGGCGCTGAGCATCGATGCGATCCGCCTGCGTGCCACGGTCGGCGAGGTCAGCGATGCGTTGGAAAAAATCTTCGGCCGCCACCGCGCCGACATCCAGAAGGTGACCGGCGTGTACGCAGCGGCCTACGACAGCGCGGAAGGATGGGAGAAGCTCAAAGGTGAGATCGCCGCGTTCGGCGACACGGAAGGCCGCCGCCCGCGCGTGATGATCGCCAAGCTCGGCCAGGATGGACACGATCGCGGCGCCAAGGTCGTGGCCACCGCGTTCGCCGACCTCGGCTTCGACGTCGACATGGGGCCGCTGTTCCAGACCCCGGAGGAATGCGCGCGCCAGGCCATCGAGAACGACGTGCACGCGGTGGGCGTCAGCACGCTCGCCGCCGGTCACAAGACGCTGGTGCCGGCGATCATCGCGGAGCTGCGCAAGCAGGGCGCCGACGACATCGTCGTCTTCGTCGGCGGCGTGATCCCGCAGCAGGACTACGAGTTTCTCTACGACGCCGGCGTCAAGGGCATCTACGGTCCCGGCACGCCGATCCCGGTGAGCGCGAAGGACGTGCTCGAGCAGATCAAGGCTTCGCTGGCCTGAGCGACTTCTCGAGAACGCTCACGATGCGCGCCCCCTCCGGCGTAGCCCGGGCGAAGCCCGGGATCCGGCATCCGATTGCGCCGTACCGGGCTGCGCCCGGGCTATGGTCGATCGTCACGTGAGCGTCGTGGACGACGCCGGCGAGGCACTCAAGAAGGCCTTGATCGGTCCTCCGGGACCGGCGCAGCGCCGTGCGCTCGCCAAGACGATCACGCTGCTCGAATCCAAGCGAGCCGACCACCGTGCGCGCGCCGACGAGCTGCTCAACGCGTTGCTTCCGCACACGGGCAAGTCCGCACGCATCGGCATCAGCGGCGTCCCCGGCGTCGGCAAGAGCACGTTCATCGAGGCGCTCGGGCTGCTGCTGCTCGAGCGCGGCCATCGCGTCGCGGTGCTCGCGATCGATCCGTCGTCCACCGTTTCGGGCGGCTCGATCCTCGGCGACAAGACCCGCATGGAGCGCCTGTCCTCGGACGAGCGTGCGTTCATACGACCCAGTCCTTCGAGCGGCACGCTCGGCGGCGTGACCGAGAAGACCCGCGAAGCGATGCTGGTCTGCGAGGCCGCGGGTTTCGACGTGGTCATCGTCGAGACCGTGGGCGTCGGCCAGAGCGAGACCGCGGTTGCCGCAATGACCGACATGTTCGTGCTGCTGCAGCTGCCCAACGCCGGCGACGATCTGCAGGCGATCAAGAAAGGCGTGATGGAGCTGGCCGACCTCGTGGTCATCAACAAGGCCGACCTCGACGAGGCCGCCGCGACGCGTGCGCGGGCGCAGATCACCAGCGCGCTGCGGCTGCTCGGCGCGCATGCCCACGCCGGCACGCAGGTGCTGCAGCTCAGTGCCGTGAAAGGCACGGGACTGGTCGAGTTCTGGCAGACGGTCACGCAATTCCTCGATCGGCAGCGCGAGCGTGGCACGATGGCCGAACGTCGCCGTTCGCAGGACCGCGCCTGGATGTGGGAACGCGTCGAAAGCGGACTGCACGAACGATTCAAGAACCATCCGGCGGTGCGTGATGCACTGCCGACCATCACCGAAGAAGTCCGGGCCGGACGACTGGCCGCCGGTGTCGCGGCGCGCCGTCTGCTCGACCTGATGAAATGAATTTTCCTGGGAGCACCTGATGCACGACATCCTCGAACAACTCGAAAAGAAGCGCGCCGCGGCGCGGCTGGGTGGCGGCGAGAAGCGCATCGCCGCCCAGCATTCGAAAGGCAAGCTGACCGCGCGCGAACGACTCGAGCTGCTGCTCGACGAGGGCTCGTTCGAGGAGTGGGACATGTTCGTCGAACATCGCTGCACCGATTTCGGGATGGGCGACACCAAGGTCCCGGGCGACGGTGTCGTCACCGGCTACGGCACCATCGATGGCCGCCTCGTGCTGGTGTTCAGCCAGGACTTCACCGTCTTCGGCGGCGCGCTGTCCGAGGCGCACGCCGAAAAGATCTGCAAGGTGATGGACCAGGCGATGAAGGTCGGCGCGCCGGTGATCGGACTGAACGACAGCGGCGGTGCACGCATCCAGGAAGGCGTGGCCTCGCTCGGCGGCTACGCCGAGGTCTTCCAGCGCAACGTCACGGCCTCGGGCGTCATCCCGCAGATCAGCATGATCATGGGGCCCTGCGCCGGCGGCGCGGTGTATTCGCCCGCGATGACCGACTTCATCTTCATGGTGAAGGACTCGAGCTACATGTTCGTCACCGGCCCGGACGTGGTGAAGACGGTGACGCACGAGGAGGTCACCGCCGAGGAACTGGGCGGTGCGGGCACGCACACCACGCGCAGCGGCGTCGCGGACCTGGCCTTCGACAACGACGTCGAGGCGATCATGATGCTGCGGCGCTTCTTCAGCTTCCTGCCGCTCAACAACCGGCAGAAGGCGCCGATCGTACCGAGCAGCGATCCGGCCGATCGCAGCGAGCTGTCGCTCGACACGCTGGTGCCGGAAAACCCGAACAAGCCGTACGACATCAAGGAGCTGATCACCAAGGTGGTCGACGACGGCGATTTCTTCGAGCTGCAGAGCGACTACGCGAAGAACATCGTCGTCGGCTTCGGCCGCATGGAAGGCCAGACGGTGGGCATCGTCGCCAACAACCCGATGGTTCTGGCCGGCTGCCTGGACATCAAGAGCAGCATCAAGGGCGCGCGGTTCGTGCGCTTCTGCGACGCCTTCAACATTCCGGTCGTGACCTTCGTCGACGTGCCCGGCTTCATGCCCGGCACCAGCCAGGAATACGGCGGCATCATCAAGCACGGGGCCAAGCTGCTGTACGCCTACGCCGAGTGCACGGTGCCCAAGGTCACGGTGATCACGCGCAAGGCCTACGGCGGCGCCTACGACGTCATGAGCTCCAAGCACCTGCGCGGCGACGCCAACTTCGCCTGGCCCAACGCCGAGATCGCGGTGATGGGCGCCAAGGGCGCGGTCGAGATCATCTTTCGTGAGGACAAGAACAATCCGGCCAAGCTCGCGGCGCGCGAAGCCGAGTACAAGGCGCGCTTCGCCAACCCGTTCGTGGCCGGTTCGCGTGGCTACATCGACGACGTCATCCAGCCGCACGAGACGCGCAAGCGCATCTGCCGCTCGCTGGTGATGCTGCGCGAGAAGAAGCTGGAAAACCCTTGGCGCAAGCACGGCAACATTCCGTTGTGAGCCGCTGGCATTCGGAATGAAGTGAAGAATGTGAGCCACCGTACACACCGAAGACCCCGAATAAAACCACAGCAGGCTTTTCGCTTTTTCGGTGTCTTCGGTGGCTTCAACGTCAGCCGCCAGGACCAGATCATCAGCGGTACCAGCAAGAGAGCCCCATGTTCAAAAAGATCCTGATTGCGAATCGTGGCGAGATCGCCTGCCGCGTCATCAAGACCGCCAAGAAACTCGGCATCAAGACGGTGGCGGTGTATTCGGAGGCCGACAGGGACGCGCTGCACGTCGAGCTCGCCGACGAATCCGTTCTGCTCGGCCCGGCGCCCAGCCGCGAGAGCTACCTGGTCGCCGACAAGATCATCGAGGCCTGCAAGAAGACCGGCGCCGAGGCCGTGCACCCGGGATACGGCTTCCTGTCGGAGAAGGAGGATTTCGCCAGGAAGGTCGAAGAAGCCGGCATCGTCTTCATCGGGCCCAAGCACTACAGCATCGCGGCGATGGGCGACAAGATCGCCTCGAAGAAGCTGGCCAACGAAGCCAAGGTCAACACCATTCCGGGCTACAACGACCCGATCGAATCGGCCGAACAGGCGGTGAGGATCGCCAAGGACGTCGGCTACCCGGTGATGATCAAGGCCAGCGCCGGCGGCGGCGGCAAGGGGCTGCGCGTGGCCTTCAACGACAAGGAAGCCTTCGAGGGTTTCACCTCGTGCCGCAACGAGGCCAAGAACAGCTTCGCCGACGATCGCGTGTTCATCGAAAAGTTCGTCGAGGAGCCGCGCCACATCGAGATCCAGGTGCTCGGGGATGCGCACGGCAACGTCGTGTATCTGCATGAGCGCGAGTGTTCGATCCAGCGCCGCCACCAGAAGGTGATCGAGGAAGCGCCGTCGCCGTTCATCAGCGAGGCCACGCGCAAGGCCATGGGCGAACAGGCCGTGGCGCTGGCCAAGGCGGTGAAGTACCAGAGCGCCGGCACCGTCGAGTTCGTCGTCGGCAAGGACCAGAGTTTCTATTTCCTGGAGATGAACACTCGACTGCAGGTGGAGCACCCGGTCACCGAGTGCATCACCGGCATCGACCTGGTCGAACAGATGATCCGCGTCGCGGCCGGCGAGAAGCTGCCGTTCAAGCAGGGCGACATCAAGAAGAACGGCTGGGCGATCGAATGCCGCATCAACGCCGAGGATCCGTTCCGCAACTTCCTGCCGTCGACCGGTCGCCTGGTGCAGTTCCAGCCGCCGCCGACGTCGATGGAAGCGGCCGGTCCGATTCCCGACGTCGGCGTGCGCGTCGACACCGGCGTCGAGGAGGGCGGCGAGATCCCGATGTTCTACGACTCGATGATCGCCAAGCTGATCGTCCACGGCAGCGATCGCAACGATGCGATCGCGCGCATGCGCGAGGCGCTCAACGGCTTCGTGATCCGCGGCGTGTCGAGCAACGTGCCGTTCCAGTCGGCGCTGCTCGGGCATCCGAAGTTCGCCACCGGCAATTTCAACACCGGCTTCATCGCCGAGCATTATCCGAAGGGCTTCCGCGCCGAGGACGTGCCGCACGACGATCCCGATTTCCTCGTCGTGCTGGCGGCGGCGGTGTCGAGACGCCAGCTGGAGCACGCCGCCGGCATCAGCGGACAGCTGCCCGGCCACGGCGCCGTGATCCGCGAAGCCTTCACCGCGGTGATCAAGGGCGAGGAAGGTCGTCATCGCCACGTGCCGGTGTCCGTCGGCAAGGCCGATGGCGGCGGCCTCGAGATCGTCGTCGGTGAGCGCCGCTACGCCCTGGCGCTGGACTGGAAGCTGGGCGCCGCGCGTGCCGGGGGAACGTGCAACGGCCAGCCGTTCACGGCCCAGGTCGAGCGCACCGGCGGCGTGTGGACGCGCGTGGCGCACATGGGCCTGCGCATCGACGCGATGGTGGTCTCGCCCCGGGCCGCCGAGCTGCTGAAGCTGATGCCGTTCAAGGCACCGCCCGATATGAGCCGCTTCCTGCTGTCGCCGATGCCCGGGCTGCTGGTCGACGTCGCGGTCCAGGCCGGTCAACAGGTCCAGGCCGGCGAGCGCCTGGCGGTGATCGAGGCGATGAAGATGGAGAACATCCTGGTCGCCGTGTCCGACGGCACGGTGGCCGAGCTGCTCGCGACCAAGGGCGCGAGCCTGGCGGTCGATCAACCGATCATGAGGTTCGCCTGACCATGAGCACGAACAAGCCGTTCCGCATTCTCGGCATCCAG
Organism: Panacagrimonas sp.; assembly: GCF_020697055.1. Taxonomy (GTDB): domain Bacteria; phylum Pseudomonadota; class Gammaproteobacteria; order Nevskiales; family Nevskiaceae; genus Panacagrimonas. Next base: position 3,350 of record NZ_JAJFBP010000013.1, on the reverse strand, counting down.
CAGATCGCCATCGGCGGGCCGGACAAGCAGAAGCTCAAGTCGCTGTGGGTCGACATGCTGGGGCTCACCGTGAAGAGCACGTTCGTCAGCGAACGCGAGAACGTCGACGAGGACATCTGCGCGATCGGGCAAGGTCCGCACGCGATCGAGGTCGATCTGATGCAGCCGATCGACCCCGACAAGAAGCCGGCGGTGCACACCACGCCGCTCAACCACGTCGGCCTGTGGGTGGACGACCTGCGCAAGGCGGTCGAGTGGATGACCACCAACGGCGTGCGCTTCGCGCCGGGCGGCATCCGTCCCGGCGCCGCGGGTCACGACATCTGCTTCGTGCACCCGAAAGGGAACGATCAGTTTCCGATCGGGGGCGAGGGCGTGCTGATCGAGCTGGTGCAGGCGCCGCCGGAGGTCGTGGCGGCGCTGGGTTGATCGGAAAAGCTGAAAGAATCACGCAAAGACGCAAAGACGCAGAGGGACGCAAAGAAAAAAAGGTTTGAAGACCGTGCGCAAACCACGAGCGGTCCCCCAACCCTTCTTTTCTTTGCGGACCTCGCGTCTTTGCGTGGTTCCTTCAGCTGTAAAGGTTTGAGTTACGCCGGATGCTCAGATCAGCGCCGCGGCACTTCCAATCACCTCGGCGCCATGCGGATCGCACCGTCGAGTCGCACCGACTCGCCGTTGAAATAGCCGTTGGTGATCATCAGCTCGGCCAGCGCGGCGTACTCGGCCGGATCGCCCAGGCGCTTGGGGAACGGCACCGACGCGGCGAGCGCGGCCTTCACGTTGTCCGGCGCGGCCTGCAGCAGCGGCGTGTCGAAGATGCCGGGCAGGATCGTGTTGATGCGGATGCCTTCGCCCATCAGGTCTCGCGCGATCGGCAAGGTCATGCCGACGATGCCGCCCTTGGATGCCGAGTAGGCGGCCTGTCCCATCTGGCCGTCCTGCGCGGCGACCGAGGCGGTCATCACGATCGCGCCGCGCTCGCCGTGCTCGAGTTCCGACAAGGTCAGCATGCCGGCCGCGGACTTGGCGATGCAGCGGAACGTGCCGACCAGGTTGATCTGGATGATCTTGTCGAAATTCTCGAGCGGGAAATGCTTGATCGCGCCCGAGGCCTTGTCGCGGCTCGCGGTCTTGATCGCGTTGCCCACGCCGGCGCAGTTCACCAGCACGCGCTCCTGGCCGATGGCGGCACGTGCCTTCTCGAAGCCGGCATCCACGCTGGCCTCGTCGGCGACGTTGACCTTGCAGAACACGCCGCCGAGTTCGCGCGCCAGCGCCTCGCCCCGGTCCTGGTTGAGATCGAAGATCGCGACCTTCGCGCCGCTGGCCGCGAGGCGGCGGGCGGTGGCTTCGCCGAGGCCCGAGGCGCCGCCGGTGACGACGGCGGAAACGGAGGAATCGAGTTTCATGCGGTGCTCCTGGAGGATTCGTGGAATTTAGGACGCGGATTGTCGCCGATGGCTGGCCGGCTCAGGCCAATCCCAAAGTCGGGTCGCGCTGCTCGCGAACGCGGAAGTGCGCCAGCACCGGCCGCCGCAGGCGCCGCCCGTACTCGCTCATGTAGCCGACCCAGTTGTTGGTGTTGCGGCCTTCGACCAGGTACCAGCTGGTACAGCCGCCGGTGTAGGCCGATCCGCTGCTGCGGCGGACCATCTCGGCGTTGAACGCGTCCTGCGCCTCGGGCGCGACGTCGATCGAGGCCAGGCGCCGACGGGTCATTTCCGTGATCCAGCGCGTCACGTAGCGCTGCTGGCGCTCGAGCATGTAGATGATCGAGCCGGCGCCGAGGTTCGAGTTGGGCCCGTACAGCATGAACAGGTTCGGAAAGCCGGTGACCGCGACGCCGAGGTAACCCTGCGCGCCATGCGCCCAGCGCTCGCGCAGCGACGCCCCGCCGACGCCGCGAAAGTCCATCGGCGCGAGAAACTGCGTCGCCGAAAAACCGGTTCCGAAGACCAGCGCATCGATCTTGCGCTCGCGGCCGTCACCGGCGCGGATCGTGTCTTCACCGACTTCCAGCGCGGGCTCGGTGACGACTTCCACGTTGGCTCGCGCCAGCGCCGGCAGCCATTCGTTCGAAAGAAGAATCCGCTTGCAGCCCAGCGGCGTGTCCGGCGCCAGGCGTGCACGCAGCGACGGATCCGTGACCTGCGACTTCATCAGCGTGCGGGCGGCGAATCGCAGCAGCGGCCGCGAAAGCCTGCCGATCCACGAGCCGTTCTGCAGCGCCGACGACAGGAACTCGTACCACCAGTAGATGCGCCAGCGATCGAGCGTGTGCAGGAACGGCAGGTTCGTCAGCAGCCAGCGTTCGATCGCCGTGTACGTGCCGTCGAACTTGGGCAGCGTCCAGCTCGTCGAGCGCTGGAACACGTGCACCGCGGCGGCCTGCGCCGCGATGGCGGGCACGAACTGCACCGCGCTCGGTCCCGTGCCGATCACCGCCACGCGCTTGCCGGTGAAGTCGTAGTCGTGCTCCCAACGCGCGGAATGAAACGCGCGTCCGGCAAAGGATTCGAGGCCCCGCAGCGCCGGGATCTGCGGACGATTGAGCTGGCCCACCGCCGTGATCAGAACCTGGGCCTCGTGCGTGGCGCCGTCGGTGAAACGGATGCGCCAGAGCCCGCGGGCCTCGTCGTAATCCGCCCCTTCGACTTCGCGGCCGAAGCGGATGTGGCGGCGCAGGTCGTACTTGTCGGCGATGCCGTCGAGGTAGTCGCGGATCTCCGGCTGCGGCCCGTAGCGTCGCGACCACGGGTAATGCGGCTCGAACGAGAACGAATAGAGGTGCGAGGCGACGTCGCAGGCCGCGCCCGGATAGGTGTTGTCGCGCCACACCCCGCCGACCGCCGAGGCTTTCTCGAACATCTCGAACGAGTCGATGCCCGCCTTCTCAAGGTAATGACCCATTCCCAGGCCGCCGAAGCCGGTCCCGACCCATTCCCAGGCCGCCGAAGCCGGTCCCGATGATGGCGATGCTGGGCGTGCCCGCGCCCCGGTTGATTGCACTGGATGCCACGCGCGTTTCCGTCGATTTGCAGCGCGCGACCTTAGCGCAACTGGGGGTGTCATCGACATTACCGTGCCAGCTGTCGCGCAGCCGCGGGGCTCAGCGCTGGAACACGCGCGCTCCGCGCACCGCCTTGATCCGCTTGAGCAGCTTGCCGAAGTCGTCGCCGTAGATCCCGACGGTCGTGCCTTCGGGAATCGGCACCGTCTTCAGCACGCGCTCGAGCCAGGCCTTGGGACGCGCCCAGTACCACCAGCGGCCTTTCACCAGCAGCATGTCGGCCGGCCATTGCGGCATGTGCTTGACGCGCTTGCGCACCATCCAGGCCGAGCCGGCG
>NZ_JAJFBP010000061.1 GCF_020697055.1 Panacagrimonas sp. | reverse complement strand
CTGGGCAAGCCGCTCAACGTGCTGCGCCTGCTCAAGGCCGCGTGCACGTTCGACGGCGCGGCCGACTACGCCGCCTGGAAGGTCGAGCGCCATTCGGGCGTGAAGCTGGAGTTGAGTCCGTGGCAGCGGCGTCATCCGCTGCTGGCCGCACCCGTGGTGTATCTCAGGCTGCGTCGCCAGGGCGTTCTGCGCTGAGATCGCGGGGACCGGTGCGCAGGAACTCGACGATCGCATCGGCGCCGCGCGCCGCCGAACCGCCGCCTTCGCGCGCGATGCCGAACGTCTCGGTCGCGTAGCGTTCCTGCACTGGGCGATAGCGCGCTGCGCTCGCCAACGCCTGGTCGACCTGCTCCAGGATCCGATCGGGCGATCCAAGTACCTTGCCCAGCGACCAGAACGCGTAGTCCGGGTTGTCCTGCCACGCGGCGCCATGCGCGTCGAGGAACAGGCACGGACGCGGTCGGCTGACGAACTCCGCGACCTGGCTGCTGACGTCGCCGAGATAGAGATCCGCCGACTCGACGTAGCCCAGGTCGATGCCGTGGACGCTGCCCAGATCGATTCGCACGTTCGGACACATTGCGAAGCGCGCGAAACGCTCGTACTTGCGCGACGTCGGCGGATCGAACAGGCGGATGTGCGGAGCGAAGATCAGGTTGTAACGGGAACTCCCGGCGAACTGCTCGAGCACCGACAGGCCGAACGACGGCCACGACGACAGTTTCGCGTCGAAATGCGGGTTGTAGAGCACCGTGGGCCGATCGTTGTCGAACCAGCGCCGCGGCGGACGTCCGCGGGCCCAGTCGAACTTCGCGTACACCCCGGTGCAGTAGTGGCCCGGACGGATCAGCCCGGACGACAACAGCCGCTCCTCGATCTTGGGGCCGGCGACCAGCACGTAATCGAACGTCGAGACGTCCTCGGCGAAACCGATGGCGCGATCACCGGCACCGTGCCGCGTCCAGACCAGGCGCGCGTGTCCCAGCCCGACCAGCTTCTTGAGGAACAGCGACGTGCGTTCGGGCGTGACGATGGCGTCGAACCCGCTCAGGTAGATCAGGTTGCGCATCATCGTGCGCTTCTTGGCCGGACCGCGATCGAACAGCGGCCGCTTGAGCAGGTCGACCTTGACCGGCGCATCCGGCACGTGACGGGCAAGCAGTTCGCGCACGAACGAGACGTGCGCGGCGGTGGAACCGGCGGCGTGCACCTCCACGTCGCGATGTCGGCGCGCCATTTCGGCGGCGATCGGCAGCGAATGGAAAACCTGGTGAAGCTGCGCGAAATATGGGAAGACCACTCTCATCTTCGTCGTCGATATCGTGCTCGCCGCGGGTTTGCTACTGTTCCTCGAAGGCAGGGCGCGCCTCGCAGGGCGCCCGATAGTACGGAAAAAAACGCCCGACTCATCGCTTTGTGAATCATCTCGCCGCCCCGCCGCAGGGCCCATTGCGAATCGCCTTCTACTGCAACCTGATGGGCTGGCCCAAGCGCTCCAGCGGGGGCGTGCGCCAATGGGTCCTGACCATGGCCAACGCGCTGGTCGACGCCGGTCACGCGGTCGACGTGCTGTCCGAGGCCCCGCGACGCCGCTTCGTCGACGAACCGCTGCTCGATGCCCGGGTCGGCCGCGTGATCCTCGGATATCCCTGGCTGGCGCGGTGGCGACTGGACGCCTACGTGCGCGCCCACCCCGGCGTCCGTGTCGTGTCGGCGCTGAACCACTACAACGTCGAGGCGGCGCGTCTCAAGCGGCGCTTCAAGGATCGCGTGCACGTGATGCTGACCCAGCGCGAGAACCTGAGCGCCGATGCCGCCTGGCTGTCGGCGCGCAAGTACGGACGCGCCTCGGCCGGGGCGCGACGCGACTTCAGCCGCGCCGACGCGGTCGTGTGCGTGAGCCAGGGCCTGGCCGACGACCTGCGCGACAACTTCGGCGTCGACCCGGCGCGCCTGCACACGATCTACAACCCGGCGTATCGCGCCAGCTTCGTGGCGGCCGCGGGCGACCCGGTCGATCACCCCTGGCTGGCGCACAAGGACCGTCCCGTTGTGATCGCCGCGGGCCGCCTGCATCACGTCAAGGGTTTCGATGTCCTGATCGACGCGTTTGCGCGGCTGCGCACGCGCCTCGATGCTCGTCTGCTGATCCTGGGCGAAGGCAAGGCCCGGCCCGAGCTGGAAGCGCAGGTGCGGGCGCTGGGCCTGGCCGAACACGTGCAGCTTCCCGGACGCGTCGGAACGCTCGCGCCCTGGATGGCCCGCGCGGACCTGTTCGTGCTGTCGTCGCGCCGGGAAGGCTTGCCGGCCGTTCTGATCGAGGCGTTGGCGGTGGGCATGAACGTGCTGGCCACACGCTGCCCGAGCGGGCCCGAAGAGATCCTCGAAGACGGGCGTTGGGGCCGCCTGGTGCCGGTCGGCGACGCGGCGGCGCTGGCCGACGCAATGGCGCAGGCGCTGCAGCAACCGCCGCCGGATCGACAGAGGCTGAAGGATCGCGCGGCCGAGTTCTCGCTCGATCGGGCACTGTCGCGCTACCTGGCGCTGTGGCAGCGGCCGCCCACGCGCTGATCCATGGCCAAGATCCTGGTGTTCAACGACACGACCCGATACCGGCACTACGGGTGCGACCTGGTGATGAACAGCCTGCACCGCAACCTGCGCGAGCGCGGACATCGATCGCAGTCGGTGCACTGGGTCGGGACCGGCGTGAGCAAGCGCTTCGATGCGATCGTGCGCGCGCATCGCGACGCCGATGCCATCGTGGTCAACGGCGAGGGCGTGATCCACCACGACCGCAAGCACGCGCTGGAGCTGGCCAACCTCGCCGGTCGGGCCAAGGACGCCGGTCTGCCCGCGCACCTGGTCAATGCCGCGTTGTTCGAAAACTCGCCTGCGCTCTATCGCGCGCTGTCCCGGTACGACTCGGTGTTCGTGCGCGACGGCGAGAGCCGCGCGGCGGCGCGATCCCATGGCATCGAGGCGCATGAGGTTCCCGACCTGAGCTTCGATGCCGTGGCGCACCTGGGCCTGGCCCCCGTACCCCGCTCCGGCCTGCTCGTGACCGATCACGTCGACCCGGGTGCCACCCGGCGCCTGCGCGAGGTGGCGCAGACCCTGGGCGGCCGCTGGCGTCCGCTGATGCGCGGACCGGTGATTCCCCACGCGTGGGTCCGACTGCTCGGGGCGCGCCGGTTCCTGCGCGACGTCGCGCGATCGGAGTGGGTGCTGTCGGGGCGCTTCCACGCCGTGACGCTGTGCATCGCCACGCGAACGCCGTTTCTCGCGATCAGCTCCAACACGCGCAAGATCGAGGCGCTGCTGCTGGACGTGTTCGGCAACGCCGATCGCCTGCTGCCGGCGATCCCCGACGCCGAGGCGCTGCGCGCGCGGCGCGCGACGATTCCGTTCACGCCGCAGGAGCACGAAGCGCTCGACGCATATCTGCGCACGGGAACCGTCCGCACCCGCGCGATGTTCGATCGGCTGCTGGACTGAGGCCCGCCGGCCGATCACTTCTTCCCGCGCAGGAAGCGCTTGATCCGCTTGACCAGGCTGCGCCGCGGTTCGCGCGGGAAATGACGCTCGTACACCGCCTGCAGTCCCGGAATTTGATCGAGGCGGCCGCTCCTCAGCGCCCAGGAATGCAGATCCAGGAAGTAGGTCCGCTGGGTCGTGACCGAAAGGTCGAACGCGTCCAGGCAGTCCGGCGCGAGCGTCTTGTCGATGCAGAACTCGGGAATGCGCCCCGTCGCGGCGAAGAACATCGCCTTGGTGCGGATGCATTTCTGGCATCGCCCGCAGTTGTGGGGACGCGCCGAGTAGTCGACGCAGAACGTCAGCGACTCCAGCGCCTCCTGCGATTCCAGCAGCAGCACCGACTTCTCCGCGCGGGTGACGTCGTCTCCCTCGGTGCACAGCGCGAAGACGCCGTCGCTGAACAGCGGGTTGGTGACGGCGTTCGTGCCGTAGGGATGCACCGCGAACTGCTGGTCGGCGCGGTGATCGGCCAGGATCACCGCGCGGCCGAATCGCTCGGCATACAGGAAGCCCATCGCCGCGAGCACGAAGCCGTGGACCACGTCGTTGCCTTTGGGATTGGCGCGGTAATGGCGATAGAGGTCCTTGACGTCGGTGCGCACCAGCAGGCGTCGCATTGCGACCCGTTCGGCGAACGGGCGCGTCTTTTCGAGCAGGTCCGCGAACCTCGCGCGGTCGCCGTGCCGGTATTCGAGTCCGTGCACCGTCAGCAGCGATTGCCGGGCGCCTGCGCGGAAGCGCCGCAGGATCCCGTACGTCGAATCCACGCCGCCCGAATAGAAGCAGAGATCGCCGGCGGTCCCGGGCGTCGCGCCGCTCCAGGTGCGGGTGAACGCCACGTCCACGGCGCTGAAATGTCCCGGCATCCATTGCGACCAGATGTGCGCCAGCCGGTTGGCATTGCGCACCGTGTCGTCCGAGCCGGCGCCTTCGATCAGCAGGTCCACGCCGCGGCGCATCGCCACCGGCAGCAGCAGCCAGGCGGCGAAATCCGCGCGCTCGCGCGTGTGGTCGGCCTGCGCATCGGGCTCGATGCGGACGGTGTCGGCGCCGAACGTGACGCGCACGGCGCCATCGGGCTCGTGGTGGATGCACGCGCGCTCGCGCGCTCGCCCGCCCATTCAATCTTCTCCCTGGACCGCGCGACCTTGCGCCTGCAGGTCGGCCCGCAGCGCGCGCCCGAACACGATCAGCTCACCGTCGTGGCGATTCAGCGCCTCCAGGATGAATTCGCGTTCGAACGAGGCGTCGTGTCCCACCGCATACGCGTTGCGGGTGACGGTATCTCCGGGATAGGCGCCCGCCGGATCACTGAACATGTCGATCCCGGCGACGATCAGACGACGCGGGCGCAAGGCCACCGCGGTCGCCAGCATCAGCGCGCCATTGGTGGGCGCCGCCCTTCCGTCGAGGCCGCTGCGATGCAGGCCCAGCCGTTCGACCGTGCCGTAGCGCAGGCGCCGCCAGGAGGCGAGCAGCCGGCTCAGCACCTTCTCCTCGCTGTGGATCTTGCCGAACACGAAACCGCACGGAGGTCGCAGCGCCATCACCGAATCGCGCGCGCCGGTGAACACGAGGTCCGGTGCCAGGAACGGACCCCCGCGCGCCTTCCAGCTGTGGTTGACCCGGAACAGCCGGTCGTAATGCATCGCCTCGACGCCCGGGTGCCGGCTGGACGGTCCGTTGCCGAGGCACAGGATCGTGTCCGGCGCACCGAGCGCCTGGCGCAGCTCCTCGAGCCGTTCGTACTCGGGAAACTTCCACGACAGCAGCCAGCGCAACGGGCCTTTGCGCCCCGCGCGCAGGATGCGCACGCCCATCGGCTGGCGACCCAGCCGCTCGAGCCGGTGGCGGCGGCTGCCGCCGACGTAGCGTTCGAGCGCTTCGGCGATCTGCTCGGCGTCGGCCGTTCCGACATCGAAGCTCACGTCCATCTGCTCGGCCTCGGAGACGGTTCCCGGGCCCACCAGCAGCACCTGGCGGCTGCCGCGCCGGGCCGCGGCGTCGCTGATCGCGCGCAGTCGCGTCGCGTCCACTCCGCAGAAGATCACCGTGTGCGTGCGCAGGCGCGTGAACAGCGGCGCGACACCGACCTTCGGCGGAACGTCGTAGGCCGGGAATCCATGCGCCCGATCGATCGACGCGGATTGCACGAACACGACGTCGACGCGCGGATATCGGCGCGCGGTGGCCGCGGCCAATGCGGTCGCAGGCTCGAGCATCGACGCCGATTCGATCCAGAACGTGATCGTGCGCGTCGGCCGTCGCTCCGGGAGCTTCAGATGCCGTTTCAGCATGCGGGTTCCTTCTGCGTCGGTCGGGGGTGCCGGCCGGATGCCGCGCGCACGCGCCGTCGATCGAGCGTCAACAACGTCTGCACTTTGTCGTCGTCTCCCGGGTCGCCGGCGCGGATCAGCGCAGCTGCGGCAGCCAGCCGGCCGCCCGATAGCCGCGCACCGCGTCGGCGAAGCCCGCGTCGAGATCGAATGCCGGCGTCCATCCGTCCGCGTGTGCCCGCTCGCCGGGCGCGACCGACCAGTCCGGATGGCGCAGCTCGCGCAGCTTCTGCGAATTGAGCATGTTCGCCGTCCCGAGCGCGCGGCCGGCGTCGCCCACCAGCGCCACGGTGCGCAGCAGCGCCGCCGGCGTCTGCACGAAACGCGGCGCGGAATTGCCGACGGCGCGCGCCGCGGCGCCCATCACCTCCTTCCAGCGATACCCGTCGGCTCGGGCATCGCACGCGGTCAGCACCGCGTCGCGTGCGGGTTCACCGGCCAGCAGCGCGATCAGCCGCGACAGGTCGGCGACGTGGATCATCGCCGCCCGGGCTTCGGGCGGGCCGAGCAGGGGCACGAGCTTCTGTCGCGCGAGCTGGAAGAACGCCAGCGTCTCGCGATCGCCCGGGCCATAGACCGCCGGCGGGCGCAGCACGGTGATCGGCGTGCCGAACGCCGCGCGCGCGGCGTCTTCGCCGGCGCGCTTGCTCGCGGCGTAGTCGGACAGTTCGGGATGACGCGCCGCGAGGCTCGACACCAACAGGAAGTGCGCGGCCGGCGCGAGCGCGCGCGTGCGCCGCGCGATCGCGCTCGCGCCGTCGCGATTGACGGCGAGAAAGTCGGCACGCGAGGTCGCCTTGATCAGGCCCGCGAGATGGATCACCGCGTCGGCGCCGCGCACGAGCGCATCCAGCGCGCGTTCGTCCGCCAGCGATCCCTGCACGACGTCGGGAGCGGCCGGGCCCCAGACCGACGGTCCCGGATCGCGCCGCACCAGCACGCGCACGGACCATCCCGCCGCCTGCAACACGCGCGTCAGGTGCAGGCCGATGAAGCCGGTGGCCCCGGTGAGCGCCGCGAGCCGCGGCGTCGTGGAGCGGGACGATGCGACCGGCGAGGACATGGTGATCGGGCTGGAGGGTCGAACGGGAACG
>NZ_JAJFBP010000012.1 GCF_020697055.1 Panacagrimonas sp. | reverse complement strand
CCACCCAATGCTTCAGCAGCGCGTCGCACTTTTCGGCATCGATGCGGCCGTTGAACAGGTCCACGTCCTGCTGTTCGCGCGACAGGATGAACACCAGTCGCAGGCGCGTGAGATAGCGGTCCTTCAGGTCCTCGAGCTCGTCCTTGAAGATCACCGAGCTCGAGGCGCGATTGCCATAGATCAGCGTGAACCGGCTCGCGGGTTCGGCGGCCAGTGTGGTCTTGATCAGCGACAGCACGGGCGTGATGCCGCTGCCGGAGGCGAAGGCCACGTGATGCCGCGCGCTCGCAGGCTCCAGCGGCACGTTGAAGTGCCCCTGCGGTTCCATCACGTCGACGGTGCTGCCGGGCTTGAGATGTTGCGCCGCCCAGTTGGAGAACAGGCCGTCGTCCACGCGCTTGATCGCCACGCGCAGCTTCTGCTCCTGCGCCGACGCACAGATCGAATAGGCGCGTCGCGGGTTTCGGGACGCACGTCGGCGACCCTGAGTTCATGGAACTTGGTCATGTCAGTGCGGCTTGAAGTAGTCGAACGGCTCGCGGCAGGCCACGCAGCGATACAGCGCCTTGCACGGCGTCGACCCGAACCCGCTGATCAGCTCCGTGCGCGCCGAGCCGCATCGCGGGCACGTCACGCCATCATCGGCCGGCCGATAGCGCAGGATCCGGCTCGCATCGATCGCCCGTTCGCCCGGCGCGAGGCCGGCCGGCGGCGCGATGCCGTAGCGGCGCAGCTTTTCCTTGGCCTCCGGCGTCAGCCAGTCGGTGGTCCAGGCTGGAGAGAGCTGCATCTCGATCCGCGCGTCCGCGACCCCGTGATCCTGCAGCGCTTCGCGGATCGAGTTCGCGATCACCTCGGTCGCCGGACATCCCGAGTAGGTCGGGGTCACGGTGACGACGAGCCGCGCATCGGCGCCATGACGCACGTCGCGCACGATGCCGAGGTCCACGATCGATACCGCCGGAACCTCCGGATCGGGGATCTCGGACAGCCAGCGCCAGACGTCGGTGGTCGCGGTATGCATGGGCGGGCTACCACTTCGCACCGGGATGGGTGCGCTGCAGGACCTGCATCTCGGCCAGCAGGCGGCTCAGGTGCTCGCTGTGCACGCCCTGCTTTCCGCCCTTCTGCATCCAGGCTTCCGGCGGCGGCATGCGCAGCGTGCCGGTCTCCAGCACTTCGCCGACGTACGCCAGCCACTCTCTGCGCAGCGACGTCGCGTCGAAGCCCGCGCCCGCCGCACGAGCGGCCGCGTCGATCGCATCGGTCTCGAACATCTCGCCGGTGAAGCGCCAGAGGTTGTCGACCGCCGCCTGCATCATCTCGTGGCTGCGCGCCGTGCCGTCGCCCAGTCGCACGATCAGATCGCTGCTGCGGCGCAGGTGGTAGGCCACTTCCTTGGCCGCCTTCTGCGCGATCCCGGCGACGCGCGACTCGGAGGATCGGCCGAGTTCTCGCAGTGCGAGCGCATGCCACGCGTCGAAGAAGAACTGGCGAACCAGGGTGTCGGCGTAGCTGCCGTTGGGCTGCTCGACGAGCAGCAGGTTGCGGAACTCCGGGGCGTTGCGGTGATACGCCAGGCTGTCCTCGTCGGCGCCATCACCCTGGAGTTCGGCGGCATAGCTGAGCCACATCCGCGCCTGTCCGAGCAGGTCGAGCGCAACGTTGGTCAGCGCCATGTCCTCCTCGAGCGCGGGGCCCTTTCCGCACCACTCGCCCAGCCGCTGGCTCAGGACGAGCGCGTTGTCGCCCAGGCGCAGGACGTAGGGGTGAAGGGCGTCGTCCACGTCGATCCTCAACCCGCCGGCTGATCGTCGACCACGATCACGAACTTGCGGAACGCCTCGTGGACGCGCCAACGCTGCAGCGTGCCCTTCTCGTAGGTGTAGACGTCGCCCGCGCGAAGCTCCGCCGTGCTCGTCACCGTGCCCTGGCGGTCCAGGAACTCGATCGTCGCGCGACCTTCGAGGACCAGGCCGGTCTCGTCGCCCAGCGGCATGTCGTACAGCGGCGATTCGCCCGGCCCGACGCGCCAGAATCCCACCGCGTGGAAATTGCCGTTGTGCGACGTGGTGCGGATCAGGTTGATCTCGCCGAATCGCGACGTTCCGCCGCCGACGGCGGGATAGTCGAACGGGACGTACGCGATGTCGCTCGCGACGTTGACCACTGGATACAGCTTGCGGATGACTTCGGCGTCCATGGGTTGTCTCCTCTTTTCGATCAAAGTCCCTTCACGTCTTCCGGCATCGGAAAGAACGTCGGGTGGCGGTAGACCTTGTTGTTGGCGGGATCGAACAACGCCGCCTTGTCGTCCGGGCTGCTGGCCGTGATGTCGGCCGACTTCATCACCCAGATGCTCACGCCCTCGTTGCGGCGCGTGTAGACGTCGCGGGCGTTGTTGATCGCCATCGCGGCGTCCGGCGCGTGCAGCGATCCGACGTGGCGATGCGCCAGGCCGTGCTGGCTGCGGATGAAGATCTCCCACAGCGGCCACGTGCTGTTCATTGCGCTGCCCTCTTGTCTGCGTGCGCGACCAGTGCCTCGCGAAACCACTCGCCGTCGTCCCACGCTTTCTTGCGCGTGGCCAGGCGCTCGCGATTGCAGGGGCCGTTGCCCTTGACCACGTTGTAGAACTCGTCCCAGTCGATCTCGCCGAAGTCGTGATGGCCGCGTTCGGCGTTCCACTGGAGCTTGGGATCGGGAATGGTGAGGCCCAGGTACTCGGCCTGCGGCACGGTCTGATCGACGAACTTCTGGCGCAGCTCGTCGTTGGTGAACAGCTTGATCTTCCAGGCCTGCGACTGCTGGCTGTGAACCGACTCGGCATCCGGCGGGCCGAACATCATCAGGCTCGGCCACCACCAGCGGTTGAGCGCGTCCTGCGCCATCTGCTTTTGTTCCGGCGTGCCCTTGCACAGCGAGATCAGGAGGTCGTAGCCCTGGCGCATGTGGAACGCTTCTTCCTTGCACACGCGGATCATCGCGCGCGAGTACGGGCCGTAGGAGCAGCGGCACAGCGGCACCTGGTTCATGATCGCGGCGCCGTCTACCAGCCAGCCGATCGTGCCCACGTCCGCCCACGTCAGCGTCGGGTAGTTGAAGATCGAGGAGTACTTGGCCTTGCCGCTGTGCAGCTCGTCGACGAGCTGATCGCGTGACACGCCGAGCGTCTCGGCCGCGCTGTACAGATACAGGCCGTGCCCCGCTTCGTCCTGCACCTTGGCCAGCAGGATCGACTTGCGCTTGAGTGAAGGCGCGCGCGTGATCCAGTTGCCTTCCGGGAGCTGGCCGACGATCTCCGAATGCGCGTGCTGGCTGATCTGGCGGATCAGCGTCTTGCGATAGCGCTCCGGCATCCAGTCCTGCGGTTCCACGCGGATGCCCTCGTCGATGCGGGCCTGGAAGCGCTGCTCCTGTTCGTCCAGTTCGCCCGGTGCGACACGGGCACCGGTATCCACCATCTGTGCGTACATGACCGATCTCCTCCAGCGTGACCCCGACGATATGATACGATTTATACCAGTGTCAACTATTTTTCTGTATCGTTTCTAGACGCGTTGTTCGCGGGCGAGATCACATGACGAGAAAACGGGGCGGGATCGACGACTGGGTGCGCCGCTACCTCGAAGACGAGGCGCCGGAGTCCAAGTCGCTGATGATCTCGGCGTTCGGCGACTCGATCGCGCCGTACACCGAGGGCATCTGGCTGGGCGACTTCATTGCCTTGCTCGCACCGCTGGGCCTCAACGAACGTCTGGTGCGCACGAGCGCGTTCCGTCTCATCGAGGAAGGATGGTTGAGCGCCAGGCGCGACGGCCGCCGCAGCCACTACTCGCTGACGAAGAACGGCGCCGGGCGGTTCGATGCGGCATTCGGCCATGTCTACACCCCGCCCGAAGAGCGTTGGGATGGCCATTGGACGATCGTGCTGACGCCGCGCAACGGCGAAAGCAGCGCGGATCGACTCGAACTCCGGCGCGAGCTCGAATGGGCAGGATTCGCCGCTCCGGCCGCAGGCGCACTGATCCATCCCACGATCAGCGCCGAGGAGGTGCGGCGGATCATCGAGCGCGTCGGGGCCCAGGATCAGGCCGTGGTGATGCGCGGCAGCGTGGCCGACGACCAGGGCAACGCGCTGCTGTCGCGGGGTTGGAACCTCGGCCCCGCCGAAGAGCGGTACGAACGGTTCATCTCGCACTTCGAGCCGCTGTTGCCGAGGCTCGATGCCGACATCACGCCGATCCACGCCTTCCTGATCCAGACGCTGCTGATCCACTCGTTCCGCCGCGCGAGCCTGCAGGACCCGCGATTGCCCATGACGATGCTGCCTCCCGACTGGATCGGCCTGCGTGCGTTCCGACTGTGCCGGGCGACCTACGCGCGCACGCACGCACCGACGCTGCGACACCTGAAATCGATCCCGGGACTGCAGATCACCGATCCCAAGGGCGGGCGCCTGCGCATGCCGGTTGCCGAACGCTTCGGCGGATTCCGGAAGTGAGCGGCCTGCGCGTGTCTGGCAATTACGGCTCAAAGAATCACGCAGCGACGCAAAGACGCAGAGCGCGCAAAGTAAGATCGGTTTTGCGGTCACTCAAAGTGGGCACCACGCTCCGAACTTGTTTCACTTTGCGTCCTCTGCGTCTTTGCGCCTTTGCGTGATTCTTTTTCGCTGTGGATCCCGCTACAGCAAGCTCATCTGATCCCCAGCGCGAGGCGGAACGCGAAACTGGCTGGTGTCGTGCACGCGCCGGGCGCCGACGTTCAGATCCAGGCGGCGGCAGGCGAGCTGGAAGCGCTGCGCGAGCAGCTGCGCGTACTGGCCGGTTCCGGTCTGTCGCACGCCCCAGCGCGAGTCGTAGTGCTTGCCGCCCTGCATCTGGCGCACAACGCTCATCACGTGCGCCGCCCGCTGGGGAACGTGCGCCTCGAGCCAGGCGCTGAAGATGCCTTCGAGCTCGTGCGGCAGCCGCAACGTCACGTAGCCGGCCGACGTGGCACCGGCCTGCGCGGCCGCCTCGAGGATCGCCTCGAGCTCCATGTCGTTGACGAACGGGATCATCGGCGCGGCCATCACGGTGACCGGGATCGAACGCGACGCGAGTTCACGGATCAATCGCAGGCGCATCCTGGCCGATGAAGTCCGCGGCTCGAGCGTGCGCTTGAGTTCGTCGTCCAGCGACGTCACCGACACGGCGACACCGATCAGTCCGAGCCCGGCGAATTCGGTCATCAGATCCAGATCACGCAGCATCAGCGCCGCGCCCTTGGTGATGATGCTCACCGGATGGCGGAAGCGCAGCAGCACCTCGAGCACCTGGCGCGTGACGTGCAGGTCCTTCTCCACCGTCTGGTATGGATCGGTGTTGCCGCCGATGTGGATGCGCTTGCAGACATAGCCGGGGTTGCGCAGTTCCTTCTCCAGCACCTCGGCGGCGTTGGGCTTCCAGAAGATCTTGGTTTCGAAATCGAGCCCCGGCGACAGATTCATGTACGCGTGCGCGGGACGCGCGAAGCAGTACACGCATCCGTGGGCGCAGCCGCGATAGGGATTGATCGACTGGTCGAAACCGACGTCGGGCGAGTCGTTGCGGCTGATGATGCTGCGCGCGCGCTCTTCGAACAGCTGCGTCTCGACGCGCTCGGTCACCGAGTCCTCGAGCGAACCCCAGCCGTCGTCGAGGGGTTCGACCGATCGCGTTTCGAAACGCCCCATGGGCTGGGTGACGGCGCCGCGTCCCTTGATCGGGTTAGGGATGAAGGCCATGGCCGTCGTCGCCTGCAGGTGGGCGGTCATACTGTATGGATATACAGTTACTCGCAAGTCCTCGCCGCCGTGCCGCACTTCGCCCCCCGACGCCCCCCGGCCACGCAAAACGCCGGACCCGAACTTCGAACGCAGCCGGCTACTGGGCCCGTCTTATGCCTTCGACGGCATTTATCGCCCGCCAAGCTGAACGGTGCCGGCAATCCGTTCAGGCAGACCGGCATGGAACGTCGCTTGCTTTGTATCCGGCAGAGGGTCGCGCCGCTCGCTGTCGGCGAGATCGCAAGTCGAACTCCACCGATCGGCACGACCTTTCCTTTGAGCGGAGAGGTGCCGTGAACAAGCGACCGCAGTGGGACGATGAGGACGACGACTGGAATCAGCCGCGTCGAACCTTTCGTCCGGATCAGATTCCGCCGGCGACCCCGGGTTGGAAACCGAGCATCGTGACGTGGATGTACGTGATCTTCGGCGTGCTGGTCATCGTGCAGATCCTCCGCTTCTATTTCGATTGAAAGGACCGATGTCATGAGGACCGAACCGATTCACCCGTCCGCCACTTACCGAACGATCAGCTGCGCCTGCGCGCTGATCCTGCTCGCCGCCGCGTCCAGCGCAGGCGCACAGGAACGGGCCGGGCATGGCGTCGGCGACACGCGCATCGACCAGTTCGTCACCAACCAGGACGGCGTCTCGGGATTCGGCGGGATCGCCGTCCAGGACGAAGAGACGGAGCGCTTGAGCCCGACCGATCGCGCGTTCCTGGTCGAGGCGCATCAACTCGAGATGATGCAGGTGCACGTGGGTGCGGTCGCCCAGAAGCGCAAAACCACCCAAGCCGTCGCGTCCCATTCGCGGCGCGTGCTCGATGCGCATCAGGCGAGCCTCGTCGCGATCGAGAAGATCGGCCGCAACCACGGACTCGAACTGGAACGCGACTTCACGCCGGAGTTTCAACGCAAGGCCGAAGCGCTGCAGCAGGCGACCGATGCGAGCTTCGGCGCCGTCTTCTTCGGACAGATGCTGGAGCTGCATGCCCGGACCGTCGACCTGTATGAGCAGGCTTCCGCCACGACCGACAACGCCGACCTTCGCAGCCTGCTGGACGATTCGCTGCCCACGCTGCGAACCCAGCTGGCGGATGCCGAACAGTTTTCGACGACGCTCGAAACGGTCGCGACCGCCCCCTGATCGACGGGCTCAGCGACGGATGTCGATGCGTCCTACTTCGTCCTGGATCGCGATGTCGCGATAGCGGCATCGCCCCTGGCCGCGCTGGAACACGGTGTTGGCGATGAGCCACACCGCGACGATGCGCTTGGGCAGGCTCGAGCCGATCGCCCTTCGATAGTCGTCGGCCAGGTTGCGGCGTTCGCCGAGCCATTGGCCGAGTTCCGAAGTCCCGCTGCGCACGACCCAGTGCGTCTCGCGATCCTTCCACCACGCGAGCGGGCACTGGAAGATGGTGTCGACGGGCAGCGCAGCGCTCCACATCCAGGTCAGATCGAGCCCGTTGTCGAATTCGACGGCGAGCGACAGGTAGTCGTGCGTCGGCTCGATGTGTTCCGGCAGCTTCGAGGGCAGCTGCTCCACGCACCACGACCAGGACACCGCGCTCGTTTCGGTCAACGGACGATCCACCGGGAACTGCAGGATTCCGACGTCTCCGCGCGTGTGGCAGCACAGCGTGTCCGGCGCGTCATCGCAGGCGCGGTAGATCTCGCCCCGGCCCAGTCGCCACAGGTAGTTCCAGCCCGCGGGCGGATCGACCGGCTCGCGCAAGCGCGACAACGCGGGCCCGAAGACTTCCGGCTCGATCGCGGCGGCCGCGGCCAATCCCAGCTGCAGATCGCTGGACCAGCGGATCACCGCGACCTCGAATCCGCCCGCGAACGCGACTCGCGGAATTGCCGGTTCGAATGCGCCGCGCCGATCCGCGAATTCCCCCGAAGGCTTGCTGGTCAGCCACAACCGACCGCCGGCGCCGCTGTCGAAACTGCTGGCGTTGCCGATGATCTTGGCGATCTCGCCTTCGGGCCCGATCCGGTACCACAGCCCCACCTTGGGCTCGAACCCGATGTCGAGACCGCGCGCGGCGTAGACCATTCCATCGGCCAACAAGGTCACGGGACAGCCCGCGGGCAGATCGATCCCGGTATCGATCCACGGCGCCGTGATCGCCTCGACGCGCTGCCATGCGATCGCGCGCACCGCGGTGTCGCCGAGCCGCTGCAGCGCGCGCTCGGTGCGGGCGCGGAACTCGGGCAATGGGCGATGTCCGCCGCCGCGGATGCGGTGCGCCAGGCGCGAGGCCATCAAACGCACCGTCGCAGGCAGGGCCGAAGGCGCGTTGCGGACCACGGTCATGCGATGGATTCCCCTTCGTTGTTCAGCCGCGCGAGCCGACGAGGCGCAGCACGTCCGCGTAACCCGGCAACGACTCGCCCCGGCCCAGCCCCTGCTCTCGAAGCGCGCGCTGCAACGCTGGCAGCCGATACCAGGGCACCGACGCCATCAGGTGATGCTCGCGGTGGTAGTTCACGTTCAGCGGCGCCAGCGTCATGCGCGCGAACAGGCCGGCCCGGGCGGTGCGCGTGTTGCGCAGCGGATGCGGCGACATCTCCATGCACGCGTGCTCGGCCATCGAACGGATCCGGACGTAGAGACTGAAGGTCGTCATGTACGCCACCGCCCAGGCACCGTAGAGCCAGGCATGGCCGAGCGCCGCCAGCACGCCCAGCAACGCCAGCTGGGCGATCAGCGACGGCGCGAAGTTGCGCAGCCCGGCGCGCACGTAATCCCGCGTGGTGCGACCGGCGTTCGGCAGATGCTCCACCTCCGCCGCCACGGTGTAGCCGAACACGCCGATGTCCATCAGGAACTGCGCTGCCAGCCGTCGCACGCCGGTCTGGCCCGTCAGATCACGCAGGAAGCGCTTGGCCAGCGATCGGCGCGTGGTGGGAAACGGTCGCACCAGGCTCAGGTCGGGATCGCCGTCGGTTCCCGTGTGCGCGTGATGCCGCATGTGGTGTTCGCGATAGCGCCGCACGTCGTTGAAGATGAATCGCGCCGCCAGCCAATCGCCCACGACATCGTTGAGCCTGCGCGTCCGGAACAGCGTCCGATGGGCCGCGTCGTGCGCAACGATGAACAACGCCAACTGG
The DNA here is from genome assembly GCF_020697055.1 of Panacagrimonas sp. Taxonomy (GTDB): domain Bacteria; phylum Pseudomonadota; class Gammaproteobacteria; order Nevskiales; family Nevskiaceae; genus Panacagrimonas. The sequence continues at coordinate 94,530 of NZ_JAJFBP010000012.1, read as the reverse complement.
CGACCGCCGAGCAGGACCACGGCGAGCACGAACGTGAACGCGTTGGGCCAGAGGGCGAGCATCACGAAGATCGCGGCGATGGTGGTCCAGGTCCACAGCACCGTGAGCCAGCCGCCGAGATCCGATCGATGCGTCAGCGCCCGGATCTGCTCGCGCGTGAGCAGATCACCGGGGCGAACCCGGTCTTCGTCCCATGGGGTCGAGCCGTTCATGCGCTGGCCTGCAGCCGGTCGACGGGTCGTGGCGGGAACGGTCCCGGCGCGCCGGTCGAGGCCTCGTACATGCGCTGCCACAGGCGATGACCGAGCTGATCAACCCGCCGCACCGTCTCGACGAACGTTTGCCGCGCCTTCACGTCGACCAGCGGATTGGGCAGCAGCGGATCGTAGACGACGTGACGGATCGCGCGGCTTCCCACGAGGAACGCTTCGCGCGCCCCGTCGTCCGGCGCCAGACGCTCGGCGCCGCGCATCCAGTCCTCGAGTTCCTGGCGCAGTCGGCGGTAGTTCGCGGTCAGGGCCTTGCCGTCCCACAGCCGCCGTACTCGCGCTTCGCGCACGGCGTCGAAGCCGCTGGCGCAGAACACACTGGCCTTGCGTTCGAGCCCGATCTGGTAGAGGCGGCGGCGCACGGCGTCGAGGTCGCGTTCGATGTTGTCCGGCCGCAAGTGGATGCCGCGTTCGAGCTCGCGAAAGCCCAGCATGTCGAGCGCGCGACGACGCGCGCGCAGGGCGGCGCGATCGCTGCGTCCCAGCGCGCCGGTGTGCACGACGATGTAGCCGCCATTCCATTCCCGCACGCGCTGCTCGGCGGTACGCCACGTGGCCACGTCGTCCGCCAGATCGTGCGCGCGGGCGCTGAGCTGGTAGCTGCCGCGTTCGGCCGCTTCGATCAGGCCATCGGAGGACAGTCGCGCCAGCGCCACGCGCGCGTTGTTCTCGCTGATGCCGAACAGCGAGCAAGCCGCGACCGCGTCGCGTGCCGACAGCGGCTGCGGATCGGCCGCCAGCAGCAGGTCGAGGATCAGTCCGCGCGGCTTGGGCGTGCTGCCTTTCACGACGGTCGGGTCACGCGGCGTCGCTCAACGCCTGCACGCGGTCGAGGTGATGGTCGCGATCGCCGAAACGCGTGCCGAAGGCGGTCAGCTGCCGGAAGTAGTGGCCGACGTCGAGCTCCTCGGTCATGCCGATGCCGCCGTGCAGCTGCACCGCCTGCTGCGCGACCATCTTCGAGGCCTTGCCGACGTAGGCCTTGGCCGAGGACACCGCGCGACGGCGCTCGGTCGCGTCGCGGCCATCGGCCTTGGCCGCGGCGAGCAGCACCATCGATCGCGACTGCTCGATCTCGATGAACATGTCGACCAGTCGATGCTGCAGCGCCTGGAACGTGCCGATCGGAACGCCGAACTGCTTGCGCGTGCGCAGATAGGCCGCGGTGCGCTCGAACAGCGCCTTCATTCCGCCGAGGGCCTGCGCGCAGGCCGCGGCGGTGGCCTTGTCGAGCCCGATCTCGAGCGCCGACAGGTCACCGATGTGCGCGTCGGCGCCGAGCTTGACGTCGTGCAGCTTCACATCGGCCGCGACGCCGCCGCCGAGCACGGGGTAGCTGTTCAGGCCCACGCCCGCGGTCTCGCGCCCGACCAGGAACAGCTCGATCGACTTGCCCACGTGCGCCGACACGATCAGATGCGAGGCATTGGGTGCGTTGAACACGCACAGCTTCTCGCCATTGAGGACGTAGCCGTCGCCGACGCGATCGCCGTGGGTGTGCACGTGCGCCGGATCGAAGCGGCCGGTGCGCTCGGTGTAGGCCACCGCCAGCTGCACATCGCCCGCGGCCAGCTGTCCCAGCAGGTCGGCGTGCTTCGACGGGTCGGCAACGGCGGCGATCACCGCCGCCGGCAGGAAGGCGCCGGTCAGGAACGGCTCCACCACCAGCGCCGCGCCGAGCGCTTCGGCGACCAACGCGACGTCGAGCGTCGATCCGCCCAGCCCGCCGGCGGATTCGGGTACCGGCAGTGCCAGCCAGCCGAACTCGGCGATCTGCTTCCAGATCGCCGGATCGCTCTGGCCGGGAGCCGCCAGCGACTTCTTGTACTGTTCGAAGCCATATCCCTTCTGCGCGAACTTGACCGCGCTGTCCTGCAGGATTTCCTGCTCGGAGGTAAACGTCAGATCCATTTCTTGTGTTCCTTGTCCGATCAGAGTCCGACCAGGACCTTGGCCAGCACGTTCTTCTGGATTTCGTTGCTGCCGCCGTAGATGGTGCAGGCGCGCAGGAAGTTGTAGCGGGTCGATGCGGCGCGATAGACCGGCTCGCCGTCGACGTCTTCCTCCCACGGCATCGCGTGCAGGCCGCCGAACTCCAGCTGCGCCTCGGAGATCGCCTGCTGCAGCTCGGTGCCCTTGATCTTGAGGCCCGAGGATTCCGGACCCGGCGATTGTCCGCGCGAGATGCGATCGAGCGTGCGCAGGTTGGTGTACTCGAGCGCCATCAGGTCGACCTCGAGCTCGGTGATGCGGCGCCGGGCATGCGGGTTGTCCTTCATCGCCGGGTCGCGCGCGATCGTCTGCTTGAGCCAGGACAGCTGGCGCCGGCTGTCGCCGACCGCGGCGATGCCGGTGCGTTCGTGCGTGAGCAGGAACTTGGCGATCGTCCAGCCCTGCCCCTCGGTACCGACCAGATTCTTCGCGGGCACCTTCACGTCGGTGAAGAACACTTCGTTGAGATGGTGGTGCCCGTCGATCGTGATGATCGGCCGCACTTCGATCCCCGGGGTCTTCATGTCGATCAGCAGGAACGAGATGCCCTGCTGCTTCGACGTCTCGGTGCTGGTGCGGACCAGGCAGAAGATCCAGTCGGCCCAGTGCGCCTGCGTGGTCCAGATCTTCTGGCCGTTGACCACGTACTCGTCGCCGATACGCACGGCCTGCGTCTTGAGGCTGGCCAGATCCGATCCCGAACCCGGCTCGGAATAGCCCTGGCACCACGCGTGCTCGCCGTTGGCGATGCGCGGCAGGAAGTACTGCTGCTGCTCCGGCGTGCCGAAGTGCATCAGCACCGGCCCCAGCATCATCACGCCGAAGGGTCCTACCGACGGCGCACCGGCCCGCGCGCGTTCGTCGTCGAAGATGTCGCGCTGCGTCACGGTGAAACCGGGACCGCCGAATTCCTTGGGCCAGCTCCAGGCGAGCCAGCCGCGCTTGGCCAGCGTCTTCTCCCAGGCGAACTGCGTCTCCTTGCCGATGCGCATGCCGGTGGCGATGCCGCTCGGGTCACGCGGCGTGTTGGCCTCCATCCAGGCGCGCACCTCGGCGCGAAACGCTTGGTCTTCGGGCGAATGGTCGAAATTCACGGGCAGCCTCCGTTACGGCAGGTCATGTGGACGTGTGGGTAGTGGGCAGAAACAGGATGGGAAAACGCAGCGGAACCGGACATTACTCGGATCACCGTCATTTGTCATGAGGTGTAATATCGTCCGTCTTCCCGAGGAGCCCGTCATGTCACAGTCCGACTCGCCTTCCGTCCTGATCGACCGGCGTGCACCGCTGGTCGTCATCACGATCAACCGACCCGCCGTCCGCAACTGCGTCGACGGTCCCACGGCGCAGCAACTGGCCGACGCGTTTCGCAGTTTCGACACCGACCCCGAACTCAGCGTGGCGATCCTCACGGGCGCAGAAGGTCATTTCTGCGCCGGCGCCGACCTGAAGGCGATCTCCGGCGGAGTCCCCGGGCGCACGCTGCGCCTGGATCCGGATGGCGACGGTCCGATGGGCCCCTCGCGCCTGCAGTTGTCGAAACCGGTCATCGCCGCGGTGCATGGCTATTGCGTCGCCGGCGGCATCGAGCTGGCCGCGTGGTGCGACCTGCGCGTGGCCGATGAGACCGCGGTGTTCGGCGTGTTCTGTCGCCGCTTCGGCGTTCCGCTGATCGACGGCGGCACCGTGCGCCTGCCACGCCTGATCGGCATGTCGCGGGCGCTCGACATGATCCTCACCGGCCGGCCGGTCGACGCGCGCGAGGCCTACGGAATGGGCCTGGCGAATCGGCTGGCGCCGCGCGGCCAGGCGTTGGCGGTTGCCGAGAAACTGGCGCTGGAGCTGGCGGCCTTCCCGCAGGCCTGCCTGCGCGGCGATCGAAAGAGCGCCTACGAGCAATGGGGCCTGGACGAGCCGGCCGCCGTCGCCAACGAATTCGTTCACGGGGCCGCTACGCTCAAGTCGGGCGAGACGGTGAACGGCGCGACGCGCTTCAAGGACGGCGCCGGCCGGCACGGTCAGTTCTGATCACCGGAGTCCAGCGACACATGGATACGCTCAAGACAATGACCTACGAGGTCACGGGCCGCATCGCACGCATCACGCTCAACCGCCCCAATCGCGGCAACGGCATCACGATGGAGCTGCCGCGCGAACTCGCCGCGTGCGTGGAGCGCGCCAATCTCGACACCTCGGTGCACGTGATCGCGCTCGCCGGCAATGGCACCGGTTTCTGCGGCGGCTACGACCTGGTCGAAACCGCGCAGGACATCTCGTTCGGCAGCGAGGATCGAAAAGACGGCCCGGAATCGGTGCTCGATCCGCGCGTGCAGTTCGAGAATCACCTGCCGACGAATACCTGGGACCCGGTGACCGACTACGCGATGATGAGTCGCAACGTGCGCGGCTTCATGAGCCTGTTCCACAGCGAAAAGCCGGTCGTGTGCAAGGTCCACGGCTTCTGCGTCGCCGGCGGCACCGACATGGCGCTGTGTTCCGACCTGCTGGTGGTCGCCGACGACGCCAAGATCGGCTACCCGCCGGCCCGCGTATGGGGCTCTCCAACGACGTCGATCTGGTTCCACCGCATCGGCCTGGAGAAATCCAAGCGCCTGTTGTTCACCGGCGACTGCCTGACCGGCAAGCAGGCCCGAGAATGGGGCCTGGCGATCGATTCCGCACCACCCGATCAGCTCGACGCGCGGTTCGAGGAGCTGCTCGCACGCATCGCGCGCATGCCGATCAACCAGCTGGTGATGATGAAGCTGCTGCTCAACCAGAGCGTGACGCAGCAGGGCCTGCACACGACGCAGGTCCTGGGCACCGTGTTCGACGGCATCACGCGCCACACCAAGGAGGGCTACGCTTTCCAGCAGCGGGCCGCCGAGGTCGGCTTCATGCAGGCCGTGCGAGAGCGCGACGAACCTTTCGGCGACTTTGGCCTGTCCAAATTCAAGAGCTGATGTACTCCACCAGGGAGACTCCGCCATGACCACCGCCGCCGACTTCCTCACCCACGAAGTCACCAACCAGGCGCCGCCCATCGGCCACTACAACGCCTGGCGCACCGACCACGCGTTGCGTGACGCGGTGGCGCGCGAAGGCGGCGGCTGGGCAGAGCGCGATCTCGCCGCGTACGGTGCGATCGCCGGCGGCGAGCTGATGGACCTGGGATACGTCGCCAACGAGAACCCGCCGAAGCTGCGCAGCTACGATCGCTACGGTCACCGGATCGACGAGGTCGAGTTCCACCCGGCGTATCACCGCGTGATGGAGCTGGGCATGCGCCATGGCGTGCATGCCTTCGCCTGGCGCCATGCCGACCGGCCGGGCGCGCACGTGGCGCGCGCCGCCATCAGCTACATGCACTCCCAGGCGGAGGCCGGGACCGGCTGCCCGCTGACGATGACGCACTCGGCCATCCCCGCCTTGCGCCACGCGCCCGAGATCGCGCGCGACTGGATTCCGCGCATCACCTCGCTCGACTACGACCCGCGCGTGCTGCCGGCGTCGCAGAAGGTCGGCTGCACCATCGGCATGGGCATGACCGAGAAGCAGGGCGGTTCGGACGTGCGTGCCAACACCTCTCGCGCGACGCGCCAGCCCGACGGCAGCTACGAGATCGTCGGCCACAAGTGGTTCTTCTCGGCGCCGATGTGCGACGCCTGGCTCGTGCTCGCGTACGTGGACAGCGGGCTCACCTGCTTCCTGATGCCCAAGCTGCGGCCGGACGGATCACGCAACGCGATCCGCATCCAGCGGCTGAAGGACAAGCTCGGCGATCGCAGCAACGCGTCGTCCGAAGTGGAGTTCCTCGGCGCATGGGCGCAGCGCGTCGGCGACGAAGGCCGCGGCGTCGCCACGATCCTGGAGATGGTCGCGCTCACGCGCCTGGACTGCATGATCGGCAGCAGCGCGCTGATGCGGCAGGCCTGCGTGCAGGCGCTGCACCATGCGCAGCACCGCAAGGTGTTCGGCAAGACGTTGGTCGACCAGGTGCTGATGCAGAACGTGCTGGCGGACCTTGCGCTCGAATCGGAAGCGGCCATCGCGCTGACGATGCGCGTGGCGCGCGCCGTCGACGCCGGTTCACGCGATCCCAACGAGGCCGCGTTCGCCCGCATCGCGACCGCGATCGGCAAGTACTGGATCTGCAAGCGCACGCCGGCGCTGGTCAACGAGGCGCAGGAGTGTCTCGGCGGCATGGGATACGTCGAGGAGAGCAACCTGCCGCGCCTGTATCGGCAGGCGCCGCTCAATTCGATCTGGGAAGGCAGCGGCAACATCCAGTGCCTGGACGTGCTGCGCGCGCTGGGCAAGGAACCCGAGACGCGCGAAGCGCTGTTCGCCGAACTGCTCGCCGCGCGCGGCCTCGACTCCAGCCTCGACCAGGAACTGCACTGGCTCAACGAGGCGTTCGACGAGCGCACCACGCTCGAGGTGCGCAGCCGCATGGTGGTGGAGCGCACCGCGCTCGCACTGCAGGCATCCCTGCTGCTGCGCGCCGGCAACGAGGACGTGGCGCGCAGCTTCTGCCGCTCGCGCCTGGGTGGCGAGCACGGGCTCGCCTTCGGCACGCTGTCGGCGGACCTGCCGCTGCGCGCGCTGGTCGATCGCGCCGCCATCGCGGCCTGATCGCACCGACGTCGCGGACCGATACGAGGAGAACGATCGATGAGCGCCATCCGCGTCACCGCTTTCAACTGGGTTCCGCCGTTCGCGGCGGGGCTGGTTCGCGACCTGCGCGTGCGCTGGGCGCTGGAGGAAGCGGGCCTGGCCTACGAGGAGCGCCTGATCAGCCAGGACGACAAGGTCAAGCCGCAGTACCGGCAGGAGCAGCCGTTCGGACAGGTGCCGGTGTACGAGGAGGACGGCCTGACGATGTTCGAGACCGGCGCGATCGTGCTGCACATCGCCGAGCGCAGCGAGGCGCTGATGCCGCGCGACCGTGAAGGCCGCGCGCTGACCCAGACCTGGCTGTTCGCTGCGCTCAACACCATCGAGCCGCACATTCAGAATCTCGCGCTGATCGACCTGTTCTGCGCCAAGGAGGAATGGGCCCGGCTGCGCCGCCCCGGCGTCGTGCAGATGGTCGAGACGCGCCTCAGGGATCTGTCGGCGCGACTCGACGGGCACCCCTACCTCGTCGCGGACCGCTTCACCGCCGCCGACCTGATGATGGTGACGGTGTTGCGCATCCTGCGGCATACCGACCTCGTGCAGCGCCAGCCATCGCTGCACGCGTACCAGCAGCGCTGCGAGGCGCGTCCATCGTTCAAGAAAGCGCTCGCCGACCAGATCGCGCCGTTTGCGAAGAACGCGCCGCCGCCCGGAAACTGAACCGCAGCCGACATACGGCGGCCGGTAGGCACGCTGCCTGCTCCTCCCAGGTTTCCCAGTTACAACAACGGAGCACCCCATGTCCGAGACCCAAGGCGGCAACAACGTCGCGATCGTCGCGCTCATCGTCATCGCCGTGCTGGTCGCCGGCGCGGCCTTCTTCTACTTCGGTGGCGCGGGCAAAGGCGCCGGATCAGGCGGGAGCAACAACACCGTGATCGAACGCACCGTCGAGAAGGCGACGCCCGATGTGGACGTCAACATCAAGAAAGACGACGACCCGGGGCTGTCGATGTCGCATGAGTCCGATGACGGCAAGAAGACCACCATCGAGGCGAATCCGTGACGCGGAGCACCTGAGGCCCGCTCCGGTCCGTCGGAGCGGGCCGATCCACAGCCTCGGAGTCAGCCCGTCGACAGCGTGTCGGCGAGCGTGCGCAGCAATGCCGCGCCGTCCCCGCGCCACGCGCTGCCGTGCATGCACGCCATCGTCGTCGGTGACGTCGCTGCAAGCTTCTCCAGCAGCGCCCGGCTGTTGGGCGCGTGCGCGTAGTAGTCCATCGCCTTGCGCATCGCTTCGCTGGGACCCAGCACGTCGCCCTGGGTCAGCGGCACGTTGTCCGCCCCGGGCTGCGTGAACAGGTCGCCGCAGAAGAGCGTCCTGGATTTCTCGTCCACCAGGTAACCGCACTCCCAGCCGTGCGGCAGGTGCGGCGTGTCGAACCAGCGCACCGTTCGCCCGCTGCCGATGTCGATGCCCTCGCCGTCCTGCAGCCCGCGCGGCTCGCGGTCGGCCATGTCGCTCACCGAGAGCATCGCCGCGAATGCACCGCACAGCGGCGCGGAGTTCGGCGCCGCCGCGAGCCACTCGTTCAGTGATCCGCACTCATCGGCCTCGATGTGCGAGAACGAGATGTGGCGCAGCCGCGCCACCGGCATGACGCTGGCGACCGCTTCGCGCACCAGGCCGAACATCTTGCGCGGACCCGTGTGGAACAGCAGCGGCTCATCGTCGACGACCAGGAACTGGTTGAACGAAAACCCGCCCATGCCCGGAAGCTGCACCGGGGTGGTGATGCGATAGGTGTTGTCGGCGATTTCGTCGATGCGGGTTCCGGACTGCGTGTTGGTGATGCCCATGGGTGTCTCCTCCGTTTTCCTGATGCGCTCATATCCCGATACGGTCCGGCCTACGCGGTGACGGCCCGCGCCGCGGCCTCTTCCAGCTCCTGCACCTCGGTCGATCGCGCCGCGTCCGCGGCGACACGATCGCCCAATTCCCGCGCCGCGTCGCGAAACGAGGGCTCCGTCAGCAGGCGCTCGCACGCCGCGCGGAAGGACTGGAGCGATGCATCCGCCGGCAATGCCAGGCCGGCACCGCGTTCGGTGACGCGGACCGCGTGGTCGGCCTGATCTCGTCCCAGCGGCACGACCAGCATCGGCACGCGGCTGACCAGCGCGCGGATGACCGTTCCGCGCCCGCCGGGCGTGACGACGAACGCGGCCTGGGGCATCACGACCGAATGCGGTGCGCTGTCGACGACCACACAGTTGTCGGCGGCCCGACGCTCACTGCGGTCGATCGAATCGCCCAGCGTGACCCGCACGCGCACGGACAGCGTGGCCAGCGCGTCGATCGTTCGCTGCAGGACCCCGGCGTGGTTCTGGAACGTGGTGGAGAAGCCCACCACGACGAGCGGACGCGTGTCGGGAGCCGGCCACGGCGAACTCCACTGCTGCGCCCGCTGCGGAGCCACGAGCTGCGGACCGACATAACGAACCCGGCTCGAGGGCTCCGTCGCGGGGAAGTCGTACGCCTGGCTCGTGGCGAGCAGTTCGTACATTGCGGCGTCGTATTGCCCGAGAAGATCGTCGAGCGGCGCCAGACCCAGCGTCGCGCGCGTCTGGTTGAACGACGGCAAGCCGGAATCGAACATCCCCTGGCCGGCCTTGGCGATCTCGGCATGCATCGCACGCTCCTGATCGTTGCGCGCCGGCGACAGTCGCGACCCGAGCGGGGGAATGCCGGGCTGCGCATCGAATCTGATGCTCGATCCGAGGATCACGAACGGCTGGCCGACGCTTTCGCAAGCCGCCATCACGCCGAACATTAGCGGGCGGGAGCCGGAACGACGACCCGGCTGCCGGTCGATGCCGAGGACGGAGACGTCGTGGCCCCACGATGAGCCGCCGCGGGCCCTGCGCTGGTCGGTTCGGCGTCGATCGTGGCCTCGACCCGTTCGGCCGAGAACGTCCGCGACTTGGGGCGCGACCCCGTCGCGACACAGTTGGTGCCGCCGGTCGGGCTATCGGTGACCAGATTGCCGTCGCAGCGATACATCACGGCCGCCGCGGGTCCTGAGGAAAGGGCGCCGGCCAGCAGCAGCAACGCCGTGGAAACACAGGATCGAGTGCTCATGGAGCCCCCTCGCGAATCGAGGTCGGTCGTTATAGCGCAGCTCTTGGCCCGAAAAAACTGGCCATGTGACGTATTGCGCACCCACCCCTGCTCGTGCAGGAACGTCGTGGTGCCGGATCAGGCCTTGGCCGTCGACGGCGGCGGCGTGCCCAGGCGCTGCAGGCAACCGGCATGGCGCGCCTGCACCCGGGTGGCGAACCATTCGGTGGTCAGCTTGCGTGTGATCTTGGGGCTGACCAGACGGATCGACGGCACGATCGCGCGCGGTACGGGACGACGTTCGGCGGCGTCGACATGCTCGAACACCCGCTCGTAGAGCCGCGTCTTTTCGAACTTCACGCTGCGTCCCTGGCCGAGGTCGTCGCGGATGTCGTCGTGATCCAGGCCCAGGCGCTTGGACAACGCCCGCGTCGCGAGCTCGGTCTGTCCCGGTGCATCGGCGGGCGCGCCCTCGCGCAGCAGGTCGCCGTCGAAAGCCAGCGGAATGCCGGTCAGCAGGCTCACCGCGGCCTGGAACGCCGCGTTGCGACTGGCGTAATGGCCGGCGTTGAAATCGGCGAAGCGGAACAAGGGGCGGTCGTACGCTGCGGTGGGGTAGTCCAGCAGATGCGCGATACCGAAATACAGCCCGCCGCGCCGCGTGAAGACCTCGCGCCGCAGGCTCTGCCCTTTCTCGCGCGGATAGGGATAGGAGCGGTCATCGGCGTAGGACTCCGCGTACGCGATGCTCACCTGCATCGGCCCGCCGGTTCGTACCGGATTGCGATCGGCGAACAGCGTCTCGCCGCCCGGCAGCACGCCGATCAGGTCCTCGAAGATCTCGCTGAGCTCGCGCTCGGTCTTGGCCGTATCGATCCGCTGGGCATAGCTGCGGCCGTCGCGCGAAGGCGCCTTCAGCAGGGTCCGCACGACGGCACGCGGAAGGCCCAGGCGCGCGGCGCGGGCCTCGATCTCGCGCCACGCGATGGTCGACAGTCCCGGCACCTGCGGGTCGACCTGGAACGTCGATTCCTGGTCGATCACCGCGATCACCGCGCAAGCGCTCTCGGCGGTCACCGGCAGGCCGATCGAGCCGAACGCGGCGTAGATGTCGGCGGTCCAGCCGTCGCGGTCGCGCTGGACGTGGGAGGGCAGTGCGCGCGCGATCAGCGCGCGTGCCGCGGTCGGACCCAGTCCCTCGGGTTCGCGCGGCGCGGTGCCGGCACACGCGCCGAGCACCAGCGCGGTCAGAACGAGCAGCAGCCGTCTCGCCGGCGCCGCCGCGTGCGTCACGATCCGAACACCCCGACGATCGCGCCCATGTAGTGGTCGACCAGCAGCAGCGTGAAGATGCCCATCAGGTACACGATCGAATAGCCGAACGTCTTCATCGGCAATCCGGCCACCGGCCTGTACTTGAGCCGAACCGCGTAGTTCAGGAACTGGCCGCCGAGCAGCAGCGCGCCGACCAGGTACACGATGCCGCTCATGCCGGTGGCGTAAGGCAGCACGGTGACCACGAGCAGCAGCACCGTGTAGAGCACGACCTGGGTCTTGGTGAACTCGATGCCGTGCGTCACCGGCAGCATCGGGATGTCGGCCTTGGCGTATTCGTCGCGACGCTCGATCGCCAGCGCCCAGAAGTGCGGCGGCGTCCAGATGAAGATGATCAGGAACAGGATCAGCGCGTGGCCGTGGATCTCACCGGTGACGGCGGTCCAGCCCAGCACCGGCGGAGCGGCGCCCGCGGCGCCACCGATGACGATGTTCTGCGGCGTCGCGCGCTTCAGGTACAGCGTGTAGATGCCGGCGTAGCCGATCAGCGTGAACTGCGTGAGCCAGGCGGTGAGCGGATTGACCCAGAACCACAGCACCACGAACCCGGCAACGCCCAGCACCGTGGCGAACGCGATCGACTCGGTCATGCCCAGTGCGCCGGTCACCAGCGGCCGCCCGCAGGTGCGCGCCATGCGCCGGTCGATGTTGCGATCGATGATCTGGTTGACCGCCGCGGCGCTCGCGGCCTGCAGCGCGATGCCGATCGTGCCCCAGAGCAGCGCCGACCACGGCGGCAGGCCCGGGACCGCGAGGAACATGCCGACGATCGCGGTGAACACGATCAGCATCACCACGCGCGGTTTGCACAGCTCGTAGTACTCGTGCGTGCGGCCACGCAGGGATCCGGCGGCGATGGCGGACGGCGTGCTGTTCACGACGATCGGCCCTCGTTCCAGGCGAAGTAGTTGAGGCTCACCAGGGTCAGCAACAGCAGGGCGGCGCCGGCATTATGCGCGGCGGCCAACAGCAGTGGCAGCTGCAGATGCACCGTCAACACGCCGAGCGAAACCTGCAGCCCCAGCGCCGCCATCACCGCGATCCCGTAGCGATTCCAGAACGGACTCGGGCCCTGGTTCAGAAGGCGCATGCCGAGCAATAGCAACACGACGGTGACCACCATCGCACCGATGCGATGGAAGTAGTGGATGGTCACACGCGCGCGGCTGTCGAGCACCCCGTATTCGTAGTTGATACCCAGGCCGCGCCACAGCGTGAAGGCCTGTTTCACGTCGGTCTCCGGCACCCATCGCCCGTGACAGGTCGGAAGATCCGGACACGCGAGCGCCGCGTAGTTCGTGCTCGTCCATCCGCCGAGGAAGATCTGACCGATCAGCAATACCAACCCCACCGTCGCGAGCAGGCGGATCGCCGGGTACGGCAGCCGCGTATCGCGCTCGTGGGCACCGGCATAGGTGAAGGGCGGCTCCACCCGACGCACCAGCAGATCGCGCTCCGACACTTCCGGTGCGGCGAAGCGCGACCGGAACATGGTGGACAGCAGCATCCACGCCAGCAGCGACAGCGTGGTCAGGCCTCCGAACAGATGCGCGGTCACCACGAGCGGTTTGAGCTGCAAGGTCACCGTCCACATGCCCAGCACGCCCTGGAAGATCACGAGGCCCACCAGGAACCACGGCAGCCGGCGCGGCGCCTGCGCCACGCGGCGGCTCAGGAAGGCCATCGCGACGATCAGCAACCCCAGCGTAGAGGCGAGGTAGCGGTGGATCATCTCCTTCCACGCCTTGTGCGCCTCGACCGGGCGCTGCGGAAATTTCTGCTGCGCGACCGCGACTTCGTGATCGGCGTCGGGCACACCGACGTGTCCGTAGCAGCCCGGCCAGTCGGGACAGCCGAGGCCGGCGTCGGCCAGTCGCACGTAGGCGCCGAACACGACGACGCCGAAGCAGAGCAGCAGGGACAGCAGGTTCAGGGAACGGAACGCGGTCACGGGCGGTGGGTCGTGAAAATGGTGAATCAGCCGATCTGCGACAGACGCAGCAGCTTCTTGATGTCTTTCTGCATGCCCTTGAAGTCGGCCTGCGTTTCACCGCCGGCCGGATAGAACAGCAACCAGTTCGCGTGCGGATCCAGCAGGTAGGACGCCGCGCCCGCGGGCTGCAGGAAATCGGACAAGCGCGCGCCGGGCGCGCCGGTGTCGCCCAGCACGCGCAGATCGGGATGCTCCGGCGCCAGCGCCGCGGCCACGCGCGGCACCGCGGCGGGATCCGAGAGCACGAGCACGCGCTGGATGCGGCTGCGCTTCTCGTTCATCGCAACACGCACCTGGCGCGTCATCACCAGGTTGCGGCGGCAGAGCTCGTCGCAATCGGTCCCGGCGAGCACCACGTAGCTCCAGCGCACGCCGAACGTCTGCTCGTCGAGCGCCGCACCCTTGGCGTCGACCAGCGTCAGGTCCGGAGCCGGCCGCGCCGGATTGATCAGCTGGCCGTAATTGGTGGTGCCGCTCGGCCGCAGGTCCGGGAACCAGAAGTAGAGGACGTACGACGCCAGCAGCGGGAAGAAGAACAGCGTCGCGAGCAGCAGGAACTGCAGACGGCCGCGCGGCGCGGTGGGAGATGAAGACGAGGACGCAGCTGGGGAGTTCACGACAGTCGCCTGAAACCGAATTTGAAGAACAGGAACAGCAGCGTCGCCGCGAAGGCGAACCACTGCGCGGCGTACGCGTAGTGACGCGCCGGCGGAACCGGGTTGGGCAGCGTCCACTCGCGAACGTAGCCGTCCGACGCACGCGCGTCGAGCAGCAGGACCCCGTCGGCGACCGGTCCGTTCAATATGCAGGCGAGCTGCTCGCGGGTCGGATAGCTCGCCACGCGCGGAAAGCCGGAGACGGCGCAGGGATCGGTGGCCAGGCGCAGGCCCGGGCGCGGCAACGGGCGCCAGAAACCGGAGACCTCGCGCGGCTCGGCGCCCACGGCGATCCCGGGCAGCCGCCGTCGATCCGGATCCGCCGCGACCCAGCCGCGATCGACGATGAGCCAGGCGCCGTCCGCCAGTCGCAGCGGCGTCCAGACGTGGTAGCCGGGCACGTGCTCGCGGGGCTGGTTGTCGAGCAGGATCTGGTGCTCCGGATCGAACGCGCCGCGCGCCGCGCCGCGCCGCGTCGAGCGCTCGTCCGGGGGCGGCGGCGTGTCGACGCCAATGCCCAGCGCCGGCAGATCGGCCGCACCGTCGAACGCGGCCTGCAGCGCCTCCTTTTCCTGCGCGCGACGCAGCTGCCAGGAACCGAGCGAGACGAACAGCGCGGTCAACGCCACGGTCGTTCCGATCGCCCACAACGGCGGACGGGCGCGACGCGTCACGGCGGCGCGAACCGATCGCGGCAACCGCCAGGGCGCGAGGTCAGCGTTACCATGCACGTCCTGTCCTTCCTCGTTCGACGGCACCCATGCTCGTCAAGTTGCTGATCGTCGCCCTGCTGGTCGCCATCGTCGGTGCGCTGGTGTTCGGCGGCGTGTTTCTGGTCAAGGATCCGAGCACCAGCCGCCGCACGGTCAAAGCCCTGTCGTGGCGCGTGGGGCTGCAGGTCGCGCTGATCCTGCTGCTGGTCCTGGCGTTCTTCATGGGCTGGCTCAAACCACATGGCGTCGGAGGCTGAAGGACCTGCAGAAAAGAAGAAGGCCCGTTGCCGGGCCTCCTTCCCGCTAGCCGGGTCCTCGTCGTCTACAGCACGTAGACGAAGACGAACAGGCCGATCCAGACCACGTCGACGAAGTGCCAGTACCAGGCCACGCCTTCGAAGCCGAAGTGGCTGTCGGGTTTGAAGTGGCCAAACATCAGGCGCAGCGTGATCACGATCAGCATGATGGTGCCGAGTGTCACGTGCATGCCGTGGAAGCCGGTGAGCATGAAGAACGTCGAGCCATACACACCGGACGACAGTTTGAGATTCAGCTCGGTGTAGGCGTGGTGGTACTCGGTGGCCTGGCAGTAGAGGAACGCCACGCCGAACGCGACGGTCGCCCACATCCAGCCGATGCACGCCTTGCGGTGGTTTTCCTTCAGCGCGTGGTGCGCCAGCGTGATCGTCACGCCCGAAGAGAGCAGCAGCACCGTGTTGACGAACGGCAGGCCCCAGGCGCCGATGGTTTCGAACTTGCCGTTGAGCTCCATCGGGCCGTTGTTCGGCCAGACGTTCTCGAACATCGGCCAGTGCACCAGGTGCGTGGCCATCTTGGTGCCCTCGCCCGACAGCCAGGGGATCGACAGCTCACGGGCGTACCACAGGGCGCCGAAGAACGCGCCGAAGAACATCACCTCTGAAAAGATGAACCACGCCATCGCCATCCGATAGGTGCCGTCCACCTGCAGGTTGTACCTGCCGTGCTCGGATTCCAGCGACACGCCGCGCAGCCAGCGGAAGATGATGAAGATCGCGATCGCCGAACCGATGTAGATCGGGATCGAGACCGGGAAGGTCTTGTGCTCGAGGAAGCCCCAGACGCCGACGATCACCATGAACAGGCCGGCGGTGAGGATGAACGGCCAGGCGCTCGGATCGGGAACGAAATACCGGCTCGGCGGACTGCCGGTGGCGTGGGCGGGGGCGGCGTGGCTGCTTGCCATCAGGTGTTCTCCCAGTCTCTCTACGAACTAGCTCTGCTGCGGATCTTTTGCCGGCGCCGTTTTATGGGCGGCCGACTCGGTGACATCGAAGAAGGTGTACGACAGCGTCACCACGTCGACGTCCGCCGGCAGGGCGGGGTCGATCATGAAACGCACCGGCATCTCCTTGGATTCGCCGGCCTTGAACATCTGGTTGTTGAAGCAGAAGCACTCGGTCTTGCGCAGGTGCTTGGCCGCGTTCCAGGGCGCAACGTTCGGCACGGCCTGCGCGACCAGGTCGCGGCCTTCGGTGTTCTTCGCGTGGAAGCTCACCGTCGACAGCTGGCCCGGATGCACGCGCACCTCGGAAACCTCCGGGCGGAATTCCCAGGGCCGGCCGCCGTTCACGGTGGTGATGAACTGCACCGTGACCCAGCGCGACGTGTCGATCGCCGGCAACGCCTCGGCGTTGGCCTGCATGCCCGACGTCTTGCCGTTGATGCCGGTGACCTTGCACAGCGCGTCGTAGATCGGGCCGAGCGCGAAGCCGAACCCGAACATTGCGACCACGACCACGACCAGACGCAGGCCGTGCTGCCGGCTGCTGCGCTTGCGACCGCCGTCCTGCGCTTCTTCGCTCATCCCTTGGCCTGCAGATAGACGAACAGCGCGAGGATGCCGACCGCCAGCGCCACATGGATCAGCGCCAGCACGACGCTACGCCGCTTGCGCTGATCGGGAGTCGGTTCCACCGCCGTCGTCATGAGATCAGGAGATGCCTGCGGCCGAGCGTGGATATCAGGCGTGCTTCGGCGGCTGATGGTCGCTGTAGCCGGCGCCCGAATCGTGCACGGCGGTCAGCTCGGTGTCCGTCATGAGCGGCGGATCCTCGAAGGTGTGGTACGGGGCCGGCGACGGCACCGTCCATTCGAGGCCGTGCGCGCCTTCCCAGACGCGATCGGTGGCCTTCTGACCCTTGCGCGCCATGCAGCCGATCATGTTGAAGATGAAGATGAACTGCGCGATGAAGAACACGAACGCGCCGATCGTGGAGATCATGTTGAAGTCCACGAACTGCACCGCGTAGTCGGGCACGCGGCGCTGCATGCCGGCCAGACCCGAGAAGTGCTGCGGGAAGAACGTGACGTTGATGAAGATGGCCGAGAGCCAGAAATGGATCTTGCCCCAGGTCTCGTTGTACATCACGCCGGTCCACTTCGGGATCCAGTAGTACACGGCGGCGATGATCGAGAACACCGCGCCCGGCACCAGCACGTAGTGGAAGTGCGCGACCACGAAGTAGGTGTCGTGGTACTGGAAGTCCACCGGCGCGATGGCGAGCATCAGGCCCGAGAAACCGCCGATCGAAAACAGGAACACGAAGGCGATCGCGAACAGCATCGGGGTCTCGAAGGTCATCGAGCCCCTCCACATCGTGGCGATCCAGTTGAACACCTTCACGCCCGTGGGCACGGCGATCAGCATCGTGCTGAACATGAAGAACAGCTCACCCGCCAGCGGCATGCCGACCGTGAACATGTGGTGCGCCCACACGATGAACGACAGGAACGCGATCGAGGCGGTCGCGTAGACCATCGAGTCGTAGCCGAACAGGCTCTTGCGGGCAAAGGTCGGGATGATCGTCGAGACCACGCCGAAGGCCGGCAGGATCAGGATGTACACCTCGGGGTGACCGAAGAACCAGAACACGTGCTGGAACAGCACCGGGTCGCCACCGCCACCGGCCGAGAAGAAGGTGGTGCCGAAGTACTTGTCGGTCAGCAGCATCGTGACGGCGCCCGCGAGCACCGGCATCGTCGCGATCAGCAGGTAGGCGGTGATCAGCCAGGTCCAGCAGAACAGCGGCATCTTGAGCAGCGACATGCCGGGGGCACGCAGGTTCAGGATCGTCACGACGACGTTGATGGCGCCGGTGATCGACGAGATACCCATCAAGTGGATGGCGAAGATCAGGAACGGGAAGCCTTCGCCGGTCTGGAGGACCAGCGGCGGATACATCGTCCAGCCGCCGGCAGGACCGCCGCCGGGCATGAACAGCGTCGAGAGCAGCAGCGTGAAGGCGAAGGGCAGGATCCAGAAGCCCCAGTTGTTCACGCGCGGCAGCGCCATGTCGGAGGCGCCCACCTGCATCGGGACCATCCAGTTGGCCAGGCCGGTGAAGCCGGGCATGACGCCGCCGAAGATCATGACCAGCGCGTGCAGCGTGGTCATCTGGTTGAAGAACTCGGGATCGACGAACTGCAGACCCGGATGCCAGAGCTCGGCGCGGATCACCAGCGACATCAGGCCGCCGATGAAGAACATCGTGAACGAGAAGCACAGGTACAGCGTGCCCAGGTCCTTGTGGTTCGTCGTCTTGATCCAGCGCATCAGGCCCTTGGCGGGACCGTGATGGTGATCGTCGTGACCGTGTGCGTGGTCGTGAGCGTGGTCGTGACTGGCCATGTTCTTCCTCGAATCCGTCGTAGTGCTGCTGTTCGTCTACGTAGCGAGCGCGTCGCTGTCTATTTGCCGCGGAGGGCCTTGACCTCGTCGGCCTGCACCACGCCGCTGGAGTTGCCCCAGGAATTGCGCGTGTAGGTCACGACCGCCGCGATGTCCGCGTCCGACAGCTGTGCAAACGGCGGCATCATGTTCTTGCCCTTGAGCACCTGCGTGACCTGGGCATCGACCGGGCCCTTGACCACGGCGCTGTCGACCAGCGACGGGAAGTTGGGCGGAATGCCCTTGCCCGTGGGCTGATGGCAGGCGGCGCAGTTGGCGTTGTAGACCTTCTCGCCGGTCTTCACGAGTTCATCCTTCGACGGGCCACCACCGGCGGCGGCGGGCGCGGCCGGAGCGGCGGCGACTTCCGTCGTCGCGGCGGGCGCGGCTTCGGGCGCCGGCGCGGCTTCCGCGGCCGGTGCAGCCATGGCCGGTGCGGCGTCGGTGGCCGTGACGGGCGCGGCGGCCGCGACCTCCGTGTTGCCCGCCTTGGCGTCCGCGAGCCACTTGGCGTACTCGTCCTTGGTGACGACCTTCACCACGATCGGCATGAACCCGTGGTCACGACCGCACAGCTCGGCGCAGACGCCGCGGTAGGTTCCGGGCTCGTCGACCTTGGTCCAGATCTCGTTCACGTATCCGGGGATGGCGTCCTTCTTCACCGCGAAGGCCGGCACCCACCACGCGTGGATCACGTCATTGGCGGTGATCAGGAAGCGGATCTTGGTGTCCTCGGGCAGCACCAGCGGCTTGTCCACGTCGACCAGGTAGTTGTCGACGGTGTCCGGGTCGACACCCGAGCCGAGCTGGCGCGCACGGTTGGAGGCTTCAGCAAGCGTGGAGAAGAACTTCACGTCGTGGCCGACGTATTCGTACTGCCACTTCCACTGGTAGCCGGTGACCTTGACGGTCAGTTCGGCATTGCGCGTGTCTTCCATCTTGATCAGCGTGCCGGCCGCGGGAATGGCCATGCTGATCAGGATCACGAACGGAATGGCGGTCCAGATGATCTCGACCGTGGTCGACTCGTGGAAGTCGGCCGGCTTGGGATGCACCGAACGGCGATGCGCGAAGACCGAGTAGAACATCGCGCCGAACACCACCACCGCGATGGCCACGCAGACCCAGAAGATCAGCATGTGCAGCCCGTGCACCTCCCGCGAGATCTCGGTGACGCCCATCGGGATGTTGTAGCGCTCGCCGGTGTACGCCATCGCCACGCCAGCCGTCGCCAGCCAGGTTGCGACCAGCATCGCCATGCGCGCGCCGAGCCTGTTCATCGCCATCTATCCTTCTCCCAGAGTCATTCCCGAGTGCGACGTGCGGTCATCCAGACGACCGCGCCGCACCTTCAACAATGTTCCGAACCGGACCGCCAGTGCCTCGCGCTCCTCGTCGGTCAGGCAGCAACCCACGATGACGCGTTGACCCGAACAGCCCAACACCAACCGCGTCGGCGCGTGCCGGCGTTCGGCATCGCGCTCGATCCAGGCTCGCGTCCAGGCCCGCGGCAACTCGACGTGGGCCGCGACGCCCTGACCCGCCACGCCGAACTCGATCCGGACCCGCTCGCGTTCGAAGCTCACCACCTCGCGATAACGATTGCGCCGCATCGACACCACCAGAGCCCATCCCACGGCGGCCAGTTCCAGGCCGGCGAACGGCAGGACGGGCCAGAAACCGTGGACAGCGCACCACGTCGCGGAACCCAGCGTCGCGAGGCTGACCCAGATCATGAAAGTCCATGCCCCGCGGACGCTCAGCGACGCGTTCGGTCCCAGGACGAAGCGGGTCTCGAGTACCGAATCGAGAGGATCGCTCACATTGGCTCCGGGCTGCGCGAATGCGTTGCTGGCGGCCGCGGATTGTAGTGGAGGGGGGAAGTCGGCGCAAAGAAATCAGCCACCTTCGCGCGCCTGGCCGTGGGCAAGAACTGCACAGAGCGCGACGTGACCGACGTGTCCGCCGGGGCCGATCCGCGCGAGCAGCGGCGCCGGCATGCGCTGCTCGAGTTCGACGATGTTCTGCTCGATCCGCTGCTGGCGTGGCGGGCACGCGTTGGCCACCCATCCGAGCAGGCGCGTCCGGCGCGAGATCGATTCGGCCGACAGCAGCGCGTGATTCAGGCAGCCCAGGCGCATGCCGACGACCAGCACGACCGGCCACGCGTGATCGGCGACCCAGTCGGCCAGCGTCCAGTCGGCACCGAGCGGCACCTGCCAGCCGCCCGCGCCTTCGACGATGACCAGATCGTGGTCGCGAGCGAGCGACCGGTGCGCCCGATCGAGCACACGACGGTCGATGCGGAGCCCGGCCTCGCGCGCGGCCAGGTGCGGGGCGATCGCAGGGGCGAACGCGTAGGGGTTGACCCGTCCGTAGTCCGCAGCCGGCAGACCCGATGCATTCAGCAGCGCGCGCGCGTCGGCGTTGCGCAGTCCGCCGGCGAACTTGCGACAACCCGACGCCACCGGCTTGTACCCGCAAGCCGCGATGCCGAGTTCGCGCGCCGCGCGCACCAGCCCGACGGCGACGTGGGTCTTGCCGACACCAGTGTCGGTGCCGGTCAGAAAGACGGTCGTGGCCGGCTCGGCTCGACGCACGCGATGCGCCGGGTCAGGCGGCCAGGCTCGCGCCCGCCAATCCGCAGGCTTGCAGCGCGTCCAGCAGCGCATCGATGTGCGAGGCCTCGTGCGTGGCGCACAGCGTGATGCGCAGGCGCGAGGTCCCGACCGGCACCGTCGGCGGGCGGATGCCGGCGACCCACAGGCCGCGTTCGAGCAGCGCGCGCGATACCGCCATCGTGCGTGCGGCATCGCCGATCACGATCGGGTGGATCGCGACGTCCGCGCTGACGTCCGCCGCATCCGGCGGGCCGACGCGAATGCCCAGCTGCGCCGCTCCGCGCACGAAGCGCGCGATGTTGGCGCGCAGCCGCGCACGCCGTTCCGGCTCGGCGCGCACGATGCGCAGCGCTTCGAGCGCGGCGGCCGCGATCGCCGGCGGCGGTGCGGTGGAGAACACGAAACTGCGCGCGCGCTGGATCAGGTATTCGATCAGCGATTCGCTGCCGGCCACGAACGCGCCCGACGCGCCGAGGGACTTGCCCATCGTGGCCACGTAGATGTCGGGACGGCCGGGACTCGGGACTCGGGACTCCGGACTCGGGAAAAGCTCGACACTGCCGCGGCCCGAAGGGCCCAGCACGCCGAAGCCATGTGCGTCGTCGACCATCAACGCGGCGCCGTGTTCGCGCGACAG
Source organism: Panacagrimonas sp. (assembly GCF_020697055.1). GTDB lineage: Bacteria > Pseudomonadota > Gammaproteobacteria > Nevskiales > Nevskiaceae > Panacagrimonas. The sequence continues at coordinate 72,867 of NZ_JAJFBP010000012.1, read as the reverse complement.
CTCCGAAAGCTCGGTCAACGGCGCCAGATCGCCGTCCATGCTGAACACACCATCGGTCACGACCAGACGCATCGACCCCGCCGTTCCCGGGTCCCGGCCTCCCGAGTCCCGAGTCCCGAGTCCCGAGTCCCGGCTTCCCGAAAGCGCATCCCGAAACCCGGCCACATCCCGATGCCTCACCCGTAGATAGCGCGCCCCGCTCAGGCGTCCGCCGTCGATCAACGAGGCGTGATTTAGTTCGTCGGCGATCAGCGTGTCCTCGCGGCCCAGCAGCCCGCGCAGCACGCCGCAGTTCGCGGCCCAACCCGACGTGAACAGCAGCACGCGCGGATAGCCGGTGAACTCGGCCAGCGCTTCTTCGAGCTGGCGGTGTTCGCGGTTGTAGCCGCTGATCAGCGCCGAGGCGCCGCTGCCGGTGCCGTTGTCGGACAGCGCGCGCCGCGCGGCCTGCGCCACGCGCGGATCACTGGCCAGGCCCAGGTAGTCGTTGCTGCAGAAGTTCAGGCAGTCGCGTCCATCGACGCGCATGCGCACGCCGTGTGCACCTTCGACCACGCGCCGCACGCGATACAGATCCGCGGCGCGCAGGCGCGCGAGTTCCGTGTCGAGCCGGCGATCGAGAGCGGAAGCCTGCATCGAATCGATCGCGATCGGCTTCAGCAGCAACCGCCACCGCTGCAGGTCGGACCGGCCGGCACCAGCACCGATTCGTCGACGACCAGACCGCCGGACACCGCACCGTCGCCCTCGCCCTGCACCTGCATGCCCAGCCGACGCAGCAGCGCGCGGTCCTTGGCGTTCTGCGGGTTCTGTGTGGTGAGCAGCTTGTCGCCGTAGAAGATCGAGTTGGCGCCGGCCATGAAGCACAGCGCCTGCAGCTCATCGGACATGCTGGTGCGGCCTGCGGATAGGCGCACGAACGAGCGCGGCATCATGATCCGCGCGACGGCGATCTGGCGCACGAAGTCGAGCGGATCGATCGGCGTCGTGCCCTTGAGCGGCGTGCCTTCGACCTGCACGAGGTTGTTGATCGGCACGCTGTCCGGGTGCGCCGGCAGATTGGCGAGCTGGCGCAGCAGTTCGGCGCGATCCTCGGGCCGCTCGCCCATGCCGACGATGCCGCCGCAGCAGGTCTTCATGCCGGCGTTGCGCACGTGCTCGAGCGTGTCGAGGCGATCCTGGTACGTGCGCGTGCTGATGACCTTGCCGTAGAACTCGGGCGAGGTGTCGAGGTTGTGGTTGTAGTAGTCCAGGCCCGCGTCGGCCAGGCGCTGCGCCTGGTGCTGCTCGAGCATGCCCAGCGTCATGCAGGTCTCCAGGCCCAGTGCCTTGACCTCGCGCACCATCGCCTCGACCTTCGGGATGTCCCGGTCCTTCGGCGAACGCCACGCCGCGCCCATGCAGAAGCGCGTCGCGCCCCCGGCCTTGGCTTCGCGCGCGGCCTCGACGACCGCCTGCACTTCCATCAGCGGTTCCTTTTTCAGGCCGGTCTCGAAACGTACCGACTGCGGGCAGTAGCCGCAGTCCTCGGGACAGGCGCCGGTCTTGATCGACAACAGCGTCGACAGCTGGACCGTATTGGGCTCGTGGAAACGGCGATGCGCCGTCTGCGCCTGGAACATCAGGTCGGCGAACGGCAGCGCGAACAGCGCCTGGACCTCCGCGCGCGTCCAGTCGTGGCGGATCGGGTTGTCGAGTCCCCCGATGTGCTGATTCATCGAACGATGTCCTCCAGAAGGCCTTGAATCGATGCGCATTCACGCGCTTGTCGTGACCTGGATGACGGCCCAGGCTGGCGCGCAGTTTCAAGTCCATACGGAGGCACTGTCAACTTGAATGGATGGCCTTGGGTTGACGAAGCCCTGTCCCTGGTCGCGCCGGAACGCTGCCTGTGGTGCGGGACGTTCGAGGCCGATGTCGGCAGCTGCGCCGGCTGTCGCGCCGAGCTGCCTTGGAATGAAACGGCCTGCCGTTCATGCGCCCAGCCCTTGCCCGCGGCGGCGACCTGCCCTCGCTGCCTGATCCGGCCGCCGGCCTTCGACGTGGCGTGGTGTCCGTTCCGGCGCGAGGAGCCGGTCCGCTCGGGCATCGCGGCGCTCAAATACCGCGCGCAGTTCCGCCAAGTGCGCACGCTCGGCCACCTGATGGGCCAGCAGCTTCGATCGAGAGCCGCGCCGCTGCCCGAACTGCTGCTGCCGGTGCCGCTGTCGCGCCGCCGGCTGCTGCGGCGCGGCTTCAACCAGGCCCAGGAACTGGCCAGGGCGGTGTCGCGCGAGACCGGCGTGGCGATCGACGCGCACGCGGCGCGGATGGTGCGCGTGCCGGTCGATCAGATCGGACAGAGCGCGGAGCAGCGACGGCGGAACCTGCGCGGTGCGTTCGCCGTCGATCGCGATCTGCGAGGACGCCACGTCGCGCTGATCGACGATGTGATGACCACCGGCGCGACGCTCGATGCCCTGGCGCGTGCCGCACGTGCCGCAGGCGCGACCCGGATCGAGGCCTGGGCGCTGGCGCGCTCGCCGTGACGTCACTGCGCCGGATGTCGACTCCAACGACCAAAGCCGTCACCCACCGTCGCCGGATCACCCGCGAGCATCCCTATTTCAACTCCGCCGAAGTCTTGCCCAGCAGTCGCCGCGCGACGATCAGCAGCTGGATCTGCTGCGTGCCTTCGAAGATGTCGAGGATCTTGGCGTCACGCGCCCACTTCTCGAGCAGGCCGTGACCGGATGTCCCCTCGACGTAGCCGAGGCTGCCGGCGAGCTCCACGCACTTGAGCGAGACCTCGGTGGCGACTCTTCCGGCCTTGGCCTTGGCCATGCTGGCCTGCAGCGAATTGGGCTTGCGGTTGTCCGCCATCCACGCCGCCTGCAGCGTGAGCAGTCGCGCGGCCTCGTAGTCCGCCTGCATGCGGACGAACTCGGATGCCGCCGTGCTCTGCATCGCGGCGGGCTTCAGGTAGTCGACGACCACGCCGGCCTTGGTCAGCAGCGTGCGCGTCTCCTCGAGACAGGCACGCGTCAGGCCCACGGCCATCGCGGCCACCAGCGGTCGCGTGTTGTCGAAGGTCTGCATCACGCCGGCGAAGCCCTTCTCGACATTGATCTCCGGGTCACCGAGCAGGTTGTGCTTGGGCACGCGACAATCCTTCAGCACGAAGGCCGCGGTGTCGGAGGCACGGATGCCGAGCTTGTGCTCGAGACGCACCAGCTCGAAGCCGGGCGTGCCCTTCTCCACGACGAAGCTCTTGATCGCGGCGCGGCCTTTTTTCTTGTCGAGCGTGGCCCACACCACGACGAGTTCGGCGCGCTCGCCTGCCGTGACATAGATCTTCTCGCCGTTGAGCACATAGTGATCGCCGTCGAGCACCGCGGTGGTGCGGATCGCGGCGGAGTCCGACCCGCACGACGGCTCGGTGATCGCCATCGCGGCCCAGCGGTTCCTGAAGCGCGCGAGCTGCTCTTCGTTGGCGACGCTGGCGATGGCCGAGTTGCCCAGACCCTGTCGCGGCATCGACAGCAGCAAGCCGACGTCGCCCCAGCACAGCTCCATCGCGCCGAGCACGGTGGACAGGTTCGAGCCGTTGCGATTGCCCTGGTCCTGCAGCGCGTCGCGACGCACGCCGGCAGCGCCCGCGCCGGAATTGCCGCCGGCGGCGGTCATGCCGTCGAGCAGCGCGGCGAGCACGTCCAGTTCCTTGGGATAGCCGTGCTCGGCGCGGTCGTACTTGCGCGAGTTGGGCCGGAAGATCTCCGTTGCAACCTGGTGCGCCTGCTGCACCAGTCCGGCGAACTTGCGCGGCGATTCGAGATTCATCATGTCGGGATTCCCGGATTCCTCAGACCAGCAGCACGCCTTCCATGAATCCGACCGATCGCAGATCGCGATACCAGCGCTCGGCCGGATGCTCCTTTACGAAGCCGTGTCCGCCGAGCAGCTGCACGGCGTCCGATCCGATCTGCATGCCCTTGTCCGCGCACAGCCGTCGTGCGAGCGCGGACTCCTCGAGGAACGTCTTGTGCTGCTCGGCGCGGCTCGCCGCGCGCCAGGTCAGCAGGCGCATGCCTTCGAGCTCGATCGCCGCGTTGGCGACGGCGAACGCCACCGCCTGGCGATGGCTGATCGGTTCGCCGAACGCGGTGCGCTCGTTGACGTAAGGAACCAGGTAATCGAGCGCCGCCTGCGCGGTGCCGACAGCCAGCGCGCACCAGCCCAGTCGCGCCAGGCCGATGCAGGTCGCGTACGTCTCGCCCGAACCGCCGCCGAGCAGGGCCTCGTGCGGCAGCTTCACTTCGTTCAATCGCAGGCGCCCGGTCGAGGCCGCACGAAGACCCATCGCGGGCTCGGCCTCCACGCCCAGTCCCTGCGTCGACGACTCGACCAGGAACAATGCGGGACCTCGGCCTTCGAGATGCGCGGCCACGATGAACAGCTCGCATGCGGCGGCACGCGGCACCAGCGACTTGATGCCTTCGAGCACGTAACCGTCGGGCGTGCGCCGCGCCTGCGTCGCCAGTCGCAACGGATCGAACAGCGCGCTCGGTTCCTGGATCGCGAGCGCCGCGGCCGGTGACTGCTCGCCGACGAACGCCGGCAGATACCGGGATTGCTGGCCCGCGTCGCCCCACAGCACCAGCGCGTTGCTCACCGCGGCGGGCGCCAGGCACGCCACCGCGAGCGACAGGTCGCCGTGCGCGAGCGACTCGGCCACCAGCACGTTGGTGACGGCGGAGCGTTCCTGCCCGGCACCGCCGAGGGATTCGGGAACACCGAGCAGCTGGATGCCCAGATCGCGCGCCGCCGACAACAGTTCCGGCGTCGCGGCGCAGGCGGTGTCGGCCGCCAAGGCCGCCGGACGCAGCTGCTCGTCGGCGAAGCTGCGGCACGAATCGCGCAGCATCTCCTGCTCCGGGCTCGGCGTGAGGTCGAACAGACCGTCGCCAGAGCGCTGCGCCAGTCGTGCCGGCTGCACGAGACGCTGCGTCGACTTGAACACGCGGCTCGCCGCACCGACGGTCGCGAATCCGGCGCGCGACGCGCCGTAGATCGCCTTCTCGGCCGGCTTGCGCAGCCCAAGCTTGTCGACGGCCTTGAGTCCCGCAAAACGGTTCAGGACCCGCAGGCCCAGGCCCATCGCATCACGCGCCATGTTCATCGCGTCGTTCCCCTGCGGCGCTGCGTGATCGGGATGCTCAGGCCGAAGCCTGGCTGGCCTTGCTGCTGCCCGCGGTCGCGGCGAGCTTGTCGAGGAACGCGTCGATCAATGCCGAGAACTTGCCCTGGATGAATGCGGGCGCGACCAGCCGATACATCAGCGGCACCGGCACGTCGTGCAGTTCGCCTTTGACTCGCAGCGTCAGGCGAGTGGACTTGCCCTCACCGGCCAGCTGCAGGTGTCCTTCGATCTGCGCATTGCCGATCTTGGGCAGCGGCTTCCAGCTCAACGCCGACTTGGCGCGATCGGCGCTGCAACGTGCGCCGAAGCTGACGTCATGCGCGATCTTGGCCACCGACGATCCGATGGTCTGCATGTCCAATCGGTAGTCCTGCTCGCCCAGGGCGTGCAGTTTGCGCAGCTTGGGAAATTTCTTGAGCGTGCCTTCGATGTCGGTGAGCAGGTTGGCGAGCTGCGCCTGCGTCACCGGCACGGTCTTGTGCCGCTCGATGTCGATCTTGATGTTCACGACGGATGCTCTCCTCGATTCGTCCGGGGAGAGTGGCAGCGCGTGGATGCGCGAACCTTGGCCGAGGCGTCACGCGGAGCGTCTTGCGAGCCAAGCCCGCGAGACGCTTGCATCGAACGGTATCTATTTCAGAACGCCGAGGATGCGCTGATAGATCTCTTCGAGACCGCCGACGCCTTCGACCTTCACCAGCTTGCCCTGCTTGCCGTAGTAGTCGAGCAGCGGACGCGTCTCGGCGTTGTAGACCTCGATACGGTGGCGAATGACCGCCTCGGTGTCATCGGCCCGGCCTTCCTTCTGCGCACGGTCGAGCAGGCGCTTGACGATCTCCTCGTCGGTCACGTGCAGGTGCAGCGCCTTGTCGATGTCGCCCTTGCCGATACGCGTCAGCATGGTGTCCAGCACCTGGGCCTGCGCCAGGTTGCGCGGGAATCCGTCGAGGATGCAGCCCTTCTGTGCGTCGGGCTGCGCCAGGCGTTCCTCGACGATGCCGTAGACGACCTCATTGGCCACCAGATCACCCGCGTCCATCGCGGCCTTGGCGGTCAATCCAAGCGGGGTCTGCGCCTTGACCGCCGCGCGCAGTGCATCGCCCGTGGAGATCTTCGGAATGCCGAAGTGGGCGACCAGCTTTTCCCCTTGCGTACCCTTGCCGGAGCCGGGCGCGCCTAGAAGTACGAGTCTCATCTTGTGTATCGCCTGCGTGTCAGCCCTGGAACGGGCTTGTGATGGGATGACGTGCGCCCTTAGGTGCTCGTCCTCTGTGCCCCTTTTGCGAAGCGGGGATTGTGCCCGAATGCGCTGTGCAGGGGCGAGATGGCACACGGGTAGGTCTCGCGGGTGGGTGGGCAGATCGGCCAAAACTGCGTGGTAGACTCGCGCGCGTTTTTTGTGCCGAACATAGGTCCATCGGCCGGTATCCCCGGTCCGAACCGACGCCGCTAGGCGTGCGGGCCTTCCAACTACCAAGCAGAGGGGAGTCCAAACGATGTTGTTGGAGAACGGTTTGATCATCGCGTTGGCCTGCGCCGCCGCCGCGATCGTCTACGGCGGCGTGGTCGCCAAGTGGATCGTCGGCATGCCGGCGGGCAACGAGCGTATGCAGAAGATCGCGGCCGCCGTGCAGGAAGGCGCCGGTGCGTACCTGCGTCGCCAGTACATGACGATTGCCGCGGTGGGCATCGTGCTGTTCCTGGTCATCGGCTTCGTGCCGCAGCTCGGCTGGCCCACCGCGATCGGGTTCGCGATCGGCGCGGTGCTGTCGGGCCTGGCCGGCTTCATCGGCATGTTCGTGTCGGTTCGCGCCAACGTGCGCACCGCGCAGGCCGCCACGGTGAGCCTCAACGAAGCGCTCAATGTCAGCTTCAAGGGCGGTGCGATCACCGGCATGCTGGTGGTCGGCCTGGGCCTGCTCGGCGTGGCCGGTTACTTCATGGTCGTGATGAAGGGCGAGCCTTCGGCAGAGACGCTGAACGCGGCGCTGCAGCCCATGATCGGCCTGGCCTTCGGCTCGTCGCTGATCTCGATCTTCGCGCGGCTCGGCGGCGGCATCTTCACCAAGGGCGCCGACGTCGGCGCCGACCTGGTGGGCAAGGTCGAAGCCGGCATCCCCGAGGATGACCCACGCAACCCGGCGGTGATCGCGGACAACGTGGGCGACAACGTCGGCGACTGCGCCGGCATGGCCGCCGACCTGTTCGAAACCTACGCGGTGACGGTGATCGCGACGATGCTGATCGCCGGCATCTCGTACGCCACCTACGGCTGGGCCGGTGCGATGTACCCGCTGCTGCTCGGCGCGGTGAGCATCCCGGCGTCGATCGTCGGCACCTTCTTCGTGAAGGCGCGCGACGGCGGCAAGATCATGAACGCGCTGTATCGCGGCCTCGCGGTCTCGGGCGGCCTGGCGGCGATCGCGTTCTGGTTCGTGACCTCTGCGCTGTTCCCGGACAGGGCGCTGGGCATGCCGCTGTTCTACTGCGCGATGATCGGCCTGGTGCTGACCGCCGCGATGGTCGTGATCACCGAGTACTACACCGCGACCGAGTACGGCCCGGTGCGCCAGGTGGCCGAGGCCTCGGTCACCGGTCACGGCACCAACGTCATCGCCGGCCTCGCCGTCTCGATGAAGTCGACCGCCGCGCCGGTGCTCGTGGTGGCCGCCGCCATCTACTGCTGCTACGACATCGCCGGCCTGTACGGCGTGGCGATCGCCGCCACCTCGATGCTCAGCATGGCGGGCGTGATCGTGGCGCTCGACGCCTACGGTCCGATCACCGACAACGCGGGCGGCATCGCCGAGATGTCCGGCATGGACAAGGAAATCCGCAAGACCACGGATGCGCTCGACGCGGTGGGCAACACCACCAAAGCCGTCACCAAGGGCTACGCGATCGGTTCGGCCGGTCTGGCCGCGCTGGTGCTGTTCGCCGACTACGCGCACAAGCTGCAGGAGTCGGGCACCAAGGTGAACTTCTCGGTCGACAATCCGGACGTGATGATCGGTCTGCTGATCGGCGGCATGATCCCGTACCTGTTCGCTGCGTTCGCGATGCAGGCCGTGGGTCGCGCGGCGGGTTCGGTGGTGGTCGAAGTGCGCCGCCAGTTCCGCGAGATCAAGGGCATCATGGAAGGCACGGGCAAGCCGGAATACGGCGCGGCCGTCGACCTGCTGACCAAGGCGGCGATCAAGGAAATGATGATCCCGTCGCTGCTGCCGCTGTTCATCCCGATCATCGTGGGCCTGACCTTGGGCGCCGATGCGCTCGGCGGCCTGCTGATGGGCACGATCGTCACCGGCCTGTTCGTCGCCATCTCGATGTGCACCGGCGGCGGCGCCTGGGACAACGCCAAGAAGTACATCGAGGAAGGCCACCACGGCGGCAAGGGTTCGGACGCGCACAAGGCGGCCGTGACCGGCGACACCGTCGGCGATCCCTACAAGGACACGGCGGGTCCGGCGATCAACCCGCTCATTAAGATCATCAACATCGTTGCGCTGCTGCTGGTGCCGCTGCTCTGATCTGATCTGAGCATTCGGCCATACAAAAGCCCCGGCACCTGCCGGGGCTTTTCATTTCCGGGGACGTCAGCTCATCAAACGCGCGCGAAGCTCGTGTATCGCCTCGTGCCGGCGGCGCGCCTCACCGGCCTGGCGCTCGAGCATCGCGCGCACCTCCGGCGGGGTATCCCAGTGTTCGATCGCGTCGGCGAACATCAGATCCGCCTCCGACTCGTCCTGTTCCACGTCATCCAGGATCATGTCTTCCCTGCGACCGGATGCCTTGGCGCGGATGTGCATCCAGGTGCGGTGCAGCGTGTTGTCGAACGTGCCCAGCCCGCGCGGGCGCCCGCCGATCTTGCGCACCTCCTCCTGCAATTCGCCGGCGGCCTTGCCGAAGAAACTCGCGTACTCGGATAGCGACTGCTTCAACTCCTCGTGCCACGCCTCGTCGGCGGCGCTGCGCAGTGCGCTTTCGCCGTTCTTCGACGTGATGATGAGGCGATTGAGAATGGTGACCGTGTCCACCGTGTTCATGGCATGACCCTCCTTGACCAGACGATCCGATGCGCCCGGAATTCATGCCTGCAACCGCCGCGTGAGACCTCGTGACCAACCCGCGCGGGAGTCCGGGCATGGCAGGGCAACGTGCGCAGACTACGCTCGTCCCCGGTCCGCCACCACGGTCGGTTTGTGCAGTGCACAAGCAGCATGATCGGCCGATATAATCCGCGCCGTTTTCGACTCCCAGGCAGGCCCCTCCGATGTCACTAGAACTCGTCCCCACCGGCAAGAACGTCCCCGAAGACATCAACGTGGTCATCGAGATCCCGATGAACAGCGAGCCGGTGAAGTACGAGGTCGACAAGGAGTCCGGCCAGATCTTCGTCGACCGTCTCCTGACGACGCCGATGCGCTACCCGTGCAACTACGGTTACGTGCCGCACACGCTGGGCGGCGACGGCGATCCGATCGACGCGCTGGTGATGATGCCGATGCAGCTGATCCCGGGCTGCATCATCAATTGCCGTCCCATCGGCATGCTCGAGATGGACGACGAGAGCGGCACCGACGAAAAGCTCGTGGTCGTGCCGACCGACAAGATCAGCCGCCTCTATAGCGACGTCGAAACGGTGCGCGCACTGTCCTCGATCGTCCGCGACCAGATCTCGCACTTCTTCGAGCACTACAAGGATCTCGAGAAGGGCAAGTGGGTGAAGATCAAGGGCTGGCACGGGCCCAAGGACGCCAAGAAAGCGATCGTCGAAAGCATCGCGCGCTTCAAGGCCGAGCCGATCGCGCCCAAGTTCTGAAGCACGGCGAGCGTTGCTCAGCGCAGCAGGATCAAGCGCGGTATCGCGTTGCTCCCGCTCCACAGGATCGCGTTCTGTTCGAAGCGTGCGCCGAGCGCGCCGGCGGCACGCCGGTCCAGTCCGAGTACCAGCAGGCCTTCCTCTCCCAGGCGCTCGTCGTCCGCATGAGCGCCGAACCCGTCGACGAAATGCAGGCCGCCGTCGCGCAGCGCCTGGCGCAACGCGTCCTGCCGTTGGCGGTTGAATTCGGGCGCGTGGGTCTCCCCGAGCGGATTCCAGGCCGTGATGAACGCCGCGCCGCGCACGCCGGCGGTCTGCATCAGCGTGTTCAACGCAGCGCTGGGCCGATCCACCCTCAGCTCGAAGGGCGGCGACGCGAAGACGCGGTAACGCGTTGCGCGATAAGCCGCGACCAGGGCGTGATCCAGCTCGGTCTGATGCTCGCTCCGCTTCATTGCTTCACAGTAGACGACCCGACGTCGGCTCGACATCACCGAACGCGCGCTTGAGCAATCGCCATTCCCAACCGTACGACGCGCTGATCATCGGCGCCGGCCACAACGGGCTGGTGTGCGCCGCCTACCTGGCGCGCGCGGGTCGGAAAGTGCTCGTGCTCGAACGCCGATCGGTCGTGGGCGGGGCCTGCATCACCGAGGAGATCGCGCCGGGCTATCGCTCGTCGACCGCCTCCTACGTGGTGAGCCTGCTGCTGCCGGAGATCGAGCGCGACCTGCGCCTGGCCGAGTTCGGCTACAAGGTGCTGCCGCGCAATCCGTCGTCGTTCACGCCGTTCGAGGACGGGCGGTATCTGCTGATGGGTCCGGATCCGGCGCTCAACCAGCGCGAGATCGCCAAGTTTTCGGGCGTCGATGCGCAGGCGTTCCCTCGCTACGAGGCGCTGCTCACGCGCATCGCCGAGCATCTGGAACCGGCGCTGATGGATACGCCGCCGGATCTGCTGCCGCTGCCTTCGCAATGGCGCCGACGCGGCTTTCTCGATCGCCTGCGCAACCTGCGTCGCGGCGGCGCGCTGTACCGCGCGATGAAGAAGCTCGGCACCGACCTGCCCGAAGCCATCGAGATCCTCACCGGCGCGGCCACGCCGGTGCTCGACCGCTGGTTCGAGTCGCCCGAACTCAGGGGCACGCTGGCCACCGACGCGATCATCGGCAGCTTCGCGCCGCCGTCGGCGCCCGGCTCGGGCTACGTGCTGCTGCACCACGTGATGGGCATGGCCGGCGGTGCACGCGGCGTCTGGGGCTACGTCGAAGGCGGGATGGGCGCGCTGACGCAGGCGATGGCGCGCTGCGCGCAGTCGCTCGGCGTCGAGATCCGCTGCGATGCGCAGGTCGACGAGATCCTCGTCGAAAACGGCCGCGCGACCGGTGTGCGCTTGGGCGACGAGATCGTGCACGCGCGCCAGATCGCGTCCAACGCCACCGCGCACGTCACATTCGGAAAGCTGGTGCGTGCGGAGGTGCTGCCCGACGACTTCTCGCGCGCGGTGCACCGCATCGACTACTCGAGCGCGGCGGTGAAGATCAACCTGGGGGTCGGCGAATTGCCGCGCTTCTCATGCATGCCCGAGCGTGGCGGCGCGGCCGGCCCGGAACACCGCGGCACGATCCACATCAACGCCCTGCCCGAGCAGATCGAGCGGGCGTACGAGGATGCGCGGCGCGGCATGCCGAGCGAGCGCCCGGTGATCGAGATGGTGATTCCGAGCACGGTCGACGCGACGCTCGCACCTGACGGCCACCACATCGTCAACCTGTTCGTGCAGTACGCGCCGTACGCCCCGGCGACCGGCGGATGGGACGACGGGCTGCGCGATGCCTTCGCGGATCGCTGCATCGACCAGATCACGCGCCACGCGCCCAACTTCGCCGCCAGCGTGCTGCACCGGGAAGTGCTCGCGCCGCCCGACCTGGAGCGTCGGTTCGGGCTCACCGGCGGCAACATCTTCCAGGGCGCGATGCCGCTGCACCAGCTCTTCAGCTTCCGCCCGGTACCGGGCTGGAGCGACTACGCCACCCCTGTCGAAGGCTTGTTCCTGTGCGGCGCGGCCGCGCACCCCGGTGGAGGCGTCATGGGCGCGTGCGGCCGCAACGCCGCGCAGGCGATGCTGCGCAGCTGATCGAGCCGCGTGGACTTGCCCTGGCCGGTCCGTTAAAACGGTCGACTCTGATTTCCTGACGGAACGCGATGAAGCGAGCTGGAAGCCGGACGAACAGTGCGTCGACGATCCCGCGGCAGAAGCCGCTGGTGACGACGCGTTTCCGGCCTCCCACCCCGCGCGGCACGCTGATCCAGCGTCCGCACCTGCTGCAGACGCTGCGCGAGACGCTGTCGCGCAAGTTGGCGCTGGTCTACGGACCGGCCGGCTTCGGCAAGACGACGCTGGCCACGCAGTGGTACGCCGAGCTGCGCGCCGCCGGTACCTCGGCCGCCTGGCTCCAGGTCGACGCCGCGGACAACGATCTCAACCGCTTTCTGCTGTACCTGGTCGAGGCGGTGCGCAGCGCCGAGCCCGACATGGGCGAAGGCCTGCGTGAACTGGTCGAAGCCAATCCCGACAGCGCCTCCGACTTCGTGATCGACACGCTGGTCAACGACCTGTCGGTGCACGACGACCACTTCGTGCTGTTTCTCGACGACTGGCACCTGGTGCGCGAGGCGCAGGTCCACGAGGCCCTGCAGCTGCTGCTTTCGCGCAGCCCGGCCAACCTGCACGTGGTGGTGACCAGCCGCACCCGCACCGGCGTACCGCTGGCGCGCCTTCGCGTCCAGAACGAGCTGGTCGAGATCGATGCGTCGCGCCTGCGCTTCGATTACGAGGAATCGCGCACCTACCTGTCGGACGTCAAAGCCCTGGACCTGCCGCCCGAAGACCTGATGGCCTTGTGGCGCAGCACCGAAGGCTGGGCGGCGGCGCTGCAGCTCGCGTCGCTGTCGTTGCGCGAATCGGGCAACCACGAACGCATCCTGCAGTGGACCTCGGGCGCCTCGAACGACATCAGCGAATACCTCGCCGAGAACGTCGTCGACAACCTGCCGCCGGACCAGGTGCGCTTCATGCTCGAGACCTCGATCCTCGAGCGCCTGTCCGGTGGCCTCTGCGCGGCGGTGACCGGCAAGAAGGACAGCCATGCGCGGCTCGAGGCGCTGGAGCGCCAGGAGATGTTCCTGCTGCCGCTCGACGAAGAGCGCGAATGGTTCCGCTACCACCACCTGTTTGCACGCTTCCTGCAGCGGCGCCTGCAGAAACAGTCGCCCGAGCGCATCAAACCGCTGCACCTGGCCGCCTCGGAGTGGTTCGCGTCGCACGGGTACACCACCGACGCGGTCAAGCACGCGCTGCTCGCCGAGAACACCGACCGCGCGGTCGAGCTCGTCGAGCGCCACGCGATGAGCCTGGTCGAGCACAGCCACATGGCGACGCTCCTCAACCTGGTCAAGCAGCTGCCCCGCACCGCGTTGTTCGACCGGCCGCGCATGCAGATGGCGATCGCGTGGGCGGCGTCCCTGACGCATCGTCGCCAGGAAGCGGTCGAGGCGCTCTGGCACGTGGAGCGACTCGCGCAGACGATGCCGGCCCCGGGCAAGCAGCTGCTGCTGGACGAAGCCAAGGTCGCGCGCGCCTGCAACAACCTGTACGGCGATCAGATGGAAGGGGTGCAGAAGCTGGTGCAGCCCTGCCTGTCCAAGGCCGATCGCTTTTCGCCGTGGGCGGTGGCGGTGGCCGCCAACATCCTCGCGTACTGCCACCTCCGTGCCGGCGAGTTCGACAAGGTCGCACCGCTGATGCTGTGGGCGCGCGCCTATCACGATCGATGTGAGGGCATCTTCGCCGCGGTGTATGGACGCTGCTTCAACGGCCTTGCGGCGCGCAGCGCCGGGCGGCTGTCCGAAGCGCGCGAGATGTTCGCCGACGCCGTCGACCTGGCGGCGCGAACCGCGGGACGCCAATCGCATGCCGCGCGGTTGAGCGGCGCGCTGCTCGGCCAGCTGCTGTACGAGCAGAACGACCTGGCACGCGCCGAACGCCTCGTCAGCGAAAGCCGCGTGCTCGGTTTCGAAGGCGGTGCGGTCGATTTCTACGTCGCGACCTACCTGGCGGACAGCCGGCTGAAGTCGCTCAAGGGCAGCACCGAGGAGGCGCTCGCGATCCTGCAGGAGGGCGAGGACACCGCGCGGGCGCTGTCGCTGCACCGGCTGGACGTGGCGGTTGCCTGCGAACGCGTCCGGGTGCGCCTCGAAGCCGGCGACGTGCGCGGCGCCGAACAGGTGCTGGGCGAGATCGACGCGCGTCAGGGCAGCAACGGCACGGCGCTGGCGCTGCACGACGAGGTCCAGGCGACGATCGCGATGGCCAAGGCGCGCCTGCTCTGCGCGCGCGGCACCGCCGGCCTTGCCGCGGGGCTGCTCAACACGCAGCTCGAAACCGCGCGGCGCACGGGCCGCCGCTATCTCGAGCTGAACCTGCGCATCCAGCTCGCAGTGGCGCTCGAACTCGACGGGCAGACCGCCGATGCCGAAGACACGCTGCTGGCCGTGGTCAACGAGGCAGTCCCGCTGGGCATGGTGCGTTCGTTCCTCGACGAGGGGGCGCCGCTGGTGGCGATCCTGGAGCGGGTCCGCGACCGCGCGCGCCGGCGGGGCGGCGGCGAGGCGGCCTCGGAAGCCGGCACCGGTCCGTTCAATGCGATCGCGCAGCGCCTGCTCGCCGCGGCGCGCCACCCTGAGCACGGCATGCGCGGTCCGGCCGGGCCCGGCGCGCGCGTATCCGAACTCACGACCCGCGAAACCGAAGTGCTCAAGCTGCTCGAGCAGGGGCGCTCGAACAAGGAGATCGCGCGCGCGCTGTCGATCAGCGTCGACACCGTCAAATGGTTCCTGAAGAACATCTTCACCAAGCTGGGCGTCTCCACGCGCGCGCAGGCGGTCAGCGAATCGCGCCGCCAGGACCTGTTTCGCGACAAGACCTGACCTGGCCTGAAAGAGAAAAGGCCGTCCTCTCGAACGGCCCTTCTCTTTTCCTCACTGCCTGCCCGTGCACTCTCGTGGTCGTTGCCCGGGGCGTTGCTAGGCCATCGCGAACCCTGGGTACCCGCTGGCCTTGAGCTCTTCGCACTGCTTGCGATACGCGCCGACGCCGCCGATGTACGACAGCAGCTGTGGCCGCTTGCCTTCGACGTTGCTGCCCATGTACCAGGACCTGGTCCTGGGAATGAGCGTCATGCTGGCAACCTCGTCGTGGTGCGCGATCCATCGATCCTCGAGCTCGCGCGTCGGCTCGATGGTGGCCACGCCGCGCGAGCGCGCGTAGCGGATCAGGTCGCTGATCCAGTCGACCTGCTGCTGCAGGCAGGTCGGAACGTTGCAGAAGGCCGCCGCCGGCGCAAACGGAGCCATCGTCGTGAACAGATTCGGATACCCGTGCACGGTCAGCCCCATCGTCGTGCGGATGCCGTTCTTCCAGCTTTCGCGCATCGAGACGTCGCCGCGGCCGCGCACGTCGATCGCCGACAGTGCACCCGTGCCGGTGTCGAAACCGGTCGCGAGGATCAGCATGTCGAGCGAGATTTCCTGCAGCGAGGTCCGGATGCCATCGGCGGTGATCGTCTTGATCGGCTCGGCGCCCAGGTCGACCAGCGCCACGTTGGCGCGGTTGAAGGTCTCGTAATAGCCGTTCTCGAGCGGTACGCGGCGCGTGCCGAACCCGTACCGTGACGGAACCAGCTTGTCGGCCACCTCGGGGTCGTGGATCCGCGCGCGGATCTTGGCGCGCACGAACTTCGAGATCTCCTCGTTGGCCGCGGCGTCGGTGAACAGGTCGCGGAAGCCGCCGATCCACATCGCCAGCGAGCCGTCGTTCCACAGCCGCTCGAGGATCTGCTCGCGTTCCGCCGGATCGGTCTCGGCGAAGGTTTTTTCGACGAAGTCGTAATCGAAGCCGGCGAAGGTGCCGTGCACGCGCTTCTTGAGTTCGGGATATCGCGCGCGGAACTGCGCCATGTCCTCGGCGCCGTACCGGGTATTGCGCATCGGCACCGCGTAGTTCGGCGTGCGCTGAAAAACGGTCAGATGCGCGCACTGCGGCGCGACCGACTGGATCACCTGGATGCCGGTGGCGCCGGTCCCGATGATGCCCACGCGCTTGTCGGAGAAATCGACTTCGCTCTTGGGCCAGCGCGCGGTGTGGAAGATCGGGCCGCGGAACTTGTCCTGTCCGGGAATCGGCGGGATCAGCGGCGCGGAGATCCCGCCGGTGCAGAAAACCGCGTACTGCGCATCGAAGACCTCGCCGACGGCGGTGGCGATCGTCCAGCGGCCGCGTGTCTCGTCGTACCTGGCCGAGCGCACGCGCGTGTCGAACTGGATCGCGCTGCGCAGATCGAACCGATCGGCGACGTGGTTGAGGTACTGCTCCATCACCGCCTGGTCCGGGAAGCGCTCGGGCCAGGACCACTCGTTCAACAGGTCGTCCGAAAACCAGTACTGGTAGACGTGGGACTGAGAGTCGACGCGTGCGCCCGGATAGCGGTTCCAGTACCACGTGCCGCCGACGCTGGTGGCCGCCTCGATCGCCAGCACGTTGAGGCCCTGCTCGCGTAGGCGGTAGAGCATGTACAGACCCGAGATGCCGGCACCTACGACGACGGCGTCGTAGGTCCTGGCCGAGTGCGGTCTGACAGCCATCACGAACGCTCCTCGGTCAAGCCAGCTCGAACCCCTGATAGCCGCCGGCCTTCACCTCGTCGCATGCCGCCTTGTACGTGTTGACGCCGCCCGCGTACGACAGCAGACGTCGCGGCTTGCCCGGCACGTTCGATCCCATGTACCAGGAGTTTGTCTTGGTGAGCAAGGTGGCGTTGGCGATCTCGTCGTGATGCTTCACCCAGGCGTCCTCCTTCTCCGCCGTGGGCTCCATTACCTTGAGGTCGTGATCCCGCATGTAGCCGATGGTGTCCGCGATCCAGTTGGCCTGCTGCTGCAGGCACGTGGTCATGTTGCACAGCGCGGCAGCTGGCGCGAGCGGAGCGCCGGTGGTGAACAGGTTCGGATAGCCGTGAACCTGCAGACCCATGGTCGTGCGGATCTCCTTGCCCCAGTCCTCCTTGAGCGAACGACCGGCGCGACCGCGGATGTCCATGCGCGTCAGCGCACCGGTACCGGCGTCGAACCCTGTGGCCAGGATCAGGATGTCGAGCTCGTGAACCTTGCCGTCCGAGGTCTTAACGCCCTCGGGAACGATCTCGGTGATGCCGGTCTTGTGGCAGTTGACAGCGGTGACGTTGGGCCGCAGAAACGCTTCGAGATAGCCGTTTTCCAGAGGCACGCGGCGCATGCCGAAGCCGTGATCCATCGGAACCAGCGTCTCGATCAGATCCGCTCGGTTCTGCAGCCGCTCGCGCATCTTCTCGCGTGCGAAGGCGCTGATGTCGTCGTTCGCCGCGCGCTCCGAGAACACTTCGGGATATGAGCCGATCCACATGGCGAGCGAGCCGTCAGCCCAGAGCTTCTCGTATACCGCGCGGCGCTGTTCGGGCGTGGCGTCGTGCCAGCTGCCGTTGGCGAAGTCGTAGTCGAAGCCGGCGAACGTGGCGTTCACCTGGCCCTTGAGTTCACCGAATCGGTCGAGGATCGCCTGGCGCTCGGCATCGGTGTACTTGGGGTTGCGGATCGGGATGCTGAAGTTGGGGTTGAGTACGAACACCGTCAGATGACCGACCTGCGACGCGATGGTCTGGATGACCTGCATGCCAGTGGCGCCCACGCCGACCACGCCGACGCGCTTGCCGGCAAGCTCCACCCCTTCCTTGGGCCAGCGCGAGGTGTGAAACAGCTTGCCCCTGAAGGTCTTCTGGCCGGGGAACAGGTCCGCCATCGGGGCCGACAACATGCCGGCGCAGCTGACGAAGAACTGGGTGTCGAACACGTCGCCCTTGTCGGTGGTCACCTTCCAGCGGTTCGTCGACTCATCGAAATGTGCCGACTCCACGCGCGTGTTGAACCGGTAGCTGCGGCGCAGATCGAGCTCGTCGGCCACGAACTGCAGCCACTTCTCGGTATCCGGCTGCGGGGCGAAGCGTTCCTTGGGGCCGCCCCACTTCTTGTTCAGTTCCTCGGAGAACCAGTACTGGTAGACCTCGGTTTGCGAATCGAAGCGCGCGCCGGGGTAGCGGTTCCAATACCAGGTGCCGCCGACATCCGAACCCGCTTCGATGCCGAGCACGTTCAGACCCATCTCGCGCAGACGATGGAGCTGGCACAGGCCCGCGACGCCAGCGCCGACCACGATCGCGTCGAGCTTCTGGGTGTTCGTTGTGGATGATGGCGAATGAGCGCCCATGGAAAATCTCCTATTTTTGCGAATGAGGTCGCGCGCCCGATCGCCGCAGGCGACCAGGCTGTCGACGAACCGACACGGGCGGTGTGGTGCACCGCCCGCGGAGTACGGAGGACCGGAGTCCCCCCCGCCGCGTCAGGTCAGGGCAAAGCCCTTGTACCCGCTGGCCTTGATGTCTTCACAGGCCTTCCGGTAGTTGTGCACGCCCCCCGGATACGACAGCAACCGACGCGGCTTGCCGGGAACGTTCGAACCCATGTACCAGGAGTTGGACTTGGCGAACAGCGAGGAGTTCGAGATGCCGTCGTGGTGCTCCACCCACGCGTCCTCGGTCTCCTTGGTCGGTTCGATGACCTTGAGACCCTTGTCGCGCATGTAGTCGACGGTGTCCGCGATCCAGTTCGCCTGCTGCTGCAGGCAGGTGGTCATGTTGCAAAGCGCGGCCGCCGGTGCGAGCGGCGCGCCGGTGGTGAAAAGGTTCGGATAGCCGTGCACCTGCAGGCCCAACGTCGTGCGAATGTCCTTGCTCCACTCTTCCTTCAGCGACCGCCCGCCGCGACCGCGGATGTCCATGCGCGTGAGCGCGCCGCTGCCCGCGTCGAAGCCCGTGGCCAGGATCAGCACGTCGAACTCGTGCACCTTGCCGTCGGAGGTCTTCACGCCCTCGGGCACGATCTCCGTGATCCCCGTCTTGTGGCAGTTCACCGCGGTGACGTTGGGGCGCAGGAACGCTTCCAGGTAGCCGCTCTCCAGCGGCACGCGATGGATGCCGAAGCCGTGGTTGGACGGGATCAACGTCTCCCACAGGTCCGGGCGGGACTTCAGACGATCACGCATCTTCGCTCGCACGAACTCGGAGATTTCCTCGCTGGCTTCCTTGAAGAAGAAGATCTCGGTGTACGCCGCCAGCCACAGCGACAGCGATCCGTCCGCCCACAGGCGCTCGTACACCGCGTGGCGCTGCTCGGGCGTTTGGTCGTGCCACTTGCCGTTGGTGAAGTCGTAGTCAAAGCCGGCATAGGTGCTGTTGACCTGCTGCTGGGTCTCCTTGAAGCGCTTCTTGAATTCGGCGCGATCCGCATCGTTGTACTTCGGATTGCGCATCGGGGTGATGTAGTTCGGATTGAGCACGAACACCGTCAGGTGGCCCACTTCCGCGGCGATGGTCTGGATCACCTGGATACCGGTGGCGCCCACACCGACGATGCCGACGCGTTTGCCGGCAAGGTCCACCTTCTCGCGCGGCCAGCGCGCGGTATGAAGCAGCTGGCCCTTGAAAGTCTTCTGTCCCTTGAACAGCTCCGTCATCGGCGCGGACAGCATGCCGGTGCAGCTGATGAAGTACTGCGTGTCGTACTTGTCGCCCTTGTCGGTCGTGACCGTCCAGCGGCCGGTCCCCTCGTCGAAGTGCGCGGATTCCACGCGGGTGTCGAACTTGTAGTTGGGGCGCAGGTCGAGGAAGTTGGCGGCGAACTGCAGCCAGCGCTCGTTGTCTGGCTGGGCGCCGAAGCGCTCGCGCGGTCCCTCCCACGCGTCGTGCAGTTCCTGCGAGAACCAGAACTGGTAGATCTCGGTCTGCGAGTCGAAGCGGCATCCGGGATAGCGGTTCCAGTACCAGGTGCCGCCCACGTCCGACCCGGCCTCGATACCGAGGACCTTGAAGCCCTTCTTGCGCAGCTGGTAGGTCTCGGCGAGGCCGGCGACGCCGGCACCGACCACGATGGCGTCGTAGGAGTTGGAGCCCTTTGCGGGCGTCGTCGAATCGGACATGGAAACTTTCTCCTCGTAGTCGGTATGGTCGGCGAGCCGCCGGAGCAGCCCAGATGAAACCGTACCCAAGGACGCGACGATCTGCTAACTCCCCGTAGGGGGGGGTCGGCCGGTGGCCGTGGGTGGGTGGGTAGGGTTCACCCTCCTTTTCGCACGCGCGGGGTTGGTGGGTTCAGGCCCGCAGGCGCGTACGCAGGATGCCCAGGCCCTTGTCGCGCAGATCGAATACGAAGGATTTGAGCGGGTTTTCGTCCGGCACCGGGCTGCCCCCGCGGCCCATGCGATGCAGCTGGCGCGTGTACCAGGTGACCTCGAGCGAGCCCATCTGGTCGAGATAGCGGATTCCGGTGCTGAGCGGTCGCACCTGATGGCGGGTCTCCTCGCCGCGCAACAGCCGGGACGGCGCATCGGGCTCGACCGCGAAGATCCGGCCCAGACCGACAAGGTCCAGCGCCTGGGCGCGCAGCGGCCCTTCCATGCCGGCCACGCTGCGGAAGCCGCCGGTCACCATCAACGGCACGTCGGATTGGGCGCGCACTTTGTCGGCGAACTCGAGGAAGTATGCCTCTCGCCCAACGGTCGAAGCCTTTTTCCGAAGACCCTGCATCGCCGGCTCCTCGTAGGTACCGCCGGAGATCTCGATCAGGTCGATGCCGGCCCGGTCCAGCACGTTGATCACGCCCAGCGATTCGGCCTCGGTGAAGCCGCCGCGCTGGAAGTCGGCAGAGTTGAGCTTGATGCCGACCGGAAAGTCGTCGCCCACGCGGCGCCGCACTTCGCGGAACAGCTGCGTCACGAAGCGACGGCGCTTCACCGCGGTGCCGCCCCAGGCGTCCTCGCGCTGGTTGTGGTGCGGCGACAGGAACTGGCTGATCAGGTAGCCGTGTGCGCCGTGCAGTTGCACGCCGTCGAAGCCCGCCTTTTTCGCGATCGCGGCGGTGTTGCCGAAGCGCGTGATGATCTCCTCGATCTCCGCGTTGGCCAGTGCGCGGGGCACCGGGAAGAACGGGGCGAGGCGTTCGCCGAAGCTGATCGCCGACGGCGCGACGTTCTCGCGGTTCATGCCGCGTGGCGCCTGCTTGCCGGGATGGTTGATCTGCATCCACACCCGCGTGCCGCGCGCGCTGCCGGCGGCGGCCCACTGCTGCAGCATCAGCAGGTCGCGCTCGTCCTCGACCACGACGTTGCCCGGTTCGCCGAGCGCGCGGCGATCGACCATCACGTTGCCGGTGATCAGCAGCCCCGCGCCGCCCGCCCCCCAGCGGCGATAAAGCCGCACGAGCTCCGGCGTCACGCGGTTGTCGAGCGTGCCCAGCGCCTCGCTCAGCGCGGACTTCGCGATGCGGTTTGGTATGGCGCGGCCGCGGGCAAGCGCCAACGGCTGCGCGATCAGGCGTTCGGTCATGACGGTCTCAGGTTGCAGCTGGGGAAGCCGCGGCAAGGATCTGCACCGGCACGTACTTGTGGTATGGCGTGCGCGACAGCGAGTCGCAGTGCGCCGAGTGAGTCGGCCGGTTGATCTGCGGCCGGATCGGCGCACCACCGCGATGGCGCATGCCGTAACCGTGAGGCAGCGATACCGTCCCCCGGCGCAGGTCCTCGTCGCGCTCGATCACCACGTCGATCTCGCCGTGCGCGCTGCGGCAGCGCTCGCCCGCGGCGAGGATGAACGGGAACGCGTGGCCGGCCCTCGGCTCTTCGCGCAGCGAGCGCAGCTCGTCCAGCATCTCGGGAATGGCCAGGTGCACGCGCCGGTCCGCATTCGCGATCAGGTTCCAGGTGTCGTCGCACTCGTGGCGGCTCATCACCACGCCTTCGCGGTGCTCGAGGATGGCGTCGAACAGCGCCGCGCCGAGCGTGAGGCGTTCTCCGGGAACTCCAGGTTGGCCGTGGGCACCGAGCCGGTCAGCGGCCTGCGCTACAGCGCCAACGCGCCGGAGTCGCAGCTGTGGATCCACATCACCGGCTGGCGATCCAACCTGCTGTGCTACAAGCGTTACGTGTCGGGCCGCTGAGCGCGGCCGACGAGAAGCAGTACTGGGCCAAATGCGCGACCGCCACCGAACTGCAGACCGGCAAGCCGCCCGACGTGCCGCGCTCTGCGCGGCGAGACGCTGACCCCTTCGGTGGCCAGGGAGCGATACGGCGCAACGAGCTCGCGACTACTTCCCCTTCCAGACCGGCGCGCGCTTCTCTGCGAAGGCGCGCGCGCCTTCAATGGCGTCCGAGCTCCTGAATACCGCGTCCAGGAACGGCTGCTGGCGCGGGATCGCGTCGCCGTGCGGCCAGTCCTGCGACTGCTCGATGATCTGCTTGCTCGCCTTGACGGCGATCGGACCGTTGGCCGCGATCGTCCGGGCGAGCGCCGTGGCCGCTTCCAGCGCCTGTCCGGCGGGCACGATGCGATTGATCAGGCCGAGCTCGTAGGCGCGCTGCGCCGATATGAAATCGCCGGTGATCGCGAGCTCCATCGCGACGCGCCGCGGAATCTGGCGCGGCAGGCGCACGAGACCCCCCGCGCCCGCGGCCAGGCCGCGCTTGACCTCGGGAATGCCGAACTTGGCGTTGTCCGCCGACACGATCAGGTCGCAGCAGATCGCGATCTCGAAACCGCCGGCGAGCGCGAAGCCTTCCACCGCGGCGATCAAGGGTTTCGAGGGCGGCGCCTCGGCGATGCCGGCGAATCCGCGGCCCGGCACGATCGGCAGCTCGCCGCTGACGAAGGCCTTGAGGTCCATGCCCGAGCAGAACGTGCCGCTGGCGCCGGTGATGATCGCCGCATGGATCGACGCATCCTCGTCGAGCGCCTTCATCGCATCGCCGATGCCGAAGGCGACCGCGCGGTTCACCGCGTTGCGCGCCGCCGGACGGTTGATCGTGACGGTCATGATGCCGTCGGCCACCGCGACCTGGACTTCCTCGCTCATCGTCTGCTCCTGATGCATTGGCGAACCGGGACGCCAGAGGATCAGCGATCGCGCGCGCTCCGTCGATCCTCTAGCTGACGATCATCTTCACACCCACCAGCGTGAGAACGCCGGTGATGAGCAGTCGCAGCACCTTCTGCGGCGCGCGGCTCGCGCCGAGCGAGCCCAGGATGATTCCCGGAATGGAGCCGATGAGCAGCCAGCCCAGCAGGCGCACGTCGACATTGCCCATCCACAGATGGCCGCTGCCCGCGAGCACCGTCAGCGGGATGGCATGGACGATGTCCGTGCCGACCAGCGTCTGCGGCTTCATCCGCAACGGATACAGGTACAGCAGGATCACCGCGCCCAGTGCACCGGCGCCGATGGAGGTCAGCGTGACCAGGCAGCCGATGACCGCGCCACCTGCGACGGTGAGACCCGGCTGGATGCGCTTGAACGTCTCGGGCGAGCCGAGCCGGCGGCGCCGGCCGAAGTCGAGGATCTGCGCGCGAAACAGCGCCGCCACCGCCGTCACCACCAGCACGATGCCGATGGCCTTCTTGGTCCACAGCGCCATGAACGTGTGGCCGCCGCCCAGGTGCAGCCACGCCATCGTCAACAGCACGGCCGGGATGCTGCCCATGAACAGGCGCCGCAGCACCTCCCAGTCGATCGAGCCTTTCTTGCCGTGGATCCAGGCGCCGAAAACCTTGGTGATCGCGGCGAACCAGAGATCGGTTCCCACCACCGCCGCCGGCGCCACACCGAAGACCAGCAGCAGCAGCGGCGCCATCAACGAGCCGCCGCCGACGCCGGTCAGCCCCACGAGCACGCCCACGCCGAAACCGGCCGCGACGTTGATCCACTCGATCACCACCTGCAGACCGCGGGACGGTTCACTGGTCCAGCAGGTAGGCCACGATCGCGTCGGCCGCCTGCTCCGCGGTCATCTGCGTCGTGTCGATGCGGATCTCCGGCGCCTCGGGCGCCTCGTACGGCGAATCGATGCCGGTGAAGTTCGGCAGCTGGCCGCTGCGTGCCTTCTTGTAGAGACCCTTGACGTCGCGCTTCTCGGCTTCGGCCAGCGGCGTGTCGACGAACACCTCGACGAACTCCCCCTGCGGGATCAGCGAGCGCGCCAGTTCGCGTTCCGCGCGGAACGGCGAGATGAAGGCCGAGAGCACGATCAGGCCGGCGTCGGTCATCAGGCGCGCCACTTCACCGATGCGGCGGATGTTCTCGATACGGTCCGCCTGCGTGAAGCCCAGATCCTTGTTCAGGCCGTGGCGCACGTTGTCGCCGTCGAGCAGGAACGTGTGCTTGCCGATGTGCGCCAGCTTCTTCTCGACCAAGTTGGCGATCGTCGACTTGCCCGAACCCGACAGCCCGGTGAACCAGAGCACCGCGGGTCGCTGGCTCTTGAGGCCGGCGCGCAGTTCACGCGTCACGTCCAGCGCCTGCCAGTGCACGTTCTGCGCGCGCCGCAAGGAAAACTGCAGCATGCCGGCGGCGACGGTGGCGTTGCTGAACTTGTCGATCAGGATGAAGCCGCCGAGCGCGCGGCTTTCCGCATAGGCCTCGAACGGAATCGCGCGCTCGAGCGTGATCTTGGTGACGCCGATCGCGTTGAGCTCCAGCGTCTTGATCGCGATGTGCTCGAGCGTGTTGATGTTGATCTGGTACTCGGGCGCGTGGACGCGCGCGGTCACGGTCTGCGCGCCGATCTTCAACCAGTACGGCCGGCCGGGAACCAGCGCTTCGTCGCTCATCCACACCACCGTCGCCTCGAACTGGTCGGCGACTTCGGTGGGCTGGTCGGCGCGCGTGATGACGTCGCCGCGCGAGCAGTCGATCTCGTCGGCGAAGCACAGCGTCACCGACTGGCCTGCGACGGCCTGGGGCAGATCGCCTTCGAACGTGACGACGCGCGTGACGGTGCTGGTCTTGCCGCTGGGCAGCACGCGCACGCCGTCACCGGGCTTGATCACGCCGCTGGAGACGAGCCCCGAGAACCCGCGGAAATCCAGGTTCGGGCGGTTGACCCACTGCACCGGCAGACGGAACGGCTTGCGCTGGTCGATCGCGGTGTCGAGCTCGACCGTCTCCAGGTGCGCCATCAGCGTGGGACCCGGATACCACGGGGTATTCGGCGACGGCGCGGTGATGTTGTCGCCCTTGAAGCCCGAGATCGGCATCGCCACGAACTCGGTGATGCCGATGCTCCTGGCGAACGCGCGGTAGTCCTCGACGATCGCCTCGTATCGGCCCTGGTCGTATCCGATCAGGTCCATCTTGTTGACGGCCAGCACGAGATTGCGGATGCCGATCAGGTGCGCCAGGTACGAGTGCCGGCGCGTCTGCGTCAGCACGCCCTTGCGCGCGTCGATCAGGATGATCGCGAGGTCGGCGGTCGAGGCGCCGGTGACCATGTTGCGCGTGTACTGCTCGTGGCCCGGCGTGTCCGCGACGATGAACTTGCGCTTCTCGGTGGAGAAGAACCGGTACGCGACGTCGATGGTGATGCCCTGCTCGCGCTCGGCCGCGAGGCCGTCGACCAGCAGCGCGAAGTCGATCTCCTGGCCCTGCGTGCCGACCTTCTTCGAATCGGCCTCCAGTGCGGCGAGCTGGTCCTCGAAGATCATCTTCGAGTCGTACAGCAAGCGGCCGATCAGCGTGGACTTGCCGTCGTCGACCGACCCGCAGGTGATGAAGCGCAGCAGGCTCTTGTGCTGGTGGCGGCGCAGGTACTCATCGATGTCGCGGGCGATCAGCTCGTCGGTGACGTAGGCCGGCGTCGTTGCGGGGGCGCTCATCAGAAATATCCCTCCTGCTTCTTCTTCTCCATGCTCGCGCTGCCCGCGTCCTTGTCGATGATGCGGCCCTGCCGCTCCGAGGTCGTCGTCAGCAGCATCTCCTGGATCACGCGCGGCAGCGTGTCGGCGGTGCTTTCCACCGCGCCGGTCAGCGGATAGCAGCCCAGCGTGCGAAAGCGCACCGAGCGCATCACCGGCTTCTCACCCGGCTTCAGGCGGAATCGATCGTCGTCGACCATCAGCAGCAGGCCGTCGCGCTCGACCGTCGGACGCTCGGCGGCGAAGTACAGCGGCACGATCGGGATGTTCTCGAGGTGGATGTACTGCCAGATGTCGAGCTCGGTCCAGTTCGAGATGGGGAAGACGCGGATGCTCTCGCCCTTGGCCTTGCGCGCGTTGTAGAGATTCCACAGTTCCGGTCGCTGGCTCTTGGGCTCCCAGCGATGGTTGGCGGAGCGGAACGAGAAGATGCGCTCCTTGGCGCGCGATTTCTCCTCGTCGCGGCGCGCACCGCCGAAGGCGACGTCGAAGCCGTACAGATCGAGCGCCTGCTTCAGGCCTTCGGTCTTCCACAGATCGGTGTGCAACGAACCGTGGTCGAACGGGTTGATGCCCTTGGCCTTGGCTTCCGGGTTCTGGTAGACGAGCAGCTCCATGCCGGATTCCTCGGCCATCCGGTCGCGCAGCTCGTACATCGCGCGGAACTTCCACGTCGTGTCGACGTGTAGCAGCGGGAATGGCGGCGGCGCCGGATAGAACGCCTTGCGCGCCAGATGCAGCATGCAGGCGCTGTCCTTGCCCACCGAGTAGAGCATCACCGGCTTCTCGGACTCGGCGACCACCTCGCGCATGATGTGGATCGACTCGGCCTCGAGTCGCTGCAGATGGGTAAGCGTCACTGGCGACGCCGCGCTGGCTTCCATGATCGGTTCGGCCCGGGAGGGAGTTTCGAAGCGGGCCAGACTACGCCAAGCCGAGACATAATAAAAACACACGTTCTTCATATATGTCATGAAGAAACTACATAGGACGCCCGATGAACCTCAATCACCTCTCGATCTTCCAGGCCGTGGCGGCGAGCGGCAGCGTCAGCGCCGGAGCGCAGCGATTGCAGATCAGCCAGTCCGCGGTCTCCAAGCAGCTCGGCGATTTCGAACACGCGCTCGGGGTGACGCTGTTCGAACGCCTGCCGCGCGGCGTGCGCCTCACCGAGGCCGGGCGCCTGCTGCAGGGCTACGCCAACAACCTCGTGGCGCTCGAAGCCGACGCGGAGTCGGCGATCCGGGACCTGAAACTCGGCGTGCGCGGCCGCCTGCGCATCGGAGCCAGCCGCACCGTCGGCGCCTACCTGATGCCGGCGCTGCTGGCGCGCTTCCGTCGGCGTCATCCCGACGTGGAGATCTTCCTGCAGGTCGACAGCACGGGCGCCATCGAGCAGCGCCTGATCGCCAGCGACCTGGACATCGGATTCACCGAGGGCATCGTCGGCAGCGAGCTGCTGGACTACCGCGTGTTCGATCGCGACGAGCTGGTGCTGATCGCCGCGCCTGGCCATCCGATCACGCGCACCAACCCCGCCCCGCTGTCCGCGGTCGTGCAACAGCCGCTGTTGATGCACGAGGTGGGTTCGGGCACGCGCGCGGTCACCGAGAAGGCGTTCTCGTCGCGGCGCATCGCGCTGCGACCGTCGATGACCCTGGCCAGCACCGAGGCGATCAAGCACACCGTCGCCACAGGCGTGGGCATCGCGGTGCTGTCGATCTCGGCGGTGCGCACCGAGCTCGCGGCCGGCACGCTGAAAGTCGTGCGGATGAAGGGGTTGACGATCGATCGGCCGCTGTACCGCATCCAGCGCAAGGGCGTGTGGTCCAGCCCCTCGCTGCAGGCGCTGGTCGAACTGCTGGGCGAAGCCGGATGAGTCAGCGCTGCGTCGTGTACGCGCGCAGGAACACGTCGATCACGTCCTCGACGTGACGCTGGCGCTCGGCGGCGTCCGGCGAAGGCGCCGCGCCGACGAGCGCCTTGATGTGGTGTTCGCCCTTCAGCATGACGAAGAAGTGCGAAGCCGCGCGACGCGGATCGGGAACGTGCAGCTCACCGGCGCGATGCGCCGCTTCCAGCACCTGCGCGAAGCGTTGCAGCGTGCGTTCGGGACCGAACTCCCAGAACAGGCGACCGAATCGCGATTGGCCTTCCGCGGCCATCAGCCGGTACATGTTGACGACGTCCTGGCTGTGCACCAGGTCCAGGAAGCCGCGACCGATCAGGCGCAGGCGTTCGCGCAGCGGCGAACGCATCTGCACGTCAAAAACGTCCTCTGGCCAGTGCTCGTTGCACTTGGCGAACACGGTCTCGCGGAACAGCTCCTCCTTGTTGCGGAAGTGGCTGTAGACGGTCAGCTTGGAGACGCCGGCCGCGTCGGCGATCGCCTCCATGCTGGTGCCCGGCAGGCCCTGCGCCGTGAACAGCCTCTTGGCCGCCAACAGGACCGCGGCGCGCTTGTCCAGATCCTTCGGACGGCCGCGCGCACGCTTGGCCTTGCGAGGCGTGGAAGGAGGTGCGCCGGGACCGGAAGGAGCCATTCCTACTGCGTGTCGTCGTCGATCGATTAAATGTACTATGCGGTTCAGTATATCGGCTGCCCGTTTGCATGGGGACCTGTGGTGGAGACCGCAGCGATGAGGAACCAACTCGACAGCATGCGCATCGTCCCGGTCATCGGGCTCGCCATCGGCGTGCTCGCCGGCTGCGCCGCGAAGGATCCACCGGTGCACGCACCGCGCCCGGTCGTGGTCGAGACGCCGCAGGCGCTCGGCGCCAGCGGCGCGGTCGAGGCCTATCCGGGATCGGTGCACGCGCGCATCGAGGCGGACCTGTCGTTCCGCGTGCCCGGCAAGATCTCGCAGCGCAAGGTCGACATGGGACAGAAGGTCACACCCGGCATGGTGCTGGCGGTGCTCGACCCGCAGGACGCCAATCTCAATCTCGACGCCGCCAGCGCGGCGTTGAAAGCCGCCGAGGCCGATGCCTGGCTCGCCGCAGAGGAAGAGCGCCGCTACCGCGACCTGAAGGAGCGCGGCCACGTCGGCCAGTCCGCGGTCGACCAGCGCATCAACACCAGCAAGCTGGCGCAGGCGCGCCTGGACCAGGCGCGCTCGCAGCTCAACCTGGCGCAGAACCAGTCGCGCTACACGCGGCTGACGGCCGATCGCGCGGGTGTGGTCACGCAGGTGATGGCCGAGCCCGGCAACGTGGTCAGCGCAGGACAGCCGGTCGTGCGCGTGGCCGAGGACGGCGAGCGCGAGGTGTGGATCGACGTGCCCGAAGGACGCCTCGACGGCATCGCCCAGGCGCAGAAGATCGCCATCGAGATCTACAGCCGGCCGGGCAAGCGCTACGGCGCGCGCGTGCGCGAGATCAATCCGCAGGCCGACACCGCGACGCGCACGCACCAGGCGCGCGTCACGATCCTGGACCCGGATTCGGCCGTGCAACTGGGCGTGACCGCCACCGTCGTGACGGTCGATGCGGGCGACGGCAAGACTTTCCGCCTGCCCGCGACCGCGCTCGGCGCACTTCCGGGCGGCAAGCCCGTGGTCTGGACGGTGACGAGCGCGCCCGCGGCCGAAGACGGCGCGCCGCTGGAGACGGTCAAGCCGGTGCCGGTGCAGGTCGTGCAGTACCTCGACGGCGCGGTCGTCGTCGCCGGCGCGCTGACCACGCAGGATCGTCTCGTCACCGCCGGCGTGCATCGGCTCGTCGACGGCATGCGCGTGCGGCCGATCGAACGCGCCGCCAAGGCCGCGCTCTGAACCGCGGCGTCCGATTCCGATGATCAGCCGCCTGAATCTCAGCGAATGGGCGCTGGCCAACCGCACGCTGGTCGGCTACTTCATGCTGCTGCTCGGCGTGCTCGGCGTATGGGGTTACCTGCATCTGGGCCAATCCGAGGATCCGCCGTTCACGTTTCGCGTGATGGTGGTGCGCACGATCTGGCCGGGCGCGACCGCCGACGAGGTCGATCGACTGGTCACCGACCGCATCGAGGAAAAGCTGCAGGAACTCGATTCGCTGGACTACCTGCGCTCGTACTCGCGGCCCGGTGAATCGCAGGTCTTCGTGCTGTACCGCGAGGATCTGCCGCACGATCGCATGGCGGACAACTGGTACCAGACCCGCAAGAAGGTCTCGGACATCCGCAACCTGCTGCCCAAGGGCGTGGTCGGTCCGTTCTTCAACGACGAGTTCGGCGATACGTTCGGCAACATCTACGCGCTGCAGGGCAAGGACTTCTCGTACGAGGAGCTCAAGGACTATGCCGACCGGATCCGCGACCGGCTGCTGCGCGTGCGCGACGTCGCCAAGGTCGAGTTCATCGGTCTGCAGGAAGAGCGCATCTTCGTCGACGTCGCCAACACGCGCCGCGCGCAGCTCGGCATCCCGCCGACGCTGATCGCCGAGGTCATCGCGCAGCAGAACGACGTCACGCCGGCCGGCGACTTCGACACCGCGAGCGACAAGATCTACCTGCGCGTCACCGGCGGGCTGTCGAAGATCCAGGAGCTCGAACAGCTGCCGATCGAGTACCAGGGGCGCACGTTCCGCCTCGGCGACATCGCCGAGATCTACCGCGGCTACCAGGATCCGCCGGCGCCGCGCATGCGCTTCAACGGCGAAAACGGCATCGGCATCGCGGTGTCGATGGAAAAGGGCGGCGACATCATCCGGCTGGGCAAGGCGCTCGATGCCGAGTTCGATTCGCTCAACGAGGTGGTGCCGCTCGGAATGGAACTGTCGCGCGTGGCCAACCAGCCGCGCGCGGTGTCACGCGGCATCAATGAGTTCGTGCGCGCGCTTGCCGAGGCGGTCGCGATCGTGCTCGTGGTGTGCTTCCTGTCGCTGGGCGTGCGCGTGGGCATGGTCGTCATGGCCTCGATCCCGCTGGTGCTGGGCATGACGTTCGCGACGATGCACTACTTCGGCATCGGCCTGCACAAGATCTCGCTGGGGTCGCTGGTGATCGCGCTCGGCCTGCTGGTGGACGACGCGATCATCGCGGTCGAGATGATGGCGGTGAAGCTCGAACAGGGTTACGACCGCGTCAAGGCGGCCGCCTTCGCCTACTCGTCCACGGCGTTTCCGATGCTCAGCGGAACGCTGATCACGGCAGCGGGCTTCCTGCCGATCGCCACCGCCAAGAGCAGCACCGGCGAATACACCGTGTCGATCTTCCAGGTCGTGACGCTGGCGCTGCTGCTGAGCTGGATCGCCGCGGTGATCTTCGTGCCGCTGCTGGGCTACAAGCTGCTGCCGGAAAAAGGCCTGTCCGACGACGGCAAGGCGCACGACGAGCACGCGGTCTACAACACGCGCTTCTACCAGCGCTTCCGCGCGATCGTGCAGACCTGCGTCAATCGACGCTGGACCACCATTGGCGTGACCGTCGGCCTGTTCGTCGGCAGCCTGGTGCTGTTCAGCCAGGTGCCGCAGCAGTTCTTCCCGGCCTCGACGCGCCTGGAACTGCTGGTCGACCTCAAGCTGCCCGAAGGCGCCTCGATCGCGCAGACCGAGGAGTCGGCGCATCGCCTGGAGACGATCCTGTCGAAGATGGAAGGGCTCGACAGCTACGTCGCCTACATCGGCAGCGGCGCCCCCCGCTTCATCCTTCCGCTGGATCAGCAGCTGCCCGCGGCGAGCTTCGCGCAGTTCGTGCTGAACACGCACGACTATCCGTCGCGCGAGTCGGTGCGCTCCAAACTGCTCGAGCTGCTGCCGCAGCATTTCCCCGAAGCGCGCTGGCGCGTGAACCGCCTGGAGAACGGACCGCCGGTGGGCTACGTGCTGCAGTACCGCGTCTCGGGACCCGATCGCGAGGTCGCCCGGATACACGCCGAGAAGATCGCCGCGCTGATGCGCGCCAATCCGTACCCGGAAGGCGTGCACCTGGACACCGAGGAGCCGTCCAAGGTCATCCACGTCGAGATCGACCAGGCGCGCGCGCGCAGTCTGGGCGTCACCACCAGCACGGTCTCGCAGCTGCTCGAGACCTCGATCAATGGCGGCACGCTGACCCACTATCGCGAGGACAACAAGCTGATCCAGATCGTGCTGCGCGGTCCGCCGCGCGAGCGCCATCATCTCGAGCTGCTCGGCAGTCTCTCGGTTCCGACGCAGACCGGCGGCAACGTGCCGCTCTCGCAGGTCGCGAGACTCGAGTACCGCTTCGAGCCCGGCATCCTGTGGCGGCGCAATCGCATCCCGACGATCAACGTGCGCGCCGACATCTACGAGGACATCCAGCCGCCCGAAGTCGTCGCCCAGCTCGCGCCGGAGATCGCGAAGATCCAGGCCTCGATGCCGCCGGGTTATCGGCTGGAACTGGGCGGCACCGTGGAGGACTCGGGCAAGGGCCAGAAGAGCGTGAACGTCGGCATGCCGCTGTTCCTGCTGGTGGTGTTCACGATCCTGATGATCCAGCTCAAGAGCTTCTCGCAGAGCTTCATGGTGTTTCTCACCGCGCCGCTCGGGATCATCGGTGTGGCGAGCTTCCTGCTGCTGTTCGGCCAGCCCTTCGGCTTCGTCGCGATGCTCGGCACGATCGCGCTGCTGGGGATGATCATGCGCAACAGCGTCATCCTGATCGACCAGATCCGCCAGGACCTCGAACTCGGGCGTCCGCCTTTCGAGGCGGTCGTGGAAGCCACAGTGCGACGCCTGCGCCCGATCGCGCTGACCGCGCTGGCCGCGGTGCTCGCGATGATTCCACTGTCGCGCAGCGTGTTCTTCGGCCCGATGGCGGTGGCGATCATGGGCGGCCTGATCGCAGCCACGGTGCTGACGCTGCTGTTCCTGCCGGCGCTGTACGCGGCGTGGTTCAAGGTGCCGCGGTCGATGCGGCGCGACAGCGCGACTTCAGCGTAGGACAGGAAAGCAGCCAAAGGCCGCTTTGCCGCGCTACCCCAACTCCGCCAACGCCTCGCGCAACGCCGGCACCACCTCGGCATCGAACCACGGCCGCTTCCTGAGCCACAGCGTGTTGCGCGGACTCGGATGCGGCAGCGGGAAGAAGCCCTGCGCGAGATGGCGGCGCCAGTTGCGGACGGTCTCCTCGAGCGTGCGGCCGCGCGCATCGCCTAGGTAGCGCGCCTGGGCGTATTGCCCGATCAGCAGCGTCAGCCCCACGTGCGGCAGACGGGCACGGACGCGGTCGTGCCAACGCGGCGCGCATTCGGGACGCGGCGGCAGGTCACCGCCCTTGCCGCGGCCGGGGTAGCAGAAGCCCATCGGCATGATCGCCAGCCGCGCGGTGTCGTAGAACGCGTCGCGCTCCATCTGCATCCACACGCGCAGGCGCTCGCCGCTGGCGTCGTTCCACGGGACGCCGGTGGCGTGCACCTTGGTACCGGGCGCCTGGCCGATCACCAGCACGCGCGCCGTGCCGCGACCCAGGTGCACGACCGGTCGCGGCCCGAGCGGCAGGTCGGACGCGCACAGCGTGCAGGCGCGGATCTCGGCGACCAGGCGGTCCAGCGACGGACGGGGACGAGAAGGCTTCGGCATCGGACTGTCAGAATGTCGCGGCAGTATCGACATTCCCAAGTCCAATCCGCATGCCGGCTCCCGCCGTCCCCCTGATCGAAGCGCGCAACCTCGTCAAGCACTACCCGAAGGTCAAGGCCGTCGACGGCGTGAGCTTCGAGGTCGCCGAAGGCATCTGCTTCGGATTGCTGGGCCCCAACGGCGCCGGCAAGAGCACCACCATCGAGATGCTCGAAGGGATCAGCCAGCCCACCGGTGGGCAGATCCTGTTCCGCGGCGCGCCGCTGTCGGGCGACTATCGCGAACGCATCGGCATCCAGTTCCAGGACACCGCGCTGCAGGATTTCCTGACCGTGCGCGAGAACCTGCGATTCTTCGCCGCGCTCTATCCCCGTTGCCGACCGATCGACGAGATCATCGAGCGGTGCCACCTGGGCGAGTTCCTCGACCGCGACACGCGCAAGCTCTCCGGCGGCCAGCGCCAGCGCGCGCTGCTCGGCATCGCGCTGATCAACGACCCGGAACTGCTGTTCCTCGACGAGCCAACCACGGGCCTGGACCCGCAGGCGCGCCGCAACTTCTGGGAGCTGATCGGCGACATCAAGCGCGAGGGCAAGACGCTGCTGCTGACCACGCACTACATGGAAGAGGCCTACGCGCTCTGCGACGAGATCGCGATCATGGACCACGGCCACCTGATCGCGCGTGGCACTCCCGACGCGCTGCTGGCGCAGCACTTCGACGAGAAGGTGCTCGAGCTGCCCGCGCGTCTGCTCGAAGGCCGCAGCTGGACCTTCCCGGTCCACGTCGGCGAGAGCGGCGCCGAGATCCACACGCGCGAGGTCAACAGCGTGCTCGCCGAACTGATCGGCGCCGGCGTGGATCTCACCGAGCTCCACCAGCGGCCGCCGTCGCTGGAGGACCTGTTCCTGGAACTGACCGGCACGGACCTGCGCGGCTGATGGCGATCTTCTCCTTCCAGCGCTTCCGCGCCGCGACGATCGCGCGCAGCCTCGAATTCCTGCGCGATCGGTCGGCGCTGGCCTGGAACCTGATGTTCCCGGTGCTGATGGTGCTGGGCTTCGCCGCGATCTTTTCGGGACCCGGGCAGCCCGTGTTCAAGGTGGCGGTCATCGCACCCGCCGAGCCTTCGCCGGCGATGCATCCGTTTCTCGCCACGCCGCACATCCAGTTCTATCGGGAGGACACGCTGGAGGCCGCCACGCGCAAGGTCGCGCGCCACCGCATCGACCTGCTGCTCGAATTCGCCGACGCGACGGGCGCGCGGCCGCGCTACTGGGTCAATCCGGAATCGGCCAAGGGCATGCTGGCCGAGCGCCTGCTGCTCGCCGCGGGCGGACCGGCGCCCGAAAAACAGCAGGCCACCGGCAAGGCGATCCGCTACGTCGACTGGGCGCTGCCGGGAATCC
This sequence comes from Panacagrimonas sp., assembly GCF_020697055.1. Lineage (GTDB taxonomy): Bacteria > Pseudomonadota > Gammaproteobacteria > Nevskiales > Nevskiaceae > Panacagrimonas. The sequence goes on along the minus strand of NZ_JAJFBP010000012.1, from coordinate 38,052 downwards.
TCGGCGTGAACCTGATGTTCTCGTGCCTGTGGGGCGTGGGCTACGTGATCGTGCGCTACCGCAAGAGCGGACACCTGAAGCGGCTCAACGCAACGCCGCTGCGTGCGCTGGAATTCGTCTCGGCGCAGATCGTCTCGCGCCTGGCGCTGGTGATGACGACGACGACGCTGATGTTCGTGGGCTGCGACCTGTTCATGCACTTTCCGATGGAGGGCTCGTACCTGGACCTGTTCGTGCTGACGCTGTTCGGCGCGCTGTCGCTGACCTCGATGGGACTGCTGGTGGCCGCGCGCGTGGGCAGCGAGGAGATCTCCGGCGGGCTGCTGAACTTCATCAGCACGCCGATGATGATCCTGTCCGGCGCGTTCTTTTCACTCGACGGATCGCCGCGCTGGGTGCAGGCCACCGCCGACGTCTTTCCGCTGACGCACCTGCTGTCGGCCGCGCGCAGCATCATGCTCGACGGCGCCTCGCTGCTGGACCTGGGCGGCCCGCTGCTGATGCTGCTGGGCACCACCGCCGCGTGCATGGCATTCGGCTCACTGCTGTTCAAGTGGACCTCGGACTGAAAATCCGGGCGCATCTGTCGCTCGTGCTGGCCGCCACGCAGGTCGCGGGCTGCGCCGGGCTGGGCTACTACGCGCACCTGGCCAACGGCCAGATGGATCTGCTGGCCAGGCGCGAGCGGATCGACTGGATCGTCGAGGACTCCCGGCGCGACGCGGACCTGCGGCGGCGCCTGGCGCTGGTGCTCGACGCGCGCCACTTCGCGATCGAAACGCTGCGACTGCCCGACAACGGCAGCTACACGCTGTACGCCGACATCGGCCGCCCCTACGTGGTCTGGAACGTGTTCGCCACGCCGGAATTCTCCTTGCAGGCGATCGAATCCTGCTTTCCGCTGGCCGGATGCCTGGCCTATCGCGGCTACTACGACAAGGCCAAAGCGCAGCAGCAGGCCGATCTGCTGCGCCAGAAGGGCTACGACGTCGACGTCGGCGGCGTGCCCGCCTATTCCACGCTCGGCTGGTTCGATGATCCGGTGCTGAGCACGATGCTGCGCTGGAGCGACGCCAACCTCGTCGGCACCGTGTTCCACGAGCTCGGCCACCAACGCGTGTTCGTCAAGGGCGACACCACGTTCAACGAGTCGTACGCGCGCTTCGTCGAGCAGCAGGGGCTGCGCGAATTCTTCGCCGCCGGTCGCATAGCGGCGGTCGGATCCGAAACCGAGCGCGAGCGCGAAGGACAGTTCGTCGCGCTGGTGATCGCCACGCGGCGCAAGCTCGACGAGATCTACTCGCTGCCGCTGTCGCCCGAGGCCATGCGCGAACAGAAGGCGCTGGCGTTCACGCAGCTGCGCCGCGACTACGAGGCGCTGCGCGACGGCCGATGGAACGGCGATCGCGATTACGACGGCTGGTTCGCGCGCGATCTCAACAACGCCACGCTGCTGCCGGTGGGGCTCTACGACGAGTGGGTCCCTGCCTTCTCCGCGCTGTTCGCGCAATCCGGGCGCGACTGGACGAGGTTTCATTCGGCTTGCGCCGAACTCGGTCGCCTCGATACGGTCCTGCGCAAACAACGTCTCGCCGAGCTGCAGGCATCCGCCGCGGCGCCGCCGCCTGCCGCCTCACCCTGAACCTGGAGCACACCCGATGACCGAGCCTTCCTTCGACCTGTTCGTCATCGGCGGCGGATCGGGCGGCGTGCGCGCCGCGCGATTCGCGGCGAGCTTCGGCGCCAAGGTCGCGCTGGCCGAAAGCCGCTACCTGGGCGGCACCTGCGTCAACGTGGGCTGCGTGCCGAAGAAATTCCTCGTCTACGGCGCGCATTACCACGAGGATTTCGAGACCGCCGCCGGCTACGGCTGGTCGGTGGGCTCGCCGGGCTTCGACTGGCCGACGCTGATCGCCAACAAGAACCGCGAGATCGCGCGGCTCAACGGCATCTACCGCAAGCTGCTGGTCGATTCCGGCGTGACGGTGATCGACGGCCACGCGCGCCTGGTCGATCCGCACACGGTCGAGGCCGGCGGACAGCGCCACCGCGCCAAGCACGTCCTGGTCTGCACCGGCGGCTGGCCGCAGGTGCCGGAGATTCCGGGCAAGGAGCACGCGATCACCTCCAACGAGGCGTTCTTCCTCGAACGCCTTCCGCGCCGCGTGGTCGTGGTCGGCGGCGGCTACATCGCGGTGGAGTTCGCGTCGATCTTCAACGGCCTCGGCGCGCAGACGGTGCAGCTCTACCGTGGTCCGCTGTTCCTCAAGGAATTCGACCAGAGCGTTCGCGAGCATCTGCGCGACGAGCTGCAGCGCAAGGGCGTGGACCTGCGTTTCGACAGCGACATCGCCTCGATCGAGAAGCGCGGCGACGGCACGCTGCTGGCGCACCTGAAGAACGACGGCGGCACGATCGAGACCGACTGCGTGTTCTTCGCCACGGGTCGCCGTCCGCTGACCGACGACCTCGGACTGGAGAACACGCGGGTTGAGCTGGACGAGCGCGGGCACGTGAAGGTCGATGCGCACTTCCAGACCGCGGAGCCGTCGATCCACGCGCTGGGCGACCTGATCGGACGGGTGCAGCTCACGCCGGTGGCGCTGGCCGAAGGCATGGCGATCGCACGTCGGCTGTTCCGCCCCGACGAGTACCGCAAGCTGGATTACGAGCTGATCCCGACCGCGGTGTTCAGCCTGCCCAACATCGGCACGGTGGGCATGACCGAAGCCGCGGCGCGCAAGAAAGGCCACGAGTTGCGCATCTTCGAGAGCCGGTTCCGGCCGATGAAGCTCACGCTGACCGGCCTGCAGGAAAGAACGCTGATGAAGCTGGTGGTCGACGCCAGGACCGATCGCGTGCTGGGCTGCCACATGGTCGGCCCCGATGCGGGCGAGATCGTCCAGGGCATGGCGGTGGCGCTGAAGGCCGGCGCCACCAAGCGGATCTTCGACGAGACGATCGGCATCCATCCGACCGCGGCCGAAGAGTTCGTCACCTTGCGCACGGCGGTGCGCTGAGGGGATTTGAGGCGGAAAGCTTCTCGAGGCTCAGCCCGCCGGTACCGCCGGCGCCTTCGCCGCGGCGTGCTCGGCTAGGACCTTGAGCAGCTGCTCCGGCGTCTGGTAGCCGGGGATCAGCTCACCGTCGGGCAGCACGATCGCCGGCGTTCCGCGCAGGCCGAGCTGGCCGGCCAGCTTCAGCTGCTCGGCGACCGGGTTCTTGCAGCTCATGTCGCCTTCGTAGCCCGGGCCGAGCTTGGCCTGCGTCAGCGCCGCCTTGCGATCGGCCGCGCACCATACCTTCTCGGCCTTGTGGAACGACTCGGTATCCGGACCAGAACGCGGGAAGAAGAGATAACGGACCGCAATACCGTCGGCGTTGTACTCGGCGATGTGCGAGTGCAGCTTGCGGCAGTAGCCGCAGTCGATGTCGGTGAACACGGTCACCGTGTATTTGGCCGGGCCATTTGCCGGCGCGTACTCGATCGCCTGGTCGCCCGAGAACTTGCCGATCAGGTCGGCACGCGCCACGCGACGACGCTCCTCGGTCAGGCTCTTGCCGGCGACGATGTCGTTGAGGTCGCCCTCGATCAGGTACCGGCCGTCCGCCGAGACGTAACCGAAGTTCATCCCGGACTGGATCTCGTAGACCCCCGGCAGCGGCGTGGTGCGGACGTCGTCCACTTTCACGCCCTTCAGATTGGTGTTCAGGCGCTGCTTGATCGCCTCGAGCTCCTCCGGCGGCAGCGAGGTGGCTTCGAACGGCGCCGCGGCGGTCTCCTGCTTGGCGGGCGTTTTTTCGTCGGTCTGCGACGGCGCGCAGGCCACGATCGTGAAGGAAGCAAGCAGGACCGGAATCAGGGAATGGCGCATGGAAACTCTCGTGAGCAAAGCGTCCGCATTGTACGGGACACGCGTCCAAGGGCCGTCGTTATGTCCCGCTCGGACAGACCCCGCCGATGCCTTGTCGTTCACCGGGGTCGCTCACAGACTTCGCCACCCTCGAACGGGCCCCGCGCGACCTCCCCGGATCATGGCCAGAAGCGCGCTCGTGCGGATCCACGGCAAATCGCTCGGACGGATGCTGGCCCGCCTGCTGGTGGCGCTCGACCTGCTCTACCTCGGCGTCCCAAACGCCTGACGAATCCGTCAGTTCAGCCGCGCGGATGGTGGCGCGCGTGCAGTTCGCGAAGCCGCGTCCGCGTCACGTGGGTGTAGATCTGGGTCGTCGACAGGTCGCTGTGCCCGAGCAGCGTCTGCACCACCCGCAGGTCGGCCCCGTGTTCCAGCAGATGGGTGGCAAAGGCGTGCCGCAGCGTGTGCGGTGAAAGGGTGCTGGTGATGCCCGCGGCGCGGGCGTAGCGCTTGATGATGTGCCAGAAATTGTTGCGGCCCATCGCCTCTCCGCGCGCGGTGATGAACAGATCGTCGCTGCGCACGTTGCCGGCCAGTTCGGGTCGGGACCGATGCAGGTACCGGTCGATCCAGTCCTGCGCCGGCTCGCCCATCGGCACGATCCGCTCCTTGCCCCCCTTGCCCACCAGCTGCACCAGCCCGCGATCGAGCTGGACCTGGTGGTGGCGAAGGCCGACCAGCTCGCTGACGCGCAGGCCGCTGGCGTACATCAGTTCGAGCATCGCGCGGTCCCGTAGTCCCAGCGTGGTGCCGGTGTCCGGCGCCTCGAGCAGGCGATCGACCTGCGGGCCGTCGAGGTACTTGGGCAGCGGCCGCGGCAGCCTGGGCGAGCGCAGGCGCGCGGTCGGATCGTCGCCGCGCAGGCCATCGCGGATCAGGAATCGGTAGTAGCGGCGCAGCGCGGACAGCAGACGCGCCTGCGAACCGGGAGAAAAACGCCGTTCCCGCGACGCACCGGCCGCGGCGTGCGCCTGGCCACGCGCGGCGAGGTAGTCGCGCAGATCGCTTTCGCCGGCCTGCGCCAGCTCGATTCCACGCGGCGCCAGCCAGCGCGCCAGCAGCGACAGGTCGGATCGGTAGCTCTCGAGCGTGTTGCGCGACACGCCGCGCTCCACCCACAACGCGTCGAGCACGCGCTCGATCCCGGCCGCGTCCTCCTGGGTCACCGTCGGAGCAAGGGTCAGCACTGAAGCCGCGGCGGGACTCGGTTCGGAGGTCATGTCTTTCATAATAGGGCCTGCACTTCGTCCTTCCGTCTCGACCGCTTTGCACCTCGTCCGCCTGATCCACCGGCTCTACGGCGCCGCCGCCACGCTGATTTCGCTCGTGGTGCTGCTGGGAATCGCCAGTCCACTGGTGGTCCTATCGCCCACGTTGGGACTGCGCCGCTGGATAGGCCGCGTCGGCGTGCGCCTGGCGCTGATCTGCATCGGCGTGCCGATGCGCGTGCGCGGACGGGAGAACCTGCCGGCGATGCCCTGCATCGCGGTGTCCAACCACGCCAGCTACGCCGACGGCGCGGTGCTCTTCGCAGCGCTGCCCCCGCACTTCACGTTCGTGGTGCAGGACGGCGCGGCGCAGTGGCCGGTGATCGGCTTCGTGCTGCGCCGGGTCGGCGTGACGTTCGTCAATCGCACGTCGATCCGCGAGGGCGCGACGCAGACCCGCGCGCTGATCCAGCGCGTCGAGGCGGGCGAGTCGCTGGCGATCTTCGCCGAAGGCACGTTCGAGGCCGATCCGGGCCTGCTCCCGTTCAAGAAGGGCGCCTTCCAGATCGCGGCGCGCGCCAACGCACCGGTGGTACCGATCGCGATCCGCGGCACGCGCCGCCTGTACGGCGGCCATCGCCGGCTGCCGCGCTGGAGCCGCATCGAGATCGACGTGCTGCCCGCGTTGCCGGTGTCGGCCGACGCGCAGCAGCTGCGCGACACGGCGCGCGCCGCGGTGCTGCGCGCCTGCGGCGAAGGCGAGGCCCCGCGCGCCGCGCGCCTGGCCGGAGCCGAGGCATGAGCGAGGCGCTTCCCGCATCGCCGCGCGAGCGCTATGCCGCCGATCTGGGCAAACCCGGCTTCGTCGTGGATTCGGCGCAGGCGCGCGCGGTCGACGCGCTGCAGAAGGTGTACGAGCAGCTGCTGGCCAATCCGCCGATCAAGCGCTTCCTCGGCCGCCGCCTGCGCTGGCCCGACGTCGACGGCCTGTATCTATGGGGCGGCGTGGGTCGCGGCAAGACCCACCTGATGGACGCGTTCTACGAGGCGCTGCCCTTCACCCACAAGCTGCGCACACACTTCCACCGCTTCATGCTCGACGTGCACGAGCGGCGCAAAAAATATCCGAACGAACGCGACCCGCTGCAGCTCGTCGCAAACGAGATCGCCGAGAAGGTGCGGGTGCTGTGCTTCGACGAGTTCTTCGTCTCCGACATCGCCGACGCGATGATCCTCGGCCGGCTGTTCCAGTACCTGTTCTCGCAGGGCGTGACGCTGGTGGCCACCAGCAACTGCGCGCCGGACGAGCTGTATCGCGACGGCCTGCAGCGCGCGAACTTCCTGCCGGCCATCGACATGCTCAAGGCCAACGTCACGGTGCTCAACGTCGACGGGGGCGTGGACTACCGCCTGCGCGCGCTCACGCGCGCCGAGCTCTACCACTGGCCCAACGATGCGAAGGCCGACGAGGTGTTCGCCGTCGCGTTCGAGGACATCGCGCCCGAACCCGGCCACGCCGACGCGACGCTCGAGATCCACGGCCGCACGCTCAAGGTGCGACGCCTGGCCGACGGCGTGGCGTGGTTCGATTTCGCCGAGCTGTGCGAGGGTCCGCGCGCGGCCGCCGACTACATCGAGCTTGCGCGCGAGTGCCACACGATCCTGATCTCGCACATCCCGCAGCTCACCGCCGAACGCGAGGACCCCGCGCGCCGCTTCATCAACCTCGTCGACGAGTTCTACGACCGCGGCGTGAAGCTGCTGCTCGCCGCGGACGTGGCGCAGGAGCTGCTCTACACCGGTCGCAAGCTCGTGTTCGAGTTCAAGCGCACGCAATCGCGACTGATCGAGATGCAGACGCAGGAATATCTGGCGCGGCCGCACAAGCCGTAACGCTGTTCACACGATGCTGAGCGTCCCGCGGTAGCTCAGCACTTCACCGATCAGCGGCACGACGAATTCGACCCAGAAGACGTATTCGTCCCCCGCGATACGCTTGCCTGCGCGCGACTCCGGCAACAGGCACAGCGGAAGACGGACGCCGCGCAGATGGGCCCGCAGCGGTTTCCATTGCCAAGCACCGTCGGGGGTGTCGACCGACATCCACATCTGCAGACCGTGAGTCTTTTCGTACCAATACCCGCCGGGCCAAGTTCCGACGGGAACGAACAGCGATTGCATCTCGACGCCGTGACCGAACCGGCGCGTCCACGACAGCGCATCGTCGACATGCCGGATCTCCACCTCGAAGGTGTCGCGCGTCCTTTCGATCGGCAACCCGATGGCGCGCGCCACTCGTCCTCCGATCCATCCGGCCAGCCCTTTCCCAATGGTGATCTCGACCTCTCCGCGCAATCGTCCGCCGCGAGAGTGCAATTCCTGCAGGCGCGGATGAAGCGTCACGAACGCATCGCCGAACCATCGCTGGACCGCGGTCATCCGTTTCACAAGGTCGACAACGCCCACCCCAGGATCGCCAGCGGCGTGACGACGAGTGCCATCGAGCACAGCGCCAGACCCATCCACGCGATCCGATCCCGGGGCGTCGCCGACGCCGGGCGCGCCGGCACCAGATTCCGTTGAAGCGTATCGACGTCCATCAACTCGACGTCGAGCGCCTCGAAATGGCGATAGAGCGTGCGACTGCTCCGCCCCCTCACGTACGCGGCGAACGATCGCCGCGGCGTGCCGATTGCGCCGATGGCGAGGAGCGGAAGGCAGAACAGCGTGGCCATGACGTGCGGATAGCGTCCCGCGGCGAATTCCCAGGCGGCAATCTGCAATTCCCCACTGACGCTGCAGGGATAGCCCGTGACGAGGTGATGGATGTCGTGGAGCGGCAAAGCGCGGCGGCGCCAGGCGAAGTTGGGCAGCCGAACGGCGATACCAGCAACGCGCAGCATCGTCCAGTGCGATCCGGAGCGACCTCCGTCGGCTGGAAGCCCGCTCGCCAGGTAATGCCGCCGCAGCGCCTCTCGCACCGAAAGGCATGCGCCGTCCGTCACGCTCGCGCCCGTGCCGATCGCCGCACGCCCTCCGCGTCGGGACGAACCGGCGTGATGCCGGGTCGCAGGGGCAGGTTGGACGGCAGCTGCACGTTCCACGCCCACCCGAGCCGTTCGAGCAACTGGATGAACCGATAGCCCGGATCGAACTGCCCGGGATACAGGCCGTGGCGGGCCGACGCGGGAAACGCATGATGATTGTTGTGCCAGCTCTCGCCCATGGTCGGGATTGCCGCGATCGGTACGTCATGCGCCTGCACCCCCGCTTCGTCCACGACCCAGCTCTGCGGGCCGCGCGTGTGAGCGAAATAGGAGATGAACCAGTGCATCGTCGTGCAAGCGGCGACGCGCACGAACACGCCCCACACCACCCAATCCCAGCCGCCCATCCAATGGAGCACGATCCCGAGCGGCACCTGATGCCACATCCACGTCCGCTCGAGGAACCGGTAGAAACGATCGTCCGCGATGCCCGCACCGGGGTCGAAGCCGGGCGGATGATCCAGCCAAAGCTTGCAATGCAGATTCCACCAGCCATCGCGAAGCAGACCGCATCGGTGCGCGAGGAAATCGTGGCAGTGCGGCTGCCGCTGGGACCAGTCCCGAATGTCGTGCGTGCGGATGGTCCAGAGCGGCCCGCCCATCCCGACCAGCGCGCCCATCCACACCAGCAGCCGCTCAACCCACGTGGGACACATGAAGCTGCGATGCACCAGCCGCCGGTGATAACCAACTGAATGTCCGCTGCAAAGCGTTGCGGCGCTGAGCACCAGAAACATCGTAAAGGCGCTCCAGGAAACGTAGATCGGTGCGAACATCAGCGCGGCGATCAGCATCGCGCCGTTCCAGATCGAGCGCACCGGGTCCCAGCGAACCAAGCCGGAAACGGGACTGGTGTCGGGACCGATCACCAGGGAATTGACCTTGTAAGGGTCGTACGTCATCGCGATTCCCAGCTCACTTGTTCGCCGCACCTTAGCAGCGGGATCGATGCGCACCCACGCGATCCGACGTGCGGACGGTGATGACAGCAAACATGTGGGTCGCGCCCGCGCGGACGCTCATGAAACCTCCACCAATCGATCCGCGTCCACGAAGTACAGCGCGCCGCGCACCTCGCGTCCCGGTCGCAAGGCGCGCAGCAGCTCGACGTACTGCGTGACCTGGGCGCGATAACGTTCCACGCCCTGCGCCACGTACGACTCGTGCTCGTGCGCAATCAGGGCCTCGGCTCGCGTCTTGTAATCCACCACCCACAACCGCCCCTGCTCGTCCTCGAAGCAGCGATCGATCACTGCCGAGATCCAGCGTCCGTCGCGCAATCCGGCCAGCGGGTATTCGCTGCGCGACCAGGCCTTGGGCGAAACCAGCCAGCGGCCCTGGTCGGATGCGAGCGTGCGCGACAGCAGTTCGATGACGCGCGCCACCGCCGGTTCCACGCGCGGCTCGGGCATGCCGCGTCGGCGCAGGCCCGCCGCCATCGAACCGCGGCGCGAATCGCCGGCGTCGCGCCACGCGTCCAGGCCTTCGCCGGCGATGCGCTGCATCGCCTCGTGGTAGAGCGTGCCGACGAGCTGCGCGTACAGATCACCCTCGTCGCGCTTCTCGACGGGCTCCTCCTGCGCGGCGAGCACCGCTTCGCTCGGACGCAGCGTGCGGACCTCGATGGGCTGGTAGAGACCGGTTTCTGGCGGGACCTGCACGTCGGCGCGCAGGCGCGGTGTGCGCGGCGGCATCGCCAACCTCGTCGTGTCGCCGGTCGAGGTCGGCTCGACCGGGCGGGTCGCCTCGCGCTCCACCACCGTGTCGATGTGCGCGCGGATCACCGGTTCGAGCATGGCCGCGAAGCTGTGCGCCTTGAGCTTGGCCGCGCCGGTGAGGGCGTCGCGCTCGGCGGTGAGGTGCAGCGTCGCGGTCCGGCGCGCGCGCGTGATCGCCACGTACAACAGCCGATAGCCCTCGTTGCGCCGCGCTTCGCTGTAGAGCGCATGCAGACACTCGAACGCGCGCGTCGAGGACTCGCGTGCGGGATGTTCCGGCGGCCAGGCCTCGTCGGGCCGCGGCACCAGCAACGTCGCGGCGGGCAGATCGAGCAGGTGCAGCGGCGGGCGCAGCTCGCCCGGCACGGTCCGATTCAGTCCGGCCAGCAGCACGTGATCGAATTCCAGTCCCTTGGCCTTGTGCACCGTCATCAGCTGCACCTGGCCTTCGCGTGGCGCCGCGTAGAGCTCGGCCAGTCGCCGCTCGAGCCGCTCGGGATCGCGGATGCTGCCGCCGCGCGTTTCTTCGCGCAGGCAGCGCAGCCCCTGGCGCACGTCGTCCAGCGCCGCGCGCGTGCAGCCCATCGGTCCGCCGAGGCGCATCCACATCGCCTCGGTGCGATCGGCCAGCTCGGCGCGCAACGAGCGCTGCGCGGCGGTGGCATCGAGCGCGTCCTGCAGGCGGCGCAGGCGCGCCCTGCCGTCGGCGTCGAGCGCACCTTCATCCAACGCCGCGGTGATGCGGGCCGGCCAGGGCTGCCCGGCGCGGCCGCGCGACAGTTCGAGCATCTGCGCCCAGCTGAGCCCCACGAACGGCGCGCGCAGCAGCACCGCCCAGGCCAGGCGATCCTCCGGATGCCACAACGCACGGGCGAGCGCGAACAGGTCGCGCACCTCGGGCAATGCTGCGAGCGGATCGATGTCCTGGCAGGCCGGCGTCAGGCCCTGCTCGCGTAGCGCACGGATGATCGGCTGCAGGTGGCTGCGCGCACGCGCCAGCACCGCCACCGTGCGTCCCGGCGCCAGTCGCCGCGCGGCCTCGCCGGCGACCGCGCGCGCCTCGGCATCCACGTCGTCGTGCACCGCGACCTCGATGCCGCCTTCGCCGTCGGCATCGCGCAACGCGACGCTGGAAGCGAACGGCACCGCGCCGCGCAACGGGTCGGTGACGCGCGGAAAGATCCGCTCGAAGGCGTCGTTGAACCATCCGACCACCGTGGGCTGCGAACGAAAATTCGCGGTCAGCCGCAGGCGCGTCAGCGGCAGCGCGCCCAGCCGCTGCTCGTCCCACATGCGCAGGAACAGGCGCACCTCGGCTTTCCGGAACGCGTAGATCGACTGCTGCGGATCACCCACCAGGAACAGCGAACGGCCATCGCCCGGCGTCCACGCCGCGGTCAGGCTCTCGAGCAGGCGCAGCTGCGTTTCGCTGGTGTCCTGCATCTCGTCGACGAGCAGATGACGGATGCTGCGATCGGCCGCGAGCAGCGCATCGCCGACGCCGCCCCCGGGCCGCAGCGCCTGCAGCGCGGACTGCGCCAGCTGCGGGAAATCCGCCTGCTGCGATTCGGCGAACGCCACGCGCAGGTGCGCGGCCAGGCGTCGCAGCACGCGCAGCCACGCGGTGCGAAGCGCGCGCAGCTCCTCGGGCAGCGCAAAGTCGGGCGCCGACAGAACGCCGCGCAGCGCGTGCACGAAAGCCTCGTCGCCCTGGCGCGATTCGAGCAGGGACTTGAACCCGAGCGTGTACGGCAGTTGCGGCAGGAAGCCGGAGGTCTTGTTGACGCCTTTGGGCTTGCGCAGGTGGCGACGCTCGATCTTCTCGTCGGCCGTCAGCAGCGTATCGGCGATCCGCCGCAGCAAGGCCAGCCCTTCGGCGTCGGGCCCCGGCCACGCGCCCAGGGACGCGGCCCAGGCCAGAGGCTCGGCATGGCCCGCCCCATCACGCAACAGGTCGATCAACGCACGCTGATCGGCTTCGTCGATGCAGCGATGCAGCGCATCGAGGGCCGGCTCGATCAGCGATGCGAGCGCGCGCTCGTCCTGCGCATCCCAGTCCTCGTCGGTCGACGCCGCGGCGCCCATCCACTGCTCGCGGCGCGCGAGCATCGCGCTCAACGGTTCGACCAGGCGATCGAGGCGGTTGCCGCTCAGGCGCAGCACGCGCGCGAGCGCGTCGCGGTCCGCGGCCGGCACCGAGGCGTCCTCGATCTCTTCGAACAGGCGCGCGATCGCGTCCAGGTACAGGCCGCGCGGATCCTCCGCGATCGCGATGCCGCCGCCCAGGCCCGACAGCAGCGGCAGCTGCGCGCCGATCTGCGCGCAGAACGCATCGATGGTCAGCGCGTTGAGGCGCGCCGGTTGCGCCAGCAGCTGCCAGTCGAGCCGCGCGTCGCGATCGAGCACGGCCCGCGCGCTGAGCCGCAGCGCCTTCTCGTGCGGATCGTGCGCGTCGATCCCGTCCTGCGCGGCGCGCAGCACCTCGAGCACGCGCGCACGGATCTCGGCGGCGGCCTTGTTGGTGAACGTGATCGCCACGACCTGCTCGGGCTTGTCGACGACGGCCAGTGCGCGCAGCAGGCGATGCACCAGCAGCCCGGTCTTGCCCGACCCGGCGGGCGCCATCACCAGCGCGTGGCGCGACAGGTCGAGCGCACGCTCGCGGTCGGCCGCATCGGGCAGAACGCGATCGCTCACGCGGACGCCTCGTCGTCGGGCAGCGCGTGGGTCAGCGCCAGCAGGTCCGCGTAGTACGAACGGGCGCCGACACGCGGATCGAGCCAGGCCTCGCCGTCGAGAAAGCCGCGCGCCGCCTGTTCCATCACGCCGCGCCAGCGCACCAGGTCCTCGTTCCATTCGCCGTGCGTGTCGGCCGGCGGATCGCTGCGCAGCAGCTTGCGCCAGTTGGTGCGCGCCACCAGCGCCGGATGGCCGTCCTTGAGATGTCCGAAGCAGATGCCGTCGACCTGCGGGATGCCGGCGGCGAGCGTCGCCGCGTGGCTCGCATACAGCGGCAGCTGCGGTTCGCGCAGCTGATCGATCCGCCAGCCGCGCTGATCGGCCTCGCGGCCGGTCTTGTAGTCGATCACCAGCCAGCGCTCGCCCAGCGGCGTCTCCACCCGGTCGACGCGATCCAGCCGCAGGCTCAGCGGCAGCGAGGCCACCACCGGGCGCGCTTCGAGCTCGCAGCGCTCGACGTGGAACGGATCGATGCGCGTGCGCTCGTGACGCAGCCATTGCAGCACCACGTCGTGGGCGCGCGCGCGTTCGATGGCGCGTGTGACCGCGCCGAACTCGGTGGCCGGCAGCAGCGCGGCCAGTCGCGCGTCGAGCCGCGCGTGGATGCGTCGGGACAGCGCGTCGTCGTCGATCGCGGCGAGACCGGCGCTGTCGCGCAGCTCGCCCCACAGATCCTCCAGCGCGCGGTGCACCAGCGTGCCCTGCACGCGCGCGTCGAGCCCGCGCGGCGGCTGCGGCAGCGGCTCGACGCCGAGCCGGTAGCGGCAGAACGCGAAGAACGGCGATTCGAACCAGGCGCGGAACAGTCCGCTGTCGGCGCGCAGCGCGGTGCGCTCGGTCTCATCCACCGGCGGCACGATGTCCCGATCGGGCCATTCGAGCGCTGGCGCCGCACGCGTCAGCGCCGATTCGAGCGTGCCGATCGATCGCGCGGGCTCGACGCGGGTCCACGCGTCGGCCGCGCCGAACAGCGTCGAGGGTTGCTGCGGCGCGCCGCGCGGGTCGACGGCCGGCACGCAGACGTACACCTCGGGCGCGCAGCCGCCGAGCAGTCGCGCAACCTGCGCCTGCGTTCGCGCCAGCCAGGTCTCGGGCGCGGCCTCGGGCACGCCGGCAGCGCGCAGCGCTTCAGCCGCGACGAACGCGGTCGGCCGCGCCGGCACGGGAACCTGCGCGGCGCTGGCATCCAGCACGTACAGCAGGTCGCAGGACATCGCGGCCGCTTCGTCCAGCGACGTGATCAGCACCGGCTGGGCGTGCTCGACACGCGGCGCAAACGCCGCGCCGCGCGCGAGTTCGGACAACCAGTCGCGCGCGCTGGCCTGCGGCACGCGGCCGAGCTGCGCGTCGAGCGTGCCGAGACGGTCGAACAGACCGCGCAGCGCCTTGACCGCCTGGTAGCTCGACGAATCCAGCGCTTCGGATCCGGGCCAGCCGAGCGCATCGGCCAACGCGCGAAAGTGCGCGCCCCACTCGCTCGGCAGCGCCCGCGACGGCGCCTGCGCGATGCGTCGCGCGAGCTCCTCGAAGCGCGGCCTCAGCGACTCGTGCACCGCCTCGATCACGCGCGCCAGCCGGATGCGCGGCCAGCCGCGATCACGCAGCGCCTCGTCGGCACGCGCGGTCAGCGCGCGCTCGGACTCGGTCCAGAGGGCCGCCGAGAGCAGCACGCGGCTCGCCAGCTCGGGCGCGTTGTCCTCGGGCCGCAGCTGCAGCAGCGCGAGCAGTGCGTCCGCCTGCGGATGCTCGGACAAACGCCGACCGCGTTCCCAGCGCCACGGCGCCGGGCCTTCGCCGGTCATCGCCCACGGCGCGAGCAGGCCTCGCAGCACCGATTCACCGAGCTCGCGCGCCCCGTCGGGATCGGCCAGCGCGACGACGACGCGCGGCGGCGGGTCGGCCGTGCGCAGGCGCTCGCGCAGGTCGGCGCACACGAATCGCCATTGCGACTCCGGGTCCGGCAGCACGCAGCGTTGGACGCGCGGACGCAGTGCGCTCGCCGCGATCCATTGCACCTGGGTGCCGCGCGCGATCAGCGCATCGATCACCGCCTGCTCGGATGCCGGCAGCGCCGCGGCCGCGAATCCGACCAGGTCGATCGCCTCGGGCACCGCGATCGAGCCCTCACCAATGAGCCGCGCGACCTCGCCCGCCAGGTCTGCCGACGTGAGCCAATGGTTCTGCTGCAGGCGACGCGCGACCTGCCGGCGCCAGCGTCGGAACACCTGGTGTTCGTCCGACCATGCCGGCGTCGATTCCAGATCGATCGCGTGGCGTCGCAGCAGCTGGTCGGCGCGGCGGGCCTCGCGCGCCGCGGCCAGCGGCGCCAGCAGCTGCGAGCTGAGTTCGTCGCGCTCGACGGCGTCGCGCCACAGCACCAGTTCCTGCGTGCCGCTCAGCAGCTGGGCATCGGGCCAGCCGGCGGTCCAGGTGTCGATCAGCCAGCGCGAGAAGCCGGCGATGCGAGGCGCTTCCCAGACGGGGGCACCGGAGCGGGAACGATCGAGATTGGCGTCCTCGCGCAGCGTGCGCGCGAGGCGATCGGTGGCGGTGAGGGTGAGGCGTTCGCGCGAGGCGTGAGCGTCGTCGGCGCGGAGGGCCTCGTCGCTCATCCGGAATTCAAGGATCAGCGTTCCAGCAGCTTGAGCTTGTCGGGCTTGCCGTCCCAGTCCTTGGCGCCCTCGGGCGGTTCCTTGCGCTCGGTGATGACCGGCCAGGCCTTCGAGAGCTCCGCGTTCAGGGGCTTGAAGTGCGCGTGCTCGGCCTTGAGGTCATCCTCGGCGACGATCGCGTTGGCCGGGCACTCCGGCTCGCACAGCGTGCAGTCGATGCACTCTTCCGGATCGATCACCAGGAAGTTCGGACCCTCGTGGAAGCAGTCGACCGGGCAGACTTCCACGCAGTCGGTGTACTTGCACTTGATGCAGTTCTCGGTGACGACGAAAGTCATGTTGCTGAATCCTGCTGACGGGTAGCGACGGCCGGGTGGCGCTTGGGGGCGCCGATTGTAGTGCCCCGGCGCCGGAGGCGCGATGCGTCCAGGCGGCCTACCCGTACGGCCTACTCCTCGTGAGGATGTGAAGAAATCGTAGCGAGCGAAGGCAGTTCGCGCCGCGAGCAGCGCAGGAACCGGCGCATACAAGGGGGTACGTGAGGATTCCGAGCAGCGCAGCGGCGCGAAATGCCGAGCGCAGTCGATTCATTCACATCCTCAGGCCAATCCGGCCAGGCGGGTCTCTATCTGCTCGAGGTCCGGAATCAGCGCTTCCTGTCCGGCCATCCGCACCCGCGACAGCACCAGTTCGTCCTTGTCGCCCGGCAGCAGGTTGACGCCGTTGATGGTGCCGCGGTTGATCGAGATCAGGTGCGGATGACCCTGCGCGAGCAGCGCGAAGCCGCCGCCGCCGACGCGACGTCCGATCGGATTGACGATGACGATGCGCGCGCGCTTGTGCGCCTCGGGGCGTGGCTGCCCGCACAGCGCTTCGAACGAGAGCACCGGGATGCGGCGCTCGGCGGTGGCGTGCCAGCCCGACAACCAGCTCGGCGCGCCCTCGCCCGCAGGCTCGAACCGGTCCAGGGCGGTGACTTCCGACACCGCCGCGTTGGGCAGCAACAGCGAGTCGCCGGTGATCTGGATCATCACGGCGTACAAGGCTTCAGTCGTGCTCATGCCGATACCCCGCGAAGTGGAACCAGCGGGCAGTGGGCATGAGCAAAGCACCCGCTCGCGCCAATCGGCGTTCGAAAGTCCGAAGAGATCCGGGTGCTCATGCGGATTGCGCCTCGGCGTGCGCCGCGAGCTGTTCGCTCAGCTCCGCCAGCAGCTGGTCTTCCTGGTACGGCTTGATCAGGTACTTGTTCACACCCAGGCTGCGCGCGTGCTCGCGATGCTTATCGCCCGAACGCGACGTGATCATGATGATCGGCAGCTTGGCGATGCGCGGCGTGTTGCGGATGAACGCCGCGACCTCGAAACCGTCGGCGCGTGGCATCTCGATGTCCAGCAGCACCGCATCGGGCGCTTCGGTCTGCAATGTCGCCATCGCGTCCAGGCCGTCCTTGGCGGTGATCACGCGATACCCCTTGCGCGTCAGCAGGCGCTCGGTCACGCGACGGATCGTGATCGAATCGTCCACCACCATGATCAGACGGTGCGCCTCGGTGGCCGCCACCGGCGTCAGCACCGCTTCGTCGCCCAGGCGACGGCGCGTGGCCTCGGAGATCAGCGCGGGGATGTCGACGATCAGCATCACGCGGCCGTCGGCCAGGATCGTCGCGCCGGAGATGCCGGTGACCGAGCCCAGGATCGGGCCGGCGGGCTTGGTCACGATCTCGCGATTTCCGATCAGGCGTTCGGCCACCACCGCGACGCGGCGCTCGGCGCCGCCCAGGCCATCGCCCAGGCGCAACAGGATCGCGGGCACGGTGCGCGAATCGATGCGCGCGGGCGCCGGCAATCCCACCAGCTCGCCGAGGCGGCGCACCTGGTATTGATGTCCGCCGTAATCGAGCGGTCGCCCGCCCTCCTTCATCATCTCGGCCAGCGATTCGCGCGGCGCACGTGCGATGCCCTCGACGCTGCTCAGCGGAATCGCGAACAGCTCCTCGCCCACCTGCACCACGAGCGCCTGCGACACGGCGAGCATCAGCGGCAGGCGGACGCGGAAGCGCGCGCCCTTGCCGGGTTCGGATGCGACGTCGACGGTGCCGCCAAGCTGTTTGACTTCGGCCGCGACGACGTCCATGCCGATGCCGCGACCGGCGTCCTGCGTGAGCGCGCGCGCCGTCGAGAAGCCGGGCGTGAAGATGAAGCGCGCCAGATCGTCGAGCGGCACCTCCGCGTCGGGGCGCATCAGGCCCTTCTTCACGGCCTGCGCGCGGATCGCGTCGAAATCCAGCCCACGGCCGTCGTCGCGCACTTCGATGAGCAGCTGCGATCCCTCGCGCTTGAGCGCGATGTGCACCGTGCCTTCCGGCGGCTTGCCCGCGGCCCGACGCGTATCGGCGTCCTCGATGCCGTGCACGACGGAGTTGCGCAGCAGGTGCTCGAGCGGCGCGGTCATGCGCTCGAGCACGTTGCGATCGAGCTCGCTCTCGGCGCCGCTGAATTCGGCCTGCGCCTTCTTGCCGTTCTGCTCGGCGGTCTGGCGCACGACGCGCGACAGGCGCTGCACCTGGCGCGAGAACGGCACCATCAAGGTCCCCATCAGCGCCTGCTGGACCTCGGTGTTGAGGCGGCCCTGCTGCTGCAGCAGGCCCTCGGCTTCGCTGCACGTGGTGTCGAGCGATGCGTGCAGCGAGCTCATGTCCGACACCGATTCGGCCAGCGCGCGCGACAGCTCCTGCATGCGCGAATAGCGATCCATTTCGAGCGCGTCGAACTGCGACTCGTAGCGATCGTCGCCCTCGGCCTGGTCGCGCGCGAATCCGCGCGCCGCGATCTGCGCCTCGGTCTCGACTTCCATCAGGCGCAGCTGCTCGCGCACGCGCGTGATGGTCTGCGCCATCTCCTCGAGCGAAGAACCGAGGCTGGCGTGGTTTTCCTCGAGACGCGCGCGGTAGATCGAGATCTCGCCAGCCTGGTTGAGCATGCCGTCGAGCCGCTCCACCGGCACGCGCACGGCTTCGCGACGCGACTCGGCGGCCGATGCGGCCTCGGCCGGTCGCCAGAACAGATCGGGATTCCAGTGACCCACGGCCATCGGCGCCGGAGCGAAGACCGGTGCCTCGACGGGCGGCGGCATCGCCCGATCGGGCCCGACGTCGGCGAGCTCCGGCTCGGCCGGCGCGGTCTCCGCAGGTTCCTCGACGGGCTCGAGTACCGGCTCGATTCCCGTTGCTTCGTCGACGGCGATCTCGGGCGGCGCCTGCGGCTCGGGTTCGGATGCGACCGGTTCCGGCGCCATGACCGGGGCGGGCGCCACGTTGTCGGTCAGCGTGTACGCCTCGTACATGCGATGCAGCGCATCGAGCTGCAACGCGACGCCCTGCAGCGCCGGCGCACCGAGCTGCCCGCCGGCGCGATCGAGCGCGACGAGTTCGGATTCCAGCGCGTGCGCCGCGTCGCCCAGCCGGCGCAGGCCGGCCATGCGCGCACCGCCCTTGAACGTGTGCAGTTGCCGCTGCATCTCGCGCGAGTAGCGCGGATCGGCGGGCCGCTCGCGCCATTCGCTCATCGCGTTGTCGAGCGACTCGAGCAGCTCGAGGGCTTCGGGCTCGAAGATCGCGATCAGCTCGGCATCCGGCGCGTCGGGCAACAGCGGCTCTTCGGGCGCGGCGGCGGGCTCGTCGAGCCTCGGTTCGAAGAATGCGGGTGTCGGCGCCAGCGCCGCGTCGAAGCGCCCGAGGATCGGACCGGCATCGGTGGGTTGGCCGGCGCGAACCGCGTCGATCAGCCCGTGCAGGCCGTCGACCGCCACGCGCATGCGCGCGCCGAACCGGGCGCGGCCGTCGGCTCCCTCGGCACGCGCGGCTTCGGTCGCGGTCTCGAGGCGGTGCGCGACCTCGCCGATGGCGCCGATTCCCGCCACGCGTGCGCTGCCCTTGAGCGTGTGCAGCGCGCGCAGCCAGGACCCGAGCGTGGTCGCATCGCCGAGCTGCTCGACGATGCGGCCGGAAAGCTGCTCGAGCTCCTCGACCAGTTCCTCGCCTTCGTGCAGGAAGATCTCGGCGAGTTCGCGATCGGGCGCCGGCGTGGCCGTCACCGCTGGCGTCGGCGTGGCGTGCGCGGCCGCGGGCGTGACGGCGTCGAGCGAGTCCAGCAGCGACAGCCACTCCGAGCCGTCGCCGCCGAGCTTGCCGTCGCGGAACTGGTCGAGCTGCGTGTAGAGGCCCTCGACCACGCTCTTGAGCACCTGGAAGAACGCGGGCGGGGGCGGCGCGCTCGGCACGTCGCCCATCGCACCGAGCCGCAGGTTGAGTCCCTGCGCGACCGCGACCATCGGCGCGCACTGGGCCATGCCGGCGGCGCCCTTGAGCGTGTGGACCGTCGCCTTGAGTGCACGCGCATGGCCCGTGGCCTGCGGCGCACGCGACCACGCCAGCAGGTCGGACTCGAACTTCTGCACCAGATCGAGCGCCTCGAAGGCGAAGACCTCGGCGAGCTGGTGGTCCTCGTCAGTGGTACCCGACTCGCCTTCGGCACCGGCCCGGACCGCTTCGACGCGGTCGAGCCAGGGTTTGACGTCGATTTGCAGGCTCGACGGATCGCCGACACGACCGATCCACTGGTCGAGTGCCTGGCAGGCCTCGTCGATCAGCGTCAGGCCTTCGTGGGGCAGACCGAGGTGCGCGCGGTGCAGCGTGTCGAGATAGTTCTCGAGGCTGCCGGCCAGCTCGCCCACGGCCCGCGCGCCGATGGCCAGGCCCGCGCCGCGCAACGTGTGCAACGCACGCAGCACCGGCTCGGGAATGCCGTACTCGCCCTGTCCCTGAACCTGGTCGCGCACCCACCGCATGATCATCTGCAGCCGCGCCTTGGCGTCGCTGCGGAACACCGCGACCAGATCGTTCTCGTCCTCGAGCGGCTGGCTCGCGGCCAGTCGCCGAGCCTGCTCGGCCAAGCGCGACCACGTCGGCGGCGGCGGCGTGCCGTCGCGGAACGCACCGATCAGGCCGGGCACCATCGCCAGCGCGTCGCGCACGGTGTCGAGCACCGGCGGCGACTGCTCGATGGTGCGATCCAGGCAGCGGTTGAGCATGTTCTCGATCGCCCACGAGAACTCGCCGATGTCGAGCGCGCCGACCATCCGACCGCTGCCCTTGAGGGTGTGGAACGCGCGCCGGATGGTCGCCAGCACGTCGCGCTCGTCGGTCTGGCGCAGCCAGCGCGGCACGGCGCGCTGCAGCGTCTGCAGCACTTCTTCGGCCTCGTCGATGAAGATCTGGCGGATCTCGGGGTCGACTTCCGATGGTGCCGGCGACGCCGCGGCAACGCCGGCGACCACGGGCTCGGGAACCGGCGCTTCGACCGGCGGCGCGACGTCCTGCGCCTGGGCCGCGACTTCGGCCGGCGCCGGCGCGGCTTCCGGCGGTTCCGGCAGCGGCGCGCCGACCAGGTGGAACTCGGGCGCCGGAATCGGCGCCGGCGGTTCGGCCGGCCGGACGGTTTCGACCGGCGGCACGTACTCCATCAGCCCGAGCTCGAAGGCCGGCGTGGGCGTCGCCTCGGGCTCGGTCGCACCGGCCGCCGGCGCGGCCGGCGCCGCTTCGATGGCCGGCTCGGCCGCCTTGTCCGGGATTTCCACGGGCACGCGCGCCGACGGCGCGGGCTTGGTCAGGTGAAGCACCATCTCTTCGAGCTTGTCGAGCACCTGCTCGGTGCCGCCCGAACCATCGCGCCGCAGTTCGATGTAGTACTCGATCGCGGCGATGGCGTCGGCGAAGCGCCCGGCAGCGGTGTTGCTCTCGCGCACCAGCGAAAAGTCGGGCGACTGCAGGAAGCGCTGCACGTCGAGCGCCAGGGCCTCGGCGCGGTCGAGCGTGAGCATGCGGAAGCCCGCGGCGATCTCGTCGATCAGGCGCACCGCCTCGGGCAGCCCCAGGACATCGCCGGTGCGCACGTACGCCTCGACGTAGCCCTTGACGCGCGCCAGGTTCACCAGCGATTCGCGCAGCAGCGCGGCCATGCCTTCGCGCAGGTCCGCGATCACCGGCTTGGACGCGGAAGCCGCACCGGCGGCCGGATCCATCCCGGTGACCGACTGCAGCTGGCGATAGAGCGCCGCCTCGAGCGACAGGTCCACCTGCAGCACGGCGGTGGCGAATTCCATCCACGCCGCGGGATCCGACGCGCCCGCCTCGCGCAGCGTCTCGACCGGCTGCGCCAATGCCTGGCTCTCGGCCGACAGGCCCAGCACCAGCAAGGTATCGGCCACGCGCTTGAGGCGATCGGCGGTGGATTCGAACTCCTCCGGCGATGCGCCGGCGCGCAGCGCAACGTCGATGCTGTCGCGCACCTCGGCCAGGTCGGCGCGCAGCTCCTCGGCCACGCGCACCAGCAGGCCGGTGTTGGCGCCACGCAGGCGTGCGCGGCAGGCCTGCACGACGTCCACCGTCGGCAGCCAGGTTTCGAGCTGCAGGCCTTCGCGCAGCGCCAGCACGCGCGAACCGGCACCGCCGGAGCGGCCGACGTAGAACAGCAGGCGCAGCGACACGTCGCTCATCTGCTTGACCGCGCCGGCTTCACCGACCTCGGCCAGGATCTTCATCAGCTGCCCGGCCCGGCCGAACTGTCGCTTGAGCTCGAGCGAATCGTCGAGCGCGCGCGACAGCAGCGCCTCGATGCACGCGGCGGCGGTGCGCCACAGCTGGTGCAACGGTCGCTCGCGGCAGGCGTCGGCCAGGATCTCGCTGATGCGCCCGATGCGCGAGAGCGAATGCTGCAGGTCCTGGTCCTTGAACCAGGCCAGCAAGGACGCCGAGAACACCGGGTGCAGCTTGGCCGCTTCGGCCTGCGCCTCGAATTCCGTCGACGGCGGCGACTCGCGCTCCAGGTGCAGGCCGAGCACGCGGAACTGCGCGACGAACAGGTCGTCCTCGGTAAGCAGGCTCTTGCCGCGCGCCAGCCGCAGTTCGTTGACGATCGGCTGCAGCACCAGTGCGCTGTCGTTCTGCCCGTTCTGCAGCAGGTCCAGGTAGTCGGTGGCCTGCACGCACGCGCCGACCACCGCCGAGTAGGCGGCATTGGGATCGGGAAGGTGACCGGTCGCCAGGTCCTGGACCGTCTGCTTCATCTCCTCGGCCAGCAGCGCCAGGCCGTAGGCCTGGATCAGCACGGCCGCGCCGCGTACCTCGTGCAGGTGCGCCAGCGCCTTGTTCAGCGGCGTCGGATCCTGCGTGTGCTCGGCGTGCAGTTCGACCAGCTGGCTGGCCTGCAGCAGGTTCTCGTTGAGCTCGCCGCGCACCCAGTGCAGTCCCGCGGCGACGCCGCGCTGGCGCGTGGCGTTGTGGATGTCGAGCTGCGACACCCGCGACTTGTCGGTCTCGATCTTCACCAGCCGGCCCGCCGCAGCGTTTCCGACTGCGCCAGTTTGTGCAGGCTCAATACCTGCCAGGCTCGCCCTTCGCGGGAGAATCCGCCAAGCACGTACGGCGCCATCGCGTCACCGGGCGAAACCTCCGCCGGGGCCTGCTCGACCGCGGTGAACTGCCGGTAGCCGGCCACTTCGTCCACCAGGAAGCCGGCCTGCATCTGGTCGGAGTTGAGCACCAGCACGCGCGCGGTGCGCCCGGAGGCGCTGCCGTCGCCGCCGCTGAGCAGGCCCAGGTCGACCAGGGTGAGCAGGCTGCCGCGCACGTTCGCGACGCCGGCGAGCCAGGGCTTGGAATTGGGCACGCGGGTGAAGCGCGGCGGCGGGATCACCTCGCGCACGTCGTCCTTGGGCGTGACCATCCAGCGCTCGCCCTGGCGAAACGCCAAGCCCTGCCAGATCTGTCCGCGCCCGCCCGCGGCCTCTTCCCGCATCGCCCGCAGGCGACGATCGAGTTCCGCCAGCAGCCGATACGGGTCGTCGCGGAGCTGCCGCAGACTCGGAGTCATTTGGTACGCAGATGCGTCCGGACGGCCGAGATCAGCTCGTCGCGGGTGAAGGGCTTGGTCAGGTATTCGTCCGAGCCCACGATGCGCCCGCGCGCCCGGTCGAACAGACCGTCCTTGGACGACAGCATGATCACCGGCGTGCCCGAGTAGCGC
Organism: Panacagrimonas sp.; assembly: GCF_020697055.1. Lineage (GTDB taxonomy): Bacteria > Pseudomonadota > Gammaproteobacteria > Nevskiales > Nevskiaceae > Panacagrimonas. The sequence goes on along the minus strand of NZ_JAJFBP010000012.1, from coordinate 14,727 downwards.
GGATTGGCCTTGATCAGCGCACAGGCCTGATAGCCGTCCAGGCGCGGCATCATGATGTCGATGAAGATCAGGTCGGGATGGTGGTCGGCGATCTTGGAGAGCGCTTCGAACCCATCCTGGGCCGTGACCACGGTGAACCCTTCCTTCGTCAGCAGGGTCTCCGCTGTCCGGCGAATGGTCTGGCTGTCATCGATGACCATGATCTTCGCCGCTTCCGCTGTCGACACAATGTGGCCCGTCCTTGCTTGCGCCGCACGCAGGAACCGCGGCACGTGGCCACGGCTATCTCCCTATTAGTAGTGGCGGATTTTTAGCACAACCACCGCGGGGCGCCTACGGCCGCCACCCCGCTCGGCTACCCTTGCGAGCAGACCTTTCGTCATTCGGGACCGATCATGCTCGGCACCATTCCCCAGCTGTCCACCGACAACACCTCTCCGCTGCTGCGCTTCGAGGAGCAGCTGATCGCGCGCAGCGCGGATATCGAGGCCTGGTTCCGCAGCCAGTGGCTGAAGACGCCTCCCCCGTTCTACTGCTCGGTGGACCTGCGCAACGCGGGATTCAAGCTGGCGCCGGTCGACACCAACCTGTTCCCGGGCGGCTTCAACAACCTCAGCGGCGAATTCGCCTCGCTGTGCGTGCAGGCCATCCAGATGGCCGTCGAGCGCGCCTGTCCGACCTGTACCGGCGTGTTGCTGGTGCCGGAGAACCACACCCGCAACAAGTTCTACCTGGAGAACGTCGCGACGCTCGCCGGCAAGATCCGCGAGGCCGGTTTCCACGTCCGCATCGGCACGCTGCTGCCCGATATCCGCGAGCCCACGACGCTCAAACTCGAGATCAGCGGACGTGAGCTGGTGCTGGAGCCGCTGCGCCGCGAAGGCGACCGGGTCAAGGTCGGCGACTTCTCGCCCTGCCTGGTGCTGCTCAACAACGACCTGTCGGCCGGCATCCCGCCGATGCTCGAAGGCATCAGCCAGACCATCGTCCCGCCGCTGGGCGCCGGCTGGCACGCGCGGCTCAAGACCCAGCACTTCGGGTACTACCGCGACGTGGCCGCCGAATTCGCCAAGGTCGCCGGCATCGATCCCTGGTGGGTCGACCCGATGTTCCGCAACTGCGGCGAGATCAACTTCATGAAGCGCGAAGGCGAGGAATGCCTCGTGTCCAACGCCGAGCTGCTGCTCGAGGACATCCGTGAGAAGTACGCGGAGTACGGCATCGCCGAGGAGCCGTTCGTGATCGTCAAGGCCGACGCCGGTACCTACGGCATGGGCGTGATGACGGTGAAGAGCGCCAACGACGTGCGCGAGATGAATCGAAAGGCGCGCACGCACATGAGCAGTGCCAAGGAAGGTCGCGAGGTCACCGGCGCGATCCTCCAGGAAGGCGTGCACACATTCGAGACCTGGGGACCGGACAACCACACCGCCGAACCGGTGGTGTACATGATCGACCGCTTCGTCGTCGGCGGCTTCTACCGCGTCAACGAAAAGCGTGGCAACCAGGAGAACCTCAACGCGCCGGGCATGAGCTTCAAGCCGCTGGCGTTCGAGTCCTGCTGCAACCATCCGGACCTGTCGCAGGATCCGGACGCCAAGCCCAACCGCTTCTACGCCTACGGCGTGGTCGCGCGACTGGCGCTGGTGGCCGCCGCGCGCGAGATCGCCGGCCTCGCCAAGCCCGCGGCGTGAGCCGCTACGCCTGTCCCGATCATCCGGACGTCGTGCTGCACGACGACGATCCGCGCTCCGACCACCACCAGCCGCAGGTGAACCGGCCCGGCCCCAAGCGCGTGACCTGTCCGGTGGACGGTCGCAGCTATCCGCTGTCGCATTGCAGGCGCGAACCCGACGACGAGTGACCGGGTAGCATTCGCGCCCGGGAACGACAGGGGCATCGGGGTGGCGAAGAAACTGCTGCTGTTGGTGGGCGCCGGCGCGGCCGCGTGGTGGTTCTTCATCGGCGGCCGCACGATCAACGAGTCGCACGTCCGCGGTTTCTACGAGCAGCAGATGCACGCGACGCTGTCGCGCGATCCCAAGGCCCTGTGCGGGATGCTCGCGTCCGACTTCGTCGGCGAGGCGGTCGAGATCTCGCTGGCCGGTCGCGTGCGCAACGTCCAGGACCGTGACCAGGCGTGCAACAGCATCGAGGAGTTCTACGCCTCGATGGACAAGCTGGGCAGCAGCATGGGCGGGATGCTGCAGATCGACTACGACCACGAGATCATCGACATCAAGATCGACGACGCGCGCAGCGCCGTGGTCAAGACGCGATACAAGATGGATCTGGGCGGCTCGATCATCAATCTGAGCGGCACCTCCACCGACACGCTGATCCGCCGCAACGGCAAGGTCCGCGTGCAGCGCACCGAGGGCAAGGTGACGACGCGCACGATGGCCGGCTGAGCCGGCCACCCGTCACGGGGCGATCGACCAGAGGAAGTTGGCCGAGGCGGTGCGTGTGCCGTCGCTGACCGAGACCACCACGTCGTAGTCGCCCGCGGCCGTCGGCGTACCGCCGATCGCGCCCGTCGTCGGGTTGATGCCCAGGCCGGCCGGCAGGCCGGCGGCGGCGTAGCGCAGCGTCGTCCCGGCGTTCGGATCGCTTCCGTGGACCGTCAGGCTCGTCGGCGTGCCGACGCTTCCCGCCCGGTCCGCCGGCTGCACGACGCTGGGGTCCTGCGCCGGATCCGTTTCCGCGGCGACGTTGATGAAGACGATCTTCGCGCGCGACGGCACGCCGTCGGCGTTGAGCACGAACAGCAGGTAGTAGCCCGGCGGCACGTCGGAGGCGCGCGAAGGCATGCTCACCGTCAGCGGCTTGGGCGTGCCGTTGCCGGCCGCGAACGCCAGTTCGATGAAACGCTGCTCGAAGTTGATCCCGTGCGTCTCGGCACCGGTCTTGACCAGCACCACCCGCGCCGCCGGCACGCCGCCGGTGTACGTGAGATCGAACTGCCGCCCCACGACCAGCGTCGCCGGCGCGGTGTTGATCACCGGTCGCGACGCCACCTTGCCGCCGGCGGTGAACAGGTACGGCGGCGAATAGATCTCGGCGTTGAGATTGTCCAGCGGCCCCGGCGCGCCGCCGCCGGCGATCAGCACCGTTGCATCGGGCAGCAGCAGCGCCGACGAGTGATACAGGCGCGGCACGGCGCTCTCGCCCAGCAGCGTCCATTGGCCCGTCACCGGATCCCAGGTCTCGGCGGCGAGGTTGGCGCCGAGCAGGGTGTTGTAGACCGCACTGCCGCCGCTGGCGAGCACGTGCCCGTTGGGCAGGATCGTGGCGGTGGCGAGGCGGCGCAGCGACGACAGGTCGGCGGTCGTCTCGACCTCCGGCGATCCGTCACGGATGTCGATGACGATCGCGCCGTCCGAGTCGCCGCCGAAATTCAGGATCCGGCCGGGACGGAACATCGCGGCGGTCGAGTCGTCGCCCATGTTGGCGGCAGGCAGATTTCCCGCGGACGTGATCGTTCCGAGGAAAGGATCCACGTAGTACATCTTGCCCGTGGTGTCGTAGCCGAACAGGCGTCCGTCGGGGGCGACGAAGTTGCGCGGGTAGTAGTAACGCAGTCCCGAGGTGTCGATGGGCAGGACGCGATACGCGCCCGCCACGCTGCGGACTTCGGGAAACAGCGTTCCGCTCGCAAGAATGCGGCTCTCGCCGCCCTGGACGTAGGTCTCGCCGTTGAGCATCGTCGTGACCGACCCGTACCAACGACCGAACCCCATCTTGGATTCGTCGTTCTTCAGCTCCGGATCGGCGAGCGTGTAATCCAGGACCACCGAGTCGGCGTTGCCGCCCACGAACGGTTCGGGCACTGCGGGATCGGTCGGATCGTCCTCGGGCCGCGGAAACGTGTCGCCGCCGACGACCAGCACGCCGGCGTCCACCTGCGGCAGCACCAGCTGCGCCGCGCAGAACGTATCGACCGCGGTGCGATTGGGCAGCGTCAGGTGCTCGCGGCTCGACGGATTCCAGATGTCGTAGAAGAACGCGCCGGTGGGTACCGCGCCGCCGGCCGCGGAGCCGTCGTCGGTGCCGAAGCTGAAGACGCGACCGTCGGGGAGCAGTGCGACATGGATCGGGATCAGCGGCCAGTCGATCACGCTCGACCAGCGCCCTTCCGCCGCCACATCCGGCACCTCGCCCGGCGGTGAATGGAGCCGCTCGCCGGAGCCGCCTCCGCTGCACGCGGCGAGCGCCATCGAACCGAAGAGCACCGCACGCGATACGTGCGGTCGATAGCGGCCGCTGTTTGAATGATTCACCACGTTCTCCAGGCCGGGTCGCTGCCAGCGAACCCCGATCCTCGCACGATCGAACGACGATCTTTGCCCCGATCCCGCGACCGTGCAAGCACATGTCCACGCGCCGGCGTGCGACAACGCAGGTACGATGCAAAGCGCACACAAGGTTCGTTCAATGAGCACTCCCGTTCGCAATCGCACTCTCGGCGTCGTGATGGATCCGATCGGCTCCATCAAACCCTACAAGGACACGACGCTGGCGCTGATGCTGGCCGCACGGCGGCGCGGCTGGACGCTGCGCTACATCGAGCAACGCGACCTGTTCGCACGCGACGGCGTCGCCTTCGCCCGGGTGCGATCGGTCGAAGTGCACGACGACAACAAGCATTGGTACGACTTCACCGGCGAGGCCGAAATCACCCCGCTGGGCGCGCTGGACGTGATCCTGATGCGCAAGGACCCGCCCTTCGACCTCGACTACATCACCAGCACCTACGTACTGGATCGCGCCGGGGCCCAGGGCGCGCTGGTGCTCAACAACCCGCAGAGTCTGCGCGACTGCAACGAGAAACTGTTCACCGCGTGGTTCCCCGAGCTCACGCCGCCGACGCTGTTCGCCCGCGACGCGACGACGCTGCGTGCGTTTCACGCCGAGCATCACGACGTGATCTACAAGCCCATCGACGGCATGGGCGGCAGCGGCATCTTTCGCGTCGGCACCGACGGGCTGAATCTGGGCGCGATCATCGAGGAGTTGACCGATCGCGGTCGCCGCATGATCACGGCGCAGAAATATCTGCCGGCGATCGCCGACGGCGACAAGCGCATCCTGATGATCGACGGCGAACCGGTGCCCTATTGCCTCGCGCGGATTCCGATGGCCGGGGAGACACGCGGCAATCTCGCGGCGGGCGGCACCGGACGCGCGCAGCCGCTGTCCGAGTCGGATCTGCGCATCGCCACGCGCGTCGGTCCCGAGCTGCGTCGTCGCGGACTGATGTTCGTCGGACTGGACGTGATCGGTGAACAGCTCACCGAGATCAACGTGACGAGTCCCACCTGTGCGCGCGAGATCGATTCGGCCTATGGAACCGACATCGGTGGCAGGTTCATGGAAGCGGTCGAGCGACGCCTCGCAAACCCCGGCCAGACCCTTATTGCCTGAGGCCGATACCGGCCGGATACTCCGGCCATGCCGACCCGAATCCCCACCGCCAGCGTCAAACGCCTGCGCGAGCGCACCGGCGCGACGCTGGCTGCGTGCAAGCGCGCGCTCAAGGCGAACGAAGGCGACGAAGAAAAGGCCGAGGCGCAGCTGCGTGCAGAGGAAGCGCTCGAAGGCGATCCCGCGTCGCTGAAGAACCAGTTCCTCGTCGCGATGCCCGGGCTGGAGGACGACAACTTCAGCCACACCGTGTCGTTGATGTGCGAGCACAACGACAAGGGCGCCATCGGCCTGATCATCAATCGTCCGACCGACCTGACGCTCAACGCGATGCTCGACCAGATGGGCCTGCAGCACGAATCCACCGATGCCGACGAGCACGTCGTGTTCTGGGGCGGACCGGTGCAGCCCGAGCGCGGTTTCGTCGTGCATCACGGTCCGGGCGGCTGGGAATCCTGCATGCCGATCGGCAACGACCTGTTCATCACCACGTCGCGCGACGTGCTCGCGGCGATCGGACAGGGCCGCGGACCCAAGCAGTTCCTGGTCACGCTCGGCTACGCCGGCTGGGGCGCGGGTCAGCTCGAGAACGAGATCCTGCAGAACTCCTGGCTGAACACACCGGTGGATTCGGCGGTGCTGTTCACCACGCCGGCGCGCAGCCGCTGGCAATCGGCCACCCGCCTGCTGGGACTCGAGGTCACGCAGCTCAGCAGCGGCGCCGGTCACGCTTGAGGACGTCGGGGACCCGGGACGATCAGCGATTGATCATCGCGCACACGTCTGCCTGACGGACTTCGATGGCGTATCTCGCGTTTGACTTCGGCCACAAGCGCATCGGTCTGGCCGTCGGTGATCGGATCACCGGAACGGCGCGACCGTTGCCGACCGTCGCATCGACGACGACGCCGGATTGGAGTGCGCTGCTGCGGGTGATCGCGGAGTGGCGGCCTGAGGCGCTGATCGTCGGCCTGCCGCTCGACGACGACGGCTCCGAGCAGGCAATCACGGCCGCCGCACGCACATTCGCCGACGAACTCGGCCGCCGCAGCGGCATCGCGGTCCACCTCGCCGACGAGCGATTCTCCTCGCGTGCCGCCGACGACGCGTTGCGCGACGCGCGCTCCAGCGGTCGGATGACGCGTCGCGTGCGCAAGGGCGATCGCGACGGCGAAGCCGCCCGCGTGATCCTCGAACAATGGATGGCCTCGCGCGCATAGCCCCGAGTCCCGAGTCCCGAGTCCCGCTACAATCGCCGCCTGACATGACCCCCTCCCTCCAACTCGATCAGCACGGCCGCCTGCGCCATCTGCTGACAATGGACGGACTGCCCCGCCAGCTGGTCACCGACATCCTCGACCGCGCGGCGCAACTGGCCCAGGCCACCACCGGGCCCGACAAGAAGCTGCCGAACCTGCGCGGGCGCACCGTGGTGAACCTGTTCTTCGAAGCCTCGACGCGCACGCGCTCGACGTTCGAGGTCGCCGCCAAGCGCCTGTCCGCCGACGTGATCAACCTGCAGGTGGCGTCCTCGAGCACGGCCAAGGGCGAGACCCTGCTCGACACGCTCAAGACGATGGAGTCGATGCAGGCCGACCTGTTCGTGATCCGTCACGACGCCAGCGGTGCGGCGCACTTCTTCGCCGAGCACGCGGCGCCGGGCGTGGCCATCCTCAACGCGGGCGATGGCCGTCACGCGCATCCGACGCAGGGCCTGCTGGACCTGTACACGATCCGGGCGCACAAGGGCGCACCCGAAAACCTGCGCGTCGCGATCGTCGGCGACGTGCTGCATTCGCGCGTGGCGCGCTCGGACATCCACGGCCTGCGCATCCTCGGCTGCAAGGACATCCGCGTCGTGGCGCCGCCCACGCTGGTCCCCGCCGGCATCGAGCAGATGGGCGTGAGGGTGTTCCACGAACTCGATGCGGGGCTCGACGGCGTCGACGTCGTGATGCTGCTGCGATTGCAGACCGAGCGCATGCTCGGCGCCTTCCTGCCGTCGCTGGGCGAATTCCATCGCGACTTCGGCCTGACCCGCGAACGCCTCGCGCGGCTCAAGCCCGACGCCGTGGTGATGCACCCGGGACCGATCAATCGCGGCGTCGAGATCGCCGGCGAACTGGCCTACGACGCGCGCTCGCTGATCCTCGACCAGGTCGCCAACGGCATCTGGGTGCGCATGGCGGTGATGGACATGATCCTGGGGTCCGACAGCCCCGGAGCGGACCCGACATGAGCCTGTTGATCGCCAACGGCCGCGTGCTCGATCCCGCCAGCGGTTTCGACGGCGAAGGCTTCGTTGCGGTGCGCAGCGGTCGCATCGAGTCGGTCGACGCCAACCGGCCCGCCGGCACGTTCGACGAAGTGCTCGACGCGCGCGGCCAGTGGGTGATGCCCGGCGTCGTCGACCTCGCCGCCCGTTTCCGCGAACCCGGCGCGTCGCACAAGGCCACGTTCAAGAGCGAGACGCGCGCCGCGCAGGCGGCCGGGATCACCGCCATCACGATCCCACCCGATACGCAGCCGCCGATCGCCACGCCGGCGGTGGTCGATCGCATCCGCGGCATCGCCGACCGCACCGGCGGCCTGGACGTCTACCTGCTCGGGGCGCTCACGCAGAACCTCGCCGGCGAATCGCTGGCCGAGATGAGCGCGCTCAGGCAGTCCGGATGCGTGGGCGTCAGCAACGCCGCCGCCGGCCTGCGCGATTCGCTGGTCGGGCGTCGCGCGCTCGACTACGCGCAGGGCCTGGGCCTGACCGTGCACGTCTTCGCCCAGAACCCGGCCCTTGCCAACCGCGGCTGCGCGCACGAAGGACCGGTCGCGACGCGCCTGGGCCTGGCGCCCATTCCGGTGGCCGCCGAGGTCTCCGCGATCCGCTTCTGGATCTCGCTGGTCGAGGACACCGGCGCCGCGGTGCACTTCGGACGCCTGTCGACCGCACGCGGCGTCGAGATGGTCGGATCGGCGCAGCGGCTCGGGCTGCCGGTCACCGCCGACGTCGCGGCCCACCAGTTGTTCCTGACCGCCGACGACCTCGCCGGCTTCAACGCGATGTGCCACGTGCTGCCGCCGCTGCGCTCGGCCGAGGATCGCGACGCGCTGCGTGCCGGCGTGCGCCAGGGCATCGTCGGCGCCGTGTGCTCGGATCATCAGCCGCACGAGGCCGACGCCAAGATCAATCCGTTCCCGCTCACCGAACCGGGCATCTCCGGACTGGAAACCCTGCTCCCCCTGATGCTGCAGATGGTCGAGGACGGCGTGATCGGTCCGATCCAGATGGCCGAGCGCCTGGCGCTGGGCCCGGCGCGTGTACTGGGCATCGCGGCCGGTTCGTTGACGCCGGGTGCGCGAGCGAACGTCGTCGTGTTGGATCCTGCTCGACCCTTCGACCTGCGTCGCGAAGACTGGATCAGCGCGGGTCGCAATACGCCGTTTCTCGGCCGGCGCATGCCGGGCCGCGCCCGCTTCACCCTGCACGCCGGAGAGGTCGTCTACCGTTCTGGCGACTCGCACTGAAGCCCGCTTGTGGCCGTGTATAGTTCCCGCGTTCGTGCGGGAGACGCGGACGTGATGGAGCGGAGCCAACGCCGGGGCAAGGAGAGGGATCGATGGCACGGGTGATGATCGTCGACGACTCGCCGACGGACGCGTTGAATCTGAGGAACATCCTGCAGAAGGCCGGGCATACGGTGATCGAAGCGAACAACGGCTCGGATGCGATCCCGCGCATCAAGTCGGAAAAACCCGATTGCGTGGTGATGGACGTGGTGATGCCGGGCATGAACGGTTTCCAGGCGACGCGCACGCTGTCGCGCGATCCTGAAACCGCGTCGATCCCAATCATCGTGTGCAGCAGCAAGAGCCAGGAAACAGACCGGGTCTGGGCGCTGCGACAGGGCGCGCGCGAATACCTGGTCAAGCCGGTCAAGGACAACGATCTGCTGTCCAAGATTCGTACGGTGCTGGGCGAATGATGCGGGGCCTTGCGGCGGCGGCCCTCGCCTCGCCGCCGACAGTTCCCTGCTACTCATAAAGAGACGGAGGAGTCGCCGATGGCGAAGGGGAGGAAGGTCGGATTTCGATTCGACATCCTGTTGCTGATCATCGCCGTGCTCGGCATCGCAGTCGGCGGCGGCGGCCTGTACTACAACGACACGCTGGCCAAGCGTCACGCCGCCTGGATCACGATGGCGCGCCAGATCCAGAGCGATGCGCTGGCGGTCAACCGCATCGCCGAGGACGTCGGTCGCGGCCTGTCGCCCAACTTCGCCGAACTGACCGGCCAGTCCGAGAACTTCACCGATTCGATCCGCATCCTGCGCAACGGCAACGACGACACCGGCATCGAGCCGATGCCCTCGGCGGTTCGCGAAGAGGTCAACGGCGTCGAACAGGCCTGGGCGACGCTGAAGCAGTCGCTCGACAAGCTCGCCGCTGCCGAGGAGGCCGTCGGCAAGGCCGCGAGCGCCATCCGCCAGCTCGAGGACGGCGGCGCCAAGCTCTCGCCGGCGTACCGCGACGCCGCGCCGCGGCTGGCCGCGGCCGCTTCTTTCGACAAGCTGCAGACCGCCGGCGAACAGATGGGTCGCACCGAGCGCCTGCGCGTGCTCGCCCGGCGCCTGCTCGGCGACGGCCGCGATGCCGGCGCCATCGCTGCCCAGATCGGAACCGAAGGCAAGGCGCTGGCCGCCGCGCACGCGAGCCTGACCGGCGAAGGGCCGGTCGGATCGGTGCTGGCCGAGCACAACGCGCAGGTCGCGGCGATGTCCGAGGCGGCGGCAGCGCTCGCCGCGGCGGGTCCTGCGCTCAACGACATGCAGATCGCCGCCGCCGTGGTACCCGGCGAAGGCCGCAACCTGTATTCGACCGCGATCACGCTCGAGGACGGTCTGGGTCCGCTCGCCGGCTCGGGCGGCTTCCTGCGCGTTGCGATCCTGCCGGCGCTGGGCGTCGCCGTCGTATCGCTGCTGCTCTACGTGCTGCTGAACTACCTGGCCGTGCGCCGCCGCATCAAGCGCTCCGACGCCGAACGCGATCGCCAGCAGCAGGCGATCCTGTCGCTGCTCGACGAGATCCAGGACCTGTCGGACGGCGATCTCACCGTTCGCGCCAACGTCACCGGCGAGTTCACCGGCACCATCGCCGACTCGATCAACCAGACCGTCGATACGCTGCGCAGCCTGGTCGGGACCATCAACGAAACGGTCGGCGAGATCAGCGCCGCGGTGGCGTCCACGCAGGAGACCGCGACGATGATGCTGTCGGGCTCCGAGAGCCAGGCGCAGGAAGTGGTCGAGATCTCCGGGCGCATGAAGCAGAGCACCGACTCGCTCAACACCGTCGCCGCGCGCGCCGAACAGCTCTCGCAGCAGGCCAGCAACTCGGTGCAGGTCGCGCACAACGGCGCCTCCACCGTGGGCCGCACGATCCAGGGCATGGCCGCGCTGCGCGAGCAGATCCAGGACACCGCCAAGCGCATCAAGCGGCTGGGCGAGTCGTCGCAGGAGATCGGCACGATCATCGAGTTCATCAACGACATCGCCGAACAGACCAACACGCTCGCGCTCAACGCCTCGATCCAGGCTGCGATGGCCGGCGAATCGGGACGCGGCTTCGCAGTGGTCGCCGACGAGGTGCAGCGCCTGGCCGAACGCGCCGCGGCTGCGACGCGCCAGATCGAGACGCTGGTCAAGACCATCCAGGCCGACACCAATGAGGCGATCGTCTCGATGGAGCGTTCGACCACGAACGTGATCGCCGGCGCGCGCAGCGCCGAGGAAGCGGGTCAGGCGCTGACCAAGATCGAGGCGACCTCCAACGACCTCGCGCGCTTGATCCAGGAGATCTCGGGCGAAGCGCGCTCCGAGGCCGCGCAGGCCACGCGCATCGCGGGACAGGTCCAGTCGATCCGCGAGATCGCCTTCAGCACCGCGGGCTCGGCACAGAAAACCGCCGAAGCCATCGGCGAACTCAACACCTTGTCGAGCAAGCTTCGTCAGTCGGTGTCGGGCTTCAAGCTGCCGCCGGACGTCTCGCTCGAAACGGGGCCATGACGATTTGCACGGGGACCGCCGCGGTCGATCGAGTCCATCGCGCCAGCGGCGCGACCTGAACGGCTCCTGACGCCCCCGGCGGGCCTGGAATCCGCTTGCCCACCCCGGCAAGCGGCCACTATCCTTTCCGCCCCCCGGCGCCCAGCCCCCTCCTTCAGGACCGCATTCATGACCTTCCAGGCCGACCTCGAAACGCTGCTCGGGCTCAAATCGGTCCAGTACAAGTACGAGCTGAGCAAGGAAGCGCTGTTCCACGAAGCCATCGCGAACGATCGCGGTCGGGTCAAGCGCGGCGGCCCGTCGGACGCGCAGAAAGCGTTCCCCACCAAGCTCGGCGTCAAGGGACCGCTGGTCTATTACACCGACCCCGATTGCACCGGACGCCGCACCAAGGACACCTACGCGGTGAAGTGGCCCGAGGTGGCCGACGAGATCTGGTTCAAGGCCGACCTGAGCCCGTACGACCCCGCGCAGTACGAGGGCCTGCTGCAGCGGGTCATCCAGCACCTGAACGACAAGAAGGCGACCCTGTACGTCAAGGACGTCTTCATGGGTTCCGACCCCGACTTCGCAGTGCCGTACCGCTTCGTCGGCGAGTACGCGACGCACGCGATGTTCGTGCACAACATGTTCCCCAAGAACCTCCAGGGGGTGAAGGACGTCGACGCGCGCCGCTGGACGATGCTCAACGCGCCCAGCTTCGTCTGCGTGCCCGAACGTGACGGCTGCCGCTCCGAGGCCGCGGTGGTCATCGATACCAAGAACAAGATCTGCCTGGTGGCCGGCCGCGCCGACTACTGCGGCGTGAACAAGAAGACCATCTTCACCGTCGGCAACTACCTGCTGCCCAAGCAGGGCCGCCTGTCGATGCACTGCTCGGCCAACGTCGGCCAGAGCAACGACGCGGCGATCCTGTTCGGCCTGTCGGGCACCGGCAAGACCACGCTGTCGGCCGATGCCAGCCGCAAGCTGATCGGCGACGACGAGACCATCTGGTCCGACAACGGCCTGTGCAATCTCGAAGGGGGCTGCTACGCCAAGCTGATCAACCTCGACAAGCAGGCCGAGCCGGTGATCGCCGCGGCGCTGTCGCAGCCGGGCACGATCATCGAGAACGTGCCGCCGCTGCCGGGCAAGAAGATGGAGGAGTGCCATCCCGACGAGCTCGACCTCAACGACGCCTCGATCGCGGAGAACACGCGCTTCAGCTATCCGCTGGACGTCGTGCCCAACGTGATGCCCAACGCGCAGGGTCCGCATCCGCAGACGATCGTGCTGCTCACCGCCGATGCCTACGGCGTGCTGCCGCCGGTGTCGATCCTCGATTCCGAGGACGTGATGTATCACTTCGTTTCCGGCTTCACCGCGCGCGTCGCCGGCACCGAGGTCGGCGTCACCGAGCCGCAGCCGACGTTCTCGGCCTGCTTCGGCGGGCCGTTCATGGCGCAGAAGCCCAACGTCTACGCCAAGCTGCTCGCGGGAAAAATGAAGACGCACAAGGCGCGCTGCATTCTTCTGAACACCGGCTGGAGCGGCGGCAAGTACGGCGTGGGCAAGCGCATGAGCATCAAGGTCACGCGCGCGCTGCTCAACGCGGCGCTGGACGGCAAGCTCGACGGTGTCGAGACCGAGAAGCTGCCGATCCTCAATCTCACGATTCCCAAGTCCTGCCCGGGCGTGGACAGCGCGATCCTCAACCCGCGCAACACCTGGGCGAACAAGGACGAGTACGACGCCACCGCCACGATCCTGCGCGATGCGTTCCGCGACAACTTCAAGAAGAAGGGTTTCGCGAGCTTCGGCATCCAGGAACGCATCTGACGTCGTCGTAGCCCGGACGAGGTCCGGGCTCTCGCCCCGGCTACAAAAACCCGGACTTCGTCCGGGCTACGGGTAACCGCAGATGATGCGAACCCTCGCCCTGATTCTGAAGGTTCCCGCGATGGTCGCGATCCTGGCCTTGTCGCCCGTCGGCAGCGCCTGCGCCGGTCTGTTCGACTGGATCGGCACCACCAAGCGCACGGAAAGCCTAGGCCCGTTCGAGGTCACCGAGGTCAAGGTGCCGGTGCACTCCCGCGAGAGCTACGGCAATCGCACCGAGTACCACATCCATTTCCGCGGCAAGCCGGTCGTGCTGGAAACCGTACCGGCCTCGTCGGAGCTCCATTCGCGGCCCGAAGTCCAGATCGACCAGGTCGCGCGCTTCGATTCGGCACAGCCTGCCCTATTGGTCTGGATGGACGGATCGACGTCCAAGGAGGAATGGAATCGTGCCTACCTGCTCAGCGAAGACGCCACGGGCCTGCGCGTGCAGCGATTGCTCGACGAGACCCGATCGGTCTACCGCTTCATGTTCGAGCCCTTTCACTTTCGACGGCTCGATCAACCTCCCGACAACTCGCCCAAGCCGGAGGGCTGGCCGGTCCTGACCCACGTTCCCGGCGCGAGCCCCTGGCTGCTCGCAGGATTGTCCGCCGCCGTGGACCTGCGCACGATGTCGGTGGTGAGGTTCCCGGCACCGCCGCTGGCGCCGCACGAGTTCGAGCCGGTCACGGTGTCTCCGGACGGCCAATCCTTCGCGCGCTGGTCGCGATTCGGCTACGGCGATTCGCGACTGATCGTGTTCGAGCTGCCGGCCGGCACGACCTACGCGATCGAACTCGATCCCAACCTGCTGCACGCCGTGAAGTGGCGCCCCAAACCGGGCGGCGGGTTCCGGCTCACGAAACGCTAGACGATCGGACTCAGAGCGGCTCGACGCGCCCGATGCGGGTGTGGTCGGGTGAGGCGCGCTGCATTCGATCGAGACGGCGGATGCGCTCTGTGCTCCCGTCCTCCTCCGGAGGCATGGCCAGTCGTCGGCCGGGAGCACCGAGCGCATCCCGCCTGCAGTTCGCCGGCGTCAGGAAAATAAGAAAGCGAGCCGCTGCCTGTCGGCCTGCCGCCGGCTGGGCTTCGGTGTCCCGACCGACGACTGGCCACGCCTCCGGAGGAGGGCGGGACACCGAAGCCCAGCCGGCCTCGCGCCACGTTCGATTCAGCGCCCGACCCGGGTGTTATCCGCCGACACGCACGCTCCGGGCTCGAACAACCGAGATGCGTCCGCGGACAGCGCGTCCGCATCCCGCTCCCGCATCAGCCGCCGCGACTCGCGATCCGTGCGGAACACGATCGGCTTTTCCTCGACACCGGCCGCACTGCGAGCCACCACTTCGAGCACGCGATCGTGGTGCGGCGACTTGTC
>NZ_JAJFBP010000011.1 GCF_020697055.1 Panacagrimonas sp. | reverse complement strand
AACCACCCGAGCAGACTCACCAGTGCGCTGCCGCCGATCGCGCCGGCGAGCCACAGCGGCAGGCTGAAGACGTACGGCAGTTCGAAAACGAAATGCGCCAGCGCCGCGCCGATGCCCTGCGCGGCGGCCGCGGCGACCAGGCCGGCGACCAGCCCCAGCGCCGCGTACTCGGCGAGCAGCCCCAACAGCAGCGTGCGGTCGCTGGCGCCGAGCGCGCGCAGCAGCGCCGTCTCGCGCACGCGCTCGGCGCGCGTGCCCTCGATCGCCGCAAGCAGCACGGCCAGGCCTGCGCCGAGCGTGAACAGGAAGATGAACTGCACCGCGCGCACGACGCGATCGAGGATCGCGCGCACCTGGCCCAGCGCCGCGTCGAGATCCAGCGCCGTCACGTTGGGAAACGCGGTGATCAGCTCGCGCAGCAGCGGCCGCTGCTCCGGTCGCAGGTGAAAGCTGGTGATCCACTGCGCCTCGTTCTCGTCGATCAAGCCGGGCGGCACCACCAGGAAGAAGTTGGGTCGAAAGCTGTCCCAGTTCACGTTGCGGGTGTTGTAGACGCGCAGTTCGACGCTGCGATCGGCGATCTGCAGCGTCAGCGAGTCGCCGATCTTCAGGCCGAGGCGCTCGACGGCGTATTCGTCGACCGACAACCAGGGCTCGCCGCGCGTGGCCGGATCCCACCACCGGCCTTCGACCAGGTGGTTGTCGTCGCCGAAGCGGTCGGTCCACGAGAGGTTGAACTCGCGGTTGATCCAGCGCCGGGTCTCCTCGTCGTCGAAGCTGTCGACGGTGACGGGGTCGCCGCGCAGTGCGGTGAGACGACCGCGCGCCATCGGCCACAGGCGCAGTTCGGGATGGCCGCGCTCGGCGAAGAACGCACGCACGTCCGCGACCTGCGCCGGCTGGATGTTGATCAGGAACTGGTTGGGCGCATCCGGCGGCAGCCGGTTTTCCCAGGCGGCCAGCAGATCGCCGCGGACGATCCCCACCAGCAGCAACGCGAGCAGGGCCAGGCCCAGCGCCACCGCCTGACCCACGCTCGAAAGCTGACGCCGCGCGATGTTGGAGAGCCCGAAGCGCAGCGCCGCGCCGCCGCGCTGGCGCAGTCCGGACAGCGCGCGCACCAGCAGCCAGGCCATGGCGCCCAGCACCAGCGAGGTCACGGCCGCACCGGCCACGACCACACCGGCGAGCTTCGGATCGCCCGCGTGCCAGGCGATCAGCGCGGCCGCGGCGATCGCCGCGCCGAGCAGCCCGACCCGACCGCCCGTGCGCGGATCCGAACGCTGCAGCACGCGGATCGGGGGCGTGCGCCGCGCGCCGAGGAAGCTCGGCGCCGCGAAACCGACGACCAGCAGCAGCGCCAGTCCCAGGCTCCACAGCGCAACCAGCGGACGCGCCGGCGGCAGCGGATTGCGCATCATCCCCGCAGCGACGGCCGCGACCACGTCCTGCGCGAGCAGGCCGACGCACAGTCCGATCGCACCCGCGATCGTGGCCAGCAGCAGCAGGCGTTGCAGCGCGCGCCGCGCGACGATCCCGGAAGTGGCGCCGAGCGCCTTGAGGATCGCGGCCTCGTCGCGCAGTCGCTGACCGTGCTGGTGCGCCGACGCGCCGATCGCGGCGCCGGCGAGCAGCATCGCCGAGAGCACCGCGATGTCGAGGAACTGGCGCGCGCGCTGCAACGCGTTGCCCAATTCGCGACGGCTGTCCTTCGGCGTCTGCAGGCGCACGCCCGGCGGCAGCGTCAGCTTCGACAGCGCCTGGATCCGCTCGGGCGGCCCCGCCAGCAACGTCGTGTGCTGTACGCGCGAGCCCGGCGTGATCAATCCGGTGGCGGGAAGATCGTCGGCCGCGATCATCAGCCGCGGCGCCAGGTCCGAGAAGCCGCCGCCGCGATCCGGCTCGTAAGCCAGGATGCGGCTCACGCGCAGGCTCGATCGCCCGATCTGGATCGGATCACCGATCGACAATCCGAGGTCCTGCCACAACCGCAGATCCACCCAGGCCTCGCCGGGACCCGGACCGCGCGTCTCGGCGCGTTCGGCACCGAAGGGTTCACCGGTGCTGCGCAGCTCGCCGCGCAGCGGATAGTGCGCATCGACCGCCTTGACCGCGGCCAGCGACGATTCGTCGCCGTTGAACGCAACGCTCGGGAACTGCACCAGGCGTGCGCGTCGAAGGTCGCCTTCGGCCTGCAGCGCGGCTTCGAGCTCCGCCGGCAGCGGAACGCGCGATCGCAGCGCCGCGTCGGCGCCGAAGGCTTCTCCCGACTGATCCTCGAGCGCGCGCGACACGCGGTCGCTGAACAGGCTCACGGCGCTGCTCGCGGCCACCGCCACGGCGACCGCGGCGGCGAGGATCAGCAGTTCGGGCGTGCGCAGCCAGCGCCGCAACCAGCTCATCATTCGATCAGGTCGTTTCCGGTGAACGCCGGCGCCGATGCAGGCGCACGCGCAGATGCTGCGGTACCAGCGTGAAGCTGAAGAGCTCGGAGACGGGCGCCGGTCCGGCCACCGCCTCGAGGTCGAAGTGGTGCGCCAGCAGCAGCGTCACCGTGCGCAGCTCGGCCAGCGCAAGGTTGCGTCCCGGGCACATGCGCGGCCCGAATCCGAACGGCAACGTCACCGCGCGACCGGGGCCGCGCGCCGCCGGATCGGTCGACTCGTGCGTCGCCGCGGGATCGAATCGCGGCGCGGGACGGGAGCACGGCGCGTTGCCCGAGGCCGCGCGCGGCAGCAGGAACAGGTCGGTGCCGGCCGGCACGCGCACGTCGGCGAGCACCGAATCGCGCCGCGCGGTGAGGCCGTACAGCGGCGCGATCGGGTTCAGTCGCAACGTCTCGTTGAGCGCCGCATCGGTGCGATCCAGATAGGGCGGGAAGCGGTCGGCCATCGGGATTCCGCCGTTGGCCGGCGCCGCCTCGAGCAGCGCGTCGGCCTCGGAGCGAAGGCCCTCGTAGACGGCCGGATGCCGGCAGCAGTGATGGATCAGCCAGGCCAGCGTGGTCGCCGTGGTGTCCTCGCCGCCGAGCAGCACCGTCACCGCGTTGGCGAACACGTCCTGCTCGCTCAGGCTTTCCGGATCGCGCTCGCGCGCGACCAGCAGCGCCTCGAGGAAACAGGACGGCGCATCGTGCAGCCCCGGGTCGCGGCGCAGGCGCTCGCGCGCCTCGGCGATCAAACGATCGACCTCGGTGCGTAGTGCCAGCAGCGCGCGATCGAGCGCGCGGTCCACCGGCAGCTTGATCCAGCGCCAATACGGAATCGGCGCCGCGATGCGCCGGGCGAGCGCAGGAAAGATCTGGTTGAGATGCCGCTGGATGATGTCGTCGTCCTTCTCCAGCGTGTTGGCTTCGTGGCCGAGCGCGAAGCGCATCGTCACGTCGACGGTGTAGCGCATCAGTTCGGCGACGACGTCCAGCACCTCGCCGCGATCGGCCGTGCGCTGCCAGCGCCGCAACAGCCGCTGCGTGATTTCGGCGAGCTGGACGTGAAAGCCGCGCAGCTGCTGCGCGTTGAGCGAGGCCATCCACACCCTGCGCTGTCGGCGCCAGGGCTCGCCTTCGGACGAGAACACGCCGTTGAAGCCCATCTCGATCGCGGCCGGCTCGTAGCTGCGCATGCGGCTGAAGCCGTCGGGACGATCGCGCAGCACCTGGTGGATCGCGTCCATCTCGGCCACCACCAGGAACGGGCGATGCGCGGCCGCGACCCGGTACAGCGGGCCCAGCTGCTGCGCCCACTCCTCCATCTGCAGATGCAGCCGCGGCGGATCGAGCTGCAGCGCATTGCCCAGCAGCGGCAGCCCGCGCGGGCGCGGCAGGTCCTCGATTCGGCGCAGGGAGGGTGTCGGGATCATCGGGCTCCTAACCGCGAACGCGGTCGCCGCACCTTACCAAACGATCGGTCAGGCCAGCCGCGGCAGCACGAACGCGAACAGTGCGCCCAGCGTGACGGCCATCGCCGCCGCGATCCACAGCCGTGCACTCCACCGGCGCAGCCGGGCGCAGCTCGCCGCCAGCGCCGGATCCAACGGACACGGCAACGCCCGCGCCCGCCACAGCGCGGCCCCCGACAGCAGCAGCAGCGCGGCGGCCAGCCCGAACACGCCGGCCTTGTGCGCCGACAACCACACCAGCTGCGGGACCGCGGTGACCAGCCCGGCCAGCGCCGCGCCGGCGCCGAGTGAAACCATCACCGCGGGCAGCACGCAGCACACCAGCGTGCCGCCGCTGGCGACCAGCGCGACGAACGACAGCCCGAGATTGCGGCGCAGCGGATCCTCAATCACGGGCCGGCTCCGCCTTGATCCGCGCGCGGAGGGCGTCGAGCGTTTCGTCGCTTCGCCCGATACGCACCGTGGCGTAGCCGGCGTCGGTCACCGCCGCACGCAGCTGCTCGTCCGGAATGTCCTGCCCGTCCTTGAGCTGCACGGCGACGATGCGATGGTCGAGATCCACGAACACGTCCTGCGTCGCCGGGATTTTCCGGATGGCCTTCTGGATGCCTTGCGCGCAGAACGCGCAGACCAGGCCGTTGACCTCCATCTCCACGCTGCGCGCGTGGACCATTGCGGACTCCATCAGCAGCAGTCCGATGCACAGCCATCTCGTCGTCTTCATGGGAATCACCTCGATCAGAAATTGAACATGACCATCGCCTGGAGATGGCCGTCGGACGTGGCGCCGGCCTCGACCCAGGCGGGTCCCTTGAACAGGCGCACGAGCAGCGCCGGCTCGACACCCGAATAGAGCCCGCCGGTGTAGTCGCGCAGCTGCAGCACCAGCCAGCTCGCGATCGACTCGTAGTCGTGCGCATACGGCGCCCAGCCCAGCTGCAGCGTGTCGATGCGATGCGAGAAGTGGCGGCTGTGCTGCAGGTCCGAGCGCAGCGAGGCGTACACGCGCCGCGTCTCGTAGTCGGCCTGGAAGCCGGCATTGGCGACCGCGGTCGCGCCATCGAAGTCGCGGCCGGTCGCGCGCCCCGCCCCGCCCCACGCGAACAGGTTTCCCTGCGCGCCCGGCAGGTTCCAGCGCTTCAGCAGGACGTTGGCGCGCGCGTAGGCGATCCGGCGATCGAAGCGATCGTGCTCATCCTCGAGTTCGACCAGGCCACCGCCGAGCGACAGCCAGTGCGTGGGTGCATAGAAGAGCTGGCCCTCGGCCATCGTGCCGGCGCCGTACTCGGCCATCAGGCTCCAGCCGTTGGCGTAGGCGATGGGTTTGGCGTCGGCCGCACCCGCGGCCAGTGCGCAGCACAAGGCAGCCAGACGCGCGCAGCGCCATCGCTTCGTGTGGTGTTTCATCTGGGAATCTCCTGCGATCGCCGCTTGCACAGCGGCGCCGAGACGCCGTGCACGAGGTGCGCGGCGTCGCCTGGTGACGCATCAGGAGATCAGGCGATGGGCGGTCGCAGGCGCTCGCGGGGTCGCGGCTCGGGCGACCGGGTGGAATCGTCGGCGTCGTGGAGAGTGCCGTCGGAAATCGTCTTCAACGATGTCACCGCCACCGGCAGGCCGGGCGCAGGTGTCGACGTCACGCACTGCGCGGCGTCGCACGCGGCGCCGTCGTCGCAGCACGGGCAGGACGGTTTGGGCGTGCCCTGCTGCTCCATCGGGCACGGCGCTTCGTCGCTCATCGACTGCATCGCGGGCGCGGCGTGCATGGCCGGGGCCGCCATCGCGGCCGGCCAGGGTCCCGCCACCAGTCCCAGGACCAGCAGCAACCGACCCATCAGGCAGGCCCAGCGCGTCGCCATGTTCTTTCTCGCATCCACCCGGCACCGACTGCCCGCAGCGGCAAAAGGTTCCGCTTTCACGCTTCAGGCGTCCAGCCGTCCGTTGCGCAGCGTCAGCACGCGATCGCAGCGCCGTGCGAGCCCCTCGTCGTGCGTCACCAGCACCAACGTCGTGTGGCGCGAGCCATTGAGCAGGAACAGCAGGTCGATGATCTCGGCGCCGGTGACGCTGTCGAGATTGCCGGTCGGTTCGTCAGCGAACAGGATGCTCGGTCCGGCGGCGAACGCGCGCGCGATCGCCACGCGCTGCTGCTCGCCGCCCGAGAGCTGGTGCGGCAGGTGCGTGGCGCGCGCACTCAGGCCCACCTGCGCCAGCGAGGCCTGCGCCCGATCCGCGGCGTCGGCGTGACCGGCCAGGTCCGCGCCCAGGCGCGCGTTCTCCAGCGCGGTGAAGCCGGCGAGCAGCTGGAACGACTGGAACACGAATCCGACGCGACCCGCGCGCAGCCGGGCGCGGCCGTCCTCGTCCAGCGGACCGAGGTCGGTGCCGGCGAGTTCGACGGTGCCGCGCGTGGGCCGATCCAGCCCGGCCAGCATCGACAGCAACGTGGTCTTGCCCGAGCCGCTGCGGCCCACGATCGCCACCGATTGGCCTTGTGCGATCTCGAGATCGACCCCATCCAGGATCGTCAGGCGTTTTTCGCCGCTGCTAATCTCGTGCGCCACGCCGTGCGCGCGCACCGCCCACCCACATTCGCGTGCCATGTCCATTCGTTCGATCGCGCTGATCCTGGTCTGTCTAGGTCTTGTCACGCCTGTTGCGCGCGCACAAGGCGCGAGCGCCGCATCGCCGCTGATCCTGGTGCTTGGCGACAGCATCTCGGCGGCCTATGGCCTCGATGCGGGACAGGGTTGGGTCCGGCTATTGGAACAGAAGCTGAAGGCGCGAGGGGCGCCGCATCGCGTCGTCAACGCTTCGGTCACCGGCGAAACCACCGCCGGCGGACTCGCGCGCCTGCCGGGCCTGCTCGAACGGCACAAGCCGAGCGTCGTGCTGGTCGAACTCGGCGGCAACGACGGCCTGCGCGCGCTGCCGGTCAAGGCGATGCGCGCCAATCTCGAGCGGATCATCGAGCTGACTCGCAACGCAGGTGCCCAACCGGCGATGTTCGAGATGCGCATCCCGGACAACTACGGTCCTGCGTACACCGAGGCTTTCGCGCGCGTGTTCACCGAGATCTCGCGCGACCGCAACGTGCCGATGGTGCCGATCGGACGGATGCACTTCGTGACCGATCCGAAATCCTTCCAGGAGGACGGCATCCATCCCGGTCCGGTGGCACAGCCGCAGATCCTCGACGCGGCATGGCCTACGCTGGAGCCCCTGTTGCAACGCTGATCGCGAAAGCCGGCGCACAGTCCGGCATCCGCGCGTCGTCGCCCGACGTACCGGGCCATTCGCACCTCCCTTCCTCCTACGATGCAAATCGCCGTCGTTGGCTCCGGCATCTCCGGTCTCGTTGCCGCCTGGTGCCTGTCACAGCGCCACGACGTCACGCTTTTCGAGCGCGAATCGCGCGTCGGCGGTCACACCCACACGATCGAGGTGCCGCTCCCGGACGGACGCACGCAGCCGGTCGACACCGGCTGGATCGTCTACAACGGCCTCAACTATCCCAACCTCAGCGCGATGTTCGAGGCGTTGGGGATCGCCACCCGGCCCACGCGCATGTCCTTCGGTGTCTCGCTCGGCGACGGTGCGTACGAGTACATGGGCAGCGACCGGCTGTGGACGGTGTTTGCGCAGCCCTCGAACCTGCTGCGCCCCGCCCACCTGCGCATGCTCGTCGACATCCTTCGGCTCAACGCGCGGTGCCGCGCGCTGCTTCGTTCGGGAGAACTGCCGGCGGGATCGCTCGGCGATTTCCTGCATGGACTGCGCCTGTCGCCGGACGTGGCGGCGCGCTACCTGCTGCCGATGGCGGGCCTGATCTGGAGTTGTTCGCCGCGCAAGGCGATGGAATATCCGGCCGCGGACTTCATGCGCTTCTTCGACTCGCATTCGCTGTTCACCGCCACGCAGCAGCCGGTGTGGCGCACGGTGGTGGGAGGATCGCATCGCTATCTGGCGCCGCTGATGGCGGCATTCCGCGGCCGGCTGTGCCTGCGCACGCCGGTCCAGGCGATCCGGCGCAGCGGCGATCAGCTGCGGCTGCACACCTCCGAGGGTGACGCGCGGTTCGACGCGCTGGTCTGCGCCACGCATTCGGACCAGGCCCTGAGGCTGCTGGGCGCGGACGCCGATCCCACCGAGCGCGAGGTGTTGTCCGGCATCCCGTACAACGCCAGCCGCTGCGTGCTGCACACCGACGAGCGCTTCCTGCCGCGTCGACGCGCGGCCTGGGCTTCGTGGACCTATCTCAACGACGCCGTCGATGGTCGCGGCCGCTGCGACTTCGAACGCGAGGTGCATGACCGGCCGATCTCCGGAAGCTACTGGATGAACGGCCTTCAGGGCATTCCCGGGCCGGTGAACTACATCGTCACGCTCAATCCGACGCGCGAGGTCGCACCGGAGAAGGTCCTGCTCGACACCGTGTACGAGCACCCTCACTACGGACCGCGCAGCGTCGAGAGCCATCGCGATCTGCACCGCATCCAGGGTCGCGGCGGGCTGTGGTTCGCCGGAGCGTGGACGCAATACGGCTTCCACGAAGACGGGCTGACGTCGGGACTGCGCGCCGTGCGTGGCGTCGACGCGTCGTGCCTGCCCGCATGGGCGGTGTTGTGAACATCGCCTCGACACCGGCGGCATCGCTGTACGTCGCGCGCGTGTCTCATCGGCGTCGAATTCCGCCGCGGTACCGCTTTGTCTACCGGCTGTTCTATTTCCTGATCGACATCGATCGCATCGACGAAGCGGCGAACGGACTACGGCTGTTCTCGCGCAACCGCTTCAACGTCCTGGCGCTGCACGATCGCGATCACGGAGACGGCACCGGCACCCCGCTGCGCAAATGGGCGGAAATCCTGCTGCGCCAGCGCGATATCGAGCTCGACGGCGGGCGTATCCGCCTGCTGTGCATCCCGCGATTGCTGGGCTTCGCGTTCAACCCGATCAGCCTCTGGTACTGCGAGCACGCCGATGGCAGCCTGCGTGCCGTGATCGCCGAGGTGCGCAACACGTTCGGCGAAAAGCATTGCTACGTGCTGGCATCCGGCGGTGGGCCGCTGACGTATGAGCAGGCCTGGGACAAGGACAAGTGCTTCCACGTCTCGCCGTTCTTCGATCTCGTCGGTCGTTATCGATTCCTGATGACCCGACCGGACGAACGCCTGCGCGTGGTGATCCACGAGACGCGCGAAGGTCGACCGATCCTCGACGCGACCTTGGCAGGCGAACGGCGGGAGCTGCGCGATGGCACGATCCTGCGGCAGGTACTGCGCATGCCCGGAACCACGCTCAAAGTCGTGGCCGCGATCCACTGGGAGGCATTGAAGATCTGGCTGCGCGGCGCGCGATTCCATCGCAAGCCGCCGCCGCCCGAGCACGGAGTGAGCTGAAGGCGTGACCGAAGGCGGCGACGACTCTCTGCGCGAACGCGATCTGGGCAGCGTGCTGCTCGAGCGCGACGGTTTTTCGCCCGATCTGCCGTCCTCGCTGGCGCCGGCCCAAGGCGGTCGACGTGTCCCCTGGATGCTGCGGCTGATGCTCTACATGCTCGGCGGCATCCGCCAGGGATCCCTCGACGTCGAGCTGCCGGACGGATCGACCCGCCACTTCGAAGGCGGCGAGCCCGGCCCTCACGGCGTGTGGCGCATCCGCAATGGCGAGCGCCTGATGCGTCACGTGCTCGCCTCGGGCGAGGTCGGCATCGGAGATTCGTACCTGGACGACTGCTGGGATTCGCCGGACCTCACGCGCCTGCTGATGACGCTCTACCTCAACGAGCCCTACTACAAGGGACCGTTCGAGAAGAACTGGCTCGGTCGCGTGTACGGCTACTGGCAGCACCGGCGCAACGCGAACACGCGGCGCACCGCGCGGCGCAACATCGAGCACCACTACGACCTCGGGAACGAGTTCTACAAGATGTGGCTCGACGAGACGTTGGCGTACTCCAGCGCCATGTACATCGAGCCGACGCAGACGCTGCAGGATGCGCAGCTCAACAAGTTCAAGCTGATGTTCGGCCGCCTGGACCTGAAGCCCGAACACACGCTGCTCGAGATCGGCTCCGGCTGGGGCGGTTTTGCGATCTACGCGGCGAAACACGCGGGCTGCCGCGTGCACTCGATCACGCTGTCGCAGGAACAGCTCGTCGAAGCGCGACTGCGCGCCGAAGACGCGGGCGTGTCGGATCGCGTGACGTTCGAGCTGTGCGACTACCGTGACGTCGGCGGGCAGTACGACCGCGTCGTCTCGATCGAGATGTACGAGGCGGTGGGCGAAGCCTGGTGGCCGACGTACTTCCGCACGATCGCGCGCGTGCTCAGACCGGGTGGGCGCGCGGCGATCCAGGGCATCACGATCGACGAGGCGCTGTTCGCGCACTACCGGTGCAAGCGCGACTTCATCCAGAAATACATCTTTCCGGGCGGGATGCTGTGCCCGCCCGAGCGCTTCGAAAGTCTCGCCACCGAAGCGGGCCTGCAGCCGCGCGACGCGCGCTTCTTCGCGCTCGACTACGCCGACACGCTGGCGCAGTGGCATCACAACGTGCTGGCGGCGCGCGAGTCGATCGTCGCGCGCTTCGACGAGCGTTTTCTGCGCATGTGGCGCTACTACCTGGCCTACTGCGAGTGCGGCTTTCGCGTGGGCAGCATCGACCTGATGCAGGTCACGCTGGAAAAACCCTGAGTTCGGCGTCCGTACAATCGAGCCTCCGTGCTGGATGAAAGGGCGACGATGAAGATCGGGCTGACGCTGTTCTCGCTGGCCGTGATCGCCGTCCTCGTCGGCGTCTCGATCTGGGCCACCGATCGGATCTCGATCGTGCCGGTGATCGAGGCGGTGCTGCAGCGGCCCGGCGATGGCCATACCCCGTGGCTGGTGGCGACGCTGTTCGATGCCTATTTCGGCTTCCTGTGGTTCTGGCTGTGGATCGCCTACAAGCACACGAGCTGGGTCGTGCGCATCGCGTGGCTGATCCCGATCCTGGCGCTGGGCAACATGGCGATGGCCGCGTACATGCTGTGGCAGCTGTGGAAGCTGCCGCCGGACGCAGGCGTGCAGGACCTGTTGCTGCGTCGCGCTTGATGAGCGCCGAACCGCCGCGGGAGAGCTGGTGGCGGCGGCGCGTGATCGCGCCGATCCTCGGCCAGCTACGCCAGGGCATCACGCCACAGCTGATCGCGCTGACCATCGCCGCGGGAATCGTGCTCGGCATCTTCCCGGTCCTGGGAACGAGCACGCTGCTGTGCGCGGTGTTCGCGCTCGTGCTGCGCCTCAACCAGCCGATCATCCAGCTGGTGAACTACCTGGTCTATCCGCTGCAGATCGTGCTGCTGTTCCCGTTCTACCGCGCGGGCGAGCACTTGTTCGGTCGGCCACCGGTGCCGCTTCTGTCGGTGGTGGAGCTGTCGCAGCGCTTCTGGGCCGATCCGGCGCAGTTCCTGGTCGACTACGGCCTGGTGGCGCTGTACGGCGTGGTGGTGTGGCTGCTGGTCGCGCCGCTGCTCGCCGGCCTTCTCTACCTGCTGCTGAAATCACCGCTGCAGGCGACGGCGCGACGCCTGGGCGTCCGCTAGAACGCCGCCTTGTACAGCAGCGCGGCGACGACCAGCACCGACACCACGATGTCGACCCGCACCACCCGCCGGATCGCCGGGCCGTGCGCCGCACCGCCCGCCAGCAGCACGAACGCCAGCATCGTCACCAGCGCGAGGACGGCGGCCGGCATGCGCAGCATCGGAACGAACGCGGATGCGGCGAGCCCGATGCCGAGCACCGCGAACATCACGGCCCGGTGACGCAGCAGCAGCAGGGTCGTTGCGTCCGTGGGCGTCACGCCGTAGAGCGCCGAGAGGCGGACGACCGAGATCATCCCGATCGCCGGCATCAGGTGGATGAAGCTCGCCGCGAGAAGCGCAGCGGCGAGCGCCATGTCCGCCGTATCGCTGGTGATGCCCATCGGTGACTCCCTTGTTCGAGACCGGCGACCCGGCGCCACCTTGGTCGGTGGACGAAGGAGGGACAATTACGCCGCACGTAATGGAAACGCGTCCTGGTGCGGACCACAATCGGTCCATGAACCTGCATACCGACGTCTCGTCCACGCCCGAACCCTTCGGCCGCCTGCTGCGCGACTGCCGGCGCGGCCGTCGCCTGTCGCAGCTCGAGCTGGCGCTCAACGCGGAAGTCTCGCAGCGTCATCTGAGCTTTCTCGAATCCGGTCGCGCGCGACCCAGCCGCGAGATGGTGTTGCAGCTCGCCGAAGCGCTGGATCTGCCGCTGGAGACGCGCAACCGCCTGCTGACGGCGGCGGGATTCGCGGGCGTCTACCCGCGTCGGCGCCTGGACGCGGAGGCGATGGCACCGGTCCGCATCGCGCTGGAACGCATGCTGGCGGTGCACGAGCCGTTCCCCGCGATGGTCGTGGACCGCGCCTGGAACGTGGTCATGGTCAACCGCGCGCTGCCCAGGATGCTGGCGCTGGTCGGCGGTATCGAGGCGATGGCTGCGCGCGTGGGCGGCAACAACATGCTGAAGATGACGCTGCATCCCGAGGGTCTGCGGCCGTACATCGTCAACTTCGACGAGATCGCCGCGCATCTGCTCACGCGCAGTGCGCACGAGGCGCTCGATCATCCGGTGCTGGACGAGATCCTCAAGGAAGTGCTGCGTTATCCAGGGCTGCCCAATCGCGGTCGCAGCGTGGATTGGGCGGTGCCGATGCTGCCGGTGCTGCCGACGCGGCTGTCGGTCAACGGCATCGAGGTCAGCCTGATCACGACGCTCGCCAGCTTCGGCACGCCGCAGGACATCACCGCCGACGAGCTGCGCATCGAGAACATGTTTCCGGCCGATGCGCACAGCGAGGCGCTGCTGCGCCAGCTGTTGGCGTAATGCGGGGACGCGCCGCCGCAAGCGGCCGCTTTGCCGCCCTACGGCGCTTTCGGTGCGCGCAGCACCCAGTGCGAATCACCGAGCCGCTGGAACAGCGGCGGCTCGCTGTTCGGCAGATTTCGCTCCAGCCAGCCGAGCATGTCCGCCCAGATGCGCTGCGACTGCGCGTTGGTCGGCATCGCCTCGGCGTGTGGCAGCTCGAGCGTGATCGTCGGCAGGCGCAGCACCACGCCGGCGTAGTTGCCCAGCGAACCCGGATAGATGCCCAGCGGCTGCAGGCGCAGGTAGCCGAAGCGCTGCGGCGGATCGAGCGGACCGTCGTAATCGAGCACACCCCAGGGCGCGTGGATCGAGACGATCGCGTCGGGACGGAATTCCTGGATCTGGTTCATCAGCCAGCGCGTCTCGTACTCGGAGGCGGCGGCCGAGCCCGGGAAGCGCCGCGGGTCGTAGCGGGTGACCTTGCGCCAGCGCTCCAGCGCCTTGGCGTCCCAATCGGGCGTGGCGAAGTTTCGATTGAGATCCACACCGCGGGCGTTGGTGCGTGTCGCCGCATCGACCAGCAGTCCGTCGGGATTCGCGCACGGCACCACGCGCCAATGGAATGGCTGCAGGCGCTCGGATGCGAGCTTCTTCATCCATTGGAACGAGATCGCCACCGAGCTGAGCTCGTCACCGTGGATGCCGCCGATCAGCATCACGCGGAACGGCGTGCGCCGGCTCGTCCCGGGCAGGTAGTCGCGATACATCATCGGCATGCCGCGATGGGTCGCGCCCTCGCCGGCGATCAGCCCCGCGTCCAGGCAGGTCTGGACGCCGACGTCCTTGAGCCGTGTGCCGATGCGCTCGCAGGCCCGCTCCACCGAGGCCAGCGGGGTCAGCGCCGCGGAATCCGCGACGGCCGATGTCGTGAAAATGAAAAGCCCGGCCAGGAGCCGGGCGTATCGGGATTTCATCCGGACGCCTCGAGCGGGCTTCAGCCCTTGCGCTCCTTGCGCACTTTCTCGACCAGGTAGTCGACCACTTCGATCATCTTGGCGTACGTGCCTCCGGCCATCTGCGCCGTGGTCTGGTACTTGCCGCCGACCACGATCGTGGGGACGCTGAAGATCATGTAGTCCTTGCCGAGCTGTTCGGCGCGCCGCACGCGGCTGTCCACCGCGAAGCCGGTGAAGGTGCTGTTGAAGACGTCCGGCAGCACGCCCACCTGGGCGTTGAAGAACTCGGCCAGCGAGGCCTGCGTTCCCAGCGGCTGGTGCTTCTCGTGGATGGCATCGAACAACGGCTTGTGGATCTTCTCGCCCACGCCCAGCGCCTCGGCCGTGTAGAAGGCCTTCTGGTGCGCGATGCCTTCGGGGCGACCCAGGCTGGCCGGCACGCGGATGAAATCCACGTCCGCCGGCTTCTTCTTCACCCAGCCCGAAATCTCGGGTTCGAAGTGGAAGCAGTGCTGGCAGCCGTACCAGAAGAATTCCTCGACGGCGATGCGCTTGGGATCGGTGGGCTTGACCACCGTCTTGACCGTCTTGAAATGCTTGCCGTCCTCGAACGCGGCGCCCGCATTCTGGGCGCTGCAGGCGAGGCTGAAGAGGGACAGCAGCGAGGCGACGAGCGCCCGCATCGGACCACGCATGGTTTGAAGTTCCTCGACTGTGACGGTACGTCGACCCCGGCCGCGCTGAGAACGATCAGCGCAGGCCGTTGAGATAGGACGCCAGCGCCGCGATCTCCTCATCGGTCAGCTTGGCGGCCACTTCCGACATGATCTGACCGTTCGCACCCGCTTTGCGTTCCCCTTTGCGGTACGCAGTCAGCTGGGCGGTGTTGTAGTCGGCGTGCTGGCCGCCGACCCGCGGGTAGCCCGCCGCCGGATTGCCGGCGCCGGTCGGGCCATGACAGGCGGCGCAGGCCGGGACGCCGCTCTCGGCGTTGCCGGCGCGATACAGCTTCTCGGCGACCGCGACGGCGTCCTTGCTGGCGACCCCGGGTGCAGCCGGCTGCGCGGCGAAGTAGGCCGCGAGGTCCTGCATGTCCTGGTCCGACAGCGGCGCCGCCTGCGCCTGCATGATCGGGTTGGCGCGCTTGCCTTCCTTGAAGGCCTTGAGCTGCGCGTAGGTATACGGCGCGCCCTGCCCGGCGAGCTTCGGCCAGGCCGGCATGGCGCTGTTTCCAGCCGGGCCGTGGCAGGCCGCGCAGGCGCCGGCCTTGGTCTCGCCCGCCTTGGCGTCGCCCTTGAGGAAGGCGGGGCCGGCAGGCGCGTGGGCCGCTTCCGCGGCATGGCCGGATTCGGCCGCGAATGCAGAGACGGACAGAGTCAAGGCGCAGGCGCCGATCAGACCACGAATCAGGCCAGGGACGACGGTCGACATGTGAGGCTGGCTCCCGGTGAAGGCTGAAGTGCGAGCGCGCCGGGCTGGCAGGTGTCGCGCGCAAGCGTTTATGGTGACCGCGGATTTTACACGTCGCACCCGTCGATGCTGAACCCCACCGGTTCCACCCCTCCCAATCCGTTCCAGCAGGCGCAGTTTCTGATGTCCTGCGCGAGCCTCGACCAGTGCCCGCGCGATGCCACCGCCGAACTCGCCTTTGCGGGCCGCTCCAATTCCGGCAAGTCCAGTGCGCTCAACGCGCTGTGCGGACAGAAGGCCCTGGCGCGCGTCAGCAAGACGCCGGGCCGCACCCAGCTGATCAACCTGTTCGAGCTTCCGGAAGGATCGGGCCGCCTCGTCGACCTGCCCGGCTACGGTTACGCCGACGTGCCCGAGCGCACCCGCAAGGATTGGGCGCGCATGGTCGGACGTTTCGTCGAGCAGCGACCCAACCTTCACGGGCTCGTGCTGATCATGGATTGCCGCCATCCGCTGACCGACCACGACCGCCAGATGCTGGCCTGGATCGCCGTCGCCGGACGCGCCTGTCACGTCCTGCTCACCAAGGCCGACAAGCTCGGGCACGGCGCCGCCTCGAAGACGCTGCTGGAGGTCCGGCGCGACATCGCGCAGCTGGGCGTCACCGCGGGGGTACAGCTGTTCTCCTCGCTGTCGCACCGTGGCGTCGATGAAGCGCGCGTCGCGCTGACGACGTTGCTGACGACCCCGCGCTCGGAGTCGTAGGACGTTTCGGCGCACAAAAGAAAAGCCCCGACGGATCGGGGAAATCCGTCGGGGCAGCTTGCTCCGGCTTGGGGATGCCGGACCCGCCCAGGGAGTAGAGGCGGGGAGTGAGGAAGGGAGGTCCGTCACTCGGGGATATAGAGCAGCGCTGCGCGGAAAAAGTTTCGAGAAAATTTCGCCGAAGTCCGAAAAAATTTCGCGCGGGCTCCAAGCCACTGAGCGGTCGCGATTTATTGTTCGAAATTTTTTTCGCAGCGCATCAAGACGGCCGACATCAGCTCTGCGCGTGGCCGGTCGCGTGGTGTGCCGCGTCCCAGTTGTCGCCGACGCCGTAATCCGCGACGAGCGGAACCGCCAGCACATGGATCCGCACCATGCGGCCTGCAATCAGCGGTGCAAGTTCCACGATCCGTTCGCGCGGCCCTTCGAAAACGAGCTCGTCGTGCACCTGCATGATCATCCGCACGTCCGGCGCGTTCTGGTCGAGCCATCGCTGCACGTCGATCATCGCCAGCTTGATCAGATCGGCGGCGGTTCCCTGCAGCGGCGCATTGATCGCGGTGCGCTCGGCGTAGCTGCGCATCGCCTGATTACGCGAACCAATGTTGGGTAAATACAGCCGGCGCCCGAACAGCGTTTCGACGAAGCCGCGTTCGTGCGCGCTGGCGCGCGTGCCGTCCATGTAGCGCTTCACGCCCGGATAGCGGCCGAAGAAGCGATCGATGGTCTCCTGCGCCTCGCCGCGACCGATGCCCAGGTTGCGCGCGAGGCCGAACGCCGAGATGCCGTAGATCAATCCGAAGTTCACCGCCTTGGCGGCGCGACGCTGCTCGCTGCCGACCTGGTCGATCGGCAGGCCGAACACTTCGGCGGCGGTGGCGGTGTGGATGTCGAGCCCTTCGCGGAATGCGCCGACCAGGCGCTCATCGCCAGAGAAATGCGCCATCAGGCGCAGCTCGATCTGCGAGTAGTCGATCGACAGCAGCGCGCTGCCGGCATCGGGCACGAACGCCTGACGGATGCGGCGGCCTTCCGCGGTCCGCACCGGGATGTTCTGCAGATTGGGATCCTGCGACGAGAGTCGCCCCGTCGCGGCCACCGCCTGGTGATAGCTGGTGTGGATGCGGCCGGTGCGCGCGTTCACCGCGTTGGGCAGCTGCTCGGCATAGGTCGAACGCAGCTTCTGCATGCCGCGCCAGTCCAGGATCTTGCGCGGCAGCGGATGATCTTCGGCCAGCACCTCGAGCACGTCTTCGGCGGTCGACGGATCGCCCTTGGGCGTCTTGCTCACCACGCGCAGGCCCAGGCGCGTGAACAGGATCTCCTGCAGCTGCTTGGGCGAACCCAGGTTGAACTCGCCGCCGGCGGCCACGTAGCACTCGGCACAGATCTCCTCCATGCGCACCGCGAGTTCGCCCGAGATGCGATTGAGCAGCGGCACGTCGACTTTCACGCCGTTGCGCTCCATGCCCGCGAGCACCGGCACCAGCGGCATTTCGATGGTGTCGAACACGCGCTGCAGCTCGGTCACCTGCTGCAGACGCGGATACAGCGCGTGATGCAGGCGCAGCGTGATGTCCGCGTCCTCGGCGGAATACTCCGCCGCCCTGTCGAGCGCGACCTGGTTGAACGTGATCTGGTTCTTGCCCTTGCCGGCGACGTCTTCGAACTTGATGGTGCGGTGACCCAGATATTTTTCGGCCAGCGTATCCATGTCGTGCCGGTTGCCGACGGCGTCGAGCACGTAGCTCTCCAGCATGGTGTCGTAGGCGACGCCGCGCACTTCGATGCCGTGTCGCGCGAGCACGTTGAGGTCGTACTTGATGTGCTGGCCGACCTTGCGCCGCGCCGGATCCTCGAGCAGAGGACCGACGCGCGCGCGCACCACGTCCAGCGGAAGCTGATCGGGCGCGCCCAGATAGTTGTGCGCAACGGGCACGTACCAGCCTTCACCGGGTTGGACCGCGAAGGCGAATCCGACCAGGCCCGAGCCGTTGGCGTCGAGCGCATCGGTCTCGGTGTCGACGCAGATCAGGTCGGCCTGCTCGAGCCGCTGCGCCATCGCCTCGAGATCGGCCGCTTCGAGCACGAGCGTCACCCGCGTGCGCGGCGAATCGGCGACCGGTGCGGCGACGGCCGCCGGCTCGATCGTCCCCGATGCGGCTGCGGCGGGCGCCGCGTTGTCGCCGGCCGCCGAGCGTCGGCTCATTCCCAGACGCGCGTGAAACGCGTCGAGCTGAACCTCGTCGGGCTCGCGCGGAACAAGGTCCGCCGACGTCACCGGCAGATCGAGCGCCGTGCGGATCGTCGCGAGGTCCTTGGCCACGGGAATCCGATCGAGATGCGCGCGGATGTTCTCGCCGAGCTTGCCCTTGATGTTCGGCGCAGCCGCGACGACGTTTTCCGCCGACCCGTATTCGGCGATCAGCTTGGCCGCGGTCTTCTCGCCGACGCCGGGCACGCCCGGAATGTTGTCGGAGGTGTCGCCCATCAGCGCGAGGAAATCGACGATGCGCTCGGGCGGCACGCCGAAACGCTCCATCACGCCGGCCGGGTCCAGGCGCCGGTTCTTCATCGTGTCCAGCAGGTGCACGCCCGGGGTGACCAGCTGCGCCATGTCCTTGTCGCCGGTGACGATCAGCACCTCCTGTCCGCCACGCGCCGCGGACGTCGCCAGCGTGCCGATCACGTCGTCGGCTTCCACGCCCGGAACCTGCAGCACGCGCAGGCCCATGGCCTCGCACAGTTCCACCACCAGCGGGAACTGGCGCGACAGGTCCTCGGGCGTCTCGCTGCGCGTGGCCTTGTACTCGGCAAAGATGTCTTCGCGGAACGTGCGCCCCGGCGGATCGAACACCATGGCCAGGTATTGCGGCTGATATTCCTTGATCAGCTTGCGCAGCATGTTGCCCATTCCATGCACGGCGCCGGTGGGCGTTCCGTCCGGCGCGGTCAGCGGCGGCAGCGCGTGGAATGCGCGGAACAGCCAGTTGCTGCCGTCGATCAGGATCAGCGGATGCATGTGTCTCTCGTCGACTAGTCGGGAGGCAGAACGGACACCGAGGATGACAGAAACGTACCGGCGAGCAGCAGCACACCGACGCCGGCCATGACCACGGCGGCGATCCGGTTCAGCACGCGGCCCGCACGCGATCCGAACACGCCGCGCGTACGTCCGGCGAGCGCCGCGTAGATCAGCTTCACGCCGCCGACCGCGACCACCGCGACCAGCGCCACGACGGCGGCGTCCGCGATGCCGATCCGTGCAACGTCGACGAAGGCCGGCAGGAAACCGAGATAGAACAGCACGGCTTTCTGATCGCCCAGCGTGATCAGCAAGCCGGTGACGAAGCCCGAATACATCGACGGTGCGGACGCGTCGTCATCGTCGTCGCCATCGATCGAGGGTGCGGGCGACCGCCACAGGCGCAGCGCGAACCACAGCAGGTACACGCCGCCGAGATAGCGGATCGCGTCGGTCACGCCGCCCAGGGCGCCGACGAGCAGCTGCAGCCCGAAGAACGCCACCAGGATGTAGACCAGATCGCCGATCACGACGCCGGCCGCGACGCTCGCGCCATGGCGAAAGCCGTGCGCGGCCGCCTGCGCGGTCACCACCAGCACGCTGGTACTGGGCAGCGCCGCCAGCACCGCCATCGCACCGAACAAGCCCGCGATGCCGCCGGGTCCGAGATTGGGCTCCATCGCGACGCCGGGCGGCGCGATCCGTCAGCCGTCGAGCAGGCGCTCGCCGCGCACGAGATCGTCGAACGTCTCGCGCGCACGCACCAGCACGGCGCGATCGCCGTCGACCATCACCTCGGCGGCGCGGCCGCGCGTGTTGTAGTTGCTCGACATCACGAAGCCGTAGGCACCGGCGGTGCGCACCGCGAGCAGATCGCCCTCGACGATCGCCAGCTCGCGATCCTTGCCGAGCCAGTCACCGGTCTCGCACACCGGGCCCACCACGTCGTACGTCTGCGCCGTCGCGTCTGGCGCATCGCGCACCGGCACGATGTCCATCCACGCCTGGTACAGCGAAGGACGAAGCAGGTCGTTCATCGCCGCATCCACCACCGCAAAGTGCTTTGCCTCGCCGCGCTTGATCAGCTCCACGCGCATCAGCAGCACACCGGCATTGCCGGCGATGGCGCGGCCGGGTTCGGTCATGACCTTGAGCTTGCGGCCGGTGAGCTTGGGCAGGATCGCGCCGGCCCAGTCGGCGGGTTCGGTGGGCGTCTCGTCGCGATAGCGCACGCCCAGACCGCCGCCGACGTCGAGATGATCGAAATGCACGCCCTTGGCGGCGAGACGATCGACCAGCGCCAGCACGCGGTCGAGCGCGTCCAGGTAGGGCGAGACGTCGAGCAGCTGCGAGCCGATGTGGCTGGCGATGCCGCTCACCGCGATGCCGGGCATCGATGCGGCTTCCAGATACAGGCGCTCGGCGGTCGCGAGGTCCACGCCGAACTTGTTCTGCTTCAGGCCGGTGGAGATGTACGGATGCGTCTTGGCGTCGACGTCCGGATTCACGCGCAGCGCGATGGCCGCGCGCAGCCCCATCGAATGTGCGATCTCGTTCAGCCGCCGCAGCTCGGACTCGGACTCGACGTTGAACGTGCCGACGCCGCGCTCGAGCGCGAAGCGCAGTTCGTCGGCAGTCTTGCCCACGCCCGAGAACACGACCTTGGCCGGATCGCCGCCGGCCGCGAGCACGCGCCGCAGCTCGCCGGCCGAGACGATGTCGAAGCCGCTGCCCAGACGCGCGAGCACGCCCAGCACCGCCAGATTGGAATTCGCCTTCACCGCGTAGCAGACCTGGTGCGGCACCGAGGCCAGCGCCTGGTCGAAGGCGCGGTAATGGCGTTCCAGCGTGGCGCGCGAATAGACGTACGTCGGCGTGCCGAAACGCCGGGCGATCTCGGACAGCGGAACGTCCTCGGCGAACAGCTCGCCGCCGCGGCGCAGGAAATGGTCGCTCACGGGGTCGTCGGCGTCGTCGAGGGCGAAGTCGTCGTGGCCGGCGGCGGCGCCGTTGCCGGGGTGGCCTCCTCCGATTCCTTGTCCTTGTCCTTGTTTTCTTCCTCGGTTGCCGGCTGCGCGGCCGGACTGCTCGCGGCGGGCGCCGCGGCGCTCGCCGGCGCCTTCTTGTCGGGCCGGTACAGATCACCCGATTGGCCGCAGGCCCCGAGCAGGAGACCGGCGGCCGCCGTCAACGGCAAGGCCAAGCGCGAACGGAAGCGGGCGGCGGGTGGTCGCATGGGGAACAAGTGGAAGTTGCGTCGTTCCCGCACCGGCGGGAATCCATTAACGTGCCGCGCATTCTATCCGCCCGCTGCCCCGTCCCCGATCGCCGCCCGCCGTGAAGCTCGTCGAAACCGATACCGCCGTCACCATCGAACCCGCGGGCAAGCCGCGCGCCAGCGTGATCTGGATGCACGGCCTGGGCGCCGACGGCTACGACTTCGTGCCGATCGTGTCCGACCTGGGTCTGCCGGCGGACGCCGGCATCCGCTTCGTGTTCCCGCATGCGCCGGTGCGGCCCGTGACGCTCAACGCCGGCATGCCGATGCGTGCCTGGTACGACATCGTCTCGCTGGATCGGGCCGGCAAGGTCGACGAAAAGGGCATCCGTGAATCGGAGGCCCGTATGCGAAAACTGATCGCCGAACAACGCGTCGAGACCACGCGCATCGTGATCGCGGGCTTCTCGCAGGGCGGCACGATCGCGCTGCACACTGCGCTGCGCTATCCCGAACCGCTGGCCGGCGTGCTGGCGCTGTCGACCTACCTGCCGCTGGCCGACGACCTGGCGCGCGAGGCCAGTCCCGCCAACCGCCGGATACCGATCCTGATGTGCCACGGCCAGTACGACGCGATCCTGGGCCTGGAGATCGGCCAGACCAGCCGCGACCGGCTGGTGGCGCTGGGCCACGAGGTCGAGTGGCACGAGTACCCGATGGCCCACGAGGTCTGCGAGGACGAGATCGAGCGGATCGGCAGCTGGCTGCGCGAGCGCCTGCCGGGTCCGGGCGCGGAATCCCGGTAGTGTCGATGCCGCAACGCCAGGGCGTGCTGGCCATCATCCCCGCGCGCAGCGGCTCCAAGAGCGTCCCCCACAAGAACATCCGCCTGTTCCGCGGCAAGCCGCTCATTGCGCACAGCATCGAGCAGGGCCTGGCGGCGGGTAACGTGGATCGCGTGCTGGTCTCCACCGACAGCGCCGAGTACGCGCGCATCGCGCGCGATGCGGGCGCCGACGTGCCGTTCCTGCGGCCCGACGCGATCGCGCAGGACCTGTCGACCGACATCGAGGTCTTCGTGCACGCGCTGGACTGGCTGCAGCAAAACGAGGGCTATCGGCCAGAGCTGTGCCTGCACCTGAGGCCGACCTACCCCCTGCGCACCGTGGCGGACATCGAAGGCGCCGTCGAGCTGCTGCTGGCGCGCCCGGACGTCGACTCGGTGCGCTCGGTCGCGCCCGCCCCGCACACGCCCTACAAGATGTGGCGGCTGGACGAGCCCTCGGGCCTGCTGCGTCCCTTGCTGGAAAGCGGAATCCCGGAGGCGCACAACCTGGCCCGCCAGGCGCTGCCCACGGTCTACCTCCAGAACGCCGCCATCGACGTCGTCCGCGCGGAAGTCGTCATGAACGCGCGCTCGATGACGGGGTCGCGCATCCTTCCCTACCGGATGTCGGACATCCACGACATCGACACGGAGTTCGATTTCGCGGCCGCGGCGTGGAATGCCGACGGCGCGCCACCGCGCGGCAAGACGTTCGTGTTCAGCCTGGGCGCGCTCGTGGCCCAGGGCACGGAGGGCGATCTGGCAAATGCGCTGCCCAATCCGGGCGCGATCTCGGTGCTGAACCGCCTGCACGCCCTGGGCAACACCGTGGTGGTCCACTGCTGCGGGGAGGCCGGCACCGCGGCCACGGACCCGGTGACGCGGCGGCTCGGCGAGTGGGGCGTTACGTACCATCGCCTGGTTTGGGGCAGGCCGCAGGCCGATTTCGTCGTCGACGACGGTATGATTCCGCCGTTTGCGCTGCAACGCTGGCTTGGCGGCGCCCTTTAGAAGTTCGCCCTGCTCCGGAAAACTTATGCACCCGATGTTCGAGAACCTGTTCGTCTTCGAGATGGCGAACAACCACCAGGGCGAGATCCAGCACGGTCTGGCCATCATCGACGCGCTGGCCGAGATCGCCCGCAAGCACTCGATCCGCGCCGCCATCAAGCTGCAGTACCGCGATCTCGACACGTTCATCCACCCGGCGTACGTCGGGCGCGCGGACGTCAAGCACATCGGCCGCTTTCTGAGCACCCGTCTGGGCGCTCGCGACATGCTCACGCTGCTCGAGGCCGCCAAGGCCAAGGGCCTGATGACCATGGTGACGCCGTTCGACGAGGCGTCGGTGGATCTGGCGCTCGAGCACAACGTGGACATCCTGAAGGTGGCCAGCTGCAGCGCCACCGACTGGCCGCTGCTGGAACGCATCGCCGCGGCGCGCAAGCCGACGATCGCCTCGAGCGGCGGACGCACGTTCCGTGACATCGACCGCATCGTGAATTTCTTCGAGCACCGCGACGTCACGGTGTTCGGACTGCTGCACTGCATCGGCATCTATCCGGCGCCGATCGAAACCATCCACCTCGGCTACATGCGCACGATGATGCAGCGCTATCCGAACCTGACGATCGGATACAGCGCGCACGAGGGTCCGGACGAACTCGATGTCGTGCGTGCCGCGGTCGCGATGGGCGCCCAGATCCTCGAACGCCACGTCGGCCTTGCGACCGACCAGCACAAGCTCAACACCTACTCGCTGGGACCGGAACAGGTCGAGAAGTGGGTGGCCGCCGCGCAGCGGACGCGGCTGATCTGTCACGCGGCGACCAAGGACAAGGTGATTCCGAAGGAGGAATCGGTTTCGCTGCGCGAGCTCAGCCGCGGCGTTTTCGCCGCGCGCCCGATCAAGCGCGGCGAAACGCTGGATCGCGCCTCGGTCTATTTCGCGATGCCGATCGTCGTCGATTCCCAGTGCACGAGCGGCGACTACGCCGAAACGATCGTCGCCAGCCGCGACTACGGCAAGGATGACGCGATCCTCGACGTGCGCGACGAGACCGCGGTCCGCCACGTGCGCGACGTCGTCCACGAAGCCAAGGCGATGCTCAACGAGGCGCGCGTGGCGCTCGGCAAGGATTTCTCCATCGAGCTTTCACACCACTACGGAATGGAGTCCTTCCGCGAAGTCGGCGTGATCCTGATCGACCTGATCAACCGCGAGTACTGCAAGAAGCTGGGCGTGATGCTGCCGGGGCAGCGCCATCCGACGCATCGGCACGTGAAGAAGGAAGAGACGTTCCAGATCCTGCACGGCGACCTGACGCTCGTCGTCGAAGGCCAGACGCACCAGCTGAAGGCGGGCGACCAGTGCCTGGTCGGACGCGGCCAGCGCCACAGTTTCAGCTCCTCGGGCGGCTGCATCTTCGAAGAGGTGTCCACGACCGCGATCCGCGGCGACTCGATCTACGACGACCAGGTCGTGGCGCGGCTGGATCCGATGCAGCGCAAGACCGTGCTCGAGACCTGGTAGCGCGCGTCAGTCGCTTTCCGGCTCGACGTCGACCTCGAACCGCGTCGTCGCCTCCTCGTCGTCGACGTCGCCGCCCTGCTCCACCCGCAGGCGCACCGTCATCGGCCTGCAGCACACCGGACAGTCCTCGGTGTAGGTCTGTGAGCCGGCAGAGAGGTCGAGTTCGAGCACGATCGTCTCCCAGCAGCAGGGACAGGTGACTTCAGCTTCTTCGAGCATTGGTCCTCACTCAGAGAAACAGCGAAAGCAGCCGGTTCTGATGGCGTCGCCCCTGTGCCGTCGGGACGACGCGAGATCCGTCGATGGAGACCAGTCCGAGCCGCGCGGCCTCGTCGAGGCGGGGACGCAGCGCCGCAAACGGCAATCCCGACCGCGCCTCGAACGCGCGGGACTCGAATCCTTCGTGCAGCCGCAACGCGTTCATGCAGTACTCGAACGGCAACTCGTCGGCGGCGAGCACCCGCTCCTCCTGCACCGCACGCGCGCTGCCCGCGGTCTCCATGTACGTGCGCGGATGCTTGTGCCGTGCGCGGCGCACGATGCGCAGCGCGCCGTGCCCGTCGTGCCCGCTGCGCTTGCCGTGCGCGCCCGCGCCGATCCCGAGGTAGTCGCCGAAGCGCCAGTAGTTGAGGTTGTGCCGCGCCTGGCGCCCGGCGCGCGCGAACGCCGACGTCTCGTACTGGCCGAAGCCCGCGCCGTCGAGTCGCGCCAGTCCGGCGTCGTGGATGTCCGCCGCCGCATCGGCATCGGGCAGATCCGCCGGAGGGCGCACCGCGAACTCGGTGTTGGGCTCGAGCGTGAGGTGATACCAGGACAGGTGTTCGGGCCCTAGCGCCAGCGCTGCGCCGAGGTCGGCCAGCGCCGCGTCGACCCGCTGGCCCGGCAGCGCGAACATCAGGTCGAGATTGAGGTTGTCGAACCCGGCTTCGCGCGCCAGGCCGAACGCGCGCAGCGCCTCGTCGCGGCCATGGATGCGACCGAGCGCGCGCAGCTGCGCGTCGTCGAAACTCTGCACGCCGATCGACATGCGGTTCACGCCCGCGGCGCGATAGTCGCGAAAGTGCGCGGCGTCGGCCGTGCCCGGGTTGGCCTCGAGCGTGATCTCGATATCGGGATCCAGCGCGACGCGACGCGCCACGCCGTCCAGCACGCGTCCGATCGCGATGCCCGAAAACAGGCTCGGCGTGCCGCCGCCAAAGAAGATGCTGGACAGCGCGCGTCCGTCATCAGGTGCCTGCGCGAGCTCGTGGTCCAGATCGTGCAGCAGCGCTTCGACGTACTCGGCCTCGGGAATCGCGGCGGCCCGGATCGCGTGCGAATTGAAGTCGCAGTACGGGCACTTCTTCGCGCACCAGGGCAGGTGCACGTAGAGCGAAAGCGGAGGAAGTTCCAATCCGGCCGCGGGCGAAGGCGCGCGCGGCGCCTCGCCGATCATTCAGGTGGCGCCGAGCTGGCGCAGCAGGATCTGCATCGCCTGCCCGCGATGGCTCAGGCGGTTCTTCTTGTCGGCAGAAAGCTCCGCCGCCGTGCAGTGCTGATCCGGCACATAGAACAGCGGGTCGTAGCCGAAACCGTTGGCGCCGTGCGGCGCGCGCAGGATGCGTCCGCGCCAGCGTCCTTCGGCGATCAGCGGGATCGGATCGTGCGGCGAACGCATCAGCACCAGCAGGCTCACGAACTGCGCGCTGCGTCCGGCCTCGGGCACATGGTCCAGTTCGGCCAGCAGCTTGGCGTTGTTGACCGCATCCGACGCCGGCTCTCCGGCATAGCGCGCGGAGCGCACGCCGGGCGCACCGTCAAGCGCATCGACGCACAGGCCCGAGTCGTCCGCGATCGCCGCAAGCCCCGACGCGGCGGCCGCGTGACGCGCCTTGATGAGCGCGTTTTCGATGAAGGTGGCGCCGGTCTCGGCCGGCTCCTTGGGCGTGAATTCACTGACCCGTCGCACGCGCATTCCCAGCGGCGCCAGCAGCTCTTCGAGCTCGCGTGCCTTCTTGAGATTCCGGCTGGCGATGACGATTTCTTCCATGCCCGAATTGTACCCCTCGGGCCGCGAGAACAAGTCCGGGCTGCTCCTAGTTGGCGAGCGCCGCACGCTGCGCCTCGATCAGCTGCGCGATGCCGGCCTGGGCCAGGTCGAGCAGTCGATTGAGCTCTTCACGACGAAAGGCGTGGCCCTCGGCGGTGCCCTGCACTTCGATGAAGTGACCCGCGTCGTTCATCACCACGTTCATGTCGCACTCGCAGTCGGAATCCTCGTCGTAGTCGAGGTCCAGCACCGGCTGCCCGCGATGGATGCCGACGCTGATCGCCGCCACCTGCCCGTGCACCGGGTTGTTGTTGTTCTTGATCAGGCCCTTCTTCTTCATCGCGGCGACCGCGTCGACCATGGCCACGTAACCGCCGGTGATCGCCGCGGTCCGGGTGCCGCCATCGGCCTGGATGACGTCGCAGTCGAGCGTGATCGTGCAGCAGGACAGCGCGTCCAGATCGACCACCGCGCGCAGCGATCGACCGATGAGGCGCTGGATCTCCTGCGTGCGGCCGGACTGCTTGCCCTGTGCCGCCTCGCGGCGACCGCGCGTGTGCGTGGCACGAGGCAGCATGCCGTACTCGGCGGTGACCCAGCCCTGGTCCTTCTTCCAGGCCGGCCCCCGTTCCTCGACGCTCGCGGTGCACAGCACCTGCGTATCGCCGAAACACACCAGTACCGAGCCTTCGGCATGGCGGGTATAGCGGCGCTGGATGGAGACGGGACGAAGCTGATCGGGCCGGCGGCCGGAGGGACGGGACACTGTACGGAGCTCGCAGCGGAGACGGCGGTCCGTGATTGTAGTCCGCTGGCGCGCGATGCGCGGCGCGGAAACCTAGAATTGCACCCATGGACATCGATGATCTCGCCGACACCTTCGAACTGCTCGGCGACTGGGAAGAACGCTACCGCTACCTGATCGACCTGGGCCGCAAGCTGCCGCCCATGCCGATGGAAGAGCACGACGATGCGCACAAGGTGCGCGGCTGCATGAGTCAGGTGTGGCTCTCGCACATGCGCCGCGACGGACCGCCGGTCACGCTCGAGTTTCTCGGCGACTCGGACGCGCACATCGTCAAGGGCCTCATCGCGGTGCTGCTGGGCCTGACCTCGGGCCGCACGCCGCGCGAGATCGTGGACATGGACCTGGGCGCCGCCTTCACGCGACTGGGGCTGGAGAGCCACATCAGCATGAATCGGCGCAACGGCTTCTACTCGATGGTCGAGCGCATCAAGCAGCTGGCCTCGGCCGAGCTCAGCGCGGCCTGAGCGCGTCGGGCGACGACAGGACCGACTCGAGCACGTCCAGGTTCACCGGCTTGACCAGGTGATGGTCGAAGCCGGCGTCGCGCGAACGCTGGCGGTCGCTGTCCTTGCCCCACCCCGTCAGCGCGACCAGCCGCAGATCCCGCCCTCTTGGATGCTGGCGGATGCGGCGCGCCAGTTCGTAGCCGTTGATCTCGGGCATGCCCAGATCCAGGAACGCGATTTCGGGCACCTCGCGTTCGAATTCTGCCATCGCGTCGACCGCGCGATAGCACACG
Organism: Panacagrimonas sp.; assembly: GCF_020697055.1. Lineage (GTDB taxonomy): Bacteria > Pseudomonadota > Gammaproteobacteria > Nevskiales > Nevskiaceae > Panacagrimonas. Next base: position 77,428 of record NZ_JAJFBP010000011.1, on the reverse strand, counting down.
CGCACCTCGGCGCCGAGCACCTCGAGCAGCGTGCCGAACGCGTCGGCCGCGTCCTGGTTGTCATCCACGACCAGCACGCGCAGGGCGGTGCGGAGCGCGGTCCCGTCGTGGTCCGCCGCAGCGGCATCTCCATGTGCCGATTCCTTCGGTGTGTCGATCAGCGGCAGGCTCACCACGAACTCGCTGCCGCGACCCAGACCTTCGCTGTGCGCGCTGATGCGGCCGTCGTGGAGCAACGTCAGGCTGCGCGCCAGCGAAAGGCCGATTCCCAGTCCGCTGTTGAGGTCATTGGGGCCGCGCGCCACCTGCTCGAAGGTTTCGAACACCCGCTCGCACATCTCCGCTGCGAGGCCGATGCCGCTGTCGCGTACCGATACGACGGCGCGCGTTCCTTCGCGCCGCGCGCGCAGAACGATGGATCCGCCGTCGTCGGTGTACCGCGCCGCGTTGTTCAGCAGGTTGGCGAAGATCTGCGCGAGGCGCACCGCGTCGCCCCGAACCCGGATCTCGTCGCCCGGCACGTCGACTTCGAGCCGGTGCCGCCGCGCGTCGATCAGCGGTCGCGCGGTCTCCATCGACACCGTCAGGATCCTGGACAGCGACTGCGGCTCCATGCGCAGTTCCATCTTTCCGCGGGTGATGCGGGATACGTCGAGCAGGTCGTCCACCAGTCGCACGAGCTGATCGACCTGGCGTTCCATCATTCGATGGACCCGCTCGGCGGGCACGTCGGCGGGCCCGCGGCGCAGGACCTGCAGGCCGTTGCGCAACGGCGCAAGGGGGTTGCGCAATTCGTGCGCGAGCATGGCGATGAACTCGTCCTTGCGTTCGTCCGCCAAACGCAGGTCGCGCGCCAGGCGCGCGCGTTCGATCGACTCCCAACCGCGATGGATCACCGCGCGTGCCAGGTCGATCTCCTCCTCCTGCCACTGACGGGGCATCAGGCGCACCAGGCCGAGCACGGCGGCCAGTCGCCGATCGCGGAACAGCGGCACCATGAGCACCGCCGATCGGTTCGGGTCCGGCGCCTCGGCTTCCTGTCCACCGACCAGTGCGGAGCCCTCGGCGATGCCGGGGTCGGGCGCAAGGAAGCCCCGACCGCCGCGCAGCGCCTCGCCGGCGCCGCTGCCGAATTCGTCCAGGCGAAAGGTGCGGCCGCGCAACTCGGGCAGGCCCGGCGCGTGGTCCCGCACGACGGTGAAGACGTGTTCGTCCGGATCCACCTCGAGATACGTCACGCGCTGCGCCTGCAGGTGCTCGCCCAGCAGGCGCGCGACGCTGGTGGCCACCTCCTCCGGATCCGACAGCGAGCGCACCGCGTCGTCGAGCCGCACCAGGAACGCGTCGCGACGCTCGATGCGCTTGCGCTCGCTCACGTCGACGTTCATGCCGATCCACTCGCGCACCGTCCCGTCGTCGCCCATCACCGGATGGCCGCGCGCGCGCATCCAGCGCCAGCCGGCCTGCGCGTGCTGGACGCGGAACTCGCCCTCGAACGCGCGCGCGGATTCGAGCGCCTGGCGCCAGAGCCGGCGGAAGCGTTCGCGATCGTCCGGATGCACGGCGTCCACCCAGCCCTCGCCCATCGCCCGGGCCGCGGTCTGACCGGTGAAGGCGCACCAGGACGGCAGCGGTTCCACCACGCGCCCGTCCGCATCGGTGCTCCAGACGATCTGCGCCGCGCCTTCCACCAGCGCACGGAAGCGCGCATCGCCGGCACGACGCTCGGATTCGGCGCGCGCGCGCTCCAGCGATTCCCAGCAGCGATGGCTCACCGCGTGCACGAGCGCGATCTCGTCCTCCCGCCAGCGTCTGGCCTCGGCGCAATGGATCGCCATGGCCGCGACCAGGCGACCGGCGCGCTGCAACGGTACGCAGACCAGGGCGCGCACGTCGTAACGCCGATATACCGCGCGCGTGTCGCGATCGAATCGCGGATCGGACCCGACGTCATCGACGACGACGGCGCGTCCGTGGCGCAGGGCGTCGACCGTCGCGGCGCCGAAGTCGGTCAGGCGATATCGGCCGACGACGCTTCCGATCCCCGGCCGCGCGTAGTCCTGATCGACCTCGGCATGGTCCTCGTCGCCGTCCACGATCGCGTAGGCGCATCGATGGACCGACAGGAATTCGGCCAGCCGGCGCGCGGCGATGCGGCGCACGTCGACGCCCGCGCCGAGCGCGCGCAGTTCGTCCTCGAGTGCCAGCAGGAAGCGGTCGTTGCGTTGGGCCCGCGCGTGGGGCGGCCCCGGCAGTTGCACGTCATGGACGTCGGCCAGCGACAGGAAGCGCGACGCCTCGGCACCGTCGCCGCCGTTGCGTCCCGCGACCAGGACCCAGCGCGCATCCGCGTCGCAGCCCAGACGCGCGACGTGGCGCCACACGCCGCCGGCGGCCGTTTGCGATGCGTCGCCGTACGCAGCGGCCAGCGACGCCCGGTCATCGGGATGAAACAGCTCCAGCCACGGCGTACCGGCGGCGCAGCCGGCGATCCCGGAGGCCAGATCGCGCAGCGCCCTGTTGAAACCGCCCACGCTGATCCCGTCCGCGGCGAGTTCGATCACTGCATGCGGCAGCGCATCCATGATCGCCCGCGGCGATTCGCCACCCGGGTCCGGATCGGCCCGGGGCAGGGTTTGGGCTTCACGGCCGGCGTCCTGCGCAGGCCGGCGCAGTTTTTCGATCGTCATGGATCCGGCCCTGTGAGCCGGTCGGGCTGGCACCGCGTTGATGGGCGCATGAATCAGCATCGGGCGTGCCCGTGCCATACTTTTCGCGCACTCAACCTGGGGGTCCGAATGGGCACTGTCGCGATTATTTTCCTCGTGTTTGCCGCGATCACGCTGTGGAAGCTGGTCGTCACCGTGCCGCAGGGCAAGGAGTACACGATCGAACGCTTCGGCAAATACGTGGCGACCTACCAGCCGGGCCTGCACTTCATGGTCCCCTACATGTACCGGATCGGACGCAAGCTCTCGATGATGGAGCAGGTGCTCGACGTGCCCAGCCAGGAGGTCATCACCAAGGACAACGCCATGGTCGGCGTCGATGGCGTGGTCTTCTTCCAGATCCTGGATGCGCCCAAGGCCGCGTACGAAGTGCAGCAGCTGGAGCTGGCGATGATGCAGCTGACGATGACCAACCTGCGCACGGTGATGGGCTCGATGGACCTCGACGAGCTGCTGAGCCAGCGCGACCACATCAACACCAAGCTGCTCAGCGTGGTGGATGCGGCAACCACGCCCTGGGGCGTGAAGGTCACGCGTGTCGAGATCAAGGACATCCGCCCGCCGCAGGACCTGGTCGATTCGATGGCGCGCCAGATGAAGGCCGAGCGCGACAAGCGCGCCAACATCCTCGAGGCCGAGGGCTTCCGCCAGGCCGCGATCCTCAAGGCCGAGGGCGAGCGCCAGTCGCAGATCCTCGCGGCCGAAGGCCAGAAGCAGGAACAGATCCTGTACGCCGAAGGCCGTCGCGAAGCCGCGTTCCGCGACGCCGAGGCACGCGAGCGCGAGGCCGAGGCCGAAGCCAAGGCGACCCACATGGTCAGCCAGGCCATCGCCCAGGGCGACGTGCAGGCGCTGAACTACTTCGTCGCCACCAAGTACATCGAGTCGCTGACCCAGTTCGCCGCCAGCCCGAACGAGAAGCTCGTGTTCATGCCGCTGGAAGCGGGCAGCGTGATCGGCGCCATCGGCGGCATCGCCGAGCTGGCGAAGAACGCCGGCCTCGGCGCCGCGCCCAAGCCGCCGGCGACCTGAGATGGAAGCGGATCCGCTGGTGTACTGGTACTGGTTCGTCGCCGGCTTCGGCCTGCTGGCGGTCGAGATGCTGCTGCCCACCGGCTTCGTGCTGATGTGGATGGGCGTCTCGGCGATCGTGGTCGGGGTCATCGCCTGGCTCGCGCCCACACCGTGGACCGTGGAGCTGGTGTTGTTCGGCGTGCTGTCGATCGTCTGCTTCTTCGCCTACAAGAAGCTGTTTCCGCAGCAGCCGGTGGTGGAGCAGCCCTCGCTCAATCGTCGCGGTCACTCCTACGTGGGCCGCACCTTCACGCTCACCGATCCGGTGATCAACGGCGTCGGCACGCTGCGCGTCGACGATTCGCAGTGGCGAATCGCCGGCCCCGACATGCCGGCCGGCAGCCAGGTGCGCGTGGTGCAGGCGGAGGGCGCGACGCTTCGGGTCGAGCGTGCGGGTTAAGCGTCGACGCAATCGGGACAGGACCGCTCTGCGCCAGCCGCTGCCGCGCATCCCGGTCCCGGAACAGCTCGAACACGCGGTAGACAACCTCTACAGCTTCGGAGAGGAGCTGGCGCACGCGATCACGCACGGCCTCGGCGCGCTGCTCGCGATCGTCGGCCTGGTGGTCCTGGTGGTGCGCGCGGCGCTGTACGGCGACACGTGGCACGTGGTCGCCTCGAGCGTCTTCGGCGCGACGCTGGTGATGATGTACCTCGCCTCCACGCTGTACCACAGCATTCCGCTGCCGCGCACGCGCCACGTGCTGCGCGTGATCGATCACTCGCTGATCTTCTTCCTGATCGCCGGCACCTACACGCCGTTCACGCTGATCACGCTTCACGGTCCCTGGGGCTGGAGCCTGTTCGGCTTCACCTGGGGCCTGGCGCTGATCGGCGTGGGCCTCAAGGTGTTCACCACCGGGCGCTACGAGGCCGTCTCGTTGGCGGTGTATCTGCTGATGGGCTGGTGCGCGATCGTCGCGATCAAACCGCTGCTCGACCGGCTCGAGCCCGCAGGACTGGTGCTGCTGGGCGCTGGCGGGCTGACGTACAGCGGCGGCGTGCTGTTCTACACGTGGCGACGTCTGCGCTATCACCACGCGATCTGGCACCTCTTCGTGCTGGGCGGTAGCGTGCTGCACTGGTTCGCGGTCTACTTCTACGTCATTCCGGGACCGCCGGGCTCTTCCTGAGAACGCGCGTCCCGCCCTCGCACGGAGGCGAGTTCGCCCATGTTCAAGGCCGTTTCCAGCCCGTATCTCGTCCCGTTCAACGGCAGGTTCAAGCTGTCGAAATCGCCGACGCGGCCGCCGCGCGGCGCACCGGACAAGGATGCGCTCAAGCAGCAGCTGAAGGACTCGATCGCGGAGCTGTCGGATCTGCAGGAGATCCTCTACGCCCACGATCGGCATTCCCTGCTGCTGGTGTTCCAGGCGATGGACGCGGCCGGCAAGGACTCCACGATCCGGGCCGTGCTGTCAGGCGTGAATCCGGCCGGCTGCGAGGTGTACGCGTTCAAGCGCCCATCGGAGACCGAACTCGATCACGATTTCCTGTGGCGCACGAGCCTGTGCCTGCCGCAGCGCGGCCGCATCGGCGTGTTCAACCGCAGCTATTACGAAGAGGTCCTGGTGGCGCGCGTGCATCCGGAGATCCTGAAGAGCCAGAAGCTGCCGGAACTGCGGCCATCGCAGAAACTGTGGCGCGAGCGCCTCGAGTCGATCCGCGACCACGAGAAGCACCTCGCACGCAATGGCACCGTGGTGATCAAGTTCTGGCTCAACGTCTCGCAGGACGAACAGCGCGACCGCTTTCTGGCGCGCCTCGACCAGCCGGAGAAGAACTGGAAATTCGAATCCGGCGACCTGGCCGAACGCGGGCACTGGAAGGACTACATGAAGGCCTACGAAGCCGCGTTGAACGCAACCTCGGAGTCGCATGCGCCGTGGTACGCCATTCCGGCCGACAGCAAATCCTTCATGCGCGCGACCGTGGCCGACATCGTCGTGCGTACGCTCAAGTCGCTGGGCCTACATTGGCCCAAGCTCGATGCGGCGGAGAAGGCCAAGTTCGCCCAGATGCGGCGCCAGCTCGACGCGTGACTTGACCCCTGGATTGCGCCGACTAGAATCGCGCCCGCGCCGGGACGACCCGGTGTCGCATCGGATGCGCCCTTGATGCCGGGGACGGCCCCGCTCCTGACGTGAGGTCTCCCGTCATGTCGAGCTGGATCGTGCTGGCCTTCGCCGGCCTGCTGGAAGTGGTATTCGCGGTGTCGCTCAAGCAGAGCCGCGGGCTGTCGGACGTCCCCATGGTCCTGCTCGGTGCCGCCGCGATGCTCGGCAGCCTCGCGCTGCTGGCGTTCGCGATGCGCGCGCTTCCGGTGGGCGCGGCCTACGCGACGTGGACCGGCATCGGTGCGATCGGCACCGCCGTAGCGGGCATGCTGATGTTCGGAGAAGCCGCCTCGGTCCTGCGACTCGTGAGCCTGGCGCTGATCCTCGCCGGGCTCGTCGGGCTGAAACTCGCCAGCTAGCCTCAGGACGGCTTGGTGCGCGCCGCGACCTCGCGCAGCGCATCGATATTGCTGATGCGGGCGATGTTCTGCATCAGCTGATCGGCGACCGACTCCTCGAGTGCGAGCGTGGCGTGCGCTGGCACGCCGAGCGCGTCGGCGAAATTGCGGATCATCTCGCGCTCCGCAGTCGAATAGCGGCCGTCCGCGTACGCCAGAAGCAGGCAGGAGCGCAGCAGTGCGGCCTTGCGTTCGGGTGTGTCGAGAATGCGGCGCGCCTCGTCGAGGTCGAAGGTGCCGCGGCTCAGTTCCTGGAAGCTGGTCAGCGCGCCCGTGTCCTGCTGCACCGCGCCGTAGAACTCCCGGAGCATCACCGCCTCGGCGTCGTGCACGCCGTCGAGCTGGGCCACCTCGTGCATCGCACGCACGATGACCTGGATGTGGTTGATGCCGAGGTTGGTGGTCGCGTCCATGTTCATGATCGTTTCCGGTAGGTCGTGTGCTCAGCGGATTCGCAGCTCGGCCTTCAGCTCGCGCAGCCGCGTCTGCAGGTCGTCCAGGGTCAGGTCGCGATATTTGACCGGCAGCATGCTGCGGCGCGAGGCCTCGAACACGGCCTGCAGGTCCATGTATTCGATCATCGACAGGTCGCGCGTGGGCATGTAATCGCTCATGGCCTGCGCAAATACATCGGCATCGACCGCCTTGTTCTGCTCGCGCGACAGATTCAGCGCGAGAAGCGTCACCGCTTCCAGGTCGGCGTTGGAATAGCCGACGAGATTCGCGCTGGTGTTCGCACGCGCCGCCGGCCAGTCGATCGTCGGCAGCTTGTGACGCTTGAACAGCGAAGCGAGGATCAGTTCCACCTCTTCGGCCGTCTGCGCATAGAAGAACGGGATCTTGCGATCCAGACGGCCCGCACGCTTGATGTCGATGTCGAGCTTGTCCGGCCGGTTGGTCATGAGCACGAACAGCACGACGCCGCGATTCTCGGTGTCGCTCATGAACTCCTTGAGCCGCGCGATGACGCGCGACGAAGTCCCGTCGTCGCCGCCGTCCTCGCCACCGCTGCCGAAGCTGCGGTCGCCTTCGTCGATCACCAGCACGATCGGGCCGAGCGCCTTGACCATGCCCAGGACCTTCTCGAGATTGGACTCGGTCGAGCCGACCCACTTCGAGCGGAAGTTCTTCAGCGTCACCGCCGACAGGCCCGAGGTCTTCACGAAAGCCTTGGCGACGAAGGTCTTGCCGGTGCCCATGGCGCCGACGAACAGCATGCCCATCGGACAGCGCGTGCGTTCGCCCGACTTCACCGCGTCGGCCACCTGCATCAGCTCGGCCTTGATCGCGTCGTTGCCGCCCACCGCATCGAGTCCGTGCGAGGAATCGAAGAACTCGATCAGGCCGGCACACTCTTTCTCGATGATCTCGCGCTTGCGCTTGTGCACCAGCTCGAGCACCTCGGCGTACGGATCATGCGCCTCGGTTTCCGGCAGCGGCTGCGCCGGATTGATGAGGTGGCGGATCTCGTCGACGTCCATGCCGCGCGTGATGCCGGCCAGCTTGCTTGCGCGTGCGGGCGCATCGGCCGTGTCGCCGAGCAGCTTCACGATCAACGCGGTGCGCTCCGCGTCGCCCAGGCCGCCGCTGTCCTTGGGCGTGAGGAACTGCGCGATCTGCACCGCGCGCAGGCCGGAGGTGTGCTCGGCCAGACGCTCGCACTGCTTGTCGTCGATGCCCTTGTCGCAATGGCGGATCACCGCCGCGCGCGCATCGCGATCGGGCAACGGGATCTCGACAGCGGCCACGCGCGGGTTCGATACCAGCTTGGGATGCACCTCGGCCAGCGATTCCGAGAGCAGGAACACGACGCTGTCCTTTTCGGCCAGCGATTCGGACAGCGACCAGCGATGCAGGCGCACGACGTTGACGCGGTCGGTCTGCGCCAGGAAATGCTCGTCGCCCGGCGGCACGATGCTGCCGGCGTACGACAGGATCACCGCGGTCGGCTCGGTGCCGTGCAGCTGGTTCTCGAGATAGGCCAGCGGATCCTCGCTGCCGAGCGCGGCGAGCAGTTCTTCGGATTTCTCGCTGCCGCCCTTGAGGAAGCGGATCCGGCTGGCGGGATCGTAGGTGAGGATGCGCGTCTTGTTGTCCCACAACAGTACGCGCGCCAGGAATTCCTCGACCGACCAGAAGCGGCCGTCGTAGAGGACGCGATCGAACACGTTCCGGTGCAGCAGGAACATCGACGCTTCGCCGCCAAGATACTTGCGGCGGACGGTCTCGGCCCACTTCGGAAGCGCCGGGCGCGAGGCGGTCGCGGTCTTCGCGGCGGTCTTCATTTTCTTGGCGGCTGAAAGCGAACCGAACCCAAAGACGCAAAGATCGCAGAGGTTTTCATTGCATTTCCTTTGCGTCCTCTGCGCCTTTGCGTTGAATTCATTTCCCGGCGCCGGTGTCGGACCGTCACATCTGTTTCGTGCCGGCCGCCTGCGCCGCGGCGCGCTGGCGCTTCATCTCCTCGAGCTGCGCCTTGGCGGTGACCGAGCCGCTGGTCTGCTGCAGCTTCTTGAGACGCACGTCGAGATCGGACTCGTGCAGCTCCTTGCCCAGGCTCGCCTGCGCGACCGTGGTCTTGATGTGCTCGCGCACCTTGTCCAGCGCCTGGACATCGGCGTCGACGGACAGGCCTTCGAGCTGCGACTGGATCTGGATGCGCGCCTGGGCCGACTGCATCTTGGCCAGCATGCGGTCCTTCTCGGCCTTGAGCTTGCCGATCTCGGACTTCACCGCCATCAGCGAGCTCTTGGCGTCGTCCGCGTCGGCGGTGGCCTGTTGCGCCTCGGTGGTCAGCTCGGCGAGCTCGGCGTCGAGCGCGTTCTTCTTCTGGATCAGCACCAGGGCCAGATCGTCCTGGTTGGTCGCCATCGCGGCACTCAGGTCGGAGGTAACCTGGGCCAGGGCCTTGGCGGCCGTGTCGACCCGCGAGCTGATGTCGTCGCGCCGGCGGATGATCGCGGCGGTGGCGTACTTGAGCTTCTCGTACTTGGCGGTCAGCCCCATGATCGAGTTCTCGTACGCGATCTCCGGATTGCGCTTCTCCACGTCCGAGATCCACAGCGAGATGAAGCCCTTCCAGAGGTTGCCCAGTCGGGCGAAGAGATTGATGTCGGCCATGGTTCGTCCTTGAGAGTTGCTACCGGGTTCAAGCCTGGTTGACGCGCGTGAAGAATTCTTCGTGGTCGGCCGCGAAACGGCGGAAGCCCTTGTGGATCTCGCGGCGCAGCTCGTCGTGCAGCTCGGGTGCGACGAAGCGGAAGGCCAGCCGTGCGCCGCGCGTGGCCCACTTGAAATGATCGGCCTCGGCGCCGCCGCCGTGACCCGAGTGGATCGAGACCCACTGGTAGGCCACGTGAGCCTGCCCGGCGATGTTGACCTTGTGCGTGCGCAGAAATTCCGTCATCTCCGGAGCCTTGTCGCGCAGTGACTGGTCGATCAGCGAGAACTCCTGGTCGGCCAGCAGCTCCGAGCCCAGGTGATAGCCGATGCTGCGGAACACCGACGGCACGTCGTCGGGCGTGCCCGCTCCGTAGCCGTGGGCGACCTGCGTGTTGAGCGTGTGCAGCCACAGCGGCTCCTGCAGCAGCGCGTTGAGCGCTGCAGGATCGCTGAACTGCGCGACGCCGCGGTCGACGTGCCAGTCGATCAGGCCCTTGACGGTGGACTGCGCCAAACAGCGATGCGTGTCGCGATGCACGGTGTCGCGATCGTCGAACTCGTCGCGCGCGGCATCGAAGAAGAAGCTCGCGATGTAGACGCTGCGATCGGCGAGCTGCCTGACCGGTTGCGCCGGGTCCAGGAAGAGCCCGCGGCAGCGTCCGATCTTGCCCGCGAGCGTCGCCACCGCCGAGCCGAAGAAGCCGTTCCAGCTGGTGTAGCGGCCGAAGAAACGCACGAACGCTTCGGCGTCGCCGATCGAATCCGTCAGCGATTTGCGCACGCGCGCTTCGGCAGCGTCGAAGCTCGAAAGGCCCTTGAGTTCGTCGATGGTGATCACGGTGGCAACGTTCACGCTCATGGCGACGCTCCTCAGTGCTTGGTCGGAACGGCCGCACGTGCCGCCGACATGCGCAGCGGCACATCGCCCAGTTCCGCGTCGAGCTTGGAGTCCAGCTCCTGCTCGACGTGCAGGCGGTCCACCGCTTCCTGCAGACGCGAGGCCACGTCACCCGCCGTCGGCGAGGTGATGGCCGCGGTGTAGATCTCCTCGACCGCGTCGGGCAGCGCCAGCAGCGCGGTATCGACCACCGTCTTGCGCCGCTTCAGACGCTCCGAGCGCTCGATCAGCTGATCCAGGTCCGCCTTGGCTTTGCGCAGCGTCACGTCGTCCGGGTTCTTCTTGAGCCGCTCCTCGGTGGCGTAGAGCTGCTTGTTGATGCCGCTTGCGCCGAGCGAATCGAGGCGATCGCCGATCGAGAGCTGTGTCAGCCACAGCGATAAATAATCCATCGAGGCGTCCTCGAGCCTTTCGAGGTCGCGCTCGCTGATCACGTCCTTGCGGTGCTGGCGCAGATCGTTGATCGAGGCGACGCGATCGAGCATGCGCTGGTAGGTGCCCCAGTTGTCGTGGTCACGTCGTGCGAGGCGCTCGATCTGCTTGCGCAGGTGCTCGACGAAGGCCGCACGCTTCTTAGCCCGGTGCCGCCTGTCGACGAAATTTCGAAACGTCTGCGAGGACGGCACGAACATCGAGGCGATCGCCTCCCCTGCGCCGAACAGCACCAGCGGGATCGCCGCACCGGCCAGGCCCAGCGGAATCGCCGCGACGGCTGCCGCGGCCGCGGCGGCCAGACCCACGTTGATGTTGGTCTGCGAGGTCAGCATCTCGCCCAGGTACGAGGGTTTCTCCTCGTCCAGACCGCGGTGCCAGGTGTCCGGAGCGTCGGCCATCTCAGACCGTCACCCGCACCTGGCCCATCCCGGGGCTGGCCGCGTGCAGCAGATTGAGAATCCGCTCCTCCATCTTCACCGCCTCGGTCGAGCGCGCCCAGATCCCGGAACGCGGACGCGGCTCGGTGATCTGGAAATCGTCGGCCACGCGAGCGGGCTGGGTCGACAGCGTGATGACGCGATCGCCCAGCGTCAGCGCCTCGGTCACATCGTGCGTGACGAACACGACCAGGCACGGCTGCATTTCATGGAGCTTGACCAGCAGCTGCTGCATCTCCTGGCGGATCTGCGCGTCGAGCGCCGAGAACGGCTCGTCCATCAGCAGGATCCTGGGCCGCAGCACCAGCGCGCGTGCCAGCGCCACGCGCTGATTCTGTCCGCCCGAAAGCTGCGCGGGCAGAAGGTCATCCTTGTCGGGCAGGCCGACCGCGGCAAGAACTTCCTTGACGCGCTTTTCGGCCTCGGCCTTCGACACCTTCTTCTTCCACAGCTTCATACGGAAGGGAAAGTAGACGTTGTCCCAGACGGTGAGATCCGGACGATTGGCATAGCGCTGGAACACCATCGCCGCGTCGTCGTGCGCGCCGTCGCACGCCTTGCCGTCGATGAGGACCGTGCCCGTCGTCGGCGTCCGCACGCCGATGGGTCGGACGCCGCCCATCATGCGCAGGATGGTGGACTTCCCGCAGCCCGACGGGCCGAGCAGCATGTTGATGCCGGGCTGGTCGAACTTCAGGCTGATCTTGTCGCAGACGCGCGTGACGCCCTTGCCGTCCGGCCGTGGGTATTCCTGGACGATGTCCTTCAATTCCAGCGAGACGCTCACGCGCTAGCCTCCGTGCCGGCAGGGCCGCTCACTGCTGCGTCTCCCAGGGATACAGCCTGCGCTTGATGAACTGCATGAGCTGATACGTGATCAATGCCAGGGCGATGATGACGATGATGCCCGCGAACACCTGGTCCATGGCCGAGAATCGACGCGCGTTCTGGATCAGCTGGCCCAGGCCTTCGCGCGCGTTCACGTACTCGGCCACGGTGATGTAGGTCCACATCACCGAGGTCGCAACGATCACGCCATCGGCGATGCGCGGCATGGCCATCGGCAACACCGCCAGACGCACGGCCTCCCAGGGGGTGGCGCCCAGGTCGCGCGCGGAGATCCAGTGCGATTGCGGCACCGCCTGCATCGCGTCGCGCACCATCGGGATCAGGTACACCACCGCGCCGATGAACAGGAACACGACCTTCATCGATTCGCCGATGCCGAACCACATCACCATGATCGGCAGCAGCGCCACCACCGGCGCCGAGCGGAACGGATCGATCAACGGCGACAGCACCGCATTGATCTTGGGGCTGGCGCCCATCATCACGCCGATCGGGATGCCGACGGCCAGCGTGAGGACGAAGGCCGCGAGGATGCGCCCCACCGACCAGAGCGTCGCGGTCAGCAGCAGGCTGCGCTGGTTCTCCGCATCCCAGGCGAGGTAGACGAAGGCCTCGGCCACTTTCCACGGCGCCGGCAGCTTGTTGGGGCCGACCAGCGCCAGCGCCGCCGCCGCGCCCCAGAGCAGCAGCAGGAACAGCACGGCGCCGAATCCCAGGCCCCGCCGCTGGCCGGGGCTCAGCGGCGTATAGGGATTCCACAGGCTGCGGTCGTCGGTCATCCCGATCGGGTCTCTGGGCAGTGGGCTCAGCGCGTGAACACCGCGACGCGCGTGGTGCGGTTCAGCGCGCGGCAGTCATCGAGCGTCAGGTTCTCCGCTCCGGGGTTGCGCTCGTCGCAGATCGGTTGATCCGGTCCGTGTCCCACGACCTTGAAGCGCTGCGCCGGGAAGTCCCACTGCCGGACCAGGTAATCGACCACAGCCTGCGCACGCGCCTCCGACAGGCGCATGTTGTTGTCGCGCGCTCCGGTGGAGTCGGTGTTGCCCGAGACCTCGAAGTAGGCCGAGCCGTTGTTCTCGATGAACGGCACCATCTCCTCGTCGATGGTTTTTTCCGCGCGCTTGTTGAGCGCCGCTGCGCCCGTGGCGAAGCTGACGATCACCGGCTTGGTCACCTGCGGGGCGGCCTGCGCCGCTTCCTCGCGCTGCTCCGGCGTGAACGTGAACTCGGGCTTGGCCGCTTCCTTCTGCGCCGACTGGTCGGCCGACAGCAGGTTCTTCACGAATCGGTAGTCGAACGAGTCCTGCGGATTGATCACCGGAGAGGCCGGATTGGCCAGCGCACCGGCCGTACGGTAGATGCCGTCGAATCGGCGATACACGCGCTCGTAGTGGTTGGTGCCGCCGGCCAGGCCCAGGATGCGGGCGTTGTCCTCGAGGCCGGTCCACACGATGTTCTTGAACAGCGACTTCACGAACGGCTTGCCTTCGTCCTTGGCCAGCAGGCCGAAGAACTCTTCGGTCTTGACCAGCGCGTCCACCGCCTCGTCGGGATTGCTCTTGGCGGCGTCGACGCCCTTCAGCCAGCCGGCGACGAAGCCCTGGAACGCGGGCTGGTTGGCCGGCTGCGTCAGCAGGCGCTGATCGCACACCATCACGTCGTAGATCAGGTTGGTCGCCGTCTTGGTCGAGTAGACGACGTGCGCGCCCTTGATGTTCTTCAGCGCCAGCGCGAGATCCGGATCCCACAGCGCGGCGGCATCGACGTTGCCGCTCTCGAGGGCCGCGCGCACGCCGGCGGTGCCTTCCTCGGCGTTGATGTAGACGTAGCGCACCGACTGTTTCTTGCGCGCGGTCAGCGAGGAGTTGTCTATCGCATCGATCGTCATGCCGTCGCTGGGCGTGTACTGCAGCAGCGCGATGCTCTTTCCGGCGAGGTCTTCGACCTTCTGGATCGACGGATCGCGCGCGATGATCGCGTCACCGCCCTGCGTGTTGTCGACGATCACGATGGCGCGACCGTCATGCCCGGAGTTGCGCAGGTTCGGCTGCTCCTGCGCCCAGAAATCGGACGTGCGCCACGCGCAGTGCGCGGCGCCCGACTCGAAGATCGTGGTCAGCGTCGGGATGTCGTCCTGGATGATCAGTTCCACGTTCACGCCCTGCTTGGCGAAGATCGAGCCGGGCTGCGTCGTCAGCGACTTGCCGTTGGCGACGATCGCCGGCGCGTAGCCGTGGAAGCTGACGATGCTGACCTTCAGCGGATTGCCGGAGGATCCCAGCGATCCCGAGCCCTGGCTCGAGGACCTGGCCGACGAGGACGAGGATGCGCTGCCGCCGGCGCTGGAACTGGCGGAGTCGCCCGATCCGCCGTCGTCGTCGTCGCGCGAGCCGAACAGGCCGCCCGACGAGGCTTCCTCGTGGGCCGGGTCCGCACCGCCCTGGCCCAACATGTCCTTCAGCCCCAGATGCCAGACCGCCGCAGCGGCGCCGCCCAGGATGGTGATCGTGATCAGGCCTTTGGCGAGCGGGGTGAGTCGTGCCATGTACGGCTCCTCGAGATTGAATAGGAAAAGCGACCGCGTCGTCAGGAACGGGACGCGGGCGTGCCGCTCGGCACCACGGCCGGCGGGACGAAGGTATCGAGCACTTCCTGCAGACGCGCGATCTCGAGGTCCAGTCGCGCGGACTCGCGCAGGCTCGCCTCATGTGCGGATTTCGCTTCGGCGCCCAGGGAGGCCTTCTCGGCCGTCGCCTTTTCGACCTCGCGCTGCATCAACGCCTCGAGATCGCCGATCTGCTGGCGGATGGCGGCGAGGGATTCGCTCTGGCGCTGCTCGCGGGCCTGCAGCCGCTCCTGCGCGTGCGCCGCCTGGCTGGCGGCCTGCTGCACCAGCAGCGCCTTGGTCTCGTTCAGTGCCTTGATCTTGCGGCTCGCGTCCAGCGCGGCGTCGTCGATCGTCCAGTTGTCGTCGGCCGAATCCATCGCGAGCACCGCGGCCTTGCGAACCGCCGGCTCCATCGCGCGCAGGCCGTCGACCAGCTTGAGCAGCTTTTCGGCGGGGAACGGCGAAGCAGGCACGCCACGCTCGGCGTACAGCACGTCGAACGAGCGGCTTTCCTCGATGCGGCTTTCGGCTTCGCTCAGGATCCCGGTGGCGGGTGCGGCCGGTTCGGCGTCCGGCATCGACGGAACCGAGGCGAGCGCCTCGGCCTCGAGCGCAGCGGACGCGTCGTCCGCGTCGGCCTCGACCAGCCCGGCTTTCTGCAGCACCCGCAGGAACTTGCCCATCCCGCCTCCCTGACCCCAGCGCCGATCATAGGGAAACGCCCCACGCGAGGCGACCGGCCAATGGGCGGCCGGTCACACGGGACTCAGCGCTGGATGTTCCGGCCGTAGAACACTTCCATGATCTCGTGATTGACGCGATCGCGGATGCGCTTGGCTTCGCGCGGCGGCAACTCCGACACACCCTCGCCGAAGAGATAGGTGTCCAGGTCGAGTTCCTTCAGGCGCATCTTCGTATGGAAGATGCTCTCCTGATACACGTTCACGTCGACCATGTCGTAACGGTCGCGGATACCGCGCGAGATGAAGTTCTGGATCGAGTCGATCTGGTGATCGATGAAATGCTTCATCCCGCGCACGTTGCGGGTGAAGCCGCGCACGCGGTAGTCCATCACCACGATGTCGCTCTCGAAACTCTTGATCAGGAAGTTCAACGCCTTGAGCGGCGAGATCTTGCCGCAGGTCGAAACGTCGATATCCGCGCGGAAAGTGCTGATGCCCGAGTCCGGGTGGGTCTCGGGATAGGTGTGGACGGTGATGTGGCTCTTGTCGAGGTGATTCACGATCGACTTTTTCTTGGCCGTCGTCGGTGTCGGCAGACCGTCGTGGTGGCCTTCCGAGATCAGCATCGTCACGCTCGCGCCCTGGGGATCGTAGTCCTGGCTCGCGACATTGAGGATGTTCGCGCCGATGATGTCGGCCACTTCGGTCAGCACCGCGGTCAGACGCTCGGCGTTGTAGGCCTCGTCGATGTACTCGATGTATTCGCGCTTGTGCTCTGCCGTGCGCGCGTAGCAGATGTCGTAAATATTGAACGACAGCGACTTCGTCAGGTTGTTGAACCCGAGCAGCTTGAGTTTCGGGTTGCTGGTGGGCTTGGCCAATCGGGTCTCCGTCGAACTGCGCCGCGAATCATGCGCCCCCCGCCGAGGGCGCTCACTAACCGCGAATTATGCGGGAGGAAGCCGGGCGCGTGGGCGACTCAGGCGCCGCCGGCGGCCGCCGCCGCGCCACTGGCCCGGATCTCGTACCCGTGCGTGACGTTGACGCCGCCGCGCTTGAGCATGATCGAGGCCGAGCAGTACTTGTCGGCCGACAGCTCCACCGCCCGCTTCACCTGGTTTTCGCTCAGCCCCTCGCCGCTGACCACGAACTGGAGGTGGATGTCGGTGAAGACCTTGGGCTCGGTCTCGGCACGCTTGCCCTCGACCTCGACGAAGCAGTCCTTCACCGGCTGTCGCGCTTTTTTGAGGATGTGCACGACGTCCACCGCCGAACACGCGCCGACGGAGAGCAGCATCAGTTCCATCGGCCGCGCCCCGAGATTGCGCCCGCCGATCTCCGCGGGACCGTCGATCACCACCGCGTGGCTGCTGCCGGTCTCGCCGACGAACGCCGCGTTCTCCACCCACTTCACTCGTGCCTGCATGCGCTCGTCCGGATCGTCAGGTTGCCTAAGGCCCGTGACAATTGTGCTACTTTCAGTGAAAACAAGGCACAAGCTCACGACCACGGAGCGAGGGGATGTTCCATAAACCCGCAGTGAAAGAGTTCATCGACTTTTCGCGAAAGCGGAGCTTCGGACCCAAGCACAACATCCTCAATTCCGGCGACGAGCCCCGCTCGCTGTACCTGATCGTCGAGGGCTCGGTCAGCGTGCTGACCAAGGAAGGCGAACGCGAGATGGTCCTGGCCTACCTGAATCCAGGCGAATTCTTCGGCGAGATGTGCCTTTTCCCCGAACAGCGCACGCGCACGGCGATCGTGCGCTCGCGCACGCCCATCCTGGTGGCCGAGATGGAGCTGGCGATGTTTCGCGAGTTCGTCCGCAAGCAGCCCGACATCATGTTCGAGGTCGCGGGGCAGCTGGCCGCCCGCCTGCGCGACACCAGCCGCCGCCTGCGCGATCTGGCATTCCTGGACGTGGCGGGGCGCCTGGCCCACGAACTGCTCGAACTCTGCCGCAAGCCGGACGCCGTGCTGAACGCGCGGGGCACGGTGATCAAGACCAGTCGCCAGGAGCTCGCCCGGATCGTCGGCTGCTCGCGCGAGATGGCCGGGCGCGTGCTCAAGAAGCTCGAAGAAGACGGCATGATCGCGAGCCAGGGCCGATCGATCCTGGTGTTCAATCCGGCCTGAATAGGCGTCAGGCGTTAGGCGTCAAGTCCGCTGTTCTGACGCCCGAAGCGAGCACCCTACCGCCTAACGCCTACCGCCTAACTCCCGCTCTGACCCGCCGCGGCATCTATCCAGGCGTCCACGTTCTGCTCCAGCAGATCCAGCGGCAACGCCCCGCTGCCCAGCACCGTGTCGTGGAATCTGCGCACGTCGAAGCGATCTCCGAGCTTGTCCTGGGCCCGCTTGCGCAAGGCCTGGATCCGCATCTCGCCGATCTTGTATGCCAGCGCCTGTCCCGGCATCGCCAGATACCGATCGACCTCGACGGCGATCTCCTCCTCCGACTTGGGCGCGTTGTCCCGCGCGTACTCGCGCGCACGCTTGCGGGTCCAGCCCTTGGCGTGCAGGCCGGTGTCGACCACCAACCGCACCGCGCGCCACATCTCGAAGTTCAGCCGCCCGAACCGCGAGCCGGCGTCCTGGTACAGCCCGAGTTCCGAACCCAGCGACTCCGCATACAGGCCCCAGCCCTCGACGAAGGCCGTGAGCTCCAGTCCGTGGCGCCGGAACTCGGGGACGTCCGGCAGCTCGTTGGCGAGCGCGATCTGCAGGTGATGGCCGGGCACCGCTTCGTGCGCGGTGAGCGCCTCCATCTCCCAGCCCGGGCGCGATTCGGGATGCCAGGTGTTGGCGTAGAAATAGCCGGCGCGACTGCCGTCCGCCGAAGGCGGGTAGTAGTAGGCCGCCGGCGCCGAAGGGGCCGCGATATCGGGAATCGCGCGCACGCCGTAGGGCGTTCGCGGCAGCTTGCCGAACAGGCGCGGCAGTTCCGGATCGATGCGTTTGCCGACCGCGCGATAGGCCTCCAGCAGCGCCGCGCGGTCGCTGTAGCTGTAGCGCGGGTTCCAGCTGAGCTTCTCCTTGAAACGCTGGATGCTGCCGGTGTGTCCGGCCTGGCGCATCACCGTCACCATCTCCTCGCGGATCCGGGCGACCTCGGCCACGCCGATCTCGTGGATCTGGTCGGGCGTCAGATTGGTGCTGGTGTGGTGCCGGACCAGCCAGGCGTAGAACTCGGCGCCGCGCGGCTGGAACATCAGGCCCATCTCGTTCTCGGGACAGGCCGGCAGGTACTCCTTTTCCAGGAAATCGTGCAGGCGCTGCAGGGCCGGCACCACGACGTCGATGATCGTCGACTGCCCCGCCAGGTCGAGCTGTGTGCGCACGTTGGCCGGCACCGACTCGGGGAAGCGCTTGAACGGCTCGTAATACGGGCTGTCTTCGGCGCGAGTGACCAGCTGCGACGCGATCTGCGGCAGCACGCGCTGCATCACGATGCGCGGTCGCACGCGCTTCTCGGCCATGCCCGCTCGCAGCAGCATGATGGTCTGGTCGATATAGCGATCCAGGCCCTGCAGCCGCGACAGCCAGCGCTCGTAGTCCTTGACCGTCGCGTAAGGCGTGAACTCGATGATCTGCGCCAGCAGCTGCGGCCCATCGAGCTGGCTCACCGCCATCAGGTGGCCCTGGAACGCGTAGCCCTCGATGCGATCCTCGAGATCGCGGCGGAACAGGTCGTGGTTGGTCTGCTCGGCCGGCGGCAGCTGATCGCGATCGATCGCCTTGAGCGCCTCCAGGTCGGCGACGTCGGCGGCGTGATCGGCCTCGAACGCGGCGATCGACAAATCGTCCAATCGATCGTTGTAGCGCGCATCGCCAAGGAACGTGGCGGTGATCGGACTTCGCTCCAGCCGCCGCTGCCACGACCTGTCGAACAGCGCGCGCTGGCGCTCGGCCGCCCCACCCTTCGCGGCGTCACCGGCGGCAGGTGCATCCGACCCGGCCGTCCCGTCTGCGCCGGACCGGGGCGTGGGATCGCCACACGAGGCCAGCATCGCGGCGATGAGCAGCGACGCGAGTCGAATGCGAACGTCGGCCGACCCGCTCATTCGAGATTGAGCTTCTTCACCTTGTAGCGCAGCTGCCGGAACGTGAGTCCGAGCAGCGCCGCCGCCTTGGTCTTGTTGTAACGCGTCTTCTCCAGCGCATCGCGGATCGCCTGGCGCT
This sequence comes from Panacagrimonas sp., assembly GCF_020697055.1. GTDB lineage: Bacteria > Pseudomonadota > Gammaproteobacteria > Nevskiales > Nevskiaceae > Panacagrimonas. Next base: position 57,856 of record NZ_JAJFBP010000011.1, on the reverse strand, counting down.
CGAGCTCCTCGACGCGATCATCCAGTCCGGCGCCCGACGATCCGTTGCCATTGGCGGCGGGCGCAGGTGCCACGGTCGGACGCGCGGCGCCATGTTCGGGCGCCGGTTCGGACGCTTCGCCCCCCCGCAGCTGCAGATCCTCGTTGCTGATGGTCGAGCCATCGCACAGCGTCAGCGCGCGCTCGAGGATGTTCTCGAGTTCGCGCACGTTGCCCGGGAACTCGTAGTTCAGCAGCGTGCGTTGCGCCGACTCGTCGAGCCGGGGCACCTTGGTCATCCCCGCCGCGCGCGACAGTCGGACCAGCATGTGGTCCGCCAGCATCGGGATATCGGCGCCGCGTGAACGCAGCGGCGGCGTTCGCACCTCGATGACGTTCACGCGGTAGTAGAGGTCCTGGCGGAACGCGCCTTTGTTGACCAGGTCGACGAGATTCTTGTGGGTGGCCGAGATCAGCCGAACATTGACCGAGATCTCGGCCTCCGCGCCGACCGGCCGGATCGCGCGCTCCTGTATCGCGCGCAGCAGCTTGACCTGCATGTGCAGCGGCAGGTCGGCGATCTCGTCGAGGAACAGCGTGCCGCCCTCGGCCGCCTGGAACAGCCCGCCCTTGTCGCGCACCGCGCCGGTGAACGAGCCCTTCAGATGCCCGAAGAACTCGCTCTCCATCAGCTCCGACGGGATCGCGCCGCAGTTGACCGGCACGAACGGCGCGGATGCGCGCGGCGACTTGTCGTGGATCAGGCGCGCCACGAGCTCCTTGCCGGTGCCCGACTCGCCATGGATGTGCACCGGCGCCTGGCTGCGCGCGAGACGATCGACCAGCTGGCGCAGCTTCACGACCGATTCGTGCGAGCCGAGCAGGCCGCCGTTGTCCTCCTCGGCGGCCGCCTCGTCGCCCATCTGCAGCGCGGTCTCGACCAGCTTGCGCAGCACCTTCAGGTCGACCGGCTTGGACACGAAGTCGAACGCGCCCGCCTTGAGGCTCTCGACCGCCGCCTGGGCGTTGCCGTGCGCCGTGATCACCGCGATCGGCAGACGGCTGTATTCGGACTGCACCAGGCGCACCAGGTCGATGCCGTTGCCGTCGGGCAGGCGCATGTCGGTGATGGCGAAGTCGAACGTCTTCTCCTGCAGCCACTGGCGCGCTTCGCCGAGGTCGGCGGCCGCACAGCACTTCACGCCCATGCGCGAGAGCGTGATCTCGAGCAGTTCGCGGATATCGGCCTCGTCATCGACGATCAGGGCCAGCTTGGAGGCAGTTCCGGGCGCCGCCTTGTTCATTCGATTCCTCCCGGGGTGAAGCTGATGCGGAAGCAGGCGCCGACCGGGCGGCGCTGGTAACTCATACGCGCCTGGTTGAATTCGCACAATTCGCGCGCGAGGTAAAGCCCCAGCCCCGTTCCGCCGTGCGACGTGGTGAAGAACGGCTCGAAGATCTTGTCGACCACCTCGGGCGCGATGCCCGGCCCGTTGTCCGACACGTCGAGCCAGGGACGACCACTGCGCTCGACGCCGACACTGACGCGCACGTTGATCGCCTGGCCGTCGCGGGCGCCGTGGCGAAAGGCGTTGTCCCACAGATTGAACATCAGCTGCTGCAGGTGGCGCGGATCGAAGTGCACACGCACGGACTTCGGGATGTCGGCCAGATCGACCGGCCGCTGCGCCGTGGCATGACCTTCGCGGTACAGCGCGACGGTGTCTTCCAGCCATAGCGCCAGGGGTATCGCGACCGGCTGCGCCGCCTCGCGTCGCGACAGCGCCATGATGTCGGTGATGATCTTGTCGATGCGATCGCTGTGGCGATGGATCATCGCCAGCAGGCGCCGATTGTCGGCGCTGATCTCGGGCGCCTCGTACATCAGCTGGCCCGCATGGCTGATCGCCGCCAGCGGATTGCGGATCTCGTGCGCGATGCTCGCCGACAACCGCCCCAGCGCCGCCAGCTTGATCTGCTGGGCCTGTTCACGCAGGCGCGAGGCATCCTCGATCACCACCAGGATCGGCGCCTGCGGACCCGCTCCCAGGCGCGAGAGTCGCACGTTGACCTCGGGCATGTTCACGCCCAGAGAGATCGGCTCGTCACTGGTCTCCTTGGACACCAGCCACCATCGCAGGCGCTCGGCCAGCGGCGCGGATTCGAGCTCCAGTGAACGGCCTTCGGCGCGGCTGGTGGTGCGCAGCAACTCGCGCGCAGCGGCGTTGAGGTTGGCGATGCGCAGGCTGTCATCCAGCACCAGCACGCCGGTGTGCATCGATTCGAGGATCACCTCGTTGAGGCGCGACAGGTTGGCGAACTCGCTGCCCATGCGCACGGCCAGCGCTTCGGACTTGCGCGCGCGCTGCGCGACCGTATTGGCCGCGATCGAGGTGCCGAACAGGATCAGTCCGAGCACGCCGGTGGAGGTATAGGCGGCGGCATCGATCGGATTTCCGGCCTGGCGCACGAGCTCTTCGCCGAACATGCCCAGCGTGCCGATTGCCGCGAGCGTCACCGCCATGCGCGGCGTGAGCACCAGCGCGCATACCACCGCGGGGATCAGCAGCAACGTACCCAGGCCGTCGTCGACGCCGCCGCTGGCGTAGACCAGCGTGGCGGTCGCGGCCAGGTCGACCAGGAAATTGAGATAGGCCTGCCAGCTGATCTCGGGCCGCTGGGTCTGGACCAGCCAGGTCAGCAGCAGCGCGGCCGCCGCGTAGCCCTGGCAGGTCCAGCGATACCAGGCGGGCTTGATCGCCGACAGCACCTGCGGCGTGTATTCGGCCGCCAGCAGCCCCAGCAGGATGCCGACCAATGCCAGGCGATAGAACGAAAGCAGGCGCAGGACGCGCCAGTCCTCCGGCGTTGCGATCTCCAACTCGATGGGGCGCCGCTGCCCTGGCGTCGCGCCGCCGGTCAGCTGTTGCACTTGCCGCAGAGCCCCGTGCTGGACACGGCCGAAGCCGGCAGGTGCACGCCGCAGGATCGGCACCGCACCATCGGCTCGAAGGCCTCGGGACCGCGCTGCTGGTCGACGCGCGAGTTGGCTTGCTGGTTGAGCTTCCACTGCCGGTACAGCCGCAGGCCGAACCAGATGGCGGCGCCGATCAGCAGCAGGCGAAGAAGGTTCGTCATGTCGATTCCTGGAACAGCCGTGGATGATACCGGGGTCGGCCCGCCACTTGCGCCGATACCGTGCATTCGGCCCTTTTGCAGCCCCGCATGGAACTGGGGGAGAATCGCGCCCCCGAACGCAACGCCGCGGGCTCGGGACATCACCAAGTCCCCCTTAGAGGCCAGACAGAATGAATCTCCACGAATACCAGGCCAAGGCGCTGTTCGCGCGCTACGGCATCCCGGTGCCGGAAGGCATCCTCGCCGAAAGCCCGGAAGCGGCGCGTGCCGCGGCCAAGCAGCTCGGCACCGAGAAGGTCGTGGTCAAGGCCCAGGTGCATGCGGGTGCGCGTGGCAAGGCCGGCGGTGTGAAGTTGGTGACGGGTCCGGATGCCGCCGAGGAAGCCGCCAAGGGCATGCTCGGAAAGAACCTCGTCACCATCCAGACCGACGCCAAGGGTCTGCCGGTGAACTCGGTCTATGTCGAGAAGCCCTCCAACATCGAGCGCGAGCTGTACCTCTCGGCGCTGGTCGACCGTACGCACGAAAAGATCGTGTTCATGGCCTCGCCCGATGGCGGCATGGACATCGAGAAAGTCGCGCATGACACGCCCGAGCGCATCAAGCACGTGTTCGTGTCGCCCACCGCCGGCCTGCAGCCCTACCAGGCGCGCGAGCTGGGCTTCTTCATGGGCCTGAGCAAGGACCAGACCGACCAGTTCACCCGGGTGCTGACCGGCCTCTATCGCATCTTCATGGAGTGCGACGCGTCGCTGGTCGAGATCAACCCGCTGATCGTGACCAAGGAAGGCAACGTCGTCGCCCTCGACGGCAAGCTCAACTTCGACGACAACGCGCTGTTCCGCCAGAAGGAGATCGCCAGCCAGCGCGATCCGGCGCAGGAAGACGAGCGCGAGCGCATCGCGTCCAAGTACGACCTCAACTACGTGACGCTGGACGGCGAGATCGGGTGCATGGTCAACGGCGCGGGCCTGGCCATGGCGACCATGGACATCGTGCAGCTCCACGGCGGCAAGCCGGCCAACTTCCTCGACGTCGGCGGCGGCACCACGCCGGAGAAGGTGACGGAGGCGTTCAAGCTGATCACCGCCTCGCCGGAAGTCAAAGCGATCTTCATCAACATTTTCGGCGGCATCGTGAAGTGCGACCTGATCGCCGAAGGCATCATCACCGCGGTCAAGCAGACGGGCCTGAAGCTGCCGGTCGTGGCGCGGCTGCAGGGCACCAACATGGAGAAAGGTCAGGCGATGCTGCGCGAGTCCGGATTTGCGATCACTCCCGTTTCCGATCTCACCGAAGCGGCACAGACGGTGGTCAAGCTCGCCAAGGGGGGCAAGTAAATGTCCATCCTGATCGACAAGAACACCAAGGTCATCTGTCAGGGCTTCACCGGCAAGCAGGGCACCTTCCACTCCGAGCAGGCCATCGCGTACGGCACCAAGATGGTCGGCGGCGTCTCCCCGGGCAAAGGCGGCGGCAAGCACCTGAACCTGCCGGTCTTCAACACCGCACACGACGCGGTGAAGGCCACCGGCGCGGACGCCACGATGATCTACGTGCCGGCGCCGGGCGCCGCGGACGCGATCCTCGAGGCGGCTGATGCAGGCATCAAGGTGATCATCTGCATCACGGAAGGCATTCCCGTGAACGATATGATCAAGGCCAAGGCCACCTTGCGCGCGCAGTATCCGAACAGCGTGCTGATCGGACCGAACTGCCCGGGCGTGATCACGCCGGGCGAGTGCAAGATCGGCATCATGCCGGGCCACATCCACAAGCCCGGTCGCGTGGGCGTGATTTCGCGCTCCGGCACGCTGACGTACGAGACGGTCCACCAGACCACGCAGAACGGACTGGGCCAGTCGACCTGCGTCGGCATCGGTGGTGATCCGGTGCGCGGCCTGGGCTTCATCGACGTGCTTGCGCTGTTCGAGAAGGATCCCAAGACCGAAGGCATCATCATGGTCGGCGAGATCGGCGGTTCGTCCGAGGAAGAGGCGGCCGAGTACATCCAGAAGAACGTCAAGAAGCCGGTGGTCGCCTACATCGCCGGTGTCACCGCGCCGGCCGGCAAGCGCATGGGGCATGCCGGCGCGATCATCGCCGGTGGCAAGGGCACGGCCGACGAGAAGTTCAAGGCGCTCGAAGACGCAGGCGTGAAGACGGTGCGTTCGCCGGCCGACCTGGGCGCCGCGATGAAAGCGCTGCTCGGCTGATAGACGCTGCAACGCAGGAAGACGAAGCCCGCTCCGGCGGGCTTCGTCTTTTTCGGATCTAGCGCGCGGTGGACGTCGCCGAGCGCAATGGCGGCGACGATGCCGGCGGCCCGGCAGACGGCTCGGTCGCCGGTACCGGATTGGGCACGCGCGGAAGCTTGTCCGCTTCACGCCGCACGCTGCGCAGCAATCCCTGGCAGTCCTGATCCTTGCCGGTACCCGGCTGGATCGTGGCGAGCAGCGCGGCCAAGGGCGTCGCCACGATGCCCAAGGCCACGGCGGCACCACCCCGCAGGCCGAGCGATCGGGCTTCCGGTCGCACACGCGGCTGCTTGAGCGTCCCGCCGATGCGGATCGGGGCGGAGATCGAACCGATGTTGAAGGTCTTGGGCTGGGTGCGAACGCGGTAGTCGATGCGCTCGTCGGCGAGATTCACCGTGCCGTCTCCGACCACGTTGGCCTCGGTGGTGTCGAGCAGCAGCGTGTCGGTCGAGACCAGGCCTTTCTTCATGTCGAGGTCCGCGATCATGCAGCGCAGCTTGGCGCGGCTGGGAATCCCGATGGCCGACAGCAGGGCGTTGCCGAAGTCCAACCCGGCGAGATTGATCAGCAGCGCGCTGACGTCGCCGCCCTCCATCGACAGTCGTAGCCGCCCGTTACCGGCGGCGAGCAGGTCGGCCACGGTGTTGCCGCGCGCATCGAGGCTGGCGCGGCCGTCGACCTTGCCGCTGCCGCGGTACTCGAGCGCGCCCATCACCTTGGAGAAATCGACCGCGCGGAAATCCGCGTCCGCCTGGACGTGCGCACGTTCCTGCGTCCCGTCGAGCAGCACGTTGGCCGCGATCGAGCCGCCGCCGATGCCGAAGCGTACCGGCCGCAGCGACAGCACACCGTCGTCGATGCGCAGATGCACCGCCAGGTCGTCGAATGGCGTGTCCTTCGTCTGGATGTGCTGCGCCGCGTAGCGGATGTCGAAATCCGCTGTGCGGATCTTGGGCAGGTTGATCGGCGTGTCCGGCAAAAGGCGCGGGCTCGCCGCCTGCTCGGCGTGTTCGCGCTTCTGCGCCGCCGTCTGGCCCGCGGCGTCGGCTTCCCCCGGCGCGCTGCCGACGAAGCCGCCCAGGTCCGCGAACAGGATCTGCCTGGAGCGCAGGTCCCCTTCGATTCGCAAGCGCGGCCCGCCGGTGCGCACCGCCAGATCGCCCGACAGATCCGACTTGCCGACCGTCCCCGTGAACTTGCGAAACCGGAACTGCGGCCCCCGATCGTCCTGGTGGAAGTCGAACTGCCCGGCGATGCGATAGGGCGCCGTCGGCGGCAGCGGCACGCCGGTGAGCGGGTACAGCGCCGCGAGGTCGGCGCCTTCGAACTGCAGCGCGAGGTCGGCGCCGCCCAGGCGGACCGGATCGAGCAGCGTGCCGTGCAGCCGCAGGCGCGTGGCGCCGTTGCTGACGGTCAGCAGCACTGGGTACGGGTGCGAAGCATCACGCAACGACAGCAGCGCGCCGCCGATGAAACTCGCGAACAGCGGCTGCCCCGAATAGCGGCCGCTTGCGCGCAGGTGCAGCTCGGGGGCGTCGGGATCGTCTCCCGGCAGGGTCTCGATGATCGCGCGGAAGTCGGACTTGAACGGAGGCGCTTCGACGCGGACGTCACCACCGGAGATGCTCAACCGGCCGATTCGCAGTTCCAGCGGCGGCGCCTTCTTCTGCTCGTCGGCATCCGGCGAGGAAGGGAACGTCCAGTTCGGCGGCGTATCGGGCGGCGCGTACAGCGCGAACTGCGGTCGCTCGAGGTGGATCGCCGTCAGCGACAACTGGCGATCGAGCAGCGCGCGCGGATCGAACGTGACCTCCAGGCGCTCGACGCGGCCAAAGCCGGAGTCCCGCGGAAATTCCGCCGGATTGTCGATGCGGATCTGCTCCAGCACGATCGTCGGGTAGCGCCAGCCGTGCACGCCGAAGGATCCGATGCGCACCGTGCGCCCGAGCGCGGTGCTGGCCTGGCTCTCGACCATCGGCCGGAACCAGTTCCAGTCCCACATCCACACCAGCGCGATAAGCGCGGCGACGACCACGAGCACGCCACCGAGCTCGTTGGTCCACCACGCCCACCGTCGAATCGCCTGCCTCATGGGATCGTCCCGCCGACCGGGCCGTCATTGTGACCGCCCGGGCGCGACCCGGGTTCTCGACGGCACGCGCGTCGATGGCCGAGAATCGCGACATATGTCGGACACTTTGCGTCTGGTCGCGGCCCAGCTGAACTTCTGGGTCGGCGATATCGAAGGCAACGTCGAGAAGATCATCGCCGCCGCCGTGCGTGCGCGCGACGAGCTGCGCGCGGATCTGATCGCCTTCCCCGAGCTCGCGCTGCTCGGCTATCCGCCGGACGATCTGCTGCTGCGTTCCGGTCTGCCACCCGCGGTCGAGGCCGGGCTCGAGCGGATCCGCCGCGAGACCAACGGCATCCACGTCGTGGTCGGACATCCCGAGTACGACGAGGAAGGCATCTACAACGCGGCCGCGATCTTCCGCGACGGCCAGCTCGTGCGGCGCTATCGCAAGCGCCTGCTGCCCAACTACGGCGTGTTCGACGAGAAGCGCCATTTCCTTGCGGGGCGCAGCGCCTGCGTCTTCGATCTCAAGGGCGTGCCGGTGGGGTTGTGCATCTGCGAGGACATCTGGGGCACGCGACCGGCCGACGAGAGCCGCGACCAGGGCGCGCGGCTGATGATCAACATCAATGCGTCGCCCTTCGCCATCGGCAAGTCGAAGCAACGCGCCGACGTCCTGCGCGCGCGGGCGACCGAGACGCGCCTGCCGATCCTGTACGTCAACATGGTCGGCGGCCAGGACGATCTGCTGTTCGACGGCGACTCGCACGCCGTTCGCGCCGACGGCTCGGTGTCGTTCCGCGCGCCGACGTTCGAGGAAGATCTGTACCTGGTCGAATTCGGAGACGGCGAACTGCGCGGTCCGGTGCACGAGCCATCGCCTCCGGAAGCGGTGGTGTATCGCGGCCTGGTGCAATCGGTGCGCGACTACGTCAATCGCAACGGTTTTCCAGGCGCGCTGATCGGGCTTTCCGGCGGCATCGACTCGGCGCTGGTGGCGGCGATCGCGGCCGATGCGCTGGGCGCCGATCGCGTGTGGGGCGTCTCCCTGCCCTCGCGCTACACGCTCGACATGTCCAACGACGACGCGCGCATCGAGGCCGAGGCGCTGGGCATCCGCTATTCGGTGCTGCCGATCGAACCCACGGTGCTGTCCCTCGGCCAGACGCTGGCCGAGACGTTCCGCGGTCGCGCGATCGACATCACGGAGGAGAACATGCAGTCGCGTGCGCGCGGCGTGCTGTTGATGGCGCTGTCCAACAAGTTCGGACACGTGGTGCTGACCACCGGCAACAAGTCCGAGATGGCGGTGGGTTACGCGACGCTCTACGGCGACATGTGCGGCGGATTCGCGCCGATCAAGGATGTCTACAAGACGCTGGTGTTCCAGCTGGCGCGCTACCGCAATTCGATCTCGCCGGTGATCCCGGAGCGCGTGCTCACGCGGCCGCCCTCGGCCGAGCTGCGCCCCGACCAGAAGGATTCGGATTCGCTGCCGCCCTACGAAGTGCTCGATCCGATCCTCGAAGCCTATGTCGAGGACAGCCGCTCGATCTCCGAGATCGTCGCCGCGGGGTTCGAGGAAGCGATCGTCAAACGCGTCGCCGGATTGGTGCGACGCTCCGAGTACAAGCGCCGGCAGGCGCCGCCCGGACCCAAGGTCACGCGCTGTGCGTTTGGTCGCGAGCGGCGTTATCCGATCACCGCGGTCTACGGCGACCTGTAGGCAACCTCTAGGCTCCCGGCCCTTCGTCTTCGGGCGTTGCCGGAAGCGGATCCGCGAACCCCTGCGGGAAGCGCGGCAACGTGTCCCACACTCGCCGATCGTGCGCGGGCACGATCACCAGTTCGGGCCACATCCTCTGCAGGCGATGCATGTGCACGATCTGGCCGCGCACCGCCGCGGGATCCTTGTCCACGAGCACGCGCGGCAGCCACGGACGCTCGGCCGGCAGTTCGATCGCCTCCTTCTGCCACACGAGATCGCCGACCAGCGCGTAGTGCTTGCCGTCCTCGGTGTGCACGAACGTGATCGTCGATCCCGGCGTGTGACCGGGCGCGGGCACCATCACGACGCTGCCGTCGCCGAACACGTCGAAGCTGTTGGGAAAGCCCAGGTACGGTCCTTCGCGGTAGTTCAGCGGCGCGATCGGCAGCTGGCCGAAGCCGTGGATGAGCGCGGCCATCGGATCGTCGCTTTCGATGAACGCCGCCTCCTCCTGGCTGACCATGATCTGCACGCCATCGAGATCCGGAATGCCGCTCACGTGATCCCAGTGCGCATGCGTGAGCACGATTCGCGAGATGTCCTCGAGCGGAACCTGGGCGGCGGCGAGCTGTTCGGCGACCGTCTGCTCCTTGGTGTAGGAGGTGGTCGCGCGCAGCAGGAACGGCATGCTCTTCACGTGCGCGTCGACGTCCTTGCCGAATCCGGTGTCGAACAGCAGGTTGCCCTGCGGATGCTTCACCAGGATCGCGCCCATCCCGAACTCGCGTTTGTCGCCGAAGCCGCCGCCGCGGTAGGCAAACGCCGCGATCGACTCCATGCGGCCCGCATAGATGGCGCTGATCCGCACGCCCGCGATGCGCGGTGGATTGGCCAGCGCGATCGGCACGTCCTCCGTGACCGGCAGCGTGGCGCCGCGGAAACTCATGCCCAGCAGGATCAGCAGCGCGAGCGTCACGACACCCAGCGCAGTAAGCACCTTCTTCATCTTCGAGGCTCCCCCGGCCGGCTCGACCGTCCGGCTCCGGACCGATGTTACGCTTGAGCCGCCACGCTGTGACCTTCACGATCCGGCCCGCCTCCTCTCCTCGCGCTGTGCGATCACTCCGCCGTCGGCTGACGATTCGTCTCACTGCCCTGGTCGTCGCACTTGCGCTCCCGCTCGGCGCACGCGCCGGCTGGCCGCCCGAGGCCGGCGCGTTCCGCGACGCCCTCGATGCGGTCGAATCCGCCGATCCGCCGGTCGAGATGGAGTCGCTGTTCACGACGTCCGCCGCTCTGCAGCAGGCGCTGATGCAAAGCGATCCGCTCACCGGACGCGTCTGGCTGCAGGATCTGGCTGGCGACGACTTCGCGGCATTGTCCGAATCGCTTCGTGGAATGCGTCTGGCGCGTTCGCCGATCCCGTATGCGCTGCCGGATGCACTGTTTCTTTCGGAACTCGCGCAGCGACAGGGCCGGCCGGAAGACCGCCGGTTCTTCCGCGTCTATCGCCAGAGCTGGGGCCTCGACCCGATGCCGGCATGGCTGCGTCGCACGTCGCGCGTACTGCCCTGCATCCGCTACGGCGAGGGCGTCATCAGCGACCTGTACGAGGGCTGGCAGGGGTTTGCGCGGGATTATCCCGGCGCGTACATCGACTACGTGCGCCTGATGCTCGGCGAGATCGAACAGACCGTCGCCCAGGGCGGATGCGCGTGCGGCAACGAGGATGCGGTCGAACAGGAACTGAGCGAATTTGTCACGCGCTTCCCGAACACCCCGGTGCGTCCGGCGATCCTGGCGCGGCTGCAGGAACTGGAGGACGATCCGGAACGTCGGCCGGTCCAGTGCCGCTGATTCGCCTACCACCGGAGATGCCGCGATGAATGACCGCAAGGAAAAACTGCTGAGCGTCCAGGAAATCGTCCAAAAGGCCATCGAAGAGGGCGCAACGACCGTCGAACAGGTGCATCTGTCGATCGCCAGCATGCCGTTCGACATGCTGGAGAAGGTCGATGCGCTGCAGAAGCCGGTCGGCAAGGCACGCGAGATCCACGATCAGACCGTCGGCAACATCTACGAGACGATCCGGCTGCTCAACGAACGCGCCGGCGAGGTCGCCCGCACGCTGCTCAGGGGCAAGGACGCCAGCTAGCCCGCGCGCCTCAGTTCGCGCCCAGGCTCAGCCCTGCAACGACGTCCGCGTCCAGCGTCCGCGCTCCGGGCGGCCCGGCCACGAGGCCGAAATGGCCCCACCAGTCGAAGTAGGTCCAGGCGATCGAACTGGATTCGAAGAGGCTGCGTGCATCGCCGAGCCAGGCCCGTCGCGACTCCGGCGGCACCGCGTCGCGCAGGACGCCAAATTCACTGCACCACACCGGCACGCGGTGTCGCTGCGACCAGTTCGCTGCCTGTTCCACGAACGTCGCGAGCTTGGCCTTGTTCCAGTTCTGCTGGCCGTACCAGGCCGCGTGCTCGCGCGCGACCTCGGCCAACGTCGGCACCACGGGCGCCAACGCTTCGGGACTCGACGGATATGGCATGTTTCGCAGCAGCATCCACATCGGCCAGCCCCAGGTCGCGCCCTGGTGGGTGAAGTTGTGCGGTTCGTAGAAGTGGAAGCTGTAGACCACACCGCGTAGCGGCAGCGGTCGCAGCGCGACGAGATCCGCGACGTCGGAAAAGTGCGCTCCGCCGACCACGACGACGCGATCGGGAGTGACGCCGCGCACCGCCTCGATCAGGCGCTGCTGGATGCGCAGCGCGCGTTCGATGTCCTCGATCTCGGGCTCGTTGAGCACCTCGAACACGAGACGGTCCACCGGGATCGAGGCAAACGCCGTCGCGATCTGCGTCCACTGCGCCGCGAGCGTCTCGATGGCGGCATCGTCACGTCCCATCTGCTGCTTGTGTTCGGGCGAAGGTTGCATCGCGAGCACCACCATCAGCCCTGCAGCGGCCGCCTGCCGCACACCGGCATCGAGATAGCGCGGGTGCGCCGCGTTCAACTGCAGCCAATCCGGGTCGAGCAGCACGCGCAGGTGGCCCAGGCCGAGCTCGTGCATGCGCGCGAAGTCCGAGGCGTCGGGCCAGCCGGGCGCCAGACGCACGTCGCTGCGATGGGTGAACCAGTTGGCCGCGGTCACGCCGCGCGCGAAGGACTCGGGAACGCCTTGGGGAAATCCGCTCCAGAGTCCTTGCTGGACTCGCGCAGGTTCGCGCCGCGCCGCGGATGTCGACGACGCGCCGGATTGCCGTTCACCGCAGGCCGCCACCAGCATCGTGGCAAGCGACAACAACAGGGCGCGGCGAATCACGCGCGCCCTCGTTTTCAGCGCGGCAGGTCGGACGCGCCCATCAGGAACTCGTCGACCGCTCGGGCGGCTTGACGGCCTTCGCGGATCGCCCACACCACCAGCGACTGGCCGCGGCGCATGTCGCCGGCGGCGAACACCTTGTCGACGTTGGTCTTGTAGCAACCTTCGCCGTCGGTCGTGGCCTTGGCGTTGCCGCGCGCGTCCTTCTCGACGCCGAACGCACCGAGCACCTGCGCCGCCGGCGCAACGAACCCCATCGCAAGCAGCACGAGATCGGCCTTGAGCTCGAACTCGGAGTTCGGGACCTCGCTCATCTTTCCGTCCTTCCACTCGAGACGGGCACCGACGAGCTTCTCGACCTTGCCGTTCCTGCCTTCGAAGCGCTTGGTCGCCACCGACCAGTCGCGTTCGCAGCCTTCCTCGTGCGACGACGAGGTGCGCAGCTTGATGGGCCAGTAGGGCCACACCAGCGGCTTGTTCTCCTGCTCCGGCGGCTGCGGCAGCAATTCGAACTGCGTGATGGTCTCGGCGCCGTGGCGGCGGCTGGTGCCGACGCAATCGGAGCCGGTGTCGCCACCGCCGATGACCACCACGTGCTTGCCATCGGCGCGCAGCTGATCCTTGACCTTGTCGCCGGCGTCGATCTTGTTCTGCTGCGGCAGGAACTCCATCGCGAAGTGGATTCCCTTGAGCTCACGCCCCGGCACCGGCAGATCACGACCCTGTTCCGAGCCGCCGGTGAGCAACACGGCGTCGAAGTCCTTGAGGAGCTGCTCGGCCGAGCGCGTCTCCTTCGCCCAGTTGGTGATTTCCTTCAACGGCTCCTTGCCGACGAACACGCCGGTGCGGAACGTCACGCCCTCACCCTTCATCTGCTCGAGGCGGCGGTCGACGAAGCCTTTGTCGAGCTTGAAGCCCGGAATGCCGTAACGCAGCAGGCCGCCGATGCGATCGTTCTTCTCAAACACCGTGACGCTGTGCCCGGCGCGCGAGAGCTGCTGCGCGGCGGCCAGACCCGCCGGCCCCGAGCCGACCACGGCCACCGACTTTCCGGTCTTCGTCGCGGCAGGCTGCGGCTGGATCCAGCCGTTCTCCCAGCCCTTTTCGACGATGAACAGTTCGATCGACTTGATGCCGACCGGATCGTTGTTGACGTTGAGCGTGCACGCCGCCTCGCAGGGCGCGGGGCACACGCGTCCGGTGAACTCCGGAAAGTTGTTCGTGCTGTGGAGCGTATCCAGCGCGGTGCGGTAGTCCTGCGTGTAAACCAGGTCGTTCCAGTCCGGGATGATGTTGTTCACCGGACAGCCGGTCATGCAGAACGGCGTGCCGCAGTTCATGCAGCGCGCCGCCTGCGTCTTGGCCTTGTCGTTCTCGAGCGTGAGAACGAACTCCTTGTTGTTCTTCACGCGCTGCGGAACCGGCAGGTAGGCCTCTTTCTGCCGTTCGAACTCGAGGAATCCGGTGATCTTGCCCATGTGGATCTCTATTGCGTTCAAGCGGGGCCTTCCGGCCCCGTAGATCAATCAAGCGGGAACAGCGTCCTTCTTCGAACCCGTCGATGCCGCCGGCTTGGGTCCGTACATCTCGCCCAGCGCGCGCTTGTACTCGTTCGGAAAGACCTTCACGAACTGCTCGCGCGCTTCGCTCCAGTCGTCGAGGAGATTGCGTGCGCGCGTGCTGCCCGTATAGCGGAAGTGGCGCTCGATGAGGCCCTTGAGGATGGCCTCGTCGGTGACCGGCTCGCCGCCGCGCTCGACGCGGTGCCACAGCGCCTTGTCGAGCTTGGCTTCCTGTTCACTCGCGGTCATCAGGGGCTCGAGCGCGACCATGGCCGTGTTGCACTTCTTGGCGAAGTCGCCGTCCGGATCGTAGACGTAGGCCACACCGCCCGACATGCCGGCGGCGAAGTTGCGGCCGGTGCCGCCGAGCACGACGACCGTTCCGCCGGTCATGTACTCGCAGCCGTGATCGCCGGTGCCTTCCACCACCGCGGTCGCGCCGGAATTGCGCACCGCGAAGCGCTCGCCGCCGACGCCGTTGAAGAACGCCTCGCCCGAGATCGCGCCGTACAGCACGGTGTTGCCGATGATGATGTTGTCGACCGCGCGGCCGCGGAAGTCGGTGTTCGGACGCACGATGATGCGCCCGCCCGACAGTCCCTTGCCGACGTAGTCGTTGCCCTCGCCCACCAGGTCCAGCGTGATGCCGTGCGCCAGGAACGCGCCGACCGACTGGCCCGCGGTACCCTGCAGCTGGATGTGGATGGTGTCGTCGGGCAGACCTTCGTGCCCGTAGCGGCGCGCGACCTCCGAAGACAGCATCGTGCCCACGGTGCGATTGACGTTCTTCACCGGCGAGATGAACGAAACGCGCTCGCCGCTCTCGAGCGCCGGCTTGGCCATCGAGATCAGCTTGTTGTCCAGCGCGCGCTCGAGGCCATGCTCCTGCACCAGCGTGCGGTAGCGCGGCTCATCGGTCGGCGGCTGGTAGAAGATGCGGCTGAAGTCGAGTCCACGGGCCTTCCAGTGCGTGATCGCCTTGCTCTGGTCGAGCAGGTCCGAGCGGCCGATCAGCTCGTCGAACTTGCGGACGCCGAGCTGCGCCATGATCGCGCGCGCTTCGTCGGCCACGAAGAAGAAGAAATTGACGACGTGTTCGGGCTTGCCCGCGAACTTCTTGCGCAGCACCGGATCCTGCGTGGCCACGCCCACCGAACAGGTGTTGAGGTGGCACTTGCGCAGCATGATGCAGCCCTCGACGACCAACGGCGCCGTCGCGAAGCCGAACTCGTCGGCACCGAGCAACGCGCCGATGACGACGTCGCGACCGGTCTTCATCTGGCCATCGGCCTGCACGATGATGCGGGTGCGCAGGCCGTTGAGAACCAGCGTCTGCTGCGTCTCCGCCAGGCCCAGCTCCCACGGCGCGCCTGCGTGCTTGACGCTCGACAGGGGCGACGCACCCGTACCGCCGTCGTGGCCGGCGATGACAACGTGATCGGCCTTGGCCTTGCATACACCGGCCGCGACCGTGCCGACGCCCACCTCGGCCACCAGCTTCACGCTGATGTCGGCCCTGGGATTGGCGTTCTTCAGGTCGTGGATCAGCTGCGCCAGATCCTCGATCGAGTAGATGTCGTGATGCGGCGGCGGGCTGATCAGTCCCACGCCCGGCACCGAGAAGCGCAGCTTGGCGATGTACTCCGAGACCTTCTTGCCCGGCAGCTGACCGCCTTCGCCGGGCTTGGCGCCCTGGGCCATCTTGATCTGGATCTGATCGGCCGACGTCAGGTACTCGGTAGTCACGCCGAAGCGGCCCGCAGCGACCTGTTTGATGCGCGAGCGCAGCGAGTCGCCATCCTTCAGCGGAATGCTCGCTTCGACCTGGTCCTTGCCGATGATGTCGGCCATGGACTGACCGTCCTTGATCACGATGCCCTGCTTCTCCAGGCGATAGCGCGCGGGGTCCTCACCGCCCTCACCCGTGTTCGACTTGCCGCCGATGCGGTTCATCGCGACGGCCAGCGTCGCGTGCGCCTCGGTACTGATCGAACCCAGCGACATCGCGCCCGTGGCGAAGCGCTTGACGATCTCCTTGGCCGGCTCGACCTCGTCGATCGAGATCGCCTTGGACGGATCGAACTTGAACTCGAACAGGCCGCGCAGCGTCATGTGCCGCTTGGACTGATCGTTGATGATCTGCGCGTATTCCTTGTACGTGGAGTAGCTGTTCGAGCGCGCCGAGTGCTGCAGCTTGGCGATCGCGTCCGGCGTCCACATGTGCTCTTCGCCGCGCACGCGGAACGCGTACTCCCCGCCCGCGTCGAGCGCGTTGGAAAGCGTCGGATCGTTGCCGAAGGCCAGGCGATGCAGACGCAGCGCCTCCTCGGCGATCTCGAACACGCCGATGCCCTCGATGTTCGACGGCGTACCGGAGAAGTATTTGTCGACGCACGCGCGGTTCAGACCGATGGCCTCGAAGATCTGCGCACCGCAGTAGCTCATCCAGGTGCTGATGCCCATCTTGGACATCACCTTCATCAGGCCCTTGTTGATGGCCTTCTTGAAGTTGTAGACGGCCTTCTCCGGTGACAACTCGCCCGTCAGGCCCTTGGACATGTCGGCCAGCGTTTCCATCGCGAGATACGGATGGATCGCCTCGGCGCCGTAGCCGCCGAGCAGCGCGAAGTGGTGCACCTCGCGCGCCGAGCCGGTCTCGACCACGAGACCCGTCGACGTGCGCAGGCCCTTGTTGACCAGGTGCAGGTGGATCGCGGAGGTGGCGAGCAGCGCCGGGATCGCGACGTTGTCGGCGTCCATCTTCCGATCCGACAGGATCAGGATGTTGTGCCCCGACTTCACCGCATCGACGGCCTTGGCGCACAGCGAGGCCAGGCGTGCTTCCACGCCTTCCTTGCCCCAGGCCGCCGGGTAGCAGATCGAGATCTCGCGCGATTTGAACTTCCCGCGCGTGTGCGACGTGATGTCGCGCAGCTTGGCCATGTCGGAGAAATCCAGCACCGGCTGCGCGACCTCGAGCCGCATCTGCGGGTTGAGGTGCGCGTTGTCGAGCAGGTTCGGCTTGGGTCCGATGAAGCTCACCAGCGACATCACCATCGCCTCGCGGATCGGATCGATCGGCGGGTTGGTGACCTGCGCGAACAACTGCTTGAAGTAGTTGTAGAGCAGCTTGTTCTTGTTCGACATCACCGCCAGCGGCGAGTCGTTGCCCATCGAGCCGGTGGCTTCTTCGGCCTCGAGCAGCATGGGCGACAGCAGGATGCGGATGTCCTCCTGCGTGTAGCCGAAGGCCTGCTGGCGATCGAGCAGCGAAAGGGGCGACTTCTCCTCGACCGGAACCGGCGCGCCCTTGGCGGGCTTCAATTCGTCGAGCTTGATGCGGACGCGATTGATCCAGGCCTTGTACGGCTCGGCCGAGGCGTACGTGTCCTTCAGCTCCTCGTCATCGATGATCCGACCTTCCTCGAGATCGATGAGGAACATCTTCCCGGGCTGCAGGCGCCAGCGCTTGGTGATGCGCGCATCGGGGATCGGCAGTACCCCGGCCTCGGACGCCATCACGACGAGGTCGTCGTCGGTGACGATGAAGCGCGCGGGACGCAGGCCGTTGCGATCGAGCGTGCCGCCGATGTAGCGACCGTCGGTGAAGGCGAGCGCCGCCGGGCCGTCCCAGGGCTCCATCACCGACGCGTTGTACTCGTAGAACGCGCGCCGGTTCTCGTCCATCAGCGTGTGGTTCTCCCACGCCTCGGGGACCATCATCATCATCGCCTGCGCGATCGGGTAGCCGGCCATCACCAGCAGTTCGAGCGCGTTGTCGAAGCAGGCCGTGTCGGACTGCCCTTCGTAGATCAGGGGGAACAGCTTCTTGAGGTCGTCACCGAGCTCGGCCGATTTCATCACGCCTTCGCGGGCGCGCATCCAGTTGAAGTTGCCCTTGACCGTGTTGATCTCGCCGTTGTGCGCGATCAGGCGGTACGGGTGCGCCAGCGGCCATTCGGGGAAGGTGTTGGTCGAAAAGCGCTGGTGCACGAGCGCGAGCGCCGAGACGCAGCGCTCGTCGCGCAGGTCCTTGTAGTAGACGCCGACCTGGTCGGCCAGCAGCAGGCCCTTGTAGACCACGGTGCGCGCCGACATCGACGGCACGAAGAACTCCTTGCCGTGGATCAGGTTCAGGCCGCGGATCGCGTGGCCCGAGGCCTTGCGGATGACATAGAGCTTGCGCTCGAGCGCGTCGGTGACCAGCACGTCCGGGCCGCGGCCGATGAAGATCTGGCGGATCACCGGCTCCTTGGCGCGAACGGTCGGCGACATCGGCATGTCGAGGTCGATCGGCACGTCGCGCCAGCCGAGCACGACCTGGCCTTCTTCGACCACCGCGCGTTCGATCTCCTGCTCGCACGCGATGCGTGACGCATTCTCCTTGGGCAGGAAGATCATGCCGACGCCGTATTCCCCCAGAGGAGGCAGTTCCACGCCCTGCGTCGCCATCTCTTCGCGATACAGCCCATCCGGGATCTGGATCAGGATCCCCGCGCCGTCACCCATGAGCTTGTCGGCGCCGACCGCACCGCGGTGCTCGAGGTTGCGCAGGATGCGCAGCCCCTGGTCGACGATCGAATGTGATTTTTGGCCC
This sequence comes from Panacagrimonas sp., assembly GCF_020697055.1. Lineage (GTDB taxonomy): Bacteria > Pseudomonadota > Gammaproteobacteria > Nevskiales > Nevskiaceae > Panacagrimonas. The sequence continues at coordinate 39,224 of NZ_JAJFBP010000011.1, read as the reverse complement.
TTGATGTGGGCGATGAAGCCGATGCCGCACGCGTCGCGCTCGTTCGCGCGATGGTAAAGACCGTGCTGCTGGGCGTGCTGCTGGGGATCCGGGACGAGCTGCGTCATGGACTGACCTGCGGATGTCGGGCAATCGGGACCGCGGAGCATATGGCGGCGCAACATCAGTGCCAAGCACTAAAATCGGGGTCAGATTCCGATTTAATAGACCCATTCTTCCCTCTCGTTTTTCTAGGGACAGATCAGATATCCCAGCTATTTAGTCTTGGCGGGACGCCGCCCAGGCCGCCCCTGCGCCAATCGTCGGGTTGTACGCGTCTGTAACAGCGCCAGAAAATCGGGATCGCCCAGAGCCCAGCCTTTGAGCGTCGAGTCGGTCAGCGACCGCTGTACCTCGGCGGTCGGCCCCTGCGCCACGAGTTCGCCGTACCGGGCCTCGCGTTCGAAGGGGGTATTACCGAGCGCCCAGTACACCGGCGGTACGGTGATCAGCTTGTCGCTGCGCAGGCCCCGATAGTGATCATGGCTGGACCATCGGTAGTCCTCCGGTCGCTTCACCATCCCCGCTCGCACCGGATTGAGATCGATATAGGTCATGCACGCCAGACAGTACCGCTCGGTCTGGATCGCGGTCGCGCGATATCGGCCTTCCCACAGCGTGCCGGTACGGCCGTGCCGGCGATTGAAGTACTGGACATAGCGCCGGCCCACCGCCTGCATCATTCGCGGCAGACCGGTGACGGTCTGCGGCGTCACCAACAAGTGCAGGTGGTTGGTCATCAGCACGTAGCTGTGAACCGCCACCTTTTCGCGCGAGGCGTGTTCGATGAGCAACTCGATCATGCGCTCGAAATCGACCTCGTCCCGAAAAATGGCCTGCCGGTCGTTTCCACGCTGGATGACGTGATGCGGGAATTCCGCGACCGTCAGACGAGGCAGGCGAGCCATGGCTGAACCCGCTCAGCGCAGCCGACGAGGGTCGAACAGCCGCTCGTGCTCGTCCAACGCGTAACGATCGGTCATCCCGGCGATGTAGTCCGCGACGACCCGGGCACGGCCGGACGGACCATGCTCCTGCTCGAGGCGCTGGGATTCGGCGAAGAATTCAGGCGGGAGCAGCCGAGGGTCCGGAAAAAGTGCCGCGAAGAGATCTCGCACGACGCCGCGGGCCTTGGTCATCACCCGGTACACCTGATGGTGCATGTACAGGTTGTCGCGCAGGAACCGCTTCATCTGGCGGTTCTCTTCGCGGACTCCGTCGCTGTAGCCGATCAGCGCGCCGCTATGACGTCGCACGTCGTCGATGCTCGTAGGAGCGGCACTGACGATGCGCTCGCGGCTGGATTCGACGAGGTCGCTGACCAGCGTGGTGATGATGCGCCGGATGGTCTCGTGACGTTCCTGCTTGGGATTCATCCCGGGATGCGCTGCGCGCGCCGCGTCGTGATGGCGCGCGAAAAGCGGCACGGTTCGTAGCTGATCAATGCCTAGCAGGCCGGCACGCAACCCATCGTCGATGTCGTGATTGTTGTACGCGATTTCATCCGCGACATTCGCGATCTGCGCTTCGAGACCCGGCTGCGTGTGATCCAGGAACCGCTGCCCGATCTCGCCGAGCAGCTTCGCGTTTCGGGGCGAGCAATGCTTGAGAATGCCTTCGCGCGTCTCGAAACACAGGTTCAGCCCGCGGAAATTCGCGTACTTGTCCTCGAGTTCGTCGACGACTCGCAGAGACTGCAGATTGTGCTCGAACCCGCCGTACTCCTTCATGCAGTCGTCGAGCGCGTCCTGCCCCGCATGCCCGAACGGTGTATGGCCGAGATCGTGCGCCAGAGAGATCGTCTCGGCGAGATCCTCGTTCAAATCCAACGTACGGGCGACGTTGCGCGCGATCTGCGCAACCTCGATCGAATGGGTGAGCCGCGTGCGGAACAGATCGCCTTCGTGATTGACGAAGACCTGCGTCTTGTACTCGAGCCTGCGAAAAGCCGCCGAATGGACGATGCGATCGCGATCGCGCTGGAACTCGCTGCGCAAAGAGGGCGCGGGCTCGTCGTATCTTCGGCCTCGGCTGCGAGCCGGATCGGCAGCGCAGGGGGCCAATTTCATCAGATCGACACCGCGAAGGCGTGGGCGGGGCCTGCGCTGCAGTACTTCTCGAGTGTCGCCATCAGGGCGCCCTCGTCGAACTCCGATGTCAGCACCGCCTCGCCGATGCTGCGCAACAGAACCAGGCGCAGCTTGCCGGCCTTCACTTTCTTGTCCAGACCCATCAGGTCGCGGAAGTCCTTCGGCGTCATACCGGCGGGAACGCTGGTGGGAAGACCGACCCGTCCCAGCAGACGCGTTGCGCGTTCGAGCTCCACCGACTTGATCCATCCGAGCCGATGCGACAGATCGGCCGCCATGCACATGCCGGTGGCGACGGCCTCTCCATGCAGCCATTCACCATAGCCGGTGTACGTCTCGATCGCGTGACCGAACGTGTGGCCCAGATTCAGCAGCGCACGAGGACCGCCGGCAATGTTCTCCCGCTCGTCGAGTCCGACGATACGAGCCTTGATCGCACAACAGCGTTCGATGGTCTCGGCGATGAACTGCGGTTCGAGTCCGATGATCCGTTCGAGATTCTTTTCCAGCCAGGTGAACAGGATCGGATCGGCGAGCAGCCCGTACTTGATCACTTCGGCCAGTCCGGCACGGAGTTCCCGCGGCGGCAACGTCGTCAGCGTATCGGTATCGACGACGACGGCGATCGGCTGGTGGAACGCCCCGATCAGGTTCTTGCCGCGCTCATGGTTCACCGCGGTCTTTCCGCCAACCGATGAATCCACCTGCGCAAGCAGCGTGGTCGGCAGCTGAACGAAGTCGATTCCACGCTGGTAAACGGCGGCGCAGAAGCCGGCGAGGTCCCCGATCACGCCGCCGCCCAGTGCGACCAACGCCGCATCGCGACCGATGCGGGCGGATAGCATCCAGTCGAGCACTTCTCCTGCGCGCTCCCAGCTCTTCTGGGATTCGCCAGCCTTCAGCACGAGCGCCTGTTCGGAAGTGAGTTTCAGCGCCGCGACAACAGGTTCGAGGTGATGTCGCGCAACGTTCTCATCGGTCAGGAGTAGCGTTCGGCGCCCGCGAAGGAGCTGATAGCTGACGGGATCCGGCAGCAGACGCGAGCCGATCCGGATCGGATAGCTCCGGCTTCCGAGCTCGACGTTGAGAATGCGTGAACTCATACGGTTCCAGCGGGACGATGTTCCAGGTGTTCCTCGATCTCTCGCACCAGCGCACGCGCATTGCGTCCGTCAGTGGGCAGCACGAAATCGGCGATCTCACGATAGAGCGGATCGCGCATCTCGAAAAGCCGCTCGAGAATGTCGCGCCGTTCGCCGCCCGTCTGGAGCAGCGGACGATTGTCGGTGCGACCCGTACGGTGGACCTGCTGCTCCAGACTCGCGTGCAGGTAGACCACGAAGCCGCGGGAGGCGAGCCAATGGCGATTGTCGGGATCCAGGATCGCCCCGCCGCCGGTCGCCAAGACGATGCCATTGCGCTGGGTCAGATCGGCAAGGACGGCCCTTTCGCGCTTGCGAAAACCGCTCTCGCCTTCCTTTTCGAAGATGTAGGCGATGTCGACGCCCGTCCGCGCTTCGATCTCGTTGTCGCTGTCGATGAATTCCATCGCGCGGGACTCGGCCAGCCGCTTCCCCACGGTGGACTTGCCCGCGCCCATGGGTCCCACGAGAAAGATGTTGCCGCGCACGATCGTCGCCTGCCGGGGATATCAGGGCCGGGCGATACCGCGCGTCCCGGCCGTCCGTCGTCCATCCATTGATGACAGGACGCGATAAGTCGCGCCCCCAAAGAGCGCGATTATAGCGGCGGGATGACAGGGCTGCCGGGCCGGCAGCCCGGCAGCCTCATCGAGGGTCTACTTGATTGCCAGACCTTCCTGCAGGATCTTCGGCGTGACGAAGATGAGCAGTTCGTCCTTGTTGGCAACGGTCAGGCGATTGCGGAACAGCGCACCCAGGATCGGCACGTCGCCGAGCAGCGGAACCTTGCTCACATCGTTGCGATTTTCCGTCACGAAGATGCCGCCGAGGACCACGGTAGCGCCGTTGTCGACGAGAGCTTGCGTGTTGACCTCTCGCGTATTGATTGCCGGCGCCGTTCCACCGTCGCCCGTGGGCACGATGTCGCCGACCGTGTCCTGCGTGACGTTGAGATCCATGATCACACGGCTGTCCGGTGTGATCTGGGGCGTCACCGTCATGCTGAGCACCGCTTTCTTGAACGTGATGTTGGTCGAACCACCGCCGCCACCGGAGTTTTGCTGGTACGGGATTTCGACGCCCTGTTCGATCGAAGCCTGCTTGGCATTCGACGTCAGCACGCGCGGGCTGGAAATCACCTCGCCACGTCCTTCCGCCTGGAGTGCGGACAGCTCCAGATCGACCGCGTAGTCCGAACCCAGGATGGCCAGGCCGATGCTTCCGGCATTGGTCGCCGCCGGCAGATCCCAGTTCAACCCGCCGCTCGCAAGGCCGGGTACGACGCCGCCTCGGGCCGTTCGTGCCCCTTCGGCGGTGCCTCCGATTCCGATCGTCGAATTGTTCAAGGTGTTCACGTGGCTCACGCCGAATCGCGCCCCGAGCTCCTTGGAGAAGTCGTTGTTGGCGATCACCACGCGGGACTCGATCAGGACCTGCTTGATCGGGATATCGAGGCTCGCGATCAACGATCGGATTTCGGAGATCACTTCTCGTGTTTCGAGAATGAGCAACGTGTTCGTCCGTTCGTCGATATTCACGCGCCCACGTTCCGACATCAGCGACCCTTCGCCTGCCTTTAACAAAGCCGCGATGTCCGACGCCTTGGCGTAATTGATCTGGATGAGTTCCGTTCGCAGCGGCGCCAGTTCAGACAGCTGTTTCTGAGCCTCGAGCTCGATCTTGTCGCGCTCCGCCAGTTCGGTGAGCGGCGCGACGAGCATCACGTTGCCTTGCTGCCGCATGCCCAATCCCTTGGTGCGCAGGATGATGTCCAGGGCCTGGTCCCACGGAACGTTCTGCAGGCGGATCGCGATCTCGCCGGTGACGGCGTCGGAGACCACCATGTTGGTCCCGGCGACATCCGCGATGATCTGCAGAAGCGATCGGATGTCGACGCTCTGGAACGAAAGCGAAATCTTCTCTCCGGTGTACTCCGGTTCGCGCAGCTTGCGCTCGTCGATCTTCTCCTGCGTCAACGGCTGCAGTTCGATCGTGAAGAGGTTGCCCGACTGATAGGCCACCTGTTCGAAGTCGCTGCCGGCAATCGGTGTCACCGCGACTTCGGCATTGATGCCGAGCCGGCTCGTGTCGATGAACTTCACCGGCGTCGCAAAATCGAGCACATCGAGCCGGCGAATCAGGGCGTCCGGCACGGACGCGTTCTTGAAGCGGGCGATCACCTTGCCGCCTTCCTCGACGACGTCGACCGGGGTCGCAGCGTCGGCCAGCGTGATGACCACGCGACCCTCGCCCCGATCACCGCGACGGAAGTCGATTGAACTGATGCCCGCCTGGACTCTCGGCGCACCGCCGGCAGCAGCCGCTGAAACCGCCGTCGGAGGCACGTAGGCCGGCCCTGCACCCGCAGGGCCATCGAGTGTGAGAAACACCTTGTTGCCGTCGATGCGAATGGCGTGCGTCGTGAGCTGACTGAGTTCGACCACGAGGCGAGTCCGTCCCTCGGCCTCGGCAGCTGCGATCGCGCGTGCGGCGCCGATGTTGATCTTCTTGTAGCGCTCGGCAACGGCGAGTCTCGTGTCCGGCAGGTCGAGCGACAGGCGCGCAGGCTGGTCGACCGTGAAAACGACCGGATCCGGCGCGGGTTCCGAGAGTGTCAGCGTCAACAGTAGCCGATCCCCGTCGAGCGCCACCGCGTCGATGGACTGCAGCGCTCGAGTCCCGCCTTGCGCCATCACCACTGGCGTGGTCAGGGCGAGCCCGAGAAGGGTGGCCACTCCACACAGGGTCGCGCGCCAGCCCGCGCGAACGCGGCCTGCGATGCTTGCGACTTGGGGATGGTTCGTCATGGATTGCGCGCTCCCTTCGATGCTATTCCGCGAGGGCCAAAATGGCCGGACGCGAAACCCAGCCGCCGAAACCGTCTGGAACGATCTCCGCCAGTGAGATTTCAGATTCTTGAATGGCCTTGATCTGGCCGTAGTTCTGCCCCATGTGATTCCCCAAGCCGACGCGGTGGATGACACCATCGGGTGCCTTGACCAACGCAAAGACCGCCGTGGGCGTCTCGATAACCCCCTGCATGCGAAGTGCGTCGAGCGGGAATTCCTCCAGCGGCTCGCGAGGACGATTCAGATCGGGCCGTGGGCCGCCGGCAGTCGATCCATCCTGTTCAGGCTGTGCCTGCTGGAAGGGATCGCGCCGCTCCCCGGGCAGATAGGCAAACGCTTCGAACTGCTTGATCTGAGGCACCGGCTCGATCTGCTGCGACTTGCGGCTCTTGACCTCGGCCACTTTCTGCTCGAGATCCTCCATGCCGCTGCTGCACGCCGCCAACCCGAACAGGACCAGGCAGCCACACCCCAACCGAAGCGCGCGCCTCATGGCTTGCCTCCAGCCCGAACCGCCGCCTTCTTCGCGTCGTCCTGCGCAGCCAGTTCGTCCTCATCCAGGTAGCGGTAGGTCTTCGCAGTGGCCGTCATGCGCAGGAATTCCGGATTCAGCGGACCTGCGCTCTTTCCACCCGGCCCCGAGCTACCGGGTTTGATTTCCACCTCGTCGATTGTGACGATGCGAGGCAAGCTGGCAACGCCGCTGACGAACGTACCCATCTCGTGATACGAGCCGGTCACGATGATCTTGTTCGGGATTTCGGCGTAGAAATCCTTGGGCTGCTCAGCCTGCGGCTGGAATAGCTCTTCATCCAGGCTACTCGCCACGCGCGTTTGCGAGATGTCGTTGAGAAGGTTCGCCACCTCGCTGCGACTTGGGAGCTGCTTGAGCATGGCGCCGAAACTGCGCTCCATGTCCTGCAACTGCGCCTTGTAGGCATCCAGGGCAACCACTTTCTTCTGCTTTTGCTCGAACTCCGAAAACAGGGCCGTCTCCTGATCTCGTGCCGCGCGAAGTTCGTCGCGCATGTCCAGGATCTTGAAATACACACCTGCTCCGACGAGCAGCACCGTCGTCAAGACCGCCGTGGCGACGTGAACCCAGGTGGGCCAGGTACCAGGACGCTGGATATCCAGCGTCTGCAGATCATTGATCGCGTCCTGAAAGTTCATTCCACGATCTCCCCGTTGTCAGCCGGTACCGGGCCGGTCGTGGCCTTGGTCAGGTTGGTCACCTGGAGCGTGAAATTGCTGCGCCTCGTACTGCCGGTCTCCGATGTCTTGATCACCACCAGCTTCGGATCATCGAACCAGGCGGAGGCCTCGAGGTTCTTCATGTAGGTCGACACGCGGCCATTGGATTCGGCCGCCCCTTCGAGCGTCACTTGATTCGCAGCCTGCTTGATCGAGGTCAGCGTCACGCCCTCGGGCAGCGTATTAACCAGCTCATCGAAGAAATGCACCGTCGCATTGCGCGACGCCTGAAGCTCTTCGATCACGCGCATTCGGGCCAGAAGGTTGTTCTTGACCTTTTCGAGCTCCTGAATCTCCTTGATCTTCTGGTCGACTTCCGCGATCTGCTGCTTGAGATACTCGTTGCGATCGTTCTGCAGGTCGATCGCGTTCTTCATCATCAGGTACGTCGCACCGAAGATCACGGCTGCCACGGCGACCGCGACTCCCATCATCGCGATGAACCGCTGCTTGATCTGTTCGCGGCGTTGCGCGCGCCAGTCGAGTAGGTTGATCTTGGTCATGTCAGGCCTCCGCGTCGAAGGCGCGATAAGCCAGGCCGGCCGCGATCAACATCGATGCTTCGTCTTTCGCCAGGACCGAGGGACGCGCCTTGGCGGACACGCTCATCGACGAGAACGGGCGCGCGATCACGGTCGGGATTCGCAGCCGCTCCTGGATCAGCACGTCGACGTTGGGGATGTGAGCGCACCCACCCGCGAGAATGACCTGATCGATGTTGCTGTGCTTTCCCGATGCGGCAAAGAAGAACTGCAGTGACCGGTCGATCTGCTGGCCCATGTCTGCCACGAACGCCGGCAGCACTTCTATCTCGTACGTGTCGGGCAGGTTGCCGAACTTCTTGGCCTTCCCCGCCTCTTCGAAGCTCATCCCGTACTGCCGCATGATCTCCTCGGTGAGCTGCTTGCCCCCGAACGTCTGATCACGCGTATAGATGGTCTGAAGATCGTGCAGGACCAACAGCGACGTGGCGTTGGCGCCGATGTCGACCACTGCCACCGTCTTCTTGACGCCCTTGGACGGCATCTGATGGCGCAAGAACTGGCATGCGTTCTCGAGGGCATAGGCCTCGATGTCCATGACCTTGGGAGTCAGACCTGCCATCTCCGCGGCGGCGCACCGGCTCTCGACCTGCTCCTTGCGGCAGGCCGCCAGCAGCACGTCCGAATTGCCCGCTCCTTTTTCACTGGCACCCATGACCTGGAAATCGAGATTCACTTCCTCGATCGGGTACGGGATGTACTGGTCGGCCTGCGCCTTGATCTGCTCCTCCATGTCGTGCTCGGAGAGCGAAGACGACATCTGGACGACCTTGGTGATGACTGAAGCGCCGGCGACCGCCATGGCGGCGTTACGCGTCCGGGTCCCGGCACGATTGATGGCGCGCTGAATCGAGTCGGCGACCAGCTTGGGATCGGCGATCTGCTTCTCGTTGACCGCATTGGGGGGCAGCGGCTCCACGGCGTATGTCTCGACGTGGAAACGGTCGCCCCGGCGAGACAGCTCAAGTAGCTTGACGGCGCTGGAACTGATGTCGAGACCGACAAGTTCCTGGCTCCCCCCGCCGAACAGCGATTGCATGATCGACATTGCGCCTCTTCCGCTCGCGCGGCCCCAATTTTTTTATCCCCCGAGGGCGAATGACTCCGCCCCCATTGGGCCGTAATATACCCCAGACGTTCTCCCAAGCAACAATAAGTTGTGTCAACAACTATCTGATGTTGCTTCATAAGCCGGAGCGCGATTCCGCGATCCGGGGAACGTGCCGAAAGCATCCATCGTGTCCCGACCGCTCATCATCTCCCTATCCCTGCTCGGCGGCCTGCTGGCGCTCGCCGCGGCCGCCCCGTTCATCCTGTTCTATGGCGCGCGCTGGTACTACGAGCCCACGCTACCCCCCGTCGCGACGCTGCGAGAGCTCAAGCTGGGAATCCCCCTGCGCGTCTACAGTCACGACGGAAAACTGATCGGCGAATACGGCGCTGAGCGCCGCGCCCCCCTGGCCTACGATCAACTCCCGCCCCATCTGGTCGATGCCTTCCTGGCGGCCGAGGATGACCGATTCTTCGAACATCCGGGAGTCGATTGGCAAGGTTTGCTCCGTGCCTCGCTCAAGCTGCTGATAACCGGCGAGAAGAGCCAAGGGGGCAGCACCATCACGATGCAGTTGGCGCGCAATGTCTTCTTGAGTTCGGAGCGCAGCTACGAGCGCAAGATCCGCGAAATCCTGCTGGCGCTGCGCATCGAACGCGAGATGAGCAAGCAGGAGATCCTGACGACGTATCTCAACGCCATCTTCCTGGGTCAGCGCGCCTATGGTGTCGGCGCGGCGAGCCGCGTGTATTTCGCCCGTGAACCCGCTGACCTGTCCTGGTCGCAGACCGCCCTGCTGGCTGGCCTGCCCAAGGCGCCGTCGCGCGACAACCCCGTCATCGCACCGCAACGGGCCAAGGATCGACGCGATTACGTCCTGCGGCGTCTGCGCGAACTCAACAAGATCTCCGAACTGGACTACCAGGCCGCGCTGGCCGAGCCGATCCTCGTCAAGCTCGCCCCTCCACAGGTGGAGACCGACGCGCACTTCGTTGCCGAGATGGTTCGCGCGGACATGGTGTCGCGCTACGGCGAGGCCGCGTACACCTCTGGATTCAAGGCCACCGCCACCGTGCAATCGACGCGGCAGGAGGCCGCGAACGTGGCGTTGCGCGCCGCGCTGCTCGCCTACGACGAGCGCCATGGATGGCGCGGACCTGAAGCGCGGCTACCGCCGGAACTGCTGACCGAAGGTGGCGAACAGCGCGAGGCCATCGAAGAGATCCTCTCGCAGCGTCCTATCGTCTCGGGCTTGAGGGCGGCCGCGGTCGTGCGCTCCAGCCCGGACAAACTCACGGTGCTGATGCAAGGACTCCGTCTGGCCGAAGTCGCCGCCGACGACCTGAAATGGGCCCGAATCGGCCCTCGGAACGCCTTGCAGCGCGGCGACATCGTGCGCGTCCGCTCGGTCGAGGATCGATGGCGCCTGGCGCAGATCCCGGAAGTCCAGGGCGCCTTGGCCGCCGTCGACCCGCGAAGCGGCGCCATCCAGGCGGTGGTCGGTGGCTACGATTTTTTGCTGAACAAATACAACCGTGCGACGCAGGCGCGCCGTCAGCCGGGCAGCGGCTTCAAGCCGTTCCTGTATGCCGCCGCGTTCGATCAGGGTTTCACGCCCGCTTCGGTGCTCCTCGATGCGCCGATCGTGTATCGCGACTCCGAACTCGAAGGCGCTTGGCGGCCCGAGAACTACGATGGCGACTTCAAGGGCCCGATGCGTCTGCGCGAGGCGCTGGTGCACTCGCGCAACCTGGTCACCATCCGTCTCCTCCAGGCGGTCGGACTGGACACCGCGCGCAACTACATCGCGCGTTTCGGCCTGTCCAAGGACCGGATTCCGCGAGACCTGTCGATGGCCCTGGGCACCGGGTCGTACAGCCCGATGGAAATGGCCACTGCGTATGCGGTTTTGGCCAACGGCGGATTTCAGGTCAAGCCCTACGTCATCGAGTCGATCGCCGATTCGACCGGCAAGGTCGTCTACCAGGCGGCGCCGACCGTCGTCTGTGCGGAGTGCGAGCAACCGGAGCCGCAGAAGCTGGCGGCGGCGCCGGCGCAAGGCGCGGTGCTGGATGTCGAGCCCTCGGACCCCGCGGCGCCCGCACATGCTCCGCGAGTGATCGATGCGCGCGTCGCGTGGCTGGTGGACGATGTTCTGCGCGAAGTCACGGTGCGCGGAACTGCCGCCCAGGCGCGAAAACTCGGCCGCAGCGACATCGCCGGCAAGACCGGCACCACCAACGACGAGACGGACGCATGGTTCAGCGGCTACAACGGCGAACTGGTGTCGGTCGTCTGGGTCGGATTCGACCAGCCGTCGCCACTCGGCCGCGGCGAAGTCGGCGGCCGCGCAGCGCTGCCGATGTGGATGGATTTCATGCGCGCGGCGCTCGGGGATTCTCCGGAAGTCGAACGCCCGCGCCCGCCGGGTCTGGTGGAAGTCCGCATCGATCGCACCAGCGGCATGCTCGCCGCTGGCGGAGACCCGAACGCCATCATCGAGATCGTCCAGGACGACCACATTCCGGGCGCGGGTGACGAGAGCGGTTACGGCGACGCGGTGCCGCTCGAGGAATTGTTCTGATCCGGACCACGAGGAAGCCGCCGTGTCCCGCCGCTCCCAAGCCGCCTCCGTCGAACTGATCGAGGAAGCGGCGCGACTCATCTGCGACGAGGGCTACGCCGACTATCGCGTGGCCAAGCAGAAGGCGGCCGAACGACTCGGCATCTCACGCGGCGTGGCGCTGTCCGACAACACCCGCATCGAGGCGGCCGTGCTCGACCGGCAGAAGCTGTTCGGCGGCGACACGTATCGGGCGCAGCTGCTGGACATGCGCCGCACCGCGCTGCGCGCAATGCGCTTGTTGAGCGCATTCGATCCGCGCCTGTCGGGGAGCAGCGTCAGCGGCGCCATTGGCCAAGGACATCGCGTCCAGCTGCACCTGATCGCCGACCAGCCCGAGACGGTCGAAATGCTGCTGCACGATCGCCACATCCCCTTCGAACAGGACGAGCGCCGTTATCGGCTCGCCGACGGCCGCGAAGCCCAGGTGCCCTTGCTGCGATTCGAGGCCGACCGCGTCGGCGTCGACCTCGCGGTGTTCGACGCCGGCAGCCTGCGACATCCGCCGCTATCCCAGGTGGACAACAAGCCCGCGCGCAGACTCACGCCGGAGCAGCTGCGCGCCTTGCTCGGCCCCGACGCCACCTGAGATTTCCAACGAAAAGGCCCCGCACGAGGCGGGGCCGATCGACGCGATGCGGACTGCTCCGCTTCAGCGCTTGCCGATTTCCGGCACGTCGCGCGTAGCAGGTCCGGTGTAGACCTGGCGCGGACGGCCGATGCGCATGCCCGGATCCGAGATCATCTCGATCCAGTGCGCGACCCAGCCTACGGTGCGTGCCACGGCGAACATCGGCGTGAACATGTTCACCGGGATGCCGAGCGCCTTGTAGATGATGCCCGAGTAGAAATCGACGTTCGGGTAGAGCTTGCGCTGCTTGAAGTAATCGTCGCTCAGCGCGATCTCTTCGAGCTTCATCGCCAGTTCTAGCTGCGGGTCGCTCACGTTCAGCGCCTTGAGGACCTTGTAGCACTGCTCGCGAATGATCGTCGCGCGCGGGTCGAAGTTCTTGTAGACGCGGTGCCCGAAGCCCATCAGGCGCACGCCCGAGTTCTTGTCCTTCACCTTGTCCATGAAGCCCTGCACCTTCTTCACGTCGCCGATCTCCTCGAGCATCTTGAGGACGGCTTCGTTGGCGCCACCGTGCGATGGCCCCCAAAGCGCCGCGATACCCGAGGAAATCGCCGCGTAAGGGTTGGTGCCGGTGGAACCGGCCAGGCGCACCGTGGACGTGCTGGCGTTCTGCTCGTGATCGGCGTGCAGGATGAACAGGACGTCCAGCGCCTTGGCGGCGATCGGATTGACGACGTAAGGCTCGGCCGGAACCGCGAACATCATGTGCAGCAGGTTCGAACAGTAGTCGAGCGAGTTCTGCGGGTACATGAACGGCTGGCCGTAATACTTCTTGTAGGCCGCCGCCGCGATCGTCGGGATCTTCGCGATCATGCGATGCGCGAAGATCTCGCGGTGACGCGGATCCTTGTTGTTGGTGGTGTCGTGATAGAACGCCGACAACGAACCGACGACGCCGGTCAGCATCGCCATCGGATGCGCGTCGTAGTTGAAGCCGCTGAACAGATTCTTCAGCGACTCGTTGATCATCGTGTGCTTTCGGATGCTGACGTCGAACTGCTCGAGCTGCGTCTTGTTGGGCAGCTCGCCGTTGAGAATCAGGTACGCCACCTCGACGAAGTTGCAGTGCTCGGCCAGCTGCGCCACGGGATATCCGCGATACAGCAGGATGCCCTCGTCTCCATCGATGTAGGTGATGGCGGACTTGGTCGAGCAGGTCGACGTGAAGCCGGGGTCGAAAGTGAAGACGCCGAGCTTGTCGTACACCTTGCCCACGTCCAGACCCACAGGTCCCAGGGTGCCGCTCACGCCCGGCAGTTCGGTCTTTTCGCCTGTGGCGTTGTTGACGAGGCTATAGGTGTCGCTGCTCATCCGCTGCTCCCTGCTTTGTCTTGATGGGTCTGAAGCACACCGGCAACTGCCGCGCCCCTGCGGGCGGAACCTCGGCGCCTGCGCGAGATGGCAGCAAGGCGAATCGGATAGCACCGGATTTCCGTGGCCGGTGACCGGGACGATCCGGAATGGCGACGACGGACGGCAAGCTTAGCGATTTTCACGTCCGTGCCGCCAGCCAGGAGCGCTTCCCAACTCCCGTTTCGATCGCACGCGACGTGCCAGCGCAGAAACGAAAAGACCGCGCCGGAGCGCGGTCTTCTGGTCTTGCGTGGAGCGGCGATCAGGCCTTGCCGGTCCCGAAGCGCTTCTTGAACTTGTCGACGCGGCCGCCGGCCTCGACCACACGCTGCTTGCCCGTATAGAACGGATGCGAGCGCGACGAGGTATCGAGATTGACCAGCGGGTACTCGTGGCCGTCCTCCCACTTGATCTTTTCCTTGCTGGTCAGCGTGGAACGGATCCGGAAGGTGTGGCCGGCCGCGTTGTCCTTGAAGACAACGTAGTCGTACTTGGGGTGGATACCTTCTTTCATGATGAAGCCCGCAGCCGCAAAAAAGGGCGCGAAGTGTAGGGTTGGACGGCCGACCGCGCAAGCGCCCGGCCTGTCCCCAAAACGACGACACCCGACCGCCAGGACGGCGACCGGGTGCCTTTACGTCTCGGACCGGCGACCAGGGCCGACCCCTGCGATCAGACCGTCGGCGCGATACGGCGCCGGCCATCCATCAGGCGAACCGGATTGCTGTGGCGGAACCAGGCCGCCGCAAAGAAGCCCGCCACGATCAGCACGCCCACCGGCACCAGAAGCATTTCCATCGTCGCCCACCCTGCGGCCCGCGGCCGCGTTCGTTGTTGAGGAACCGATTCCGTCGCGCGTCGCGACGTGATGGGTCATTCATACCCGCCGCCGGGCGCGGCGGATCGGGCCTTGGAACGAACGGTCAGAACCTGCCGGCGAAAGGGACGATCGGTCGTCCGGCGGGGATGAGCGGATCACCCCGGCGGCGGCGAATCCGATGCGTCGCGCGCGGCTCGCAGCTCGCGCGTCTTGGTCGGCACCCCGGTCACCAGCCGATCGCCGATGCGTCGCGTGAAGTACTTCCAGCTCCACAGCACGAACACGCGCAGACGCTGCGCGCCGTCGACCAGCGCCATGATGTGGACGAAGGCCCACATGAACCAGCCGATGATTCCGCTGAGCTTGACCAGCTTGAGATCGCCGACCGCCTTGTTCATGCCGATCACGGCCATCGTGCCCATGTCGGTGTAGCGAAACGCCTTGGGCGGCGTTTTCCCGTCCAGCCTCGCGCGCACGACGCGCGCAACGTACCGGCCCTGCTGGATCGCCGCGGGGGCCAGGCCCGGCACTTCGACGCCGGCCGCATCGGTGAGCCGCGCGAGATCGCCGATCACGAAGATCTCGGCATGCCCTGGCAGCGAACAATCGGACTGCACCTGCACACGCCCGCTTCTGTCCAGGCTGCCTCCGGCCTTCTCCACCAGGATGCGACCGAACAACGATGCGGTAACGCCCGCGGCCCACAGCACCGTGCGCGTCGGGATGTGTTCGACGACATCGCCGCTGCGGGTCTGGACATGATCGGCGGTGACGTCCTCGACGCGCGTATGGGTCCGCACCGTGACGCCGAGCTGCTCGAGATGGCGCTTGGCCGCGATCCGCAGCCTGGGCGCGAAGCTCGGCAGGATTTCGGGGCCGCCTTCGGCCAGGATCACGCGCGACCGGCGCGGATCGATCGCGCGGAAGTCGTGCACCATGGTCTTGTGCGCGAGCTCGCCGATCGCGCCGGCGAGCTCGACACCGGTGGGCCCACCGCCGGCAACGACGAACGTCATCAGCGCTTCGCGTACCGCGGGATCGCGCTCCACCTCGGCGAGTTCGAACGCGCCGAAGATCTTGCGGCGGATCTCGATGGCGTGTTCGACGGTCTTGAGTCCCGGCGCGAATTCGCGCCATTCGTCGTGCCCGAAGTAGTGGTGTTTCACGCCCGTGGCGACGATCAGCGTGTCGTACACCAGTTCGCCGAACTCGTGCGTCAGCGTGCGCGTCTGCGGATCGACGTCGTACGCGGTGGATGTGAGGCACTGCACCTGCGGAAACTTGCGCAGCACCACGCGCTGCGGGACCGCGATGTCGCCGGTGGTGAGCGACCCGGTGGCGACCTGGTACAGCAGCGGCTGGAACAGCTGGAAATTGCGCTTGTCCAGCAGCGTCACGCGACAGCCCGCCTTGCCCAGGACCTTGGCGGCATTCAGACCGCCGAAACCGCCGCCGACGATGACGACGTGGTGCGGCGCGGCGGAAGAGGACGTTTTCATGGATTCGGATCAGCGCATCGGAAGCTCGAGGCGACCCGATTCTCCGATACGGCGCTCGCGAACCCCTTAGCTCGTCCGACAGCGCGATCGGGCGTCGCGACGGTGTTAGATCACCGGTTGGATGTGAGTGCCCATTTCACTCGGCGGACGTGCGACGACGCGCGCCGCCGGTCCCGGCCTTGGGTACGCCTTCGAGGATCGGCAGCAGCTTGGGCATCGAATGCTTGTTGGCCATCCAGCGTTCCTGGAACACGTAGCGCGACACCTGCGCCACGTCGTACAGGTACCAGGCGTTGACCGAACCTCCCACCAGCGCGCCGATGACCGGCATCACGCCGGCCGCCTTGCGCTTGCCCAGATTGATGCCGAGTCGCGACGCCAGGTTGTTGAGCGAGAACACCGCCGCTTCCTTGGCCATCTCGCGCTCCGCCGCGCGCTCCACGCCGTCGCGCCATGCGGCGTCGTTGAGGCCATCGACATTGAAGTCGCGCAATGCGAGCACGGCCGAATGCTTCTCTTCCAGGCTGTTGGCCGATGCCAATGCGAACACGCCGATCGCCAGACGCCGTTGCCCGGCCTGGCGCAGATCCTCGCCGTAGCACAGGCCAACTCGATGGATCGTGCGCAGCGCCAACGCAATGAGCGCCGGCACGTCGGCCACCATGCCCGCTGCGCCCGCGATGCCGAACGCCGCCCCTCCGAATCCCGCCATCGCCATCGCGCGACGCTGCTCGCCGCGCATCAGTTCGTCGCAGTCCTCGAGCTTCAGATGGCGCAGCGCCTCGAGTTCGGTGACCCCGCCGCGCTTGAGGATCGAACGTTCGTCCGACAGCTTTTCCGCCACGCGATTGACCCCTTCCAGCGCGGCGCGAATCGCATCTTCCGGAACCAGGGCCTGGACCGCACCTGCGATCTTGCTGCCGGGCTTGGCGAGCAGACGCGTGCCCCAGCCCGGAGATTCGGCCTGCCAGTCGCGGATCAGGCGGAGTTGGCGCTTTTCGTATTCGGTCAGGACGCTCATGCGCTGCATTGTAGAGACCCCGCCGGCGGCCGGCCGCTGAACGAAAACGGCGCATTTGTCGCGATCCGTGCGTGCCGGCGATCATCCGCCCATGTGCCTGCTCGCTTTCGCCTGGAATGCCCATCCCGCGCACCGGCTGCTGCTGGTGGCCAATCGCGACGAGTTCTACGCGCGCGAGGCAACACCGCTGGGTTGGTGGACCGATCACCACGCTCCACACGTACTCGCGGGCCGCGATCTGCAGGAAGGCGGCGCCTGGCTGGGCGTTTCGCGCTCTGGACGACTGGCGGCGGTGACCAATGTGCGCGGCCCGGACGTGGCCGTACGCAAACCGTTGTCGCGAGGACAGCTCGTCGCGGATTTCCTGCGCGGCGCGGAAAGCACCGCGGCCTTCGCGGAACGGATCGAGCACGAGGCGCAGGCCTACGGCGGATTCAACCTGTTGCTGTACGACGGTGACGAGCTTCGATACCTGACGAATCGGCCGCGCTTGTTGTCCGAAGACGTCGCACCCGGCGTGCACGCGCTGAGCAACGCGCAGCTCGATACGCCGTGGCCCAAGGCACGCGCCGCCCACGCCGCGATGGATCGCATCGTTGCGAAATCCGGTACCGACGAGGCCGACGACGAGTCCGCGCTGATGGCGGTGATGGCCGGCCGCGCGCCGGCGCCCGACGAAGCCCTTCCGCTCACCGGCGTGAGCCTGGAAATGGAGCGCCTGCTGTCGCCGCCCTTCATCCATTCGCCCGCCTATGGAACGCGCTGCACCAGCCTGATCCGCATCGGCGTCGACGGCCAGGTCTCGTTCCTCGAGCGTCGC
This sequence comes from Panacagrimonas sp., assembly GCF_020697055.1. Lineage (GTDB taxonomy): Bacteria > Pseudomonadota > Gammaproteobacteria > Nevskiales > Nevskiaceae > Panacagrimonas. Next base: position 21,487 of record NZ_JAJFBP010000011.1, on the reverse strand, counting down.
TTCGATTCCACCGGCCGGAGCCTGGGCGACACGCGCCTGAAATTTTCGATCGAGAACGCGTCGTGACGAGCAAACCGAAGCCCGCGGTACGGCGACGCCTGCGTCAACGAGAACGCCACGCGCGCCGCGCGACCGGACCCGTCACGGTGCACCCGGAGCGCCTGGCTCCCGACGGCAGCTACAGCACGCCCGATTTCCTGCGGCGCGGCACCTATGTCGATCTGCCCTTCACCTGCATCGATTGCGGTGTCGACGAGATCTGGCGCGCGACGCAGCAGCAGTGGTGGTACGAGATCGCCAAGGGCGGCATCTGGACCACGGCGACGCGCTGCCGATCGTGCCGTGCAAACGAACGTCGGCGCCGCGACGCCGCGCGCGCAACGCACCTCGCCGGCGTCACCAAGGACCCGTAGCCCGCCCGGAGGCCGGGAAATGGCTTTTCAGTGCCGACCGGTGTGCCCGAACCCGCCCGCACCGCGCTGACTGCTTTCGAACTCCGACACCATCTCGAACTCCGCCCGCACGACCGGCACGATCACCAGCTGCGCGATGCGCTCTCCCGGATTGATCGTGAACGCCGTCTGCCCGCGGTTCCAGCAGCTGACCATCAGCTCGCCCTGGTAGTCGGAGTCGATCAACCCGACGAGATTGCCGAGCACGATGCCGTGCTTGTGACCCAGCCCCGAGCGCGGAAGGATCACCGCCGCCAGCCCCGGATCCGCGATGTGGATCGAAATGCCCGTGCGCAGCAGCGTCGTTGCGCCCGGGACGAGTTCCAGCGGTGCGTCGAGCAACGCTCGCAGGTCCATGCCGGCCGATCCGTCGGTGGCGTAGGCCGGCAGCGGCAGTTCGCGGCCCAGGCGCGTATCGAGGATCTTGAGCTGGATGCGGGTCATCGGTTGTTCACTTCGTTTTTTGGGGAGACTTCGCTTTTGCGGGCACCGCACGCGCCTGGAACCGCTCGACGATCAGCGCCGCCAGTTCGCGTGCGAGCTGTTCCTTGCCGGCATGCGCCAGTTCGCGCACGCCGCCCGCGGACCAGAAAACGTTGAGCTGGTTGTCGTCGCGATCGAACGCGCGCCCGCCGCCGACCCAGTTGGCGGCGATCAGATCCAGTTTCTTCTTCTCGAGCTTCTCCCGCGCGTGCTGCTCGAGCTTTTCGGTCTCGGCCGCGAACCCCACCATGAACAGATCCGGCCGCGCGCCACGCACGCGCACCAGGATGTCGTCGTTGCGCGTCAGGTCCAGCGACAGGCGATCGGCCTTCTTCTTGATCTTTTCGCGGGCGACTTCGGCCGCGCGGTAATCCGCCACCGCCGCGGCGCCGACGAAAACATCGGCGTCCGCCGCCGCCTTCAACGCGGCATCGCACATCTGCTGCGCCGTCTCGACGTCGACGCGCATGACGCCGGCCGGCACCGCGAGATTCGTCGGGCCCGACACCAGGGTCACGCGTGCCCCGAGCTGGGCCAGCGCCGATGCCAGCGCATAGCCCTGCTTGCCCGACGAACGATTGGTGATGAAGCGCACCGGATCGATCGGTTCGCGCGTGGGGCCGGCCGTGACCACCGCGTGACGTCCGCGCATCGGTCCGGCCGCGAGCAGTCGAACGACGTCGTCGCGGATCTCGAGCGGCTCGCGCATGCGGCCTTCGCCGACTTCGCCGCAGGCCTGGAATCCGGCGCCCGGTCCGAGCACGTGCACGCCGCGCGCAACCAGCTTGGCGACGTTGTCCTGCGTCACCGCCTTGGCCCACATCAGGCGGTTCATCGCCGGCGCGATCGCCACCGGCTTGTCGGAGGCCAGCACCAGCGTGGTGAGCAGGTCGTCCGCGCGGCCGTGGGCCAGTCGCGCGATCACGTCGGCCGTGGCCGGCGCGATCAGGATCAGGTCGGGCCAGCGCGCCAGTTCGATGTGGCCCATGTGCCCTTCGGCCTGCGCGTCCCACAGCGAGTCCCGCACCGGCCTGCCGGACAGGGCCTGGAAGGTCGCAACGCCGACGAAGCGCTTGGCGCCTTCGCTCATCACCACCTGCACCTCGGCTCCGATCTCGATCAGGCGTCGCGTCAGGTCGGCCGCCTTGTACGCGGCGATTCCTCCGGTGACGCCGAGCAGGATGCGGCGACCGGGCAAGGTGGGCATGGGCGCGGACGGGGTCATGGATCGAAGTTTAGGGCACCCGCCGGTTTTCCCAGGCGTTCACCGCGCCAGCGGGTGGACCAGCACCGGCGCGTAGTTCGCCTCGACCACCGCCAGCGACACCATGTTGACGATCCGTCGCACGGTCGCGCTCGGCGTCAGGATGTGGACCGGGGCCCTGCAGCCGAGCAGCACCGGCCCGATCGCGACGTTGTTGCCCGCCGCGGTCTTGAGCAGGTTGTACGAGATGTTGGCCGCCTCGAGGTTGGGCATCACCAGCAGATTGGCCGAGCCCTTGAGCGTCGAATCCGACACGATCGAATCGCGCAGCTTGGCGTCCAGCGCGGTGTCTCCGTGCATCTCGCCATCGACCTCGAGCTCCGGCGCGCGCAGGCGCAGCAGCTTCAGGACCTCGCGCATCTTCTCCGCCGACGGCGAGTCGTAGCTGCCGAAGTTCGAATGCGAAAGCAGCGCGGCCTTGGGCTCCAGGCCGAAGCGGCGGATGTTCTCGGCCGCCAGGATCGTGATCTCGGTGAGCTGTTCGGCGGTCGGATCCAGGTTCACGTGCGTGTCGACGATGAACACTTGGCGATTGGGCAGGATCAACGCGTTCATCGCGCCGTAGCAGCTGGCACCCGGCTCCAGGCCGATGACCCGATGCACGTACTGCAGGTGGCGGCCGTAGTTGCTGACCGTGCCGCAGACCATCCCGTCGGCCTCGCCCTTCTTGAGCAGCATCGAGGCGATCAGCGTCGGACGCCGCCGCATCTCCAGCTTGGCGTACTGCGCGGTCACGCCGCGGCGCGCCATCGTCTGGTGATAGTCCTGCCAGTACTCGTGGAAGCGCAGGTCGTTCTCGGGATTGACGATGCTGAAGTTCACACCGGCCTTCAGGCGCAGGCCGAACTTCTTGATGCGCTTCTCGATCACCGCCGGCCGACCCACCAGGATGGGCACGGCGAGCTTGTCGTCGACCACGATCTGCACCGCGCGCAGCACGCGCTCCTCCTCGCCCTCGGCGAAGACCACGCGCTTCTTCTCGATGGGCGCCTTGCGCGCGGCTTCGGTGATCGGCTTCATCATCGTGCCGCTGTGCGTGGTGAAGCGCTGCAGCTGCTCGTGATACGAATCGAAGTCCGCGATGGGTCGCGTCGCCACGCCCGAATCGATCGCCGCCTTGGCCACCGCCGGAGCAATGCTGACGATCAGACGCGGATCGAAGGGCTTCGGGATCAGGTACTGCGGCCCGAACTGCAGGTCCTCGACGCCGTAGGCCGAGGCCACCACGTCGCTCTGTTCCATGCGCGCAAGATCGGCGATCGCGTGCACCGTCGCGATCTCCATCTGCCGCGTGATGGTCGTGGCGCCCACGTCCAGCGCGCCGCGAAAGATGAAAGGAAAGCACAGGACGTTGTTGACCTGGTTCGGATAGTCGGTGCGGCCGGTGGCGATCACCGCGTCGCTGCGGACCGACTGGACTTCCTCCGGCAGGATTTCCGGCGTCGGATTGGCGAGCGCGAAGATCAGCGGCGACGCGTTCATCTTCGCCACCATCTCGGGCTTGAGCACCTTGCCCGCCGACAGGCCCAGGAACATGTCGGCGCCCTCGATCACCTCGGCCAGCGTGCGCTGCGAGGTCCTTTGCGCAAACTGCGCCTTGTCCGGATCCATCAGCTCGGTGCGACCTTCGTAGACCACGCCCGCCAGATCGGTCAGCCAGATGTTCTCACGCGGCAGGCCCAGATCCAGCAGAAGGTCGACGCACGCCAGCGCCGCGGCGCCCGCGCCGCTGACCACCAGCTTGATCTTCGTGATGTCCTTGCCCACGACCTTGAGGCCGTTGAGCGTGGCCGCGCCCACGATGATCGCGGTGCCGTGCTGGTCGTCGTGGAAGACCGGGATCTTCATCCGCTTGCGCAGCGCGCGCTCGATGTAGAAGCACTCAGGCGCCTTGATGTCCTCGAGGTTCACGCCGCCGAAGGTCGGCTCCAGCGCCGCGATGATCTCCACCAGCTTGTCCGGATCGCGCTCGTTGATCTCGATGTCGAACACGTCGATGCCGGCGAATTTCTTGAACAGCACGCCCTTGCCTTCCATCACCGGCTTGGCCGCGAGCGGCCCGATCGCGCCCAGGCCCAGCACCGCGGTGCCATTGGTGATCACCGCCACCAGATTTCCTCGCGCGGTGTAGCGAAACGCGTTCACCGGATCCGCCACGATCTCCTCGCAGGCCGCCGCCACGCCGGGCGAGTAGGCCAGCGCCAGGTCGCGCTGCGTCAGCAGGCTCTTGGTCGGCGCGATCGAGATCTTTCCGGGAGTCGGACGCTCGTGGTACAGCAGGGCGGCTTCGCGCAGTTCTTCTCGGAGTTTCATCGGATGCACCCGGGTTGCCGGGCCGGTCGGTCGAAAACGGGGGCGCGTATCCTGCCATGCAATGCCCGGCGCACCGCAGCGCGTCACGTGCGATTGCACGCCGAAACCCGCGGCGCGCGCGTTCAGACTCTGGTCCGTGTCGACCATCCTGGACTGGCCTGAGAACGAACGGCCGCGCGAGAAGCTGCTCGCGCGCGGCGCCGGCGCGCTGTCCGACGCCGAACTGCTCGCGATCTTCCTTCGCACCGGAATTCCGGGACGCAGCGCCGTGGATCTCGGCCGCGATCTGCTGCGCGATCATGGCTCGCTTCGCGCGCTGGCCTCGACCGGAGTCGAGAGGTTCTGCGGGACCCGCGGACTGGGCCCGGCCAAGTGGGCGCAGCTGCAGGCGGCGCTGGAGATCGCACGCCGCGTCCTCGCCGAAGGTCTTCCTTCGCGTCACGCGCTCAGCGATCCCGCCGCGACGCGGCGTTACCTGAGCGCCTGGCTGCGTGATCGCGATCGCGAAGTGTTCGCGGCGCTATTCCTCGACAGCCAGCACCGCGTGATCGCCGCCGAGGAACTCAGTCTCGGCACGCTGGACGCGGCGAGCGTGTATCCACGCGAGGTGGTCAAGCGCGCGCTGGCCGTGCGCGCCGCCGCGGTGATCTTCGCGCACAACCATCCCAGCGGCGTGAGCGAGCCTTCATCGGCGGACCGCCTGCTCACCGAGCGGTTGAAGCAGGCCCTGGCGCTGGTCGACGTGCGCGTGCTCGATCACTTCGTCGTCGGCGAAGGCGCGCCGACCAGCTTCGCCGAGCGCGGCTGGCTGTAGACCGCGCGACTCAGTTCTTCTTCTGCGCGGCCGGCTTGGCCGGAGCGGACCTGGTTTCGGCCGGTTTGGCCGGAGCCGCGACCGGTGCCGGCTTGGCAGCCGCGGCGGGCGTCGGACCCACGGGATTGCCGTTCACATCCGTCCAGGCCCATTTCAGCGTGGTCTTGGCCTCGCCGGTCCAGGCGCCGAGCACGGTGGCGTTGCCGTCCAGCGGCAGGTTGAGCTTGAGCACGCCGCTGGTGTCACCGGTGAAATTGGAGTGGCGCATGTTTTCGTTGACGAAGCCCTGCAGCGGACCCGGCACCGCGAGCTCCTTGTTGTCCTCGACGCGCGTCTTTTCGAACTCGGTGCGCGAGACCTTGCCCCACGCTGCCGGAAGATAGACGTTCTCCACGAACATCTTGTTCTCGAGCGTGTCGACGACGACCGTGAAGAACAGGCACATCGACTGCTTCTCGTCCGGCGTGCCGGTCGAGTCGCCCGAATAGGTCAGCGCGAACGGATAGATGTGGTCCTTTTTGCGTCCGTACGCGGTCTCGCCGGTCGCCGAGTACTGATGCCGGGCGTGGATCGTGTTCGCGCAGCTCGGAAAGCCGAAGAAGAACTGGTACCGGGGGTCGCCCTCGAACAGTGCGCTGTTGTCCGGTTCCACCGCGGCGGCCATCAGCTCGGCGAACTTCGTGCCGGTGTTGGAAAGGCAGATCGATTCACCCTTGCAGTCGTAGTTGGCCTTCTGCGCCTTGGTCGAGAGGTCCTGCATCAGCGTGGGCGACTTCGGATCGACGCCCATCGCCTTGAGCCGCGCCATGCCCTGCTGGCGCAGGTACTCGGTCTTGATCGCCATTCGCATGTTCACGTCGGGGTCGAGCAGGTTGGCCGCGAACAGCCGGCCGTCCGAGCGCAGCACCGTCGAGAAGTCGTACGACTGCGTCGTCGTGGCCTTGGACCACTGCAGCACGTTCTTCCAGTCCTGCTTGCCGTCGACGGTGATGTGCACCGAGAGCTTGCGATCGACCGGAACGCCCGCCGATGCCGAACCGGAGACGGCCAACGCGCACAACGCCGCCGCGGCGGTGGTGGTGAAGGCCGCAAACCAGCGGAACGGGGGGGTGCTCATGCCTTGGCTCTCCTGCTCGGAATCGATGACGAACGTTTGGAGGGTGCGGCCCGGGATTCGTTCACATCCGACGACGACCGGACTTTGAGGTGCGATGAAAGGAATCTTCCAGTGTGCGACCCGACCACCGCAGCGACATCCTCGGGTGTCCCGCAGGCCAGGATCCGGCCGCCGCCGGAGCCGCCTTCCGGCCCCAGGTCGACGATCCAGTCCGCCCGCTTAATGACGTCCAGGTTGTGCTCGATGATCACTACGGTGTTTCCGTGTTCCCGGAGGCGCTCGAGCACCTTCAGAAGTTGCGCCACGTCATGGAAGTGCAGGCCGGTGGTGGGCTCGTCGAGGATGTACAGCGTCTGGCCGGTGTCGCGCCGCGACAGCTCCTTGGACAGTTTCACGCGCTGGGCTTCGCCGCCCGACAACGTCGTCGCGTTCTGGCCGAGCGTGATGTAGCTCAGGCCGACGTCCATCAGGGTTTCGAGCTTGCGCGCCAGCGCCGGCACCGCCTTGAAGAAGGCCAAGCCCTCTTCGACGGTCATGTTCAACACCTGGTCGATCGTCTTGCCCTTGTAGCGGATCTCCAGCGTCTCGCGGTTGTAGCGCCGGCCCTTGCAGGTATCGCAGGTGACGTACACATCCGGCAGGAAGTGCATCTCCACCTTGATCACGCCGTCGCCTTCGCAGGTCTCGCAGCGCCCGCCCTTGACGTTGAAGCTGAAGCGCCCGGCCTCGTAGCCGCGCACGCGCGACTCGGGCACCTGCGCGAACAGTTCGCGGATCGGCGTGAACAGTCCGGTGTACGTCGCGGGATTGGAGCGCGGCGTGCGCCCGATCGGCGACTGGTCGATGTCGATGACCTTGTCGAGGTGATCGCGCAGGCCTTCGATGTGATCGACCTCGGCGTGCCGCGTGCCGGCGCCGTTGAGATCGCGGGCGGCGAAGCCGTAGAGCGTGTCGTTGATCAGTGTGGATTTGCCCGAACCCGAGACGCCGGTGACGCAGGTCATCAGCCCGACCGGGATCTCGACGGTCACGTTCTGCAGGTTGTTGCCGCGCGCGCCGCGGATCGTGATGTGCTTGCCCGGCTCGCGCCGCTTGCGCTCCTTGGGAACAGGAATCGCGACGGCGCCGGACAGGTATTTGCCGGTGACCGACTCCGGCGCGGTCTCCAGGTCCGCGGTCGTGCCTTGCGCCACGATGCGACCGCCGTGCACGCCCGCACCCGGACCGATATCGACGACGTAATCGGCGCGACGGATCGCTTCCTCGTCGTGCTCCACCACGATCACGGTGTTGCCCAGATCGCGCAGCCGGAACAGCGTCGCCAGCAGGCGTTCGTTGTCGCGCTGGTGCAGGCCGATCGAGGGTTCGTCGAGCACGTACATCACGCCCACCAGCCCGGCGCCGATCTGCGAGGCCAGGCGGATACGCTGCGCCTCGCCGCCGGACAGCGTCTCGGCGCTGCGCGCCAGCGTCAGGTACTCCAGGCCCACGTTGTTGAGAAAGCCCAGGCGCGCGGAGATCTCCTTGACGATCTTCTCGGCGATCTCGCCCTTGTGGCCCGGCAGCGTGAGCTTCGAGAACAACGCATCGGCATCCTTGACCGACAGCGCGGTCAGCGACGGCAGGCTGCGATCGGCGACGAACACGTTGCGCGCGGCGCGGTTCAGGCGCTGACCCTGGCACTCCGGGCAGGCCTGGTCGGACAGGTATCGCGCCAGCTCCTCGCGCACCGCCATGGAGTCGGTCTCGCGGTAGCGGCGCTCGAGGTTCGGAAGTATTCCTTCGAAGCGATGCGTGCGCGTGACGTTGCGGCCGCGCTCGTCCGGATACTCGAAAGCCAGCTTCTCCTCGCCGCTGCCGTCCAGGATCAGCGTCTGGATCCTGGCCGGCAGCTTGTCCCAGGGCTTTTCCGGATCGAACTTGAAGTGCTTGGCCAGCGACTTGATGAAGTGCCAGTAGTACGGGTTCTTCTTGTCCCAGGAACGGATCGCGCCGGAGGCCAGCGACAGCTCCGGATGCGCCACCACGCGCTCCCGATCGAAGATCTGCAGCGTGCCCAGGCCGTCGCACTTCTGGCAGGCGCCGTGCGGTGCGTTGAAAGAGAACAGACGCGGTTCGAGTTCTTCGAGCGAGTAGCCGCAGTGCGGGCAGCTCATGCGGTTGGAGAACAGCAGCTCGGTCGCCTTCGATTCGCCGTGCGGCGCGACTACCACCAGGCCGCCCGAGAGCTTGAGCGCGGTCTCGAAGGACTCGGCCAGGCGCTGCTGCAGGTCGGCTCTCACCTTGAAACGGTCGACGACGATGTCGACGTCGTGCTTGAGCTTGCGATTGAGGGTCGGAATCTCCTCGAGCTCGTAGACCTTGCCGTCGACGCGCGCACGCACGAAGCCTTGCGCCTTCATCTGCTCGAACCACTCGGCGTGTTCGCCCTTGCGCCCGCGCACGACCGGCGCGAGCAGCATCCAGGCCGAGTTCTCCGCCTGCGCGATCACCTGGTCGACCATCTGCGCGACCGACTGCGCTTCGAGCGTCACGCCGTGATCCGGGCATTTGGCGGTGCCCACGCGCGCGAACAGCAGGCGCAGGTAGTCGTAGATCTCGGTGACGGTGCCGACGGTCGAACGCGGGTTGTGCGAGGTCGATTTCTGCTCGATCGAGATCGCCGGCGACAGGCCTTCGATGGCATCGACGTCCGGCTTCTCCATCTGTCCGAGGAACTGGCGCGCATATGCGGACAGCGATTCGACGTAGCGGCGCTGGCCTTCGGCGTAGAGCGTGTCGAAGGCCAGCGAGGACTTGCCCGAGCCGGACAGGCCGGTGATGACCACCAGCTTGTCGCGCGGCAGATCCAGCGAGACGTTCTTGAGGTTGTGCGTGCGCGCGCCGCGAATGCGGATGGAATCCATGGTCCAGACGAACAGGAATCGAAAATCGAGGGGGATCCGGACAGGGGTGGGGCCCGGGAACTGGGTACTATATGTAGCCGGTTCGCCGCGCTTCAAAGTGTTGAGCACCCGCGTTCTCGCCCAGGCGAGCCTCGCGACCGGCCCCACAACCCCATGTAATCCTGCTTCTCGCTCGCCGCACCGGTTATTTCGTCGACGCCTCCATGAACGCTCTCGAATGGCGCGCCGTCATCGGCCTGGGACTGGTCTACGCATTGCGCATGGTCGGCATGTTCATGGTGCTGCCGGTGTTCGCGATCTATGCGCGCGACCTGCCGGGCGGCGCCACACCGTGGCAGATCGGCCTGGCGATCGGCGCCTACGGCCTGGCGCAGGCCTTGCTGCAGGTACCGCTGGGGCTGCTGTCCGACCGCATCGGCCGCAAACCGGTGATCTTCATCGGCATGGCGATCTTCGCGTTCGGCAGCGTCGTGGCCGGTTGGGCGCAGACCATCGAGATGATCACGCTGGGACGCCTGCTGCAGGGTGCTGGCGCGGTGTCGTCGGCGGTCGCGGCGCTGCTGGCCGACGTCACCCGCGACCAGGTCCGGACGACGGCGATGGCGATCCTGGGCGCCGGCATGGGCCTGGCCTTCATCCTGGCGATCGTCGCCGGCCCGATCGTGGCGGGCTGGATCGGCGTGCACGGCATTTTCTATCTGACCGCGGGCCTGGCGTTGCTGACCTTGCCGGTGGTCGCGTTCGGCGTTCCGACGCCCGACCTGCAGGCGGCGCCCGCGGGCGGGTTCAGCGAAGTGCTGCGCAACCCGGTGCTGCTGCGCCTGAACGCGGGAATCTTCCTGCTACACGCCCTGATGACCGCGCTGTTCACCGCGGCACCGCTGGCGATCGAGGCGACGCTGGGCCTGAGCAGCGAGCAGCACTGGCGCGTGTACCTGCCGATCCTGCTGCTCTCGATCCTGCCCGTGTTTCCGCTGATCCGTTCGGCTGAACGCGGCGGACACGCGGGCCTGGTGTTCCGCGGCGCGGTCGCGCTGCTGGGTGCCTCGATGCTGCTCGCCGGCCTGGGTCACACGCAGAGCGCGCTGCTGCTGGCGTCGCTGCTGGTGTTCTTCATCGGCTTCAACTACCTGGAAGGCGCGCTGCCGTCGATGATCTCGCGCCGCGCACCGGCGGCGCGTCGCGGCGCCGCGCTGGGCGTCTACGCGACCTCGCAGTTCCTCGGCGCATCGGCCGGCGGCGCGCTCGGCGGGTTCACGCAGTCGCACTTCGGACTCGGCGGTGCTTTCATCGCCTGCGCGCTCCTGCCTATGATCTGGCTGCTCATCCCCGCCGGCGCATCGTTCGAGAAGCTCGCCGCGCCCGCTGCACTGAAAACCAATTCCTGAATTTCTCTTCTACGGAGACCGCCCATGGCCCGCGGCATCAACAAAGTCATTCTCATCGGCAATCTGGGCAAGGATCCGGAGACCAAGTCCTTCGCCAACGGCGGCTCGGTCACCAACGCCACCCTGGCAACGTCCGAATCCTGGAAGGGCCGCGATGGCCAGCTTCAGGAGCACACCGAATGGCACAACCTCGTCTTCAACGACAAGCTCGGTGAGATCGTCCAGAAGTACCTGCGCAAGGGCAGCAAGATCTACGTCGAAGGCTCGATCCGTACGCGCAAGTACCAGGACAAGGAAGGCAAGGAAGCGCGCTTCATGGAGATCCGCGTCAACGAGATGCAGATGCTCGATGGACGCCAGGGCGGCTCGGGCGACGAGATGGGCACGAGCAGCTACGGCGGCGGCTCGTCGCGTTCGTCCGGTGGCGGTTCGTCGGGCGGCGGGTCGGGCGGCGGCGGGGGTCGCCAGGCGCCGGCATCGACGCCGGCCGACGCCGGCTTCGGTGGCCCGGACGACGACATTCCGTTCTGAACAACGAGCGCCTCGGCGGTGATCGGCGAGACACGGCCCGACACCGTGCATCGGCTATGGTGTCCGCCCCATCGTCGTTCCCGACAAGGAGATCCACCATGAGCTTCTTCAGCAAGATTCTCGGCAAGCTCGGCCTTGGAACCGCGCAGGCAGCCCCGTCCGCGCCGCCGGTCCGCCCGGCAGCGCCCGCACCCACCGCGGCTCCTCCCGCGGCCACCGCTTCTGCGGCGCCGACCGCGCCGGCGGCTCCGCCCGTGGTGGCGATCTCGGCGGTCGACGTGGTGGCCAAGCTGGAAGGCCTTGCGGCCGGCAATTCGCAGAAGCTGAACTGGAAGACCTCGATCGTCGATCTGCTCAAGCTGCTCGACCTCGACAGCAGCCTCGCCTCGCGCAAGGAACTGGCCACCGAACTGGGCTGTCCGGCCGAGAAGATGGGCGACTCCGCGTCGATGAACATCTGGCTGCACAAGACGGTGCTGCAGAAGCTCGCGGCCAACGGCGGCAACATCCCCAAGGATCTCCTGGACTAGAAGCGGCCTGGATCCCAGATGGATTCCTGCGCGGCGCTGGTCGAGGCGCTGGCCCAGCGCCTGATCGAACGCGGTGAGCGGCTGGCCTTCGCCGAATCCTGCACCGGTGGCCTGCTCTCCAAGCTCGCGACCGACCTCGCGGGATCATCGGCCTGGTTCGAGCGCGGCCTGGTGACCTACACCAACGACGCCAAGCACGACCTGCTCGGCGTGCCGATGGCGCTGTTCCAGAGCGACGGCGCCGTGAGCGAGGCCTGCGCGCATGCCATGGCAGCCGGACTGATGTCGCGCACGCCGGCGGACTGGGGCGTGGCGGTGACCGGCATTGCCGGTCCCGGCGGCGGCAATCCGGGACGTCCGGTCGGCACCGTGTGGATCGCGTGGATCCGACGTGGGCACGAACCGCAGCCGGTCTGCCATCACTTCGATGGTGATCGCGCAGCGATTCGCGAAGCCGCCGCTTGCCGCGCGCTCGAAGGCTTGCTCGATCGCCTGCACGCGGCCTGAACCCATGTGCGGCCGCTACGTGCAACCCGACGTCGCCGCCATCGAGCGTGCCTGGCACATCGGCCGCCACAACGTCACGCGCCACTTCATCGATGCCATCCGCTACAACGTGACGCCGGGCAGCTACGTCCCCGCGCTGCGGCGCGACGGCGACGGCGGCTTCGAGCTGTGCGACCTGCGCTGGGGACTGGTGCCGTCATGGGCCGGCAATGCCGAATCCGGCCTCAAGACCATCAACGCGCGCAGCGAAACCGTCGCCACCAGCGGCGCGTATCGCCAGGCCTTCAGGAAGCGCCGCTGCCTGGTGCCTGCGATGGGCTGGTACGAGTGGCAGGTGCTCGGTTCCAGGCGCAAGCAGCCCTGGTACATGTCCTCGCGCGATGGCCGGCTGCTTGCGTTCGCGGCGATCTGGGAAAAACGCCAGGAGAGCGCCGTCGACGCGCTCGAATCGGTCTCGATCCTGACGCGTCCCGCCAACGAGGACACCGCATCCGTCCACGACCGCATGCCGGTGCTGCTCGACGAGGCCGGCCAGATCGACTGGCTGGATACGCCCGAGCACCTGTGCGAACGACTCGTCGAGCGAGCACTGAAAGGTCCCATGGTCCCGGTCAAGGCGCACCGCGTGAGCGAGCGGGTCAATCGACCGCACGCCGACGACGCCACGCTGATCGAGCCGGAAGCGCCGTCTGCGCCCGCCCAGGGGGACCTCTGGGGTTCGTGACGCTACGAAACGTGATACTGTATTTATATACAGTAGTCTCCTGCGCAAACGACCAGTTGAGGTCGCAGGCGACTGTGGGACACTTGCCGTCTTTCGCGCCGCAGCATCCGTCGCCGACGCGTAAACCCTTCATTTGAGAGAAAAGCATGGAAGAGAACCGCCGCAAAGCCCTGGAAGCCGCCCTCGGGCAGATCGAAAAGCAGTTCGGCAAGGGTGCGGTGATGCGCATGACGGGCGCCGACGCGGTCCGCGACGTCGACGTGATCTCCACCGGTTCGCTGACGCTGGACATGGCGCTGGGCATCGGCGGCCTGCCGCGTGGCCGCATCATCGAGATCTACGGTCCGGAATCGTCGGGCAAGACCACCTTGACGCTGCACGCGGTGGCCGAATGCCAGAAGGCCGGCGGCGTCGCCGCCTTCATCGACGCCGAGCACGCGCTCGACGTCAGCTACGCCGCCAAGCTCGGCGTGAACATCGAGGAACTGCTGGTCAGCCAGCCCGACACCGGCGAACAGGCGCTCGAGATCGCCGACATGCTGGTGCGCTCCAATGCGGTCGACATCATCGTGGTCGACTCGGTCGCCGCGCTGGTGCCCAAGGCCGAAATCGAAGGCGAGATGGGCGACAGCCACGTCGGCCTGCACGCGCGCCTGATGAGTCAGGCCCTGCGCAAGCTCACCGGCAACATCTCGCGCAGCAAGACGATGGTGATCTTCATCAACCAGATCCGCATGAAGATCGGCGTGATGTACGGCTCGCCCGAGACCACCACCGGCGGCAACGCGCTCAAGTTCTACGCCTCGGTGCGCATGGACATCCGTCGCATCGGCAGCATCAAGAAGGGCGACGAGGTCGTGGGCAACGAGACCCGCGTGAAGATCGTCAAGAACAAGCTGGCCCCGCCGTTCCGCGAGGCGGTGTTCGAGATCCTCTACAACGAGGGCATCTCCAAGCTCGGCGAGCTGATCGACATCGGCGTCGAAAACAAGCTGGTCGAGAAGTCCGGCGCCTGGTATGCCTACAACGGCGACAAGATCGGCCAGGGCAAGGACAACGCGCGCGCCTTCCTCAAGGAGCGTCCGGAAGTCGCCTCGGCGCTCGAGGCCGGCATCCGCGAGAAGCTGCAGGCGCAGCGCAGTGGGCCCGCGGCGAAGAACTGATCGTCCGGAGAAGGAGCGGACACCCGCCGACGCGCGGGTGTCCGCGATGCGAATGCTCGCCAAGCGCGAGCATTCGGTCGTCCAGCTCAAACGCAAGCTCACCGCGCGCGGCCACGACGAGACCGTCGCGGCCGACGTCGTCGCGGACATGACCGAGGCGGGCTGGCAGTCGGACGAGCGATTCGCCGAAACCCTGGCGCGCTCGCGCGCCGGTCAGGGTTACGGTCCGCTGCGCATCCGCGCCGAGCTCAAGGAAGCGCGCGTTCCCGAAGCGCGCATCCGCGAAGCGTTCGAGGCGCTGGCGTGCGACTTCACCGAGGTCGCTCAACAGCTGCACGCGCGCCGCTTCGGCAACGTGCCGGCCCGTGGAGCGGAGTTCCAGAAGCAGTACCGATTTCTCGCGCAGCGCGGCTTCGACTCCGCACAGATTCGCGCGGTACTGAAGGGCGACCCCGAGGATTGATCACGGCTCCGTAGCCCGGGTGAACCCGAGCGCGGGAAAAGCCCCGGGTTTCACCCGGGCTACGATGCGAGGGCCATGACCGACGCCCCGTTCGTCGCCACCGACCTGCCGCCCGCCGGCGATCCGCTTCGCCAGACCATCACGCGCACCTGGCTTGCGGACGAGGCGTTGCTGCTGGAGGCGCTCGCGCCGCTCGCCGCCCGCGACGACGCCACGGCCGCCGCGATCAGCGCGCAGGCGGCCACGTGGATCCGTGAACTGCGAAACCGTCCACAGCAGGGCTCGATCCTCGACGCGTTTCTGCGCGAATACGGTCTGTCGTCGCGCGAAGGCGTGCTGCTGATGTGCCTGGCCGAGGCGCTGCTGCGCGTGCCCGACGCGCCCACCGCGGAGAAGCTGATCGCCGACATCGTCGGCGGCGCCGACTGGGCACGACACCTGGGCCGTTCCGAATCGCTGCTGGTGAACGCCTCGACCTGGGGCCTGCTGCTGACGGGACGGCTGGTGCGGCTCGAGGACGATGTCGGCCTCGACACGCTGCTCGGTCGGCTGGTCACGCGCACCAGCGAACCGCTCGTGCGGCTGGCGCTGCGGCAGGCGATGCGCCTGATGGGCGAACAGTTCGTGATGGGCCCGGACATCGGATCGGCATTGCGCCGCGCGCGAGACGAAGCCGCCGGCACCGAGCGCCATTCGTTCGACATGCTCGGCGAAGGCGCGCTGACGCAGGCCGACGCCGACCTCTACCTGCAGCGCTATCGCGATGCCGTCGCCGCGATCGGAGCCGCCTCGACGCAGCGCGCCAACGATCCGGTCGAATCGCGGCCCGGCATCTCGGTGAAGCTCTCCGCGCTGCATCCGCGCTACGAGGAGTTCCAGCGCGGGCGCGTACTGCGCGAACTGCGACCGCGATTGCTGCAGCTGGCGATCGAAGCGCGCGCACGCAACATCGGACTCACCGTGGATGCCGAGGAAGCCGATCGGCTGGAGCTGTCGCTGGATCTGGTCGAATCGGTGTTCGACGACGACGCGCTGGCAGGCTGGACCGGCCTTGGCCTGGCGGTGCAGGCAGTGCAGAAACGCACACCGGCCGTGATCGACTGGCTCGTCGCGCTGGCAGGTCGTGTCGGGCGACCCCTGGCGGTGCGACTGGTCAAGGGCGCGTACTGGGACAGCGAGATCCAATGGGCGCAGGAGCGCGGCCTTCCGGCTTACCCGGTGTGGACGCGCAAGGTTGCGACCGACGTCGCGTACCTGGCCTGTGCACGCAAGCTGCTCGATGCCGGTGTCGCTCGCGCCTACCCGATGTTCGCCACGCACAACGCGCACACGATCGCGTGGATCGCCGAAGCCGCCCGCGCGCATCCGGCCTGGGAATTCCAGCGACTGCACGGCATGGGCGAGGCGCTCTACACGCTGCTGCGCGAACAACACGGACTGCGGACGCCGGTGCGCGTCTACGCACCGGTCGGGTCGCACGAGGCGCTGCTGCCCTACCTCGTGCGGCGGCTGCTGGAAAACGGCGCCAATACCGGCTTCGTGCATCGCATCTTCGATGCAACGGTGGCGCCCGAGGCCTTGACCGCCGATCCCGTGCGCGCGCTCGCCGCCGCCGAAAACGCGACGCTTCTTCCCCTGCCCGCCGAGCTCTACCCGGATCGGCGCAATTCGCGCGGACTGCAGCTGACCGATCGCCGGGTCCAGCGCGAACTGGCGCAGGCGCTGACGGACGCAACGCCGACGCCGCTGTCGTGGACAGCCGCCGATCCCGGCGCGATCCCGGTTGCGATGCGCGCCGCCATCGACGCGCAACGCGACTGGAACGCGCTGCCCGTGACCGAACGCGCCTCCTTGCTGGAGGACGCGGCCGACGCGCTGCAAGCGCAATCATCCGAATTCCTGCACCTGCTGATCCGCGAAGCGGGGAAGACGATTCCCGACGCGGTCGGCGAGCTGCGCGAGACCGTTGATTTCCTGCGCTACTACGCGCAACAGGCGCGTGAGCTGATGGGCGCGACGCGCGTGCTGCCGGGCCCCGCCGGCGAGCGCAACGAGCTACGCCTGCGCGGGCGCGGCGTCTTCGCCTGCATCTCGCCGTGGAATTTTCCGCTGTCGATCTTCACCGGCCAGGTCGCCGCAGCGCTGGTCGCCGGCAACGCGGTGATCGCCAAGCCGGCCGAACAGACTCCGCGCGTGGCGTTGCGCATGGCGCGGCTGTGGCAGCAGGTGGGACTGCCGGCACACGTGCTCCAGGTGCTGCCGGGCGACGGAGACCTGGGCGCAGCGATCGTGCGCCACGAGGCGACCGCCGGCGTCGCGTTCACCGGCTCGTTCGAAGTGGCGCGCGCGATCGCGCAATCACTCGCTGCGCGCCGCGCCCCGCTGGCCACGCTGATCGCCGAGACCGGCGGCCAGAACGCGCTGGTCGCGGATTCGTCGGCCTTGCCCGAGCAGCTGGTGCGCGACGTGCTGCGTTCGGCCTTCGGCAGCGCCGGGCAGCGCTGCTCGGCGCTGCGCGTGCTGTACGTGCAGGACGACATCGCCGATCGCGTGATCGAACTGCTGCGCGGCGCGATGCACGAACTGCGGATCGGCGATCCGGGCCTGCTCGAAACCGACGTCGGCCCGGTGATCGACGAGGGCGCGCAGCGCGCGCTGCGCGCGCACATCGAGGAGCTGGACCAGGACCGGCGCATCCTGGAGCGCGTCGCCGTGGCGGCCGATGGCCCGCCCGGAACGTTCGTCGGGCCGGTGCTCGCGGAGATCCCGGGCGTCGGCTTCCTCAAGCACGAGCATTTCGGTCCGATCCTGCACGTGGTGCGCTACCGCGCCGACGACCTCGATGCCGTCGTCGACGATCTCAATGCCAGCGGCTTCGGACTAACGCTGGGCATCCACTCGCGGATCGAGTCGACCTGGCGGCGCATCGCCGAGCGGGCGCGCGTCGGCAACGTGTACGTCAACCGGCCGATCATCGGCGCGGTCGTGGGCTCGCAGCCCTTCGGCGGCGAAGGCTGGTCGGGCACCGGGCCCAAGGCCGGAGGGCCTCACTACCTGCCGCGGTTCGTCTCCGAACAGGCGCTGTGCATCAACACCGCGGCGATGGGCGGCAACGCGACCCTGCTGGCGGGTGTTGGTACCAATTGAGCTCCGTCTCCCCGTGCGCTTCTTGCACGAGGAGAGGGTTGGGGTGAGGGGCGCCTGAACCCGCGGGCCGCCCCTCACCCTGCCCTCTCCCCGGGGAAAAGCCGAGATCGGCTGCGCTGTCGCATGGCAAGCCCTGCCCCGTCTGGCTAAAATTGCGCCCCTTTGCCTGCCTTTGGTCCCCCTGCCCCCGGCTTTATGAACAGCAACGAGCTGCGCGCCCGGTTCCTGGAGTTCTTCCGGGTCAACGGCCACACCGTGGTGCCCTCGTCGCCGCTCGTGCCCGGGAACGATCCGACCCTGCTGTTCACCAACGCGGGCATGGTGCAGTTCAAGGACGTGTTCACCGGCCAGGACAAGCGCCCTTACGTGCGCGCGACCTCGAGCCAGAAGTGCGTCCGCGCCGGCGGCAAGCACAACGATCTCGAGAACGTGGGCTACACCGCCCGCCACCACACGTTCTTCGAGATGCTGGGCAACTTCTCGTTCGGCGACTACTTCAAGGACGACGCGATCCGCTTCGGCTGGGAGTTCGTCACCGGCAAACAGTGGCTCGGTATCGACCCCAAGCGCCTGCTCGTCACCGTCTATCACACCGACGACGAGGCCTTCGGCATCTGGAAGAAGGTCGGCGTCCCGGAGAGCCGGATCATCCGCATCGGCGACAACAAGGGCGCGAAGTTCGCCTCGGACAATTTCTGGGCGATGGGCGACACCGGCCCCTGCGGCCCGTGCACCGAGATGTTCTACGACCACGATCCCGATGGTTCGAAGGGCATCTACGGCGGCCCACCGGGGTCGCCGGAGGAAGACGGCGATCGCTGGATCGAGATCTGGAACCACGTATTCATGCAGTTCGAGCGCGCGCCCGACGGCACGATGACGCCGCTGCCGGCGCCGAGCGTCGACACCGGCATGGGCCTGGAGCGCGTCGCCGCGCTGATGCAGGGCAGCAACGACAATTACCAGACCGACACCTTCAAGGTGCTGGTCGGTGCGGTCGCGGACCTGGCGCGGCAGAAGGCGTACGCGAGCCCGTCGCAGAAGGTCATCGCCGATCACATCCGCGCGACGAGCTTCCTGATCGCCGACGGCGTGCTGCCGTCGAACGAAGGCCGCGGCTACGTGCTGCGCCGGATCATGCGTCGCGCGCTGCGCCACGGTCACAAGCTCGGCATCACCGAGCCGTTCTTCAGCAAGCTCGTGGCACCGCTCGCAGGCGAGATGGGCAAGGCCTTTCCGGAACTGGTGCAACAGCAGTCGCGCATCGAAAAGGCGATCCGCACCGAGGAAGAGGCGTTCGCAACCACGCTCGACAAGGGCATGAAGCTGCTCGACGAGGCCATCGGCAGGATCAAGGACGGCGTGATCCCGGGCGATGTCGTCTTCAAGCTGTACGACACCTACGGATTCCCGTTCGACCTGACCGCGGACATCGCGCGCGAGAAGGATCTCAAGCTCGACGAAGCCGGCTACGAGGCCGCGATGGAAGAGCAGCGCACGCGTGCGCGCGCGGCCTCGAGCTTCAAGGCCGGCGGCACGCTCGCGTACGACGGCGACGACACGTGCTTCGTCGGTTACGACGGCATGGTCCACGAGCAGGCCAAGGTGCTGGCGCTGTATCGCGACGGGCAGGCCGTGGATTCGCTCAAGGCGGGCGAGTCGGGCGTGGTCGTGCTCGACCACACGCCGTTCTACGCCGAGTCCGGCGGCCAGGTCGGCGATCGCGGTCGCATCGGCGACTTCGTCGTCAAGGACACCCAGAAGATCAAGGGCAGCGTGTTCGGCCATCACGGCACGCTCGAGTCCGGCACCCTGCGCAAGGGCGACAGCGTGCGTGCCGAAGTCACCGACAGCGTGCGTCGCGCCACGATGCGCAACCACTCGGCCACGCACCTGATGCACAAGGCGCTGCGCGACGTGCTCGGCACGCACGTGGCGCAGAAGGGATCGCTGGTCGACGAGCAGCGCACACGCTTCGACTTCAGCCACGGCCAGCCGGTGACGGCGGCCGAGATCGCCGACATCGAGGACCGCGTCAATCGCGCGGTGCTCGCCAACGTCGAGGTCGGCGTCAAGGTGATGAAGTACGACGACGCCATCAAGAGCGGCGCGATGGCGCTGTTCGGCGAAAAGTACGGCGACGAGGTGCGCGTGCTTGCGATGGGCGACTACAGCACCGAGCTCTGCGGCGGCACGCACGTGAGCCGCACCGGCGACATCGGCCTGTTCAAGATCGTCAGTGAATCGGGCGTGGCGGCCGGCGTGCGCCGCGTCGAGGCGATCACCGGCGAGAACGCACTGGCCTACCTGCGCGACACCGAAGGCAAGCTCAAAGCGGCGGGCGACCTGGTGCGCGCCGGTCGCGACGATCTGTCGGACAAGATCCAGCAGGCGCTGGATCGCAGCAAGGCACTGGAGAAGGAATTGGCCGCGCTGAAGGCCAAGCTCGCATCGAGCGCCGGCGGCGACCTCGCCAGCCAGGCGCGCGACATCAAGGGCGTGAAGGTGATCGCGGCCAAGGTCGACGGCGTCGACGGCAACGAACTGCGCACGCTGATGGACCAGCTCAAGGACAAGCTCAAGAGCGGGATCGTGCTGCTGGGCAGCGCCAACGGCCCCAAGGTGAGCTTGATCGCCGGCGTCACCACCGACCTCACCGGCAAGGTCAAGGCCGGCGAACTCGTCAGCTGGGCCGCGGGCCAGGTCGGCGGCAAGGGCGGCGGCAAGCCCGAGATGGCGCAGGCGGGCGGCACGCAGCCGGAGAAGCTGCCGGCGGCGATCGAATCGGCATTTGATTGGTTGGAAGGGAAACTCTAGGTCTCATGGCGCTGATCGTTCAGAAGTACGGCGGCACGTCGATGGGCTCGGTGGAGCGCATCGAGCACGTCGCCAGCAAGGTCAAATCGTTCGTCGATCGCGGCGACCAGGTCGTCGTCGTCGTCTCGGCGATGTCGGGCGAGACCGATCGCCTGCTCAAGCTCGCCAAGAGCATCGATCCCAAGGGCAGCACGCGAGAGTTCGACCAGATCGCCTCGACCGGCGAGCAGGTGACGATCGGATTGCTGGCGCTTGCGCTGCAGAAGCAGGGCGTGAAGAGTCGTTCGTACACCGGCCCGCAGGTCGCGATCAAGACGGACGACGCGTTCATGAAGGCGCGCATCCAGGGCATCGACGGCGCCAAGCTGCTGGCCGACTGCACCGCCGGCATCGTGCCGGTGGTGGCGGGCTTCCAGGGGATCGCCCCGGACGGCTCGACCGCGACGCTCGGTCGCGGCGGATCGGACACCACGGGCGTCGCCATCGCCGCGGCGATGAAGGCCGACGAGTGCCAGATCTACACCGACGTCGACGGGGTCTACACCACCGATCCGCGCGTCGAGCCCAAGGCGCGACGCCTCGACAAGATCACGTTCGAGGAGATGCTGGAAATGGCGTCCCTCGGCTCCAAGGTCCTGCAGATTCGCGCCGTCGAATTCGCCGGCAAGTACAAGGTTCCGCTGCGCGTGGTTTCCACCTTCGTGGACGGCCCCGGCACCCTGATCACGCTTGAGGAAGAAAACAACGTGGAAGCTCCCCTCGTCTCCGGCATCGCGTTCTCGCGCGATGAGGCCCAGCTCACCGTGGCCGGCGTCCCCGACAAGCCGGGCATCGCCGCCTCCATCCTCGGTCCGATCGGCGACGCCAA
>NZ_JAJFBP010000043.1 GCF_020697055.1 Panacagrimonas sp. | reverse complement strand
TTCATTACGACAAACAGAGAAGTGTCATGCCGATTCGCAAAGTGCTGTCCCAGGGCCGTGTCCCCGTGAAGATCTACACCGACGAGGTGGCCGACAACGCGCAGGCGCAGCTCGCCAACATCGCGTCGCTGCCGTTCATCCATCACCACGTGGCGGCGATGCCCGACGTGCACCTGGGTATCGGGGCGACCGTGGGATCGGTGATCCCGACCCGGGGCGCAATCGTTCCGGCCGCCGTGGGCGTGGACATCGGCTGCGGCATGAATGCCGTACGACTGTCGCTCAAGGCGTCGGCGCTGCCTGAAAGCCTGAAGGCGATCCGTTCGCAGATCGAGCGCGACGTGCCGGTGGGAATGGGCGCGCACAAGGACGACCGCTGGCAGGTAGAGGGCCTGTCGCGCGTCGCGTCGGGTCTGGGGCCGATCCAGGCGAAGTACCCGAAGCTCAAGGCCGACTGGCAGGGGCAGATGGGATCGCTCGGCGGAGGCAACCACTTCATCGAACTGTGCCTGGACGAAAACCAGGACGTGTGGGTGATGCTGCACTCGGGTTCGCGCGGCATCGGCAATCGCATCGGCCAGTTCTTTATCGAGTCCGCGCGCAAGGAGATGGAACGTCACTTCATCCAGCTGCCGGATCGCGATCTGGCATACCTGGTCGAGGGAAGCGCGCTGTTCGACGACTACCTCGAAGCCGTGGGCTGGGCGCAGGACTACGCGATGGAGAACCGCCGCTCGATGATGTCGCTGGTGCTCAAGGCGCTGGCGCGACACCTGCCGCCTTTCGCGCTGACGCAGGAAGCGATCAACTGCCATCACAACTACGTTGCGCGCGAGCATCACTACGGCGCCGACGTGTGGGTGACGCGCAAGGGCGCGATCCGCGCCGGCGCGGGCGAACTCGGCATCATTCCGGGCAGCATGGGCGCGCGCAGCTACATCGTGCGCGGCAAGGGCGATCCGGAATCGCTGTGCTCCTGCGCGCATGGCGCGGGGCGCAAGATGTCGCGCAACGAGGCGCAGCGTCATTTCACGGTGGAGGACCTGAAGCGCCAGACCGCGGGCGTCGAGTGCCGCAAGGACGGCGGGGTGCTGGACGAGATCCCGGGCGCCTACAAGGACATCGACACCGTGATGGCCAACCAGGCCGATCTCGTGGAGGTCGTGCACACGCTCAAGCAGGTGCTGTGCGTGAAGGGCTGAAGTCGAAACCGGAGAAGCCCGCGTCGAAGACGGCGCGGGCTTTTTGCTGGCCGGGTGTCAGTCGTCGAGCAGGTTTCGCTGCAGCAATTCGCGCCGCGTGGGGTCGAGGCCGCACTCGCGTTCCAGGTAGGCGTCGATGCTGCCGAAGCCCGTGCGTACCGTGTCCAACGCCGCGTCGATGAAATCCAGATGGACCGAGGCCAGAACGCGCAGCGAGTCATAGGCGTGCTCCGGCAGCTCCTTGCCGTGCAGGATGGTGCGCAGGCGCGTCGCGATCAGGCGCTCGTAGGTGAACAGCTCGCCCGTTGCGAGGTAATCCTGCAGCACTTGCTCGTGCGGGACGCCGAGCGCGAACAACATCATCGCGGAGACGAAACCGGTGCGATCCTTGCCCGCCGCGCAGTGCACCAGCACGTTGGGCGCATCCGGCATGGACAAGCGTTCGAACACGGCGCGCAGGTCGACGGCGTAGCTCGCCGGCATGCGGCGATAGTTGTCGATCAGCGCGGCATGGGCGCGGGTTGCACTGAACGTCGGATCGGCCAGTCGGCGCGTCCACTTGTCCGGCTGCACCGCGGACATCTCCGCGTCGATGTCGAGCGCGAGGATTTCGGGCGCGTGTCCCGTCGGCCATTCGTTGGACATGTGCGCGCGTTCGCCGGGACTGCGCAGATCGCAGACCAGGCCGATGTCGAGCCCGGCCAGCGTCTGCAGGTCGCGTGGCGTCAGGCCGAGAAGCAGTTCGGATCGGAACAGGCGGCCGCGACGCACGCGGCGGCCATCGAGCGTGGGCCGGCCGCCGAAATCCCGGAAGTTGGGTGCGGCGGCGAGCAAAGGCGTATCGGGGTCGGTCATGGCGCAAGGATACCGGCTCGACATGTCGGGACTTTGGCGGCAGGAGCCGAAGGCCGCGGGTAGACTCGCGAAGAAAAGAAAAAGCACGAGAAGCAGGAGAGAACCCGACCATGCGCCGCCTGTCTCCTACCGACGTCGCCTTTCTGCTGCTCGAGCGCCGCCATCAACCGCTGCACGTGGGCGCGTTGTGCCTGCTCTCCCCGCCCAACGGGGAGCCGCCTGGATTCGCGGCGCGGCTGGCGGAGAAATTCCAGCGCTCCGAGCACGTGAGCTCTCCATTCGATCGGCGTCCGTTGACGCGCCTGGGCGTCTTCTACTGGGAGGACGATCCGCACTTCGATCTGGCCCACCACTTCGTGCATCTGGCGCTGCCGCAACCGGGCCGCGTCCGCGAACTGCTGGCGATGGTGTCGCGCGTGCACAGCGCGCACCTGGATCGCGCCTACCCGCTGTGGCGCGTGTACCTGGTCGAAGGGCTCGAGGACGGGCGCATCGCGGTGTACATGAAGATCCATCACTCGGTGGTCGACGGGGTGTCGGGCATCCGCCTGCTGATGAAGTCGATGTCGGACGACATACGCGCCTCGGCGGACATGGCGCCGACCTGGGAGATCGGCAGCGGCGAGCGTCCGCAACCGGTGCTGAGCAAGGCGATCCGCGGCATCGATCAGCTGCGCGCGATGTCGGCCTCGGTGCCGCACGTGATGCGCGAGCTGCAGCAGACCTATCGTGACGCACGCGCACATCATCCCGATCTGGTCACCTCGCTGTGCGCGCCGCGCTGCATCCTCAACCAGCGCATCACGGCCTCGCGCCGTTTCGCCGCGCAGTCGTATTCGACGGAACGCATGCGCGCCGTCGCAAAGGCGTTCGAAGGCACGCTCAACGACGTGGTGATGGCGATGTGTGCGGGTGCGCT
Organism: Panacagrimonas sp.; assembly: GCF_020697055.1. GTDB lineage: Bacteria > Pseudomonadota > Gammaproteobacteria > Nevskiales > Nevskiaceae > Panacagrimonas. Next base: position 28,729 of record NZ_JAJFBP010000043.1, on the reverse strand, counting down.
GCGTCGCTACCTGATCGACCTCAACGCGCTGCCCGACAAGCCGCTGATCGCGGGTGTGCCGGTGTCGTTGCATCGGGATCGTGAACACGCGCAGCCGGGCAATGCGGTGACCTTCATGCTCGCCACGCTCGCCACCGACATCGAGGATCCGATCGATCGGTTCTGCACGATCAAGGCGTCGATGGACTACAACAAGGCGCGCTTCCAGACGATGAGCCAGAACGAGCTGCTGGTCTATGCGCTGGGCATGCTGACGCCGGGCTTCCTCAACATGCGCGGCAACTGGGAGCGCATGCCGATCAACGTCGTGATCTCGCACGTTCCCGGTCCGCGTACCCCGATGCATTGGCAAGGGGCGCGGCTCGATGGCCTGTACCCGGTGTCGCTGGTGATGGATGGCATCGCCCTCAACATCACGCTGGTCAGTCGCCACGATTTCGTCGACTTCGGCCTGATCGCGTGCCGGCGCACGCTGCCCTCGATGCAGCGCCTGCTCGATCACCTCGAAGAGTCGCTGGTCGAGCTCGAAGAGGCGGTTGCCTGAGACCGTTGACAGGCCGGGAGCGGTCCCTACCATCGCCGGAATCCTGGTCGCAGCCGTGCCCATGTCCGCTCGAATCCTGTCCCTGCCCGCCCTGGTTCTGGGCGTGACGCTGGCCGCCCCGGCCGGGGCGACAGAGGTCTATCGCCACGTCGACAAGGACGGCGTCGTTCACTACAGCGACCAGCCGCCGACCAAGGGCGCCAAGCCGGTGGTGCTGCCGCCGATCCAGGTGGTGGGCCCTGTCGGAGGACGACCAACCGCCGGTTCCGCACCCGCGGCCGCCCCGCTGGAACCCGACCTGACCGGATCGGCACCACTGAGCGTCAGCATCATGTCGCCCACGCCCGACCAGACCCTGCGCGGCGACGATCGTCTGCTGCCGGTCAGCGTGCGCATGAACCAGCCGCTCCCGGCGGGTCACGGCCTGCTCTATCTGCTGGACGGCTCGGCCCAGAACACCGAGCCGACCCGCGCGCTCAACTTCACGCTGACCGGGGTGGAGCGCGGTGAGCACATGGTCGCAGTGGCAACGGTCGATGCCAGCGGCAAGGAGGTCGCTCGCACCGCGCCGGTAATCGTCCACATCAAGCCGCCGACGGTGCAGCTGATCCAGGAGCGCAGCAGGCCGCCGGCCGACACCGAGCCCCGGATTCGCATCACCCAGCCTTGAGGGGCGTCTCGCACCAAATTGGTGCACCACCACGCGGCATCGAGTAGCCTTTCGGCGCGCGCGCATGGCGCGCCTTTTGCGTTTTCGCCTGCATGAAATTCGTGCCCCGCTCGCGCGTGGCTCCCGACGTGGTGCTCGACGGTCTGACCACGGCCGTGATCTGCCTCGACGCGAAGCTGGCCGTCGCCTCCATCAACTCCGCAGGGGAGAGCCTGTTCGAGGTCGGCCGCCGGCACGCGGTGGGCGAGCCCCTGCCCCAGGTGATCACCGCCTTCGCCCCGCACGCGACGCGACTGCAGGGCGCGCTCGAGTCGGGCACCGGCTTCATCGAACGCGAGATGGGGCTGCGCCGTTCCGGCGAACCGATCACGGTCGACTGCACCGTCACGCCGATCCTGCTGGGCAAGGGCACCGGCCTGCTGATCGAGTGCCTTGCGCTGGACCGGCACCTGCGCATCTCGCGCGACGAGTTGCTGTTGTCCCAGCACCAGGCGTCGCGCGAGCTGATCCGCGGCATGGCGCACGAGATCAAGAATCCGCTCGGGGGCATTCGCGGCGCGGCACAGCTGCTGGAAAAGGAACTGCCCGACAGCGGTCAGCGCGAATACACCGGTGTGATCATCCGCGAGGCCGACCGGCTGCAGAACCTCGTCAACCGCATGCTCGGCCCCAACCGGGCGCCGCAGAAGATGCCGGTGAACATCCACGAGGTGCTCGAGCACGTTCGGCAGCTGTGCGAGGCCGAAGGCCAGACCGAGATCCATTTCCTGCGCGACTACGATCCGAGCATCCCGGAACTCGTCGCCGACCGCGAACAGCTGATCCAGGCCGTTCTCAACGTGGTGCGCAACGCGATGCAGGCGATCAGCGGCGGACATGGCGAAGGTGCCGTGACGTTGCGCAGCCGCACGCGACGCCAGTTCACGATCGGCGGATCACGCTACCGGCTGGTGATCCAGATCGACATCGAGGACAACGGGCCCGGCATCGCGCCCGCGATGATCGACCGCATCTTCTATCCGATGGTCACCACGCGCGCTGAAGGCACGGGCCTGGGCCTGCCGATGGCGCAATACCTCATTCACGCGCACGGCGGCGTCATCGAGTGCCGTTCGCGTCCCGGGTGCACCGTGTTCTCCATGTATCTCCCGCTCAACGGCGAAGCGGGAAGCTGAACGACGAAAACCATGAGCCAAGCTCTAGAGATCTGGGTGGTCGACGACGACGAGTCGATCCGCTGGGTGATGCAGAAGTCGTTGATGCGCGCCGGCATGAAGGTGCAGACCTTCGAGGGCGCGGCCGAGCTGTTCGACGCGCTCGCCGAGGACACGCCGGACGTGCTGATCACCGACATCCGCATGCCGGGCGTGTCGGGGCTCGAGCTGATGGAGCGCGTGCGTCACGAAAAGCCCGGCCTGCCGGTGATCGTGATGACCGCGCACTCGGATCTCGATGCCGCGGTGGCCAGCTACAAGGGCGGTGCATTCGAATATCTGCCCAAGCCGTTCGACGTCGATGCCGTCGCCGAACTGGTACGCCGCGCCGCGGCGCGTCGCGAAGCGCAGGAGCCGCTGCCGGAACTCGGCGCCACCGCAATCATCGGCGAAGCGCCGGCGATGCAGGACGTGTTTCGCGCGATCGGGCGGCTGTCGCAGTCGCAGATCACCGTGATGATCACCGGCGAGTCGGGCACCGGCAAGGAACTGGTCGCGCGCGCCCTGCACGTGAATTCACCGCGCGCGTCGAAGCCCTTCATCGCGGTCAACACCGCGGCGATTCCCAAGGACCTGATGGAGTCCGAATTCTTCGGACATGAGCGCGGCGCGTTCACCGGCGCGCAGACGCAGCGCAAGGGACGCTTCGAGCAGGCCGACGGCGGCACGCTGTTCCTCGACGAGATCGGCGACATGCCGGCGGACCTGCAGACGCGCCTGCTGCGCGTGCTGCAGAACGGCGAGTTCTATCGCGTCGGTGGCGTGTCGCCGGTGAAGGTCGACGTGCGCGTTATCGCGGCCACGCACCAGGACCTCGAGACGCTGGTCAAGGAAGGACGCTTTCGCGAGGACCTCTATCACCGCCTGAACGTGATCCGCATCCGCATTCCTTCGCTGAGCGAGCGCGCCGAAGACATTCCGCTGCTCATGCGCCATTTCCTCGTGGCGGCGGCCAAGGAGCTGCAGGCCGAGACCAAGCGCGTGCAGCCGGACGTCATGGATCGGCTGCAACGCTTCGGCTGGCCGGGCAATGTGCGACAGCTCGAGAACGTGTGCCGCTGGTTGACGGTGATGGCGCCGGGACAGGACGTGCATCTCAACGATCTGCCGCCCGAGCTGCGCGAAGCCGGCGCTTCGGTCCCCGCGCCGCGGCCCATGCCGGCGCCGATGGTGACCGTCGAGGCGCCGCCCGGATTCGAAACCGCGATCGCCTCGCCGATCTTGCGCGCGGACGTCGAGACGCCCGTCGAGCAGCCGATCGCGGCCGTGCCGGTATCGGCTCCGCGCGACGACACCTGGTACGAAACCCTGCGTGCCTGGGCCGACGGCGAATTCGCCGCCGGCCGCAGCAGCCTGCTCGACGAGGCGATGCCGCTGTTCGAGCGCACGCTAATCCTGTCGGCGCTCAACGCGACCAAGGGTCAGCGCCAGGAAGCGGCGCGTCGCCTCGGCTGGGGTCGCAACACGCTCACGCGGAAGATCCAGGAACTGGGAATGGACTGAGCCGGAAGGTTCAAGGCGTGCGAGCGGCACGCCTTGCCCGGGGAAGGCTCGCGGCTGGAGGCCCGAGTACGCGAAGGTCAGGTGCGGCCCGTTCTAGCGGCGCCAGGGCAGATCCATCACCACGCCGTCGGGGAGCTTCACCGTGCCGCCGAGCGGCATTGCGGCGACGAACTCGCATTCGGTATCCGCAAAGAGCTGGTGCAGCTCGCCGGCCGGCAGCAGCACGGTGTCGCCGGCCTGGAACTGGACCTCGCGATCGGAAATCGTCGCGCGGCCGCTGCCCTTGAGAAACAGGACCACTTCTTCGGTGTCGTGACGGTGCGGCGGGCTGGCCGACTGTGCGTCCATGCGACCACGCCACATCTCGACCTGCCGGGCGCCGCTGGTAGGCGTGGCAACGCCGGCGATGTGATTGCCGTGCAGGCTATGAACTTCGTTCTGCTCGTTGCGGAAGATGGTCATGGTGGATTCCCTGGCTGTGTGTCGCGGGTGGCGGTGCCGACGGCTCGTCTGCAACCGGTGACGGCAGTGTCAGCCTGGATCGATCCAGACAGAAGAGCGCTGAACGCCATAACATTAGGGACATAATGTCCTCAATGGGAATCACCCATGCACACGCTCCAGCAGCTGCTGTCGTTCGCGGAGTCGGCAAAGCACCGCAGCTTCGCCCGGGCCGCGCACGGACTGGGATGCGCGCCGTCGACGCTCGCCAAATCCGTCGCGCGGCTGGAGCAGTCGCTGGGCGTGAAGCTGTTCCATCGCACGACGCGGCAGGTCACGCTGACTCCCGACGGTGAGGTGCTGTACGCGCGCTGCCAGCGCGTGCTGGCGGAAGTCGAGGATCTGCAGGTCGCCGCGGCGGGAACGCGCAGCCAGGTGGGAGGTTCGCTGCGCATCGACATGCCGTCGACGTTCGGGCGCAAGTTTGTCGTTCCGCTTCTCGCGCGACTTGCGCATCAGCATCCCGCGCTCGAGTTCGATCTGCGGTTGTCGGACACGCACATCGACATCATCAAGGAAGGCGTCGACCTGACCATTCGCATCGGAGAGCTGCAGGATTCCGGCCTGGTGGCGCGCCGCTTCTCTTCGCAGACGCTCAAGCTCTGCGCGAGCCCCGCGCACATCGAGCGACATGGACGACCCCGAACGCTCGCCGACCTGGCCTCGCATCCGGCGGTGGCGTTCCGGATGCCGGGAACCGGACGCGATCGGCCCTGGCAGTTCTCGCGCAACGGGACGCCGATCAGCCAGCCGGTGCACAGTCGCGTGCGCATCGACGAGGGCGAAGCGATGGTCCAGGCCGCGATCGGCGGAATGGGCGTGATCCAGGTGCCGGATTACATCGCGCAGGAAGCGCTGGATCGCGGCGAGCTCGTGGAACTGCTGCCGACGATGCGGCCTCCGGCGATGCCCATCAGCGCGGTCTACGCCTCGCAGCGGCTGTTGCCGCCGCGCGTGCGCGTCGTGCTCGAGGCCCTATCCGGGCTCGCGCGATCGTCGCGATGAAAAAGGCCGGGCGATGCCCGGCCTGTATGTTCGCAATGCGGGCGCTCAGCCGTCCTTGAGCGCCTCGACCTGGATCTCGATGCGGGTCTTGCCCCACTCGCCGTCGGCCGCCTTGGTCATGCCGAAGTCCGCGCGATTGAACTCGCCCTCGGCATCGGCGCCGCAGACCTCGCGCTTGAGCATCGGATGCGGTGCACACACGAAGTGATCGATGTCGAGCTTCAGCGGCTTGGTCACGCCCAGCAGCGTCATCTCTCCGTCAACCTCCTCGGGCACGTCGCCCTTGAACGTGATCTTGCCCTTGTAGGTGATGGTCGGGTGCTTGGCCGCGTCGAAGAACTCGTCGCTCTTGGCGTGCTCGTTCATCTTGTCGTGACCGAAGTCGATGCTGGTCGCATCGATCGTGATGTCGACGGTGCCGGTCTTGCCTTCGCGGTCGAGCACGATCGTGCCGCTGGTCTTGTTGAACTTGCCGCGCCAGAACGAAAGGCTCTTGTGCGCGGCCTTGAAGCTCGGATACGTGTGCGACGGATCGACGGTGTAGTTGGCGGGCGCCGCGATGGCGGGTCCGGCGACGAGTCCGGTTGTGAGCAGGGCGAGGGCCAGGCGGGTGCGACGCATGCAGGTCTCCAGTAACGACGGGGTTGCGGTCAGGAAGCAGGAACGACGATGACGAACTTCACCAGGACCTTGTCCTCGAGCACTTCGTTCCATTCGGCGTCGCCCAGACCGAAGGCGGCGCGCGAAATCGGCAGCTCGCCTTCGAAACGCCGCGATGCGCCTTCGGTCTTCACGCTCACCGGCGCCTTGACGGTCTGCGTCTTGCCCTTGAGCGAGAGCGTGCCGGTGGCCTCGAAACGATTCGCGCCGAGCGAGCGGATCGCACTGGATCTGAACGTTGCGGTCGGATGCGCCTTGCTGTCGAACCACTCCTGCTTGCGCACCTCGGCGTTGTACTCCTCGTCACCGATATCGAAGCTCGCGGTGTCGATGCCCAGCTCGGCCGAGGACGCGGCGACGTTGGCGGGGTCGTAGTTCACCGAGCCGTTGAAACGCTGGAAGCGGCCGTCGACCGGCACGTTCATCTGGGTGAAGGTCGCCGTGATGCGGCTCTTGCCGGCGTCGACCGGCAGCGAACCGGCCGCGAACACCACGGTGCCGACCAGCAGCACCGATGCAGCGAGCGCGCGTCGGATCACGGCGCTGGACTCCCGCCGCGACGGCGCGCCCACGGCAGCATGCGGCCGAGCGTGTCGTCGCGATCGAACAGGTAGTGCTTGAGCGCGCCGGCCACGTGCGTCACGACGATCACGGCCAGCAGAAAGGCCAGCGTGCCGTGAACCGCTTCGAGCAGCTCGGCCAGCGGTTTGTCCTTGCTCACCAGGTCAGGCAATGGGATCACGCCGAGATACTTGACCGAGTAGCCCGACGCGGAGCTGAACATCCAGCCGGTGAGCGGCAGCGCGAACATCAGCACGTACAACCCGCGATGTGCCAGCGCCGCGGCGATGCGCTGCCAGCGCGGGTGGGCGAGGTTCACCGGCGGCGGCGCGTGCGTGGCGCGCCACGCGGCGCGCAGGCAGGCCAGCAGCAGCACGGTGATCCCGATCCACTTGTGCCAGGAGTACAGGCGCAGCTTTTCCGGCGACAGTTTCAGATCGGTCATGTACACGCCGAGCGACCAGCCGGAAAAGATCAGCAGGGCGATCAGCCAGTGCAGCGCGATGGCGGGTGCGGTGTAACGCGGGGTCATGGTCCGGGCTCCGGGCTGCGCATGGACACTCAGGGAAACGGATGCGTTCCCGACAAGGCTCCGTCAGGTCATCACGATTTCGGCGCCGGATCGGGCGCCGGCACCGCCGCGTCGTGGCTCCAGCCGCAGCCGCGTCCTTCGTTCTGCTCCTTCATGTACGCGATCAGCGGAGCGAAATATTCGGTGATGGCCGAGGCGTCCATCTGGCGCGTGCCGGTGAGCTTCTCCAGCGTGTCGGGCCAGGGCTGCGATGCGCCCAGCGCCAGCATGTCCTGGAAGCGCTTGCCGGCCTCGGTGTTGCCGTAGACGTCGCACTCGTGCAGCGGTCCTTTGAACCCGGCGGCCGCGCACAGTGCCTTCTGGAACTGGAACTGCAGCACGAAAGCGAGGAAGTAGCGCGTGTACGGCGTGTTGCCGGGGATGTGGTACTTGGCGCCCGGGTCGAAGTCTTCCTCGCTGCGCGCGTTGGGCGGCGCCACGCCCTGGTACTGCTCGCGCAGGTTCCACCAGGCGGCGTTGTAATCGGTGGGTTTGACCTGCCCGCTGAACACCTTCCAGCGCCACTGGTCGACCAGCTTGCCCCACGGCAGGAACACGATCTTGTCCAGCGCCAGTTTCATCTGCGTGTTGATCGTGGCCTTGTCGTTCCGGGTCACCTGCTTGACCAGGCCGATCTTGCGCAAGTGCTCGGGCGTCAGGCTCAGCGTGATGGTGTCGCCGATCGCTTCGTGGAAGCCGTCGTGCGCGCCGGCCTGGAACAGGCGCGGCAGCGGGTTGTAGGCGAGGTCGTAGTAGAGGTGCCCCAGCTCGTGGTGGATCGTGATGAGCTGCTCCTCGTTGGGTTCGATGCACTGCTTGATGCGCACGTCGCCCTTGGAATCGAAGTCCCAGGCGCTGGCGTGGCAGACCACGTCGCGATCACGTGGCTGCACCAGCATCGAGTTGGTCCAGAAAGACTCGGGCAGCTTGGGCAATCCGATCGAGACGTAGAAGTCCTCTGCCATGCGCGTCATCTTCACCGCCTGCGCCGCGTCGGCCTTGTGCTCGAGCTCGGCCAGGTCGCGGACGCCGGGCTTGCCCTTGAAGCCGGCGACGAGCGTGCGGTACTCGGCGTCGCGCTGGGCGCGCAGCGCGCTCGTCACGTCGAGATCGCTCACGCCGGGATACGGCTCGACCAGCGGATAGAGGTTGCTCCATTGCTGCGCCCACATGTTGCCGAGCAGGTGCGCCGGGATCAGCCCGTTCTTGGGAACGACGGTGTCGCCGTACTTGCGGTTGAGCTTGTCGCGCACAAGGCAATGGATCTGCTCGTACATGGGCTCGACCTGGCCCCACAGGCGCTCGACCTCGGCATCGAACTCCGCCGGGGTCATGTCGTAGCCTCCGCGCCAGAGCTCGCCGGTATCGGCAAAGCCGAGCTCGCGCGCACCCTGGTTCATGATCTCGCTGAACCGCTCGTAGTCCTTGCGGATGGGCCGCGACGTGAGGTGCCAGCCGACCCACGCCGCCTCGATGTCCGCCGGCGCGTTCTTCAGATCCACGTTGTCGACGATCTTCTCGATCGCCTGCAGCTTCAGGCACTCCTCGCGGCCGTCCGCGTTGGGACGGCACCACTGGCCGGCGCCGTAGTTGGCTTCCATCCGCGCCGCGATCGTCGCAAGTTCCTCGCGCAGCTTGGAATCCGACGGCGCCGGCATGCTCGATCCGAGCTTGATCAGCATCAGCGAGCGGGCGGTCTGCGGCGACAGGCCTTCGACGCCCTGGAAGCGCTTGGCCTCCTCGGCCTTCTGCGACTGGAACGCCAGCATTTCCTCGGTCGCCTTGGCCGCCAGCAGCTGCGTGTCGGCGTTGATGAAGGTCTGCGCGGTCCACGCTGCGGCGGTGAGGCGCGGCGCGTTCTGGGCGATCCAGTCGTTGACGCCGGCGACGAAGACGTCTGCGTCGGCCGCCGTCGGTTTGGCCGGCGTTGCCTGGGTCGATTTCGAAACGGTGGTGGTATCGGTTTCACGCGAACCGCCACAGGCGATGAGCGCGCCGGTCAGAACGAACGCGAGCAACCGCAGCTTCATGCCTTGTCTCCCATCAGTCGCTTGATCGGTTTGACGAACGCCAGCAACAGCAGTCCCGCGCCGGCCGTGGTCATGCAGACGAACAGGAACCGGTGCGGCATGTCGGCGACATTGGCATCGTCGGCGAGGTGTCCCGCCAGCAGGCCCGCGATGAGATGGCCGAGCGCGGACGCGGTGAACCACGTGCCGAACATCTGGCCCTGGTAGCGCTTCGGCGACAGGCGATTCACCGCGGCCAGGCCCACCGGCGACAGGCACAGCTCGCCGGTGGTGTGGAACAGGTACGTCAGCATCAACCACGTCGGTGCGACCTTCTCGCCCTGCACCACGAACAGCGAGGCGAAGTACAGCACCAGAAAGCCGACGCCCATCTGCAGCAGGCCGATGGCGAACTTGAACGGCGTCGACGGATTCAGACCGCGTCGCCCCAGATTCACCCACAACGCGGCGAAGAACGGCGCGAGCAGGATGATGAACATCGGGTTGATCGACTGCAGCCACGAGGCCGGCGCTTCCCAGCCGAACACCATGCGGTCGGTGTGATCCTGAGCGAACAGGTTGAAACTCGATCCGGCCTGTTCGAATCCGCTCCAGAACATCGCGGCGGAGACGAAGAAGATCGCGATCACGCCGACGCGCTTGCGTTCATCGCCATCGAGTCCGCCGAAAAAGATCACGTAGCCGAAATAGAGCACGGCCACGGCCACGATGAAGACGCCGGTGCCTTGTGCCAGACGCACGGCGTCGATCGGCATCGCGCCGGCCAGCGACGCGGCCGTCACCGCGGCGAGGCCGGCCAGGAACACCAGCACGATGGTCCAGCCGGCGCGACGCGTACGGGCATCGCGCGCCGGGTCGCCGCTCGAGACGGCATGCAGGCCGATCTCGCCCAGATACCCGCCGTACAGCCTGTATTGGATCAGGCCCAGCACCATGAACACGCCGGCCGCGCCGAAGCCCCAGTGCCAGCCGATCTTCTCGCCGAGATAACCGCACAGCAGCTGGCCGACGAAAGCACCGGTGTTGATGCCCATGTAGAAGATCGAATAACCGGCATCGCGTCGCGCGCCGGCATCGGGCCCGTAGAGCTCGCCGACCATCGCGCTGACGTTGGGTTTGAGCAGGCCCGTGCCGAGCGCGATGAGAATCAGGCCGACGTAGAACGAGACGTGCGTGTTCGCCGCCATGCTGAAGTGGCCGCACGCGATGATCACGCCGCCCCAGAACACGGCGTTGCGCTGACCGATCAGGCGATCCGCGATCCAGCCCCCGGGCAGCGACGCGAGATAGACCGACGCGGTGTAGAGACCGTAGATCGCGGTCGCCGCTTCGGTGGTCAGCCCCAGTCCGGGATTCGTTCCGTCGACCGCCGCGACCATGGCCAGCACCAGGATCGCGCGCATGCCGTAGTAGGAGAAGCGCTCCCACATCTCGGTGAAGAACAGCGTCGCGAGTCCGCGCGGGTGTCCTGCCCAGGTGCGCTCGGTCATGTGCTTGGTGCGGAGATCGGCGGGAAAAGTGTCGGGAACAGCCGCGTCGTCGGACCTTGCCCCGGAAGCGCGGGTCCGTCAATCGAGCGTGACGACCTCCCGCTTCAGCGTGAAAGCCACCATGACCACGCCAACCAGAGCAGACCGATGGTCGCGGCGAGAAATCCCGCGACCAGCAGCAGCGCGGGCACAGCCGAACCGCGGCGCGGTGCTTCCAGTGCGGGGCGTGCCTCGACGCGATCCAGGTGTTCCATCAGCAGGCGCGCGTTGCGCTGATTGGATTTGAAGGCGAAGTCGAAGAGATCGCCGATCCCGGGAATCAGGCCACCGAGCGCATCAGCCGCCGCGTTCCCGACCATGCGCACCAGCAAAGCGCGCGGCGCGCCGGCGCGAACGCTCTCGTAGAGGATCGTGGCGCCCAGCAGCAGGCCGACGACATCGCCTACTCCGGGCACCAGGCCGATGATCGAGTCGAGTCCGAAGCGGAACCTGGTGCCGGGCACGCGCAGCATGCCGTCGAGCAACCACGCCATCTTCTCCATGCGGGCGCGCGAAACGCGGACGCGGGACGGGTCTGGAGCGGATTCGGGCATGGTCGGCGACGGGTCGGGGAAGCGAATTCTTTTACACTCGCACATCAGACGCCAATGAATGGCGCGTGCCACGGGAGAGTCAGATCGAGATGAGCGTGCTGTACGCCGCCTTCTATTGGATCGCGTGGTGGCTGTTCAGGCCGCTCAACTCCGCAATCCGCTATCGCGTCACGCCGGACGCCACGCGCGAAAAGCTCGCGCTGGATCCGGATCGGCCGGTGGTCTACGTGCTGCCGGCCCGCTCCTGGGGCGACCTTTTCGTGCTCGATCGGATCTGTCGCGAGCAGGGCCTGCCCGTGCCGCGTCGGACGGGCACCAGTTTTCCGGCGGCCGACCGACCCGGCGTGCTGTACCTGCCGGCGCTGCTCGAAACGCGCATCCGTCAGACCGAGCTCTCGGGCGTGGTCGAAGGCGCTGCCGCCGATCCGACGTTCGACGCCCAGGTGGTTCCGGTGTCGGTGTACTGGGGCCGCGATCCCGGACAGGAAACCTCGCTGTGGAAACTGCTGTTCGCGGACAGCGTGCAGGCGGGCATGGTGCGCAAGCTGTTCATCATGCTGGTCAACAGCCGCAACGTATACGCGGCGTTTGCCGAGCCGCTGAACTTCCGCGAGTTCGTCAGCAAGGAGAACTCGCCCGAGGTCGCGGTCAACAAGATGGGCCGCCTGCTGCACCTGTACTTCCTGCGTGCGCGCACCGCGGCGCTCGGGCCGCGGTTGCAGACCCGTCGCGTCGTGATGGACCAGCTGCTCGCCTCGCAGTCGGTGAAGTCCGCCATCGAGCAGGAAGCGCGCGATTCCAAGATCACGCTGGACGAAGCGACGCGCCGCGCACGCAAATGCGCCGACGAGATCGCCGCCAACTACTCGTCGGCGACCGTGCGCTTTCTCGAGCTGATCTTCCGCTACGTCTGGAACCGGGTGTTTCGTGGCGTCGAAGTGCACGGCATGGATCGGCTGCGCGAATGGGCGCAGAACCACGAGATGGTCTACCTGCCTTCGCACCGTTCACACGCCGACTACCTTCTGGTGAGCTACGTGCTCTACCAGGCGGGGCTGGTACCGCCACATATCGCGGCGGGCGTGAACCTCAACTTCTGGCCCGTCGGCGGACTGCTGCGGCGAGCGGGTGCGTTCTACATCCGCCGCAGCTTCTCGGGCGATCGGCTCTATACCGCGGTGTTCCGCGCCTATGTCGATGCGCTGATCGCGCGCGGTTATTCGATCAGCTACTACCCCGAGGGAACGCGCAGCCGCACCGGTCGCCTGCTGTCGCCCAAGACCGGCATGCTCGGCATGGTCGTGGAGAGTTCCCTGCGCCAGACCACGCGCAAGGTCGCACTGGTGCCGGTGTTCATCTGCTACGACAAGGTCTGGGAGCTCAACAGCTACTTCAAGGAACTGCGCGGCGGCGCCAAGAAGAAGGAATCGGCCGGCCAGCTGCTCAAGGCCGGCAAGCTGTTGACCAAGTCCTTCGGCAAGGTCCACATCAACTTCGGTGAGCCGCTGCTGCTGCAGGACTACGCCGACAAGCATCTGCCGAACTGGCGCGAAGCCCTGCGCGAATCGCCCGACAAGGCGCCCAGCTCGTTCAAGCCGTTCGTGCAGCGGCTGGCGCTGGCCAATCACCGGCGGATCAACGCCGCGGCCGTGGCCAGCCCCGTGGGCCTGACCGCGCTGGCGCTGCTCGCCAGCCCCGAGCGCGCGATCTCGCAGGCCGAGCTGATCGAGCAGGTCGGACACCTGATCTGGCTGCTCAAGGGTCGTCCGTACAGCGAGACCTTCGCGATTCCCGAGGCCTCGCCGCGGGCGGCCGTCGAATGGGCGATTCCGATCGTGCGGGTCGTGACGGTTCCGCATGCCTGGGGCGACCTGTACGCGCTGGCCGATCGCGACGCCGTGCTGCTGACCTACGCGCGCAACAACCTGCAGCACCTGTTCGCGCTGCCGAGCCTGGTAGCGAACTTCTTCCGCACGCGCAGCGCGATGCCCGACGAGCTGGTCATCACCGGCTGCCGTGCGCTGTACCCGTTCCTGCGAACGGAGTTCTTCGTCCGCTGGGAGACCGCGGAAGCCGAGGACGTGGCGCGCCAGACCATCGACGTGATGCTCAACCTGGGCCTGCTCGCCCGCAGGCCGGACGGCTGGCTGATGCGGCCGGAGGTCAGCGCACCCGCGTTTTCGGTGCTGTCGATGCTGGGCCGGGTGATGGGTGAAACCCTGGAACGTTATTGCATGACGACCTGGCTGCTGGCGCAGGAATACCGCACCCAGGCGGGCCTGGCGCGCGCCAAGTTCGAAGAAGACTGCCGTCTGCTGGCCGAGCGCATGGCGGTGCTCACGGGCCGGGATTCCCCGGAGTTCTTCGACAAGACGCTGTTTCGTGGCTACCTGGACACGCTGATCGACGTTGGGCTGGTGAGGGTGGGCGACGAGCAGAAGCTGGTGGTCGACGAACGCATCCTGAAGATCGCCGAACGATCGCTCGAGTTGTTATCGGACGACTCGCGCCAGACGCTGCTCCAGCTGATCTCCCGGCGTCCGGCCACCGCCGCGACGGGGGCGGTTCAGGCGCCTTCGCTATAATCCCGACCGATTCGACCCCTCTTGTCCCCCCGGCACCGTGCCGGACTCCCCCTCAAAGGAACCAGGAATCTCCATGTCCAAGACGCTTCGCCTCGTCGCCGTGTGTGCGTGCGCCGGGCTGCTGTTCGCCTGCAACAAGAAGGAAGAGGCGCCCAAGCCGGTCGAGCTGACCACCGATGCCCAGAAGTTCGGGTATTCGATCGGTATCGATCTGGGCAACTCGCTCAAGCCGGTGTCGGCGCACGTCGACGTCGCCGCCCTCAAGCAGGGCCTCGATGACGTCACCAACGGCGCGGCGCTCAAACTCGACGACGCCGCCCGCGACGCCATCAAGCAGACCGTCTCCACGAAGATGCAGGAGGAGCAAGTGAAGCAGCGCGAGGAAGCCGCCACCAAGGCGCAAACCGAGGGCGAAGCGTTTCTCGCCGAGAACGCCAAGAAGGAAGGCGTGAAGACGACCGCCAGCGGCCTCCAGTACAAGGTGATCACCGAGGGATCGGGCGAGTCGCCGACCGCCGCCGACGAAGTCACCGTCCACTACAAGGGCACGCTGATCAACGGCGAGGAGTTCGACAGCTCGATCTCGCGCGGCCAGCCGGTGACGTTCCCGCTCGGCAACGTGATCGAGGGCTGGACCGAAGGCGTGCAGCTGATGAAGCCGGGCGCGAAGTACCAGTTCTTCATCCCTTCCAAGCTGGCCTACGGCGAGCGCGGCGCCGGCGTGAAGATCGGTCCCAACCAGACGCTGATCTTCGAAGTCGAGCTGATCGAAGTGAAGAAGGCCGAGGCGCCGAAGAAGTAGGCCGGCGACCGCCGATGCAACGCAAAACGGCCGGGTTTTCCCGGCCGTTTTCGTTTGTGTCATCCGTGTCGGAAGAACCGGTCAGCTCGAGGCCGCGAGTTCGAGCCCTTGTCGATGCAGCCGCGCGGCTTCTTCGAGGTTCTGCGTCTGCTCGGCCAGCCGTGCCAGTTCCAGGTAGGCCGCCGGCGTCGGCTTGAGGCGGATCACCGCCTCCAGATAGCTGCGGGCCTTGCCCCACAGCTTGTTCGCCAGGCACGCGCGCCCCGCGGTGATCAGGAGCTCGGGCTTTTCGCCGTAGCGGCTCAGCCACTGTTCGATGCTGGCGAGCTGGCCGAGCGGATCGGCGGCATGAAGCTGGCCGTAGAGATTGGCCAGGTCCGCATCCCACTCGGATTCGAGCACCGAAGACACCAGCGCCGCCGCCTCGGCATGTGCGTTGAGCCGGGCCAGTCCTTCGGCGTAGACGCGGCGTAGCGCCGGATCGGACTTGAGCGTGGCGGGTGTCTGCGTCCACAGCTGTTTGAGCGCATCCAGTCGCGCGTCGCCCACCGCCGCGCGCATGCGTTCGATCAATGCGCGGTGCAGGAGTTCGCGCCGCCGCACGGCCGGCACGGAATCCATTTTCTCGGTGAGCGTCAGCAAGCCGTGCAGTTCGGCCCATTCGCCCAGCGCGGCGTAGCTCTCGGCAAGCAGCTCCACCGGATACGGATGTTGCGGATCGGTTTCACGCAGCTTGAGCGCGGTGGCCTTGGCCTGCGCCACTTCGCCGCGCTCGCGCTGCAATTCGGCCTTGGTGAGGCCGGTGGCGAAAGCGAGTTTCGGCGCATCGCGCGCGGCCAGTTCGAGATAGTGGTCGCGTCGATCTGCGGCGCCGAGTCGCTGTGCCGCCCGAGCCGCCGCCAGGTAGTTCAGGTGCGAGGCGTGATGATCGGCCGCACGTCGGACGAGTTCGATCTCGGCACGCTGCCAGTGACCTTCGAGCAGTTTCAGCAGACCGGCCTCGAACGAATCGCGGGCGCGTTCGGCGCGCCGTCTTTCGCTCAGCCGCAACAGGAACGCCGGCAGACGCAGCACGCCCAACAGGGCCCGCAGCACCGCCAGCGTCAGCGGCGTGGCAAGCACCACGACGCCGATCAGCACGAGCACGGACGTCTCGAGCGTCCACCCGCGGTAGTGCACGAGAACGTAGCCGGTGTCGGCGCGCATCCAGTACGCGACGGTGGCGCCGGCCGCGAGGGCAAGCAGGACCAGGACCCAGGAGCGGATCACGGCGCGGTGCTCAGCGCGAGCCCGGAGCGGTTGCGGGACTACCGACGTCCAGGCGCGTGCGCAGCGCGGCCAGACTGCGGCTGATGTCCGGCAACGGCGGCGAGAGCTCGAGTCCCTGCAGCCGATCGAGCTCGGCCTTCATCGCCAGCACGCCCGGATCGTCCTTCTTGAACTGCGAGTCGAGCCACTCGACGGCCGATCGCAGCTGTTCGCGCATCGACACGGTCTTGCCGGAGAGCAGCGCGACGCGGGCGCCTTCGAGCCGCAGTGCGAGCACGTGATAGACAACCGCTTCGGCCTCCGGCGGCAGCAGGCGCATCGCGCTCGTGTTGTCCTCGCGACGGATGGTGAACAGGCTGCGCACCGCCGTCTTGATCGCAGCAAGTAGACGTCGCCAGCCGTCGGGTGCGTCGTCGGCGGTGCTGCTGTCACGCATGTCCGGTGAATGGAACTGCGTGGGCGCATGCGACTGCAGTGGCAGGCTCGGCACGCGTCCGATCAGGCTCGACAGCGTCAACGCGGCCGACGACAGATCGGCCACGGGTACGGCGCGCAGCGCGGTGCGCTCCTCGGCCAGCGCCTCGCGCACTGGAAACAGCTGCGGATCCGAGAGCTGCGCGAGCCTGGCGTCGGCGGAGTCGAGCGCCACCAACGCGGACCTCACGTCGCGCTCCAGCAGCAGCTGATCGTTGGCCAGCACCAGCAGGTGCTCGATGGCGGCGAGCTGGAAACGTGTGCGGCCGCCGGAGAGGTCCTCGCTGATGCGGCTCATCAGCGTCAGCGTGTCCTCGATGCGCGACTTCAGCGCCGCGATCTCGGTGCCGTTGCGATCCGACGTGCGCGACTGGTCGGCCAGGCGCGTGGTCTGTTCGCCGGTGAGGCTCTCGAGCGATTCCAGTCGAGCATCCAGGCCGTTCACCCGGGCGGCATGCGCGGCTTCTAGGTTCGTGTTGCGTTCGCGTTGTTCCCACCACTGCCATCCCGCGAGGCCTGCGATCGCCAGCACGACCAGGAACAGCAGGACGGGCCACGCGCGCCTTCGACGCGGCGCGGGCGGCGGGGGAACGAAGGGGTCCGACGATGCGCTGCCTTCGGCATCCGGACCGGCGACAGGGATTCCAGGCTCGACCGGATTCGACGTCATGGCGACGCTCTATCGCAGTGAACGAGGCAGTCGACCAGGGCTTCGTCGGACGTCTTCAATGGCGTGCGGACCTCGGTGAAACCCAGTTGGCGCGCGAGTTCTAGCACACGCTGACTCGGAACGACCAGCACACGCCGCTCCAGCCGCGCGCGCATGTCCGACGGCAGCAGCGCGTGCAGGCGCGCGACGCCCTCGCCGCTGGTGCAGATCACCGCATCGCAGCGGCCAGCGAGATCCCGCACGTGCGTCTCTGGGTGCTCGACGGCGATGCGTCGATACAGATCGATCCGGTCGACCACGGCACCGCGATGCCGAAGTTCCGGAGCCAGCGCATCGCGGCCACCGGCCCCGGTGCAGACCAGCAGGCGTCGGTGCGACACGTCCTGCAAGTCCGGCAATGCGAGCAGATCCTCGCTGGTGTTGCCGCCGGCAGGGCGCTGGACGCCCGTGTGGCCCGCTTCTGCGAGCACGCGCGCGGTGGCTTCTCCGATCGCGAACAGGTTCGGCCAGCCGGATTGGGGGGCCAGAGCGATGGCGCGGTGGGCGGCATTGGTGCTGGTGAAGATCCAGCCGTCGCAGCCGCGGGCCTCGGCGAGTCGGGCGCGATGCGCCTCGTCGTCGCCGCAGGTTTCGATCTCGAACAGAGGCAGGCTCAGGGCGCCCATGCCGGCGTCCCGCAGGCGTTGCTCGATCGGCCCGCTCTGGGCCGCTGGTCGCGTGACCAGCACGCGCAGCCCCGCCACGTTCATGAGCCCTCAGGCCTTGATGCCGAGCGCCGCGAGGATCTCGCGCGCGCCCTGGCCGAGCAGCTGTTCGGCAAGCGTTTCGCCCAGCTGGGCCGCGTCGCGCGTCTGGCCTGCGATGTGGCCTCGCACGACGCGCGATCCGTCGGGCGCACCGACCATGGCGTTGAGCGAGATGCGCGAGCCGTCGATCACCGCGTGTCCCGCGACGGGCACCTGGCAGGCGCCGCCCAGGCGCGAGTTGAGCGCGCGCTCCGCGGCCAAGCGCTTGGCGGATCCTTCGTCGTGCAGCACCGAGAGCAGGTTGCGCGTGCGCTGATCGTCGGTGCGTGCCTCGATGCCGATCACACCCTGCCCGATCGCCGGGATGAAGCGCGAGACGTCGAGCGGCTCGCTGATGCGATCGGCCAGCCCCAGGCGGCGAAGGCCTGCGCAGGCCAGCAGGATGGCGTCGAATTCGTTCTGGTCGAGCTTTCGCAGGCGCGTGCCGACATTGCCGCGCAGCAGACCGATCTTCAGGTCGGACCGCTGCGACGCCAGCAGTGCCTGGCGGCGCAGGCTCGAGGTGCCCACCCTCGCCCCGGTGGGCAGCGCATCGAGATTCGCGTGGTGATTTGACACGAAGGCATCGCGCGGGTCTTCGCCCTCGAGGAACGCGACGAGCGACAGGCCCTCGGGCTGGCGCGCCGGAACGTCTTTCATGGAATGCACCGCGAGGTCTGCGCGGTCCTCGAGCATCGCCTGTTCGAGCTCCTTGACGAAGAGACCCTTGCCGCCGGCGGTGGAGAGTGGCGCGCCAAGCAGCTGATCGCCGCGCGTGGTCATCGGGACCAAGGTGACTTCGAGGCCCGGATGCGCGGCCTGGAGCCGGTCGCGCACGTGCTCGGCCTGCCAGAGCGCCAGCGGCGACTCGCGTGTGGCGATCCTCAACATCCCGCCCATACCGCCAATCAGGAATTCTCGGTGAGGAAGCGCCGCACTTCGGCCAGGCGCCGACGCGACACCGGCAACGGATCGCTGGCGTGCTTCATCGTCAGCCAGTGCAGCTGTTCGCCGCCGCGGTCACGCTCCAGGCCGGCGATGAAGCGCGTCGCGACCAGTGCCTTGCGATGCACGCGCAGGAACCAGGGCGCGAAATCCTCCTCGAGCGTCTTCAGCGATTCCTCGATCAGGACCTCGCCGTGCAGATGGCAGACGGTGGTGTATTTCTGGTCGGCGAGAAAATAGACGATGTCCTCGGCCGGAACGCGCACCAGGCCTTCACGCGTGGTCGCGGTCACGAATTCGCGCTTGGGTTTGACGTCACCGCCGCCCGCACCGGCCTTGGACTTCTGCGCGCGCGTGGGACGACGCGCGTTCTGCAGCGCCTCCTTGAGCTTCTCCAGGCGGATGGGCTTGAGCAGATAGCCCGATGCCTTGGCGTCGAACGCCGACAGCGCATGCTCGGAATAGGCCGTGGTGAAGATCACGGCGGGCGGCGGATCGTATTCGGCGAGGCTGCGCGCCACGTGCAGGCCGTCGACGCCGCCCATGCGGATGTCGAGCAGCACCAGATCGGGCTCCTCGTTGTCGATCACGTCCAGCGCGGATTCGCCGTCGGCCGCCTCGCCCACGACCTCGTAGCCCGGAAACTCTTGCAGGAGTCGCTTCAGGCGCTCTCGTGCCAGAGCCTCGTCATCCACGATCACAACGCGCATGGCATTTTCCTCATGACGTCTCTCCTCCCACCAGCAGGGATTTTTCGGGGATCGACAAGCGCGCGCGCCACACGCCGTTATCGGGACCCAGATCAAGCCTACCGCGTTCACCGTAAATGAGGTTGAGGCGACTCGCAATGTTGTCGATCGCGATCTGATTGCCCCGCGTCTTCGAAGTCTCGGCCGGCGGCATCGGGTTCTCGACTTCGATGATCAATGTCTGCTGCGCCTGATAGATCGTGATGCGAATGACGCCCTGGTTCGTGAGCTTGGACACGCCGTGGTAGACCGCGTTTTCGACCAAAGGTTGGATGATCAGCATCGGCACCGGCCAGTTGAACAGGCTCTCGGGCACGTCCCACTGCACCTCGAGCTTCTCGCCAAGCCGCGCCTTCTCGATGCGCAGGTAGGCATTGCACACCCCGATCTCGTCCACCAGCGGCGCCATGCGCCCGGCTTTCTCGAGACTGGCGCGGAAGACGTCGGCGAGGTCCTCGACCATCAGCTCGGCCTCCGTGGGCCGGATCATGATCAGGGCCGCGAGGCTGTTCAGCGCATTGAAGAAGAAATGCGGGCGGATGCGCGCGGTCAGCGCCTGGAAGCGCGACTCGCCCTCCGCGTGTACCTGTTCGCGCCACTGGTGGCGCGTCCAGAAATAGCGCAGCAGCATCAGCGAGACGATTGCCGCGATGCAGGTGTGGCTGAGAATGAAGGTGACCCGCGGAATGGCCCGGTCCAGCACGCCGAAGGTCGGGCTCGTTCCGAGGTACCAGGCGATGTTGGAAAGCATCATCACGATGATGATCAGCGTGATCCAGCAGGCCACGAACACCAGGCCGGGTCGTGCCACGGTGAACAGGCGGCGAAGGGCGCACAGCGCCGCCCCGCCGCACAGGCCGATCCATTGAAGGTAGAGGGACAGCAAGGCCAGGCGGCGGACCAGGTCGGTCCCGGGTTCGGCGCTGGCCAGCGTGAAGCACACCGCCACCAGTTCCATGACCACCGCCATGATCAGCAGCGCCGGTCCCGAGCAGAAATCGGGGATCAGGCTCGGCGGTTTGGTCCGCTGGGGTTCGATGCGCTTCATGGGCCGGATTCTAGGGGGCGGTCGATCCTGCATGCTGCAGGGCCCGCACGGCTAGAATTGGCGCCTCTTTTTCCCGCGATGCGATCCAGATGAGCAGCGGCGGCAACAGCAAGCTTTGGGGCGGCCGATTCACCGAGTCGACGTCCGACCTGATGGAGGCCTTCAGCGAGTCGGTGAGCTTCGACCGCCGCCTCTATCGGCAGGACATCGCAGGGAGCCAGGCGCACGCGCGCATGCTCGAGAAGGTGGGCGTGCTGGGCGCCGAGGATGCCAAGGCCATCGTCGAAGGGCTCGATGCGATTCGCGCGGAAATCGAGGCCGGCCGATTCGAGTGGAAGTCACAGCTCGAAGACGTGCACATGAACATCGAGTCCGAGCTGACGCGACGCATCGGCGAGGCGGGCAAACGGCTGCATACGGGTCGGTCGCGCAACGATCAGGTCGCGACCGATGTGCGGCTCTACCTGCGCGACGCAATCGACGACCTGGTGGGCGTGATCGATCGACTGGCGCTGGCGCTGCTCGATCTTGCCGAACGCGAAGCCGACACCGTCATGCCGGGGTTCACGCACCTGCAGGTCGCGCAACCGGTGACGTTCGGACATCACATGCTCGCCTGGCGCGAGCAGCTGATGCGTGATCGATCGCGCCTGCTCGACGCGCGACGCCGCACGAACGTGCTGCCTCTGGGCTCGGCAGCGCTGGCGGGCACGGTGTATCCGATCGATCGCGCGTTCGTGGCCGGGCTGCTCGGGTTCGACGGCGTGACCGAGAACTCGCTCGATGCGGTCAGCGACCGCGACTTCGCGATCGAGTTCTGCGCGTGTGCCAGCTTGCTGATGGTGCACCTGTCGCGGTGGAGCGAGGAACTGATCCTCTGGTCGACGCCGATGTTCGGCTTCGTCGCCCTGCCCGATCGCTTCTGCACCGGCAGCTCGATCATGCCGCAGAAGAAGAATCCGGACGTACCGGAACTCGTGCGTGGAAAGACGGGTCGGGTCATCGGCGATCTCCAGGCGCTGCTCGTGCTGATGAAGGGGCAGCCGCTGGCGTACAACCGCGACAACCAGGAAGACAAGGAGCCGCTGTTCGACGCGATCGACACGGTATCCGCGTGCCTGCGCATCTATGGCGAACTGGTGCCGAGCATCGCGGTACGCCGCGATCGTTGCGCGGCGGCAGCGGCGGCGGGCTACTCGACGGCGACCGACCTGGCGGACTACCTCGTGAAAAAGGGCCTGCCATTCCGCGACGCGCACCACGCGGTGGGATCCGCGGTGGCCAGGGCTGTCGTAGTGGGCTGCGAACTTTCGGACCTGTCGCTGGACGAGCTGCGCGGCTTCTCGCCACTGATCGAAGCGGACGTCTACGAGCGCATCACGCTGCAGGGCTCGCTGGCCGCGCGCAACCATATCGGGGCGACGTCGCCGGAACAGGTGCGGGCTGCGATCGCCCGTGCGCGCAAATCGACCGGAGGCTGAGCGCCGGCTTCGATCAATCGTCCATCAGCCGCAGCTGCACCGGTTTGTTGACCGGTCCGCGGGCTGTCGGAGACTCCGCGCGGACATAGCTGCCGTCGGACTGGAGCAGCCAGCTCTGCGCTGTATCGGTGACGTAGGCCTCCAGATGCTCGAGCACGCGAGCACGGAGCTTGCGGTCCTTGAGCGGAAACGCGACCTCGACGCGGCGAAATAGATTCCGCTCCATCCAGTCGGCACTCGAAAGCCAGACTTCGGGCGTGCCCTCGTGATGGAAGCAGAACACGCGATGGTGCTCCAGGAAGCGGCCGATCACGGAGCGCACGCGGATATTCTCCGAGAGGCCCGGGACGCCTGGTCGCAGCGAGCACATGCCGCGCACGATCAGATCGATCTCCACGCCGGCCTGCGACGCCGCATACAGGCGGCTGATGATCTCGGGTTCCACAAGCGAGTTCATCTTGGCGACGATTCGGGCCGGCTTGCCCTTACGCGCTGCTTCGGCCTCGCGATCGATCCGATCGTGCACTCCCTTCACCAGCGTGAAGGGCGACTGCAGCAGCGCGTGCAGCTTGATCACTTTGCCGAGCGAGGTGAGCTGTAGAAAGACGGCGTGCACGTCCTTGCAGATCTCGGCATCCGCAGTGAACAGACCGTAATCGGTGTACTGGCGCGCCGTGCGCAAGTGATAGTTGCCGGTGCCGAGGTGAACGTAATTCTTCAAGCCGTTGTCCTCGCGACGGATCACGAGGCACATCTTCGCGTGGGTCTTGTACCCCACCACGCCATAAACCACGTGCGCCCCGACATCCTGCAGCTTTTCGGCCAGGTCGATGTTATCGGCCTCGTCGAATCGGGCCCGCAGTTCCACCACGACGGTGACTTCCTTGCCATTCTTGGCCGCCTCGACCAGCGCATCGACGACCGGGGATTTTGCGCCGGTCCGGTACAGCGTCTGTTTGATGGCGAGGACCTTCGGATCCTTCGCCGCCTGTCGGAGGAACTCCACCACCGGCATGAACGAATCGTACGGATGGTGCAGTAGCTGGTCGCGCTCGCGGATCGCGGCAAAAAGGTCGCCGGTCAGCGCTTTGGGGATCTTCTGGGTGAAGGGGGCGTACTTCAGATCGGGACGATCGACGAGGTCGGGAATCGTCATCAGTCGCATGAGATTGACCGGCCCGTTTACCTGATAGACGTCTCCCGGCGTGAGCTGCATCTCGTGCATCAGGTGCTGCCACATGACCTCGGGGCAGTTGTGTGCCACTTCCAGACGCACCGTATCGCCCCATTGACGTTGCGACAGTTCGTCTTCGAGCGCCTCCGCCAGATCCTTCGCTTCTTCTTCGTCAACGAACAATTCCGAATTGCGCGTCACGCGAAATTGATAGCATCCGCTCGCCTCCATCCCCGGAAACAGTTCGTCGACATATGCGTGCATCACGCTGGAGAGAAAAACGAAATCGTGCGGACCAGAGCCAGCAATTTCGCGCGGAAGCTGGATCAGTCGCGGCAGCGCACGAGGGGCCTGAACCACCGCCAAGCCAGTGTTTCGGCCAAATGCATCCTTTCCGGATAACGAGACGATGAAATTGAGCGACTTATTGAGAATGCGAGGAAACGGATGTGCGGGATCCAGGCCGATCGGGGATAGGACAGGCGCAAGTTCGTTACCGAAATAGTTCTTCAACCAGGCATCCTGCTCAGCCGTCCACTCGGCGCGGCGCAAGAAACGGATACGCTCTTTTTCAAGCGCAGGGACGATCACGTCGTTGAAGACGCGATACTGCTCCTCGACCAGAGCGTGCGCTCGCTCGCTGATAGCCACCAGCAGTTCCTGCGGCGCCATTCCGTCGGATCCACGCTGAGGCGTGGGCGAATCCGCCATCTGCTGAGTTCCAGCTACGCGGATCTCGAAGAACTCGTCGAGGTTCGAACTCGAGATACAAAGGAAGCGCAGGCGTTCCAGCAATGGAACGGTTTCGTCCTTGGCCTGCTCCAGAACTCTCCGATTGAACTCGAGCAGCGAAAGTTCGCGATTGATGTACAGATCCGCGGGTTGGAATTCGTGTCTGGCCGGGGCTTCCATGCAGCCTCCTGCGGCGATGGGACTGGGAGTGTGCACCTTAACCCATGCGCTGTGTCGGATTAACGACTGCACTTCAGTGCTGTAACCAAGTTGCAATGACCGTCAGGCATCGTGTCGACGTTGAGTGGATCAGGGAGATCGCGCGTGAAAAAGACATATGTGGGCGCGGTGTTGGCGGCCATGTTCGTTTTGCTGTCGGGTTGCGCCGTAACAGGAGGCTGGATGGGTGCCGAAGCCGAGAAGGCGTACGACAGGGAACTGGAGATCAAACGCCTCGCCGAGGTTCTCAACAACGAGGACTATTACGAATTCGAACGCGACGGCCGCATCTATGTGTTGAGTGATTCGAAGGACTACAACACTTACCTGAAGACCAACGAGGTGGTCCTGAGCACCAAGAAGATCGGTGGCGGGCCTGACGGCAGGACAATCGTCTACGGGCTAATCAAGAACGAAGCCAAAATGCTGGAGAAGGATCCGAAGACCCAAGGCGCTGCCCAGAAGATGTACGAGGGCAAGCTACGAGGGCTGGACAAGGATTTCTTCGGCCTCGTGATCCAGAACGACACGTCCTACGTGTTCTCGTCGTGGAAGGACGTAGAAGCGTTCAAGATGGCGGGCACCGCGAGCGGGTTCCATGAAACCGATGCGACCGGGCATGCCGTGGTTTATATCGGCGCACCCTCGAAGCCGGAATCGCTATCGGCCCGTTTTGCCAAAGCGCATGCGCCCTGATCGTCGTGGCTCGGCTGTTCAGCGGTTTGCGATGACGCGGTCGGGGTAATCGCTGAAAACACCGTCAAATCCAGCCGCGTGCAACCGCTGCATGTCATCGGGATGATTGACGGTATAGACATAAACTTTCAGCCCGCGCGAATGCGCGTCGTGAAGCAGACGCGTGTCGGCGAACTCCGCCGAAATGTTCAGCGCTTGCGCGCCCAGCTCGACGGCACAACCGGCCCAGTCGAGCGGAACGCCGCATACGAGCGCGGCCACGGGAATTTCCGGTGCGGCCTGCTTGAATTCGTAGAGCTCGGGCAGGTGAAACGACGAAACAAGAAACTGCGAGGGGCGCCATCCCTCCGCTAAGGCCTCGCGAAGCACTGTTGCAATGCGCGTGGCCGTACCGCCAGCGCTCTTGACCTCGATATTGAGCGATACACGCGCTTCCACCAGATCGAGCACTTCCTGCAGCGTCGGGACCTGCTGCCCCTGCCCCGCGTCCAGGCTGCGCAGATAATCGAATCGAACGTCCTCGACCCTTCCTTGCCCGGTCGTCGTTCGCTCCAGTCGAGGGTCGTGGATCACGACCAGTTGGTCCTCGCATCGCTGGACGTCGAATTCGATCATGTCCGCCCCCAGCCGGATCCCGGTGTCGATCGACAACAGGGTGTTTTCGGGGGCGTGTCCGCGCGCGCCGCGATGGCCAATGCAGAGGAACGGCGAGGCAGGCATGTGCGCTCTCTTAGTCGGTCGAAGGGAGTTCACCGACGGTTACGATCTTCATCGCGTTGGTTCCGCCAGGGCCGGTGAAGTCGCCCTTCGTGACGAGAACGCGGTCGCCATTGGCCAGTACGCCTCGTTCCACGAGGCACGAGATCGACTCGCGTACGGGCGCCAATGTGTCCAGACGCGTAGGCGTGAACGCGATCGGGTAGACGTCACGACAAAGCGTCATGCGCCGACGTGTGCGTTCGTGCTGGGTCAATGCATAGATGGGTATCTCGGTCTCCGACCGCGACATCATGAGCGCGGACGATCCTGATTCCGTCAGCGAGATGATTGCCTTCGCGTGCATCTGATCGGCCGTCCACGTCGTGGCCATGGCGATCGCCTCATCCGTGCGCTCGAAATGTCCCCCGGTACGACGACGGACGCGATCCGGTCGTAGGTTTAGATGCGCTTCCGCGCCGATGCAGACGCGTGCCATCGCTTCCACGACTTTGACCGGGTGCTTGCCCGAGGCCGTTTCGGCCGAGAGCATCACGGCGTCGGTGCCGTCGAGTACGGCATTCGCGACGTCTAGAACTTCAGCACGTGTGGGGATCGGACTCAGGATCATCGATTCCATCATCTGGGTCGCGGTGATCACGAGACGATTGCGCTCCCGAGCCGCCGCGATGATCCGCTTTTGCCAGCCCGGCAGCTCGGCGTCTCCGATTTCCACTCCGAGGTCGCCACGCGCGACCATGACGGCGTCGCTCGCCTCAATCAGGTTGTCGAGATTTGAAAGGGCCTCCGCGCGTTCGATCTTGGCTACAAGGAGCGCATGCCCTCCCGCATCCCGTACCAATCGACGCGCGTCTGCCATGTCTTCGGCCGTGCGAGGGAAAGAAACCGCGATGTAGTCAGCTTCGAGTGCGACGGCGTGAAGAATGTCTTCCCGGTCTTTGTCGGTCAGCGCTGCCGCGGACAGTCCGCCGCCCAGGCGGTTGATGCCCTTGCGATTGCCCAACTGGCCGCCGACCTGAACCTGGGTCTCCACCCGCGTAGGAGATACGCGATGAACCTTCAAGACGATCGCGCCGTCATTCAGCAGCAGGATGTCGCCGGCGACGACGTCGCGCGGCAGATCGACATAAGCGCAGCCAACGGCGCTTTGATCGCCCGCGTCACGAGCCATCTCCGTATCGAGAGTGAATCCTTGCCCTTCGACCAGTTCGATCGGCCCTCCTGCGAAGCTTTCGATGCGGATCTTCGGCCCCTGTAGATCGCATAGCACCCCGATGTCGCGGCCCAATGCTGCGCCGTGTTCGCGAACCGCGGCCGCCCGGTCGACGTGGTCTTGGGCTTTCCCGTGGGAAAAATTGAGCCGGACTACGTCGACACCCGCGCCGAGTACGCGTCGAAGGGTGGCCGGCGGGTCGGTCGAGGGCCCCAGCGTTGCGACAATCTTGGTCCGACGCATCAGGAGATCTCCAAGCTGACGGTTCAGCTTACCGGCTGGTTCGACGTTACCGCCCAAGAAAAAAGGCCAAAACGGCCCGTTGGAGTGGGTCGACTACAGCGGAAAAGCGCATCGAGGGGTGAGGAGACCCGCTCAAACAACAACAATCGCTGATTTTTCCACCACTTACAGCAATGCCACGGCAGTAGTGTTGACACACCTCCGCCCCTACGTAGAATGCGCCTCCCCGCTGACGGCTCCGAAGAAAAGCGAAGCCGCTCAGCCAGTTCCTTAAAAAGACAGCAAGTGATTTGTGTGGGTGCTCCTGTGTACGTGGCGAAGCCATGTGACATATGAGTATCAATACGAGCCCATTCCTGATTTATTCAGGGATTTGTACATGAGCTCAGTTTGATAACTCAAAGCATCGGAAGCCGCCTTGTGCGGCGACGATGCGATCCAATCGAAGTATTGTTTTCAATTGGAGAGTTTGATCCTGGCTCAGATTGAACGCTGGCGGCATGCCTAACACATGCAAGTCGAACGGGTTGTAGCAATACAACTAGTGGCGGACGGGTGAGGAATACATAGGAATTTGCCTTTAGGTGGGGGATAGTCCGGGGAAACTCGGTTTAATACCGCATGATGTCGCAAGACCAAAGCAGGGGATCGCAAGACCTTGCGCCTTTAGAGAAGCCTATGTCGGATTAGCTAGTTGGTAGGGTAATGGCCTACCAAGGCGACGATCCGTAACTGGTCTGAGAGGACGATCAGTCACACCGGAACTGAGACACGGTCCGGACTCCTACGGGAGGCAGCAGTGGGGAATATTGGACAATGGGCGAAAGCCTGATCCAGCAATGCCGCGTGTGTGAAGAAGGCCTTCGGGTTGTAAAGCACTTTAGGCTGGGAAGAAAAAGCTTCACCTAATACGTGAAGCCTTGACGGTACCAGCGGAATAAGCACCGGCTAACTCTGTGCCAGCAGCCGCGGTAATACAGAGGGTGCTAGCGTTAATCGGATTTACTGGGCGTAAAGCGTGTGTAGGCGGTTCGTTAAGTCGGATGTGAAAGCCCTGGGCTCAACCTAGGAATTGCATTCGATACTGGCGAGCTAGAGTACGGTAGAGGGCGGCGGAATTCCGGGTGTAGCGGTGAAATGCGTAGATATCCGGAGGAACACCGATGGCGAAGGCAACCGCCTGGGCCTGTACTGACGCTGAGACACGAAAGCGTGGGGAGCAAACAGGATTAGATACCCTGGTAGTCCACGCCGTAAACGATGAGAACTTGACGTCGGTTTGCTCTGCGAATCGGTGTCGAAGCTAACGCGCTAAGTTCTCCGCCTGGGGAGTACGGCCGCAAGGTTGAAACTCAAAGGAATTGACGGGGGCCCGCACAAGCGGTGGAGTATGTGGTTTAATTCGATGCAACGCGAAGAACCTTACCTGGTCTTGACATGTCGAGAACCCTGCAGAGATGCGGGGGTGCCTTCGGGAACTCGAACACAGGTGCTGCATGGCTGTCGTCAGCTCGTGTCGTGAGATGTTGGGTTAAGTCCCGCAACGAGCGCAACCCTTGCCCTTAGTTGCCATCATTAAGTTGGG
>NZ_JAJFBP010000060.1 GCF_020697055.1 Panacagrimonas sp. | reverse complement strand
GACCACGTCGCGGTATTGGTCACATTGACGGTCTTGCCGTTGGAGTACAGCGCGGTGGCCGTGTACTGCGTCTTGTAACCCGCGGCGACGCTCGATTTGGACGTCGTGATGTCGATCGACTTGAGCGTGGCGTCGGTGACGACCAGGTTCGCGGTATCGCTCTTGGCACCCAGCGTGGCCGTGATTGTGATGCCGGCGCTTTTCACCTTCGCGGTCGCAAGGCCGGTCGAATTGATCGTCGCGACGGCGGCGTACGACGAGGACCATGAGACCAGGTTGCTGATGTCGAGCGTGCTGCCGTCGGAATAGCTGCCGGTAGCCGTGAATTTCTGCGTCAGACCCGCGGGTACCGAGGCAGTGGGCGGCGTGACGTTGATCGAATCCAATCGCGCGTTACTGACGGTCACGGCGGTCTTGCCGGTGATGCCGTCGAGCGACGCGCGGATGTCGACCGGGCCGCCGGCCGTTTCGCCCGTGACGATGCCCGCGGCGTCGACCGATGCGATGTCCGAATCGGCGCTCGACCAGCTGACGTCGGCGGTGATGTCGTCCGAGGTGCTGTCCGAATACAGGCCGGTGGCGGTGTACTGCTGGCTCACGCCCGCGGGCAGCGAAGCGTCGGCCGGGGTGACCTCGATCGAGACGAGTTCGGCCAGCGGCTTGGGATCGACCGGTCCGGGACCG
Organism: Panacagrimonas sp.; assembly: GCF_020697055.1. Taxonomy (GTDB): domain Bacteria; phylum Pseudomonadota; class Gammaproteobacteria; order Nevskiales; family Nevskiaceae; genus Panacagrimonas. The sequence continues at coordinate 6,766 of NZ_JAJFBP010000060.1, read as the reverse complement.
TCCTTGCTGCCACCGCCGCCGCCGCCACCGCCACCGCATCCGGTGATCGCCAGGGAGAAAGCCAGACAGAGGCTGGAGAAGCGAAGGGAGCGCAGCGTCAACATGACCGTGGTGCCTCGAGGTAGTGCCGTCAAAGAAATGCCGTCAAAAACATGACGGCGCAACGGCAATGCCAAGCGGTCGTTTTCAGCGCGCGAACGGTCTCAAGTGCCTGAAAAAAGGCCTTCTGCGCGCTTTGGAGCTACCGATCGAGAGCTGACGCAGGCGACAGCGCCTGTCCACGTCGACACAAAACGTCACCCCGAAGTGACGTCTATCGCGGCACCCAGCCGCCGCATACAGGGAAAACCTGACCGACGAAACAGTTCGCCGCGTCGCTGCACAGGTAGGCCGCGAACATCGAGTCTTCCTGCGCCGACACCAGGCGGCCGAGCGGCATCTCCCACCTGATGCGCTCCTTGAATCTCGGATTCGCCTGCACCTCGGGCGGGAAGTACGTGACGTTGTCGACGAGGTTCTGCGCGATGGCGTTGACCTGCACCTGGTGCGGCGCCATCTCGATGCCCACCGCCTGCGCCCACGCCAGCTGTGCGCCGCGGGCGGCGCTGTAGGCTGACGCCCGCTTCATGCCTCGCAGCGCCGAGGCGCTGCCCATCACCAGGATCTTGCCGCTGCGGCGTTCGATCATCTGCGGCAGCACCGCGCGCGCCAGGCGTGGCAGCGGATCGACCATCGCCGAGAACATCAGGCGCCACTCGTCCTCGCCCACTTCGTGGGCCGGCGTGCTCGGCGCGGGCGCGCCCAGGTGCGCGATCAGCACGTCGACCCTGCCGGCATCGCGTACCAGCTGCGCCGGCAGATCCGGATCGATCAGCGGTCGATCGTCCGTCACGACGGCGGCGCCGAACTTCGTCAACAGCGGGACCAGCGTCGGCCCCATGAAGTCCTGCGCCTGCGTCAGCAGGATCCGTTTGCCGGCGAGCGAGATCATCGCGTCCATGGTCGTCAGACGCTGCGGGCCGCGCTGGAGCGCGCGGAAATCTCGGTATGCCAGCGTGCGACGTCGGGGCAGTCGGACGGGATCGACATGTCGACGGCGCGCGCGAAGTCGATCGCGCACAGCGTGGTGATATCGGCCACCGAGAAGCGATTGCCCGCGACGAAGCGGTTTTCGCGCAGCTGATCCTGCATCTTCTGGTAGTAGCGCGCGACGCGGCCCTTGCCGCGCTCGATCAGCGCCGGAATCTGCGGAACCTTGGCGGTGGTGCCGGGAATGCCGCGATCCACGAACTCCGGATGCGAGTTCCGGAACACCTCGGCGGTGCCGATCATGCATTCGTCGTAGGCGCGGCGTTCCCACATCTCGATGGTTCCCTTCTCGCGGCCATCGCGGCCCATCAGGTTGGGATCGGGGAATTCGTCCTCGAAGTAGCGGCAGATCGCCATCGCCTCGCCGATGCGCGTGCCGTCGTCGAGCTCGAGCATCGGCACCATCGCGTGCGGCCACGTCTCGATGTATTGCGGCAGCAGGCGCAGGCCGCTGCCGATCACTTCTTCGATCGACGGCAGGTCGAGGCCCTTTTCCAGCACGAACATGCGCACGCGGCGGCAGTTGGGCGCGAACTGCCAGTTGTAGAGCTTCATGACGGATTCCCCATGCAGAGACGCGCGAGCCGCGCGTCTGGATGCTTGTCCCCGAACGCCGTGCTCGCAATCCGGGCGACCGCTAGGTCGCCGCGAGAACTTCGCCGACGGCGCGCTGGCCGCTGCGCACGGCACCGTCCATGTAGCCGGTCCAGTAGCCGGCGGTCTCGGTTCCGGCCCAGTGGATGCGTCCGACCGGCGCCGCGAGCGCCGGGCCGTAGGCCGTCAGCAGGCCGGGCGGAGCGATGGCGGTCGGACAGCCGCGGGTCCATTCCTCGCGACCCCAGTCCGCGACGTACCACTCGCGCACCTCGCGCGCCTTTTCGCCGAAGCAGGTCACGAAGTTGTCGATCACCGCACGGCGCAGCGCCTCGGGCGTGTGGGCGACGCTGCGGGCGGCGTCGCCGCCGACGAAGCCCAGCAGCATGCCGCGGCTGGCATCAGGCGGCGACATGTCGAAGACGCTGCGCGCCGGCCCTTCGTTGATCACGGCCGATCCGTTGAGGCCCTCGGCGCGCCAGAACGGCGAGTCGTACACCGCCTCGCACTTGATCAGCCAGCCCATGCCCAGGCGCTGCGTGAACTGGTCGCGCTCGACCGGCAGCGCCGGTTCGTAGCGGATGCGGCCGGCGAGCGTGGGTGGAACAGCGACGATCGCGCGCTTGCCGCGCACCACGTAATGACGCCCGATGACGTTCACGCCGCTGTCGTTCTGCGCGATGTGCTCGACCGGGGACGACAGCCGCAGACGCGCGGCGCCGAGCTCCGCGGCGATGCGCGTGCAGATCGACTGCGCGCCTTCGACGATCTTGCGTTCCTGCGCGCCGGCCCGCGTGTTGAGCAGGCGCTCGAACGAACCCGGCATTCCCTGTGTGCCGGCACAGGCGACGTAGTGCAGGAAGAACAGCGCCGACATCTCGCGCGCCTCGGCGCCGAACAGCGCCTCGAATGCGGCGGAGAGGTTCTTCTGGCTCTGGCCGAGCAGGTTGAGCGTGCGCGGTCGCAGCCAGCTCTCCAGCGTCTGGCGATCGAGTGCCGCGGCGTCTTCGGCCTTCCACGGCGCGCCGACGGGCACCTTTCGCGCAAGGCGATCGATCCATGCGTTGATAACCGCCAGATCCGGGACGATCAATGGATCGGGCGGTGCGGCCCCGAACGGCGGTTTCTCCCGGAACGTGCTGCGTTCGCCGCGCGCGACGTACACGGTCTGGCCGTCCGTGAACTGGTCGAACAGGTTGAGGCCGAGATCGTCGATCAGCGCCAGCACGCGATCCTGCGTCGGCCCGACCCAGGTTCCGCCGAGTTCGGCGAACACGCCGGGCGCGACCTCGTGGCTCCAGGTGCGGCCGCCGACGCGGTCGCGCGCCTCGACGACCATCACCGAACGGCCGGCCTTGACCAGTTCGCGTGCCGCGACCAGCCCGGCGATGCCGGCGCCGACGACGACCACGTCGACCTCGACCGGCTCGGCCGGTTCGGGCGGAGAACGCGCTGCGACGGTGCCGGCGGCGAGCGCGGCCGGTGCGGTGAGCAGGCGTCGGCGGGTGGGGTCCATGCCGATTTATACCTGCTCCCGCGTGCTGGAGAGGGCACGGCGGAACGCCGAACGCCCTAAAATCCGCCGATGCCAATCGACCTCGCCTCCGCCCACGACATCGCCCACGTGCTGACCGAGGCGCTGCCGTACATCCGCCGCTTCTCGGGCAAGACCATCGTCGTCAAGTACGGCGGCAACGCGATGAAGGACGACACGATGATCGCGTCGTTCGCGCGCGACATCGTGCTGATGAAGCTGGTCGGCATGAACCCGGTGGTGGTGCATGGCGCCGGGCCACAGATCGGCTCGCACCTCGAACGGTTGGGCAAGAAGAGCGAGTTCGTCGAAGGCATGCGCGTGACCGACGACGAAACCATGGAGGTCGTCGAGATGATGCTCGGCGGCCTCGTGAACAAGGCCGTGGTCGCCGCCATCAACCAGCAGGGCGGACGCGCGGTGGGCCTGACCGGCAAGGACGGCTCGATGATCCGGGCGCGCAAGATGACGCTCTCCAGCGGCCAGGACATCGGTCAGGTCGGCGAGGTCGAGAAGATCGATCCGCGCGTGATCACGCATCTCGAGGCCGGCGGCTTCATCCCGGTGATCGCGCCCATCGGCGTGGGCGAGCACGGCGAGGCGTTCAACATCAACGCCGATGTCGCGGCGGGCAAGCTGGCCGCGGTGCTGCAGGCCGAGAAGATCATGTTCCTGACCAACGCGGCGGGCGTGCTCGACAAGGCCGGCGCGGTGCTCACCGGACTGACGGTGCAGGAAGTCGAGGATCTGATCGCCGACGGCACGATTTCCGGCGGTATGGTGCCCAAGGTTCGCTACGCGCTGGATTCGGTCAACAGCGGGGTGCGCAACGCCGTGATCATCGACGGCCGCGTCGAGCACGCGGTGCTGCTCGAACTGTTCACCGACGCAGGCGTCGGCACGCTGATCCGCGGCTGATCGCCGCGGCGCGGCTCTACTTCGGCTTCGGCTTCGGCTGCAGCTTGACCGTGTCGTTGTTGCTGGCCGTGGCGGCTGCGGTGTCGAGCGAGCCCGGAGCCGGGCAGGCGCTCTGGTAGGTGACCGATCCGGTCTTGAGTTCCTGGAAACGCTGGATGTCGCGCGCGAACGTGTTGCAGAGGTTCTCGCGGTCCCGGCGCAGGTCGCCCAGCGCACGTTGCGAGTCGGTCACCGACTCCTCGAAGCCTTTGATCTGATTGAGCAGCCGGGGCGCGGGCTTTTCGCTGGAGCCTTCGCCGGGCAGGCGCGAACGCAGTTCGGCGAGGCTGACCGAGTCACGCTGGAGTCCGGCCTCGGCCAGCGAGATCCGCGTGTCCAGTGCCTCGAGGCGATCGTTACGCAGTTCGGCCAGGTCCTCCGGCTTCGAGTAGGTTGCCATCAAGGCGCGCTCGTATGCGGCGCGTTGATCGGCGGCCTGCTGCAACACCGCCAGTTCGCGCGCCTTGGCCTCCTGTTCGGCCCGCTGTGCGGGCGTGAGTGCGCCCGGAATCACCTTGATCGTGCGGCCCGATCCGTCGAGCACGCTGCGCTGGCGATCGGCGTACTTGGCCGGAACCGAATCGCCGCAGGCCTTGCGGCCCGCATCGTCGTGCCAGCAGACCATGCGCGTGCTGCCGGCTTTGGGGGGTGTCTGTGCCTGGGTCAGGCCGGTTCCCAGAAGCGCCAACGTCGCGACCAGCACGAGCCGACCTGCATTCCGGCGAGGGTCTCCGTCCATTCGTTCTCTTCGTATGGCAGCGTGGCCAAGCGGCAACGAAATTAGTGTACGCCGTAGCGCGCCTGGTAGTTGCGCATGGCGACGAGCGTGGCCGCGTGCTCCGGCTGACGGCCCAGATAGGTCATCACGTCGGCCACGGTGACCAGCGGAACGACCCGCACGCCGCTTTCGCGTTCCAGCTCGGCGACGGCCGACCGGCCGTTGGGTCCGACTTCCTGGCGGTCGAGGGCCACCAGCGCCGCGACCGGCGTGGCGCCGGCCGCGCGCAACAAGCTGATCGCTTCGCGCAGCGCGGTTCCGGCGGTGAGCACGTCGTCGACGATCACGACGCGGCCGCGCGGCTCGGCGCCCACCAGCGTGCCGCCCTCGCCGTGGTCCTTGGCTTCCTTGCGGTTGTACGCATAGGGCAGATCGTGGCCGGCTTCGGCGAGCGCACAGGCAACGGTGGCGGCCAGCGGAATGCCCTTGTAGGCGGGGCCGAACAGCATGTCGAACGACAGGTCGCTGGCCTGTAGCGCCGCCGCGTAGGCGCGCGACAAGCGCAGCATCGCGGCGCCCGAGCTGATGCGTCCGAGGTTGAAGAAATAAGGGCTGACGCGGCCGGACTTGAGGGTGAACTCGCCGAAACGCAGCACGCCGTGTTCGATCGCGAGTGCGAGGAAATCGGATTGGTAGGACTTCAAGGGAGGCTCTCCGGGCGACCGCGCCCGGCGCGCAGCTTACCCGGTGGGCGGCCATCCGAAACGACTTCCACGCAACGGCGCAAAGGCCGCAGAGATTTTGTCGAGTTCGTTGCCTTGCGTCCTCTGCGCCTTAGCGTTCAATCGCTTCTTTTTCCAGCCGGATCGCATTACCCGGGGGCGACCGTGAACGCCCGCCATGCGGTGACGCCCGGCGAATGAACGAATGCGATGCGCCCCTGCGCGTCGGCGGTGAAGCTGCCTACGGGCGTGCCGTCGGCGGACACGGCGTAGCGCACGCCCGGAGACAGGTCGCCCACCGCGTAGTTCACCTTGGCGCTGGCCGAGGTCACGCGCCCGCTCCAGCCCTTGGCGCGCGTACCGCTGGTCTGCCACTGCGACACTTTCACCTGCGTGGTTCCGATGCTGGGCACGGCGGTCATGTTGCGCGTGTAGACCTGGGTGTCGGCACCCGTCTGCGCCGGCAGCAGGGTCATCGTGCTGCGCTGGCGGTCGTCGATGCTGGCGATGGATTCCGGCACGTCGAACACCGCGTGCGCCGCATCGGCGAAGACCGCCTTGGCCGGACCGTCGAAGGCCAGGCGCAGGAACGGCTGGGTCTCGAAGTAGGCGTCGCTGGTGACGCTGCTCGAACCGGTGAGGCGCACGACGGCATCGCGCGGAACGGTGTTGTCGATCATCTCGGTGGCCGCAGAGCGGATGAAGCGCAGCACCAGCCCGGTGCCGACGAAGCGGTTTCCGATGAAACGGCTCTCGTCTGCGTCGGTCGCCTTGATCGCGTCCGGTCCGATCCCGTCGCGGACGAGGTTGTCGACGAACACGTTGCGGCGATTGCGGCCGTCACTGCCGGGCTCGGGCACGTCGGTGCCGATGTAGAAGTAGAAGCCGTATTGGCCGCTGCCGGCGATCTCGTTGTTCTCGACGTAGCTGTCGTTGGCGCCCATCGAGAAGCGGATGCCGGCCTTGGCGTTGTCGAGGACGAGGTTGTCGCGAATGGTGCTGCGATTGGAGGCGAAGATCGCCACGCCGCTGTCGCCGTTGCGGCGCAGATCATTGCCTTCGACCAGCCCATCGTCCGACGAGCGATGCAGCATCACGCCGTTGCCCGCGTTGTCCCATGAGCGGTTGTTGCGGATCGTGACGTGGTCGCAG
>NZ_JAJFBP010000042.1 GCF_020697055.1 Panacagrimonas sp. | reverse complement strand
GTCAAAGCCGCCGTCGTCGTCGTCTTGCCATGGTCCACGTGACCAATCGTCCCCACGTTCACATGCGGCTTGACGCGCTCGAATTTTTCCTTGGCCATGTTGAGTACCTCGGTTCCTTATTCCAGATCGTTTTGAATGTGGGGTTACTTCTTCTTCACCAGCGTTTCGGTGACGTTACGCGGTGCTTCCTGATACTTCTTGAATTCCATCGTGTACGTCGCGCGACCCTGGCTCATCGAGCGCAGCGTCGTGGAGTAGCCGAACATTTCCGCGAGCGGAATCTCGGCGGTGACCAGCTTGGCGCCGAAGTTGTCTTCCATGCCCAGGATCACGCCGCGACGACGATTGAGGTCGCCGATGACGTCGCCGGTGTAGTCCTCCGGCGTCTCGACCTCGACCGCCATGATCGGTTCGAGCACGACCGGGTTGGCCTTCTGGCAGCCTTCCTTGAAGGCCATCGACGCGGCGACGCGGAACGCGATTTCCGAGGAGTCGACTTCGTGATACGAGCCGTCGGTCAGCGCGATCTTGACGTCGACCACCGGGTAGCCCGCGAGCACGCCGGTCTTGATGGCGTCGCGCAGACCCTTGTCGACGGCCGGGATGAATTCCTTGGGCACGGCACCGCCGACGATCTCGTTGAGGAACTCGTAGCCCTTGCCGGTCTCGTTGGGTTCGATGCGCAGCCAGACGTGGCCGAACTGGCCCTTGCCGCCCGACTGCTTGGCGTACTTGCCTTCCTGCTCGACGCTCTTGCGGATGGTCTCGCGATAGGCCACCTGCGGCGCACCGACGTTGGCTTCCACGCCGTACTCGCGCTTCATGCGGTCGACGAGGATTTCCAGGTGAAGTTCGCCCATGCCCGACATGATCGTCTGGGCCGTTTCCTCGTCGGTGTGGACGCGGAACGAAGGATCTTCCTGGGCCAGGCGCGACAGCGCGATGCCCATCTTCTCCTGGTCGGCCTTGGTCTTGGGCTCGACGGCCTGGCTGATGACCGGCTCCGGGAACACCATGCGCTCGAGCACGACCGGCTTGTTCAGGTCGGCCAGCGTGGTGCCCGTGTAGACGTCCTTGAGGCCGACGCAGGCGGCGATGTCGCCGGCGCGCACTTCGTCGATCGCCTTCTGCTCGTTGGCATGCATCTGCACGAGACGGCCGATGCGCTCGTTCTTGCCATTGCGCGAGTTGTAGACCGAGTCGCCCTGCTTGAGGGTGCCCGAGTACACACGGATGAACGTCAGGGCACCGACGTACTTGTCGGTCATGATCTTGAACGCGAGGGCCGAGAACGGCTCCGCGTCATCGGCCTTGCGCTCGATGATCTTTTCGTAATCGTCGACGTCGTGCGCCTCGGTGGAGGCCACGTCGGTGGGCGCCGGCAGGTACTCGACGACCGCGTCGAGCATCGCCTGCACACCCTTGTTCTTGAACGCCGAGCCGCAGAGCATCGGAAAGATTTCGAGCGCCAGCGTGCGCTTGCGCAGCGCGCCCTTGAGCTCTTCTTCGTCGAGATCGCCGGTCTCGAGGTACTTGTTCATCAGGTCTTCGCTGGCTTCCGCCGCGGCTTCGACCATGTTCTCGCGCCACTTCTTGGCGGTCTCGACCAGATCGGCCGGAATTTCGCCATAGGTGAACGTCACGCCCTTGTCGGCTTCGCTCCAGATGATCGCCTTCATCTTGACGAGGTCGACCACGCCCTGGAACTTTTCCTCGGCGCCGATCGGAATCTGGATCGGCACCGGGTTGGCCCGGAGCTTGTCCTTCATCTGCTTGACGACCTTGAAGAAATCGGCGCCCGTGCGGTCCATCTTGTTGACGAACGCGAGGCGCGGAACCTTGTACTTGGTGGCCTGGCGCCACACGGTCTCGGACTGCGGCTGAACGCCGCCGACGGCGCAGTACAGCATGCAGGCGCCGTCGAGCACGCGCATGGAACGCTCGACTTCGATCGTGAAGTCGACGTGGCCCGGGGTGTCGATGATGTTGATGCGGTGCTGGTCGAACTGGTTGCCCATGCCCTTCCAGAACGTCGTCACGGCCGCCGACGTGATCGTGATGCCGCGCTCCTGCTCCTGCTCCATCCAGTCAGTGGTCGCGGCGCCGTTGTGCACCTCGCCCAGCTTGTGGTTCACGCCCGTATAGAACAGGACGCGCTCGGTGGTCGTGGTCTTGCCGGCGTCGATGTGAGCGGAAATACCGATGTTGCGGTAGCGCTCGATGGGAGTAGTGCGGGGCATGGCGAAGCTCGATGGCGTTGCGGGTCGGGAATATGGGGCCGGCTGGGCCCCTTACCAGACCGGTTTGACGAAGCGGAAGACGACTACCAGCGGAAGTGGGCGAAGGCCTTGTTGGCCTCGGCCATCTTGTGCGTGTCTTCGCGCTTCTTGACGGCGGCACCACGGTGTTCGGAAGCGTCCAGCAACTCTCCCGCGATGCGATCTGCCATGGACTTCTCGCCGCGCTTGGAGGCGGCTTCGATCACCCAGCGCATCGCCAGGGTGACACGACGAACGGCACGGACTTCGACCGGCACCTGATAGGTCGCACCGCCCACTCGGCGGGACTTGACCTCGACCGACGGCGCGACGTTGTCGAACGCCGCCTGCAGCACGGCTGCGGGCTCTTCGGTCTTCTTCTTGGTCGCGATCTGGCCGAGCGCGCCGTAGACGATCTTCTCGGCAACCGACTTCTTGCCATCCTCCATCACCATGTTCATGAACTTGGTGACGACCAGATTCTTGTACTTCGGGTCCGGCAGGATGGTGCGGATTACAGGCTTGCGGCGACGGGACATGTCTTTTCTCGCTTACTTCTTCTTGGCGGCTGCAGCGGCACCGCCGCCTTCCTTGGGACGCTTCGCGCCGTACTTCGAACGGCTCTGGCGGCGCTTGTCGATGCCGGCGCAGTCGAGCGCGCCACGCACCGTGTGATAGCGCACACCCGGAAGATCCTTGACGCGGCCGCCGCGGATCATCACGACGGAGTGTTCCTGCAGGTTGTGGCCTTCGCCGCCGATGTAGCTGGTGACTTCGAAGCCGTTGGTGAGACGGACGCGACAGACCTTGCGGAGCGCCGAGTTCGGCTTCTTCGGCGTCGTGGTGTAGACGCGCGTGCAGACGCCGCGCTTCTGGGGGCAAGAGGTCAAAGCCGGAGCCTTGCTCTTGTAGCTGGCCACGGAGCGGCCGCTACGTACGAGTTGATTGATCGTTGGCACTGCGATTTCCGGCGTCAGAGAAAAGAAACGACGGCGGGGATTGAGTACTCCGCCGTCGGGTGCCCGGGAATCCGGGGGCGCGCATGATAGGTGCGAGCCTCGGGGGTGTCAACGCATTGAAAAGCCTCCGGACCGTGCATTTCCAAGGCTCGGCGGCTGACTTTCAACCGCGTGCGCGCCAAGATGGCCGGGCCCACCATTCATGTCCCCGTCCATGCCCCGCCTCCTCGCCGCCGCCATTGCCGGTTCGACCCTGCTGCTGTCCGCCTGCACCCAGGAGACGCAGAACCAGATCGGGCGCTCGGTCCAGAACTGGACCGGCACCAACGGCGTGCTCGAGGTCTACGCCGGTTCCCAGGTGGTGCGGCGATTCATCCACGTCGACAAGCTGTCGACCGCGTATGGGACCCATGAAGCGGACGCCCGGCCCTACCGGTTCGGCTACGGGATCCTCGACGAGAACCTCAACGGCAAGCGCGACGACGGCGAGAAGAAGGTGTACTTCGAGGTCAGCGACTACGCCACGCCGTACCTCTTCTTCGAGTCACCGAGCTGATTCCTCAGGCGAGGAATCCGCCGATCACTGCCCCGAGCAGGCGCGTGCCGGCGTCGATGAAACCCAGCACTAGCCCGCCCAGACCGGCCAGAGCGCCGATCAGGATCATGCCGCTGAGCATCGTTCCCAGGACCGCGAACAGGACGCCGATCAGGATCGACGACAGGAACCAGGCCAGCAGCGCCCCGCCCACTCCACCGGAAACCTTGCCACCGACCAGGCCGCCGATGAAGCCGCCGACGCCTGGAATCCAGAACAGGAGAACGGAAATGACGATCATCCAGATCGCCCCGCCCACCACCGAACCACCGCCTGCTTTTTCTGCCATTTCTCGAATCCTCGGCACGTCGATTGCGCTAACCTTGCGCCCCTTTTGCCCCACCGGATCGTGCCATGCAAATCGCCGAACGCAGCGTCGTCAGCATTCATTACAAGCTCACCAATGACGCCGGCGAAACCCTCGACTCATCCGAAGGCGGCGAACCGCTGGTGTACCTGCAAGGCTTCGGCAACCTGATTCCCGGCCTGGAAAAAGCCCTGGTCGGCAAGCAGGCAGGCGATCGCCTGAACGTGCGCGTGGAGCCAAGCGAGGGCTACGGCGACCACGATCCCAAGCTGATCCAGCAAGTGCCGCGCCGCGCCTTCCAGGGCGTCAGTGACGTGAAGGCGGGAATGCGGTTCCAGGCACAGGGCCCGAACGGTCCGTCGAGCGTGGTCATCACCCGCGTCGCCGGCGACATGGTCACCGTCGACGGCAATCATCCGCTGGCCGGCCAGCATCTGAACTTCGCGGTCGAGATCACCGACGTGCGTGCCGCCAGCGAAGAAGAGCTTGCCCACGGCCACGTCCACGGCCCCGGCGGCCATCATCACTGAGCCGGGGATTTCAGGACGCGCCAGTGGCGCGTCCTGCCCGGCGAAGGCTCGGGGCTGGGGCCCCGAGCACGCGTAGCGACCGGGGTTTTCAGGCGTGCCGGTGACACGCCTTGCCGGGCGAAGGCTCGGGGCCGGGCTTCGAACACGCGTAACGGCGGCGAAGCGCCACAGCCACGCCTCACTCGCCGCCGATCATCGCCTTGGGGATCGCGCCGAACTTCTGATCCCAGTCGTCGCGCTCGCGAATCAGCCGCAGGTCCTGCCAGAGCACGAAGGGCTCGCTGCGCAACTGGCGACCCACCGGGCTGATCGCCAGCTCCAGCGTGCTGGCGATACGCAGGTTGCCGTCGGTCTTCTCCGCCCGCGCGTTGGCATCACGTGGCAGTCCCAGCTTTCGCACGCGGCGCGCGTACGCCTCGGCGTCGTTCGGCACGAACTCGGCCTGCAGCAGCCGGTTGTTGAAAAACCGCAGCGTCAGCGCGCCCTTGTTCTCGAGGTGCGTGTACTCGGAGACCTGCACGGTATCCAGCGCGTAGGGCGGATAGCGCGGCGAGTCCTCGGCACGGCGGCTCTGCGCCGTCCAGTTGTCGTAGCCGGCGGAGGTCAGCGACTTGGTCACGGTCGCCATGTCCTCGTAGCTACGAAACGCGTCCATGATCGGCACGCCGACCGCCATGCGAGTGTAGAGCGCCGTATCCGGATGGGGGTCGCCCTTCAGGAACGAGGGCACCGCGCGATCCGAAAGCTTGAGGAAGCGCAGCAGGTCGAACGCGTGGGCCAGCCAGATCACCGCGAGGCCCACGATGATCCAGCGCAGCGGCTTGTAGCGTTTCCACCACAGCGGCGGATCGAGCCAGTGCGGAGGCTCGGGCTTCTCGGTGGCTTCGGTCATGAGTGCGATTCCCCTCGCTCTCGCTAGTCCCGGCCGATTGTAGACGTCAGACGCGCCGCTCGGAGGAATCAGTCCTCTGGCTCATACCCGAGATTCGGCGCGAGCCACTTCTCCGCCGTTCGCAGATCCCAACCCTTGCGACGCGCGTAGTCGGCGACCTGCTCGCGATCGATCCGACCGAGCACGAAGTACTGCGACTCGGGATGCGCGAAGTACCAGCCGCTGACCGCCGCGGCCGGCCACATGGCCATGCTCTCGGTGAGCTGCATGCCGATGTTCTTCTCCACGTCGAGCAGCTTCCAGAGCGTCGCCTTTTCCGTGTGTTCGGGGCACGCCGGGTAACCCGGCGCCGGACGGATGCCGGCGTAGCGCTCCTCGATCAGTTCGTCGTTGCCCAGGTGCTCGTCCGGAACATAGCCCCAGAACTCCTTGCGCACGCGCTGGTGCAGACGCTCGGCGAACGCCTCGGCCAGGCGATCGGCCAGCGACTCGAGCAGGATTGCGTTGAAGTCGTCGTGTTCCTTCTTGAACGCCTCGACGCGCTCGCGGCAGCCCAGCCCCGCGGTGACCGCGAAAGCGCCGACGTAGTCGTGCAGGCCGCTCTCGCGCGGCGCCACGAAATCGGCCAGAGAGCGATTGGGCACGCCGTCGCGATGCTGCCCCTGCTGACGCAGGTTGCGCAGCCGCGTGATCTCGTGCGTGTAGGTCTCGTCGGCGTAGATGGCGATGTCGTCGCTGTCCACCGCTTGCGCGGGAAACAGGCCGATCACGCCGCTCGCAGTGAGCCATTTCTCCGCGACGATCTGGTCGAGCATCACCTGCGCGTCGCGCCACAGCTTGCGCGCGGTTTCGCCGCTGGCCGGATTGTTGAGCAGGTCCGGAAAGCGTCCTTTCATCTCCCAGGAGATGAAGAACGGCTGCCAGTCGATGTACTCGCGCAGTTCGGCCAGCGGATAGTCGCGCAGCACCTTCACGAACTGGGTGGCGTGCTCGTGGTGGTGGTCGCACGCCGGTCCTTCGCATACGTCCCTGGCCTGCTGCAGCAGCATGCGCGGACGGAACGGCCGCGCCTGGCTCCAGTCGATCGGCGTGCGTCGCGCGCGGGCGTCGGCCAGCGTGAGGAACTTGTCGTGCTGATGCTTGTTCGCGTGACGCTCGCGGATCGTGTCGTATTCCTTGTCCAGTTCGGCGAGCAGCCGTGGCTTCTGATCGGCACTGAGCAGCGCCGACACCACCGGCACCGAGCGCGAGGCGTCCTTCACCCACACCACGGGACCGTGGTAGCCCTTGTCGATCTTCACCGCCGTGTGCGCGCGCGAGGTCGTCGCGCCGCCGATCAGCAGCGGGATGTCGAAACCCTGGCGCTCCATCTCCTTGGCGAAGTTCGCCATCTCGTCGAGGCTGGGCGTGATCAGACCGGACAGACCGATGACGTCGGCCTTCTCCGACTTGGCCGCGTCGAGGATCTTCTGCGCCGGCACCATCACGCCCAGGTCGACGACGTCGTAGTTGTTGCACTGGAGCACCACGCCGACGATGTTCTTGCCGATGTCGTGCACGTCGCCCTTGACCGTGGCCATCACGATCTTGCCCTTGGCCTGCACCGCGTCGCCGGGCTTCTTCTCCGCTTCGATGAACGGGATCAGATACGCCACCGCCTTCTTCATCACCCGCGCCGACTTCACCACCTGCGGCAGGAACATCTTGCCGGCGCCGAACAGGTCGCCGACCACGTTCATGCCGTCCATCAGCGGCCCTTCGATCACCTCGATGGGTCGCTTGCCCTCGGCAGAGAGCGCGGCGCGCAATTCCTCGACATCGGTCTCGACGTGCGCATCGAGTCCCTTGACCAGCGCATGCGTGATGCGCTCGCGCACCGGCAGCAGACGCCAGGCCTCATCCGCGACCTCCTGCTTGGCGCCATCGCCCTTGAACCGCGGCGCGATCTCGACCAGGCGTTCGGTGGCATCGGTTCGACGATTGAGCACCACGTCCTCGATCGCGTCACGCAGCGCCGGATCCAGCTCCGCGTACACCGGCAGCACGCCGGCGTTGACGATGCCCATGTCCAGGCCCGCCGCGATCGCGTGGTACAGGAACACGCTGTGGATCGCCTCTCGGACCGGGTTGTTGCCGCGGAACGAGAACGACACGTTGCTGATGCCGCCGCTGACGTGCACGTGCGGCAGGTTCTGCCGGATCCAGCGCGCGGCTTCGATGAAATCGGTGCCGTACGCGTTGTGCTCGGCAATGCCGGTGGCGACCGCGAACACGTTGGGGTCGAAGATGATGTCTTCGGGCGGGAAGCCCACCTGCTCGACCAGGATCCTGTAGGCGCGGGCGCAGATGTCCTTGCGCCGCTGCAGGTTGTCGGCCTGGCCCTGTTCGTCGAAGGCCATCACCACCACCGCGGCGCCGTACTTCAAGCAGAGCGTCGCTTCGCGAACGAACTTCTCCTCGCCCTCCTTCATGGAGATCGAGTTGACGATCGGCTTGCCCTGCACGCACTTGAGACCGGCTTCGATCACCTCCCACTTGGAGGAATCGATCATGATCGGTACGCGCGAGATGTCCGGTTCGGTCGCCACGAGGTTGAGGAAGCGCGTCATCGCGGCGACGCCGTCGATCATGCCCTCGTCCATGTTCACGTCGATCACCGGCGCGCCAGCCTCGACCTGCTGGCGCGCCACTGCCAGCGCCGCGGCGTAATCGCCTTCCTTGATCAGTTTCTTGAACGCCGCCGAGCCGGTGATGTTGGTGCGCTCGCCGATGTTGATGAATCCACGCTCGGGCGTGATGACCAGCGGTTCGAGTCCGGCCAGACGCGTCAGCGGCGCCACGACTCCGGGTGCGCGAGGCGTCACGCCGGCGACAGCTTTAGCGATCGCGCCGATGTGCGGCGGGGTTGTGCCGCAGCATCCGCCGACGATGTTCACCAGGCCCGCCTGCGCGAACTCGCCGATGATCGTCGCGGTGTCGGCCGGCTGTTCGTCGTATTCGCCGAACGCGTTGGGCAGGCCGGCGTTCGGATAGCAGGAGACGTGGCAGTCGGCCAGGCGCGAAAGCTCGGCGATGTACGGGCGCATGTCGCGTCCACCGAGCGCGCAGTTGAGGCCGATGGCCAGCGGCCGCGCGTGGCGTACCGAGTACCAGAACGCTTCGGCGACCTGACCCGAGAGCGTGCGACCCGACGCATCGGTGATCGTGCCGCTGATCACGATCGGCCACTTGCGGCCGCGTTCCTCGAACAAGGTCAGGCAGGCGAAGATCGCCGCCTTGGCGTTGAGCGTGTCGAAGATCGTCTCGACCAGGAACAGGTCCGCGCCGCCATCCACCAGCCCACGCGCCTGCTCGAGATAGGCCTCGACCAGTTCGTCGTAGCTGACGTTGCGCTTGGCCGGATCGTTGACGTCGGGGCTGATGCTGGCCGTGCGATTGGTCGGCCCGATCGCGCCGGCGACGAAGCGCGGCCGCTCGGGCGTGGAATGGGCATCGGCCGCTTCACGCGCCACGCGGGCGGCGGCGACGTTCAGCTCGTACGACAGCGACTCCATGCCGTAGTCGGCCATCGAGATGCGCTGCGCATTGAAGCTGTTGGTCTCGATGATGTCGGCGCCCGCGGCCAGGTACTGGCCGTGGATGTCGCGAATGATCTGCGGCTGGGTCAGCACCAGCAGGTCGTTGTTGCCCTTCAGGTCCCGGGACCAGTCCTCGAACCGTTTGCCGCGGTAATCGGCCTCTCCGAGCCGAAAAGTCTGGACCATCGTGCCCATCGCACCATCGATGACCAGGATGCGGCGGGCCAGCAGATCGCGCAGCGCGACACTGCAGTCGGGACGTACGGAGGCGGCAGGAGCGTCGAGCATGAGGGGGCGGAGTATACCCGCTATATCCTTGTATGCGGATAAGCGGATAACAATCGATGCGCGATCACGACGACGTCTGCCCCGACCCGTTCGTCAGCGGGGCGCATCCCGATGTCCGGACCCACGGAACGGTAACGCGCAGTTCGCCCACGCTGGGCGTTACGGAGTTATTGTTCGGCGCCGGACCGGTCTGCAGATCGGGGGATGTGCAGTCGATCGCCGGGTCCGGATTCTTGAGGAAGCACTGCAGATGAGCGCCACCGTGCACCGCCTGTTCCCGGGCCTCGGGAACAAGCCGCAGGCGTCGGCATCGTCGAGCGGATTGTCGGGGCCGATGGCGCCGAACCCGCTGGTCGATGCCCTTCGCGCGGCCACCACTCCAATTTTCCTCAAGCAGCTGCGCGCGCTTTTCGAAGGCGCGGACGACGCGCTCTTCGGGATGAGCCAGCGCGCCGCGGCCGCCGAGGAGCATCGATCGTCGTTCGACATCATGCGCATGCTCCGCCTGGAGCGACGCCGCATCGAGACCGACTTCGGACGCTGCATCGGCGAGAGCTTCCGCGCGGCGGCCGATGCCACGCTCGACGAGTTCGATCTCGATCGGCTGTCGATCGCGCCCACCGAAGAGCTCGAGGAGCGCATCGCGGTCGGCAACCTGATCACCAAGGCGGAAACCGAGCACCAGGCGCTGCTCAAGGACGTCTCGGCGCGCATCGTTCACATGATTCGCGACCTGGGCATCCCGGTCTCGCGCCAGGCGCTGACACCCGCCGTGGTGTGCAACGCATTCAAGTCCAGCCTCGCGACCATCGACCTGCCGCTGCCGGTGCGACTGCTGCTGTACAAGCTGTTCGACCGCTCCTGCATGTCGCGGCTGGCCGAGCCGCTACGGGCCGCACTGAACGTGCTCGAGGCGCATCAGGTCAAGGCACCCGAACCGGAGCCGCAGCCGCCCCCGTCACCCACCTGGTCGCCGTACGAGGCGCGTCCGGTCCCGACCGAACCCGACGAACCGCTCGAAGCCCCGATCCTGGACAGCGCCACGCGCGGTGCGCTGCGCGACGTCGGCAAGGAGCTCGGCAGCATCCGGCCGCAGGACGCCGCGTTCGCGGACGAGTTGCTGGCGCTGTCGAACATCGACGATCCGGAACAGGCGACTGTCAAGCGCGTGGCACCGACGCAGCGCATGTCGCTGGTCGGCCAGATGTGCAACGAGATCCTGTCGGACCCGCATCTGCCGGCCTCGATGCGCCCGCTGTTCGAACGCCTGCGCTTCCCGCTGATCAAGATCGCGCTGGCCGACGGCACGTTCTTCGGCAATCGCGTGCACCCGGTGCGCCGGCTGATCGCCGAGGCGGCCGAAACGGCCGCTTCGTCGCGCGTCGCGACGCCCGCCGTCGTGCGTCGCCTCGAAGAGCGCTTGCGCCAGATCGCCGAACAGATCGACCTGTCCGCCACGTTCGTGCGCCCGCAGATCGCGTATCTGCTGCCGCTGTCGATGCCGGAGATCGCGTCGTTCCTCGATCAGCAGCGAGAGGAATCCGAGACGCGTCGCGAAAACGTGCTCAACAAGGTGCGCCGCACCGTCGCGCAGGAACTCGAGGTGCACACGCTGGGGCGCAAGCCGCCGTCGCCGCTGGTGCACTTCCTCAGGATGGGCTGGGGGCCGCTGATGGCGGCGCGCCTGCTGCGCCATGGCATGAACAGCCGCGCCTGGATCGATGCGATCAATCGCCTGGTGCAGGTCCTCGCGAGCATGGACGTCATCGACGTCACCGACGATCACCGCGCGATGCGCGCCGAGATCCTCAAGATCGTCGGCGTGGATCTGGCCGAGATCGGCATGCGCGAGGACAAGGTGCTGATCGCGCAGTCCCACCTCGAGAAGGCCTACGCGGAAGTCGACGAGCGCATCTCCAAGCTGACGCCCGAAGAGCGCGAGTGGAAAACCACCGAGCTGGAACTGCTGACGCCGACGGAAACCGCGGCGGTGCTGGCCGAGTTTCCGGTGGCCGGTGCCCGACCGGCGCGGGCGCCGTCGCCCGAGGTCGCGCGCGAGCCGGTTCGGTCCGAAGCGCCGCGCGATCCGCTGCTCGACTTCGTCATCACGATTCCGCCCAAGGCGCCGGCGCCCCCCGCTCCGACGATCACCCCGCCCGCGACACCGCCGGTGGTGATCGACGCGCCGATCGTCGCGGCCACGCGCGCTGCAGCGCCGACGCCGCCCACCGTCAGCGCGCCGACATCGCCGCAGCGTCCGCCGGAACCGCCGGCGAAGGCGACGCAAGCTCCGCCGCCCAAGGCCGAGGCCGTCGCACCGCCGCCCGCAGCGCCCGCGCCGGTCATCGAAGTGGAGATCAACGAGAAGTCGAGCGACGCCGAATTGCTGGCGCTGTGCCTGACCGCGGAAAGCTGGTTCCGCGTGTTCGACGCCAGCAACGGCCAGACGCTGTGGCTGAAGGTCTCGCGCTACTACCCCGAGCACGACACCGTCGGTTTCAACGGGTTCGACGCCAAGAAGACGCTGTCGATGCGTGCCAGCAAGTTCATCCAGGACCTGGTTGCAGGGCGCTCGGAACCGGTGAACGCCTCGCCGGTGCAGATGCGGGCGATGGCCGAACTACGCTTGCGCCACAAATTGCACTGAGCGACGCGCGGTCCTTGTCAGCCGGACAGCGGCAGCGTGTGGACGAACGTTCCGCGTTCGTCTTCGCCGCGACGTGACAGCGCGACGAGCGATTGCGCCACGTCGCGCGCTTCGATCGGCCGGTACTTGGCCAGCGCACCGCGCATCAGCGGACCGATCAGTGGGGCGACGCGCTGGGCCAGCGCTTCCCCGGGCCGATGTTCGCTGCGCGTGCCGAGCAGCAGCGACGGTCGCACGATGTGCAGCGCGTCGAATCCGATTTCGCCGAGTGCCTGTTCCGCCTTGCCCTTGATGCGGCTGTAATAGATCGGCGATCGCGCGTCGGCCGACAGAGAGGACACCACGAAGCAGCGGCGCGCGCCCGCGGCGCGAGCGGCCCGCCCGAAGTCGACCACCATGTGGAAGTCGACGCGCTCGAACGCCGCTTTTGATCCCGCAGCCCGGATCGTGGTGCCCAGACAGCAGAACGCATCGTCGGCCGCCAGCTTCGCGCCGACGCGCGACAAGTCGTCCATCCCGGTGGTGACGACGTCGAGCCGCGGATCCTTGCGCTCCGGCGCACGGCGGCCGACCGCGATGACGCGCGTGTACCGTGCGTCTTGCAGGAGCAGATCCAGCAAATGTCGTCCCACCAAGCCGGTGTGCCCGGCGACGACGGCGATGCGTGTCATGTACGTCTTCCCTGGACGACCGAGCGAGTCTATCGGACCCGACACCGCCGTCACGACGCCGTCTTGCTAGGGCGAACCCTGCGCCGGTCCGGCCTCGGGCGCGTATGACATCCTCCCGGGCGAGATCCTTGCTATGCGGCCTTCCGGTCTACGCGCGAGGTGTGCTTCGTCATGCGACTTTCCTTCCTGATCACGCTGACGGGCGCGCTGGCATTGGCCGCCTGTGGCGGCGGCGGCGGTGGCGGTGGGGGCGGCGACGTGTCGGCGCGCGAAGCGCCACGGCTGGCGTTCCCGACCCACACGGTCGGAGGTACCGTCGACATCGAGCGCGCCTTTCCCGACCTGAGCTTCGCGGCGCCGCTGTCCATCCAGCGCGCGCCGGGCGACCGCACGCACCTGTATGTCGCCGAGCAGGGCGGAGCCGTCCGCGTATTCGACGCGACCGATCCCGATGTCTCCACCTCGAGCGTGTTCATCGATCTGACCGATCGCACGCGCGCGTTCGACGAACAGGGCCTGCTGGGTCTGGCCTTCGATCCGGACTACGCGACCAACGGGTTCGTGTACGTGAACTACTCGGCCAACACCGCGTCCGACGTCGTCGCGGGCGACTCGGTGATCGCGCGCTTTCATGTCCCGGACCGCGACGCGCGCATCGCCGATCGCGACAGTGAAGTGCAGCTGCTGCGCTTCTCCGACAGATTCTTCAACCATAACGGCGGCGATCTCGCGTTCGGTCCAGACAAGATGCTCTACATCTCGTCCGGCGACGGCGGATCTTCGAACGACCCCGACCAGAACGCGCAGAACGTCGAGGATCTGCGCGGCAAGATCCTGCGCATCGCGCCGCGTGGCACGGCCGCGCAGATCATCCCCGTCGACAATCCCTTCGTCGGCGTCGCAGGGCGCGACGAGATCTGGGCCTACGGCCTGCGCAACCCGTTCCGCATGTCGTTCGATGGCGATCGGCTGTGGGTGGGCGACGTCGGCCAGGGCGCGCTCGAGGAGATCGACCTGATCGTGAAGGGTGGCAACTACGGGTGGCGCAAGTTCGAAGGCACGCGGCTGAATTTCCCCGGCGATCCCGCGATCCCCAGCGCGATCGCACCGGTGTACACGTATCCGCGGACCGACGGCACCAGCATCACCGGCGGTCGCGTGTATCGCGGCAGCGCCGTACCCGCGCTGGTGGGGCGATACGTGTACGGCGACTTCGTCGCCGGCACCGTGTGGGCGCTGGCCGAAACCGGCGGCGTGGCGACGGACAACGTCCGCATCGGCGATGTGCCCGGGCCGAGCAGCTTCGGCGTCGGCCTCGACGGCGAGATCCTGATCACCGCCTACGACGGCCATCTGTACCGGCTCGTTCCGGCCACCGGCGGCACCGGCCCCTTCCCGCAGAACCTGTCGCAGACGCGGCTGTTCTCCAACCTCGAGACCCTGCGGCCCGCGCGCGGCGTCGTGCCGTACGAACCCAATGCGCCGTTCTGGTCCGACGGCGCGACCAAGCGACGCTGGATCGCGGTGCCAGGCACGACCCCGCGCATCACGTTCTCGGAAAGCGGCAACTGGGACTTCCCGGTCGGGACGGTGACCGTGAAGCACTTCGAGATCCGCCTGGCCGACGGCCGCGACAAACGCCTGGAGACGCGCGTGTTCATCAACACCGCGAACGACGGATGGCAGGGCTACACCTATCGCTGGAACGAAGCGGGCACGGACGCCACGCTGCTGGCCGGTGCCGAATCGGTCGATCTGGTCGTCGACGACGGCAACGGCGGCACGCGCAACCAGACCTACGAATTCCCGAGCCGCGCGCAGTGCCAGCAGTGCCACACCGCCGCCGCGGGCAAGGTGCTGGGCGTGCGCACCTCGCAGCTCAACGGCGGCAGCCAGGGCAACCAGCTGGTCGCGCTCGAACAGGCCGGATATTTCGATCGCCCGATCGGTGATCCGGCGACGCTGCCGGTGCTGTCCGATCCGTTCGGCACCGCGAGTCTGGAGACGCGCGCGCGCGCCTATCTCGAAACCAATTGCGGGCAATGCCATCGGCCCGGCGGTCCGACGCCGGTGGACATGGACCTGCGCGCATCGACGTCGATCGACCAGACCCGGACCGTCGGCGTGACCGGTCAGAGCGGGACCGTCGACGGCGCGACCATTCGCATCGTGGCCGGCGACAGGGCCACGAGCCTGGTCTGGACCCGCATGAACACGCTCGTGGAAGGCGAGCGCATGCCGCCCCTGTCGACGCATGTCATCGACGCCGCGGGCGTGGCGCTGATCGGCGACTGGATCGACGCGGGGGCCAACTGAGTTCCCCTGGGCACGGCGGTTGCTGTGCGGGGCCGGAATGGTGCCGACGGCGGGATTCGAACTCGCGACCGCTCGCTTACAAGGCGAGTGCTCTACCAACTGAGCTACGTCGGCATGCCGGACGCGGATTCTAAGCGGATGTGATCACAGCGGATTGACGGCTTGCGCCACCGCGGCAGAGAGTTTGCCCGGCGGAGAACAATGACACCGGGAACGGGCATGCGGACAGCGGAGCGTGCGGATCAGGCGTGCAACGGGGCATGCCCGCGTCGGCTCGTGCTCCTTTTCGCGATCGCGATGCTCCCCGGCGTCGCGATGGCGCAGACGGTGGACTCGCCGACTTTGCCCTCCACGCCCCTGCCGGCCGCGGCGGTAGAAGCACCGGAGACGCCGCGCGATCCATCCGCCGCACCCGAGTCCGCCGCACCGGTGACGCCGGAAAACGCGCCCGACGTGGGGACCGTGACGCCCGATCCGTCCACCGCCGAACCGGGCGGCACACCGGTCAGCAAGCACCCTCCGCCGGCGCCGGTCGTGCCGCCGCCCACATCGGTGCCAACGCCGAGCCAAGTGCCGCCCGCGAACGCCGGCGCGCCGCAGTCGCCGCCGCCCTTCGTCGACTTCGACGATCAACCGGCCGCCGAGGTCCCGCAGGAAACGCCCAGCGCCGGCACCGACGCCATACCGGGAGACGCACCGGAGGCGCCGCACATGCCGTCGCGCCGGCAGCTGTGCACCAAGCCCGAGGAAGGCGACGACTCGATGGCCGACGACATGCAGGAGACGATGGAGGAGACCACCTGCGCCGCCGCGCTGTGGCTCGACGGCCTGTTCGGCGAGCCGCGCAACCTGGATACCGCGCGCCGCACCAGCGGCTTTCTCGAAACTTCGGTGAACTGGTCGGAATTCAAGGGCTGGGACGAACGCGTCCGTTTCCGCGTGCGCTTCAAGCTGCCCAATCTCAAGAATCGCGTGTCGGCGGTCTTCGGCCGCGACAACGAAGAGGACGTGGTGCGCGATCGCTCCGAAGGTTTCGCCGTGCGCTCGGCGCTGCCGCGCGGCGCCGAGGACGACTCGTGGCTCGCCGGACTCGGCTACTCGTTCCCGGGCAGCGAGCGCTTCAAGACCGATTTCCGCGTCGGCGTCGCCAGCATCACCAAGCCGCGCACCTACGTGCAGCAGCGTGCGCGCTACATCGCGTATGCGGACGACGAGGACCTGTTCTACCTGCGCGGCACCGCGTTCTGGAACAACCGCGAGGGATTCGGCTTCACCAGCGGTGCCGACTACAGCCGCGTGCTGACGCAGACGCTGCTGCTGCGCTTCACCAATGTCGGCACGGTCAGCCAGGAGAGCGAAGGGCTCGACTGGTTCTCGGGTCTGATCCTGTATCAGAACCTGCGCCAGGAACGCGCGATGGCCTACGAGCTGCTGATCCGCGGCCAGACCGACGAGCCCGAACCGCTGTACGAATGGGGCGGTCGCGTCGTGTATCGCCATCCCTTGCTCAAGCGCCTGCTCTACGCCGAGATGCTGGTCGGCTACAGCTGGCCGCGCGAGGATCCCGACGAGAAACGCGAAGGCTCGCCGCAGGCGGGCCTGAGCATCGAGATGCCGTTCGGGCAGCAAAATGAAGACTGAGCCCGGGGCTTCAGGACGTGCCGGTGGCACCTCCTGCCGGGCGAAGGCGTGGGCTGGGGCCCCACGCACGCGCCGCACCGCGGACCTTACGCCTTGACGGTGGCACCGCGATCCTGAATTCGGCCACAGCGCCAAAATCGCGTCGCCCCCGGCCAATGGCAGGCGCGCGCGCGACGAGAAGAATCGCCGCCCTGATAAATCGGCGCGACCGCCGTCGCGTCCTCTTCTTCCGGAGCCGACCCATGCCGTCCTACAAGGCGCCCTTGCGCGACATGCGCTTCCTCCTCAACGAGGTGTTCGACTTCCCGTCGCACTACCAGGGCCTGGCCAATGGCAAGGACGCCGATCCCGATACCGTCTCGAGCATCCTCGACGAGTGCGCACGGTTCTGCGAGGAAGTGCTCGCGCCGCTGAACCTCCCGGGCGATCTCGAGGGATGCCATTTCGAAAACGGCGAAGTGCGCACGCCCGCCGGATTCAAGGACGCCTACGACCAGTACGTCGCCGGCGGCTGGCAGGGCCTGTCGCATCCGGCCGAATACGGCGGACAGGGCCTGCCGATGTCGATGGGCCTGTTCAAGTCCGAGATGATGGGCACGGCGAACTGGTCGTTCACGATGTACCCCGGGCTGTCGCTGGGTGCGATGAACACGATCATGCAGTACGCCAGTCCCGAGCTGCGCCAGGCCTACATGCCGCCGCTGGTCGAAGGCCGCTGGACCGGCACGATGTGCCTGACCGAGCCGCAGTGCGGCACCGACCTGGGCCAGGTGAAGTCGCGCGCCGAGCCGCGCGACGACGGCAGCTATGCCATCACCGGCACCAAGATCTTCATCTCGGCAGGCGAACACGATCTGGCCGAGAACATCATCCACGTCGTGCTCGCGCGACTGCCGGAGGCACCGGCCGGCACGCGCGGCATCTCGCTGTTTTTGGTTCCCAAGCGCCTGCCCGATGCATCGGGCAACGCGGGCGAAGCCAATCGCGTGGTGTGCTCGTCGATCGAGCACAAGATGGGCATCCGCGCGTCGTCGACCTGCACCATCAACTTCGAGAACTCGACCGGCTGGATGCTCGGCGAACCCAACAAGGGCCTCGAAGCGATGTTCACGTTCATGAACACCGCGCGCATCGGCACCGCGATCCAGGGCGTGGCGCACGCAGAGCTGTCGTTCCAGAACGCGCTGGCCTACGCCAAGGACCGCCGCTCGATGCGCGCGCTTTCGGGCAAGAAGGACCCGGAGTTCGTCGCCGACGCGATCATCCATCACGCCGACGTACGCCGCATGCTGCTCACGCAGAAGGCGGTCGCAGAAGGCGGTCGCGCGATGATCTATTTCGCCGCGCAGTACGCCGATCACATGGTCAACGGCATCCTCGAGAACGACGACGCCAAGTACAAGGCGTGGGACAACAAGCTCGGCTTTTTCACCCCGATCCTGAAGGGCTTCCTCACCGAGATGGGCCTGGAGTCGGCCAACCAGGGCATGCAGGTGTTCGGCGGACACGGCTACATCAAGGAACACGGCATGGAGCAGATCGCGCGCGACGCGCGCATCGCCACGCTCTACGAAGGCACCACCGGCATCCAGGCGCTCGATCTGCTTGGCCGCAAGGTGCTGCTGCAGACGCGCGGCAAGGCGGTTCGCGAATTCACCGGACTGCTCGCGAAGTTCGCGATGGATCACATGACGCATTCGAAGATGCGTAGCTACGCCACCGAACTGGCCAAGCTCGCGGCCGAGTGGAACGTGCTGACGGTTCGAATCATGTTGTCCGCACGCAAGGACCGCGACGTCGTCTCCAGCGCCTGCCATCACTTCCTGATGTATTCGGGCTACGTGACGATGGCCTACTTCTGGGCGCGGATGGCATCGGTCGCCTCCCAGAAACTCGCGCAGGAAAACGGCGCCGAGAAGGCCGAGTTCTACAAGGCCAAGATCGCCACCGCAAAGTTCTACTTCGACCACATCCTACCGCGTGCCCGCGGCCACGCCGCCTCGATGACCAAGCCGAGCAAGTCGCTCAACAAGATGCCGATCGAAAGCTTCGTCTTCGAGTAGCCCCCAGGGGGCAACCCCCCCGGTTTTTTGCGGCGCGACCCGCTCGCGCTACGATCGCGACAACGCTTCTGGGGAAGTCGCGTTCATGAGAAAGAAGTTCCACCTGTTCGCACGGGAGGGGCGACCCCGCATGTCATGGCCGCGCCTGCCGCGCGTGGCGATCTCCAGGCGCGTGGCCACGATGCTGGTGTCGCTCGTGGGACTGGCGCTGGTCGCGGGCCTGGTCCAGGTGACGCGCCTGCAGTCGCACAACGCGATCGCCCAGGCGCAGGTCGAGAACCGGCGGGCCGCCGCCTTCCAGCTCGCCGAACAGGTCCGGCACAGCGCCAACGAGCTGAGCATGATGGTGCGGCTGTTCCTCACGACCGCCGACCCGCGCTACCAGACCTACCATCAACGCATCCTCGCGATCCGCCGCGGCAGCGCACCCCGCCCGGTCGGCTACGACGGCTCGTTCTGGGATCGCGTCCTGGCCAACGGCGACACCGGCGTGGTCTACGGCCCGGCGAAGGCCTTCCTGGACCTGGCGCGCGAATCGAGCCTGGGCCCCGGCGAGATCGAGGCGCTGCAATCCTCGCTGAGCGCCTCGGACCAGGTCGCGGGAATGGAATTCGAACTGATGCGCAGCTTCGCCGCGCGCGGTGCGCGGCCCGGGGATTCGGGCAATCCGGGGCGCGCCGCACCGATGTACCAGCGCCTCGCGAGCCCGGACTACTTCAACGCCCGCAACGCCATCGCCGTCGGCGTCGAGAAATTCAAGGAACTGGTGGAGCGCCGCACGCAGGACGAGACCGCGTCGCTGCGTGTTCGGAGCAGCAAGCTGCTCAAGTGGCAGCTCGGTCTGGTCGCGTCGCTGCTCGTGTTCGCCATCACGACGCTGCTGGTCCTCTACCGCGGATGGCGGCTGCGACGCGAGACCGCTGCGCGCGAGCGCGTCGAGAACGAGTTCCGCACCGAGCAGCGCCAGATCGGCGCCGCGCTGGCGCGATCACGCAGCGAGTTCCAGGCGCTGCTCGACCACGCCCCCGCCGCGATCTGGGCCAAGGACGGAGATGGCGTGTTCCTGTTCGCCAACGCCGCGTTCAACCAGGTCGCGCAGCTCCCGCCGGACGAGGTCGTCGCCGGTCGGAACAACAACGACGTGTTCGAACCCGAAATCGCCGAAGCCTTTCGCATCGCCGATCGGCGCGTGTTCGAGTCCGGCCGCGCGGAGAAGCTGGTCGAGAAAACGGGAACGCCGGACAAGCCCACGTATTCGATGAGCGTGAAGTTTCCGCTGCGTGACGACCGCGGCGAGGTCTACGCCACCGGCGGCATTGCCTTCGACATCAGCGAGCAGATCCGGCTGCAGGAAGAGCTCAAGGCGCTCAATGCGCGCCTGGGCCAGCGTGTCGCCGAACGCAGCGCCGCGGCCGACGCGGCCAGCCGCCGCATCGTGGAGATGACCGATCACCTGCCCGGCATCGTGTTCGAACTGCTGCGCTCGCCCGATCAGAAATATCGCGTCGAGTTCGTCAGCCAGAGCATGGCCGAGGTCATGGGCCTGGACCCGGACGCCGTGCGCGCCGATTTCGGCGTATTCCTGAACGCGCTGCTGCCCGAGGACCGCAGGGTCCTGGCCACGACGCTCGATCGGCCGCAGACCAAGGGCGAATCGCTGGTCCACGTGACGCTGCGTTTCCGTCATGGACAGACCGGCGAGCTGCGCTGCCTGTTCGGATCCTCGACCCGCGTGATGCGGCCGGACGGCTCGCGACTGTCGCGCGGCTTCCTGGCCGACATCACCGAGCAGAAGCGCCTCGAGGAGGAACTGGCGACGGCGCGCGAGGAATCCGACCGCGCGGCGCAGCGCCTGGTCGAGATCACCAACAACCTGCCGGGCGTGGTGTTCGAGCTGGTGCGTCACGCCGACGGCCAGTTCGAGGTGACGTTCGTCAATCGCGCGGTCGAAGAGCTGCTCGGCCTGTCGTCGGCCGATGGCCTGACCGACTTCCACAGCTTCGTCTCGGTGGTGGTGCCCGAGGATCGGCCGCTGCTGCGCGAAGGCCTGGTGCGCGAAATCGCCGACGGCACGCCGTCGGTGATCTCGTTCCGCGTGCGCCACGCCAAGACCGGCGAGGTGAAGTGGGTGATGGTGACCTCGACGCGCCAGTACGCGTCGGACGGCTCGCGCGTGTCGCGCGGCTTCTACACCGACATCACGCAGATCAAGCGGCTCGAGGCCGAGCTCGCGGCGGCGCGCGAAGTGGCCGAATCGGCGGCGCGCACCAAGTCCAGCTTCCTGGCCAACATGAGCCACGAGATCCGCACGCCGCTCAACGCCATCATCGGCATGAGCCACCTTGCGCTGCAGGGTGCGATCGAACCGCGCCAGCTCAACTACCTCAGCAAGATCGACAGCGCCGCGCGCTCCCTGCTGGGCATCGTCAACGACGTTCTCGACGTCTCGAAGATCGAGGCCGGCAAGCTGGTGATGGAGACGGCCGCGTTCTCGCTGCAGGACGTGCTCGACAACCTCAACGTGCTGCTGGGTCACCGCGTGCAGGAGAAGGGACTCGAACTGCTTTTCCAGGTCGATCCCGCGATTCCCAACGACCTGATCGGCGATCCGCTGCGCCTGGGACAGATCCTCACCAACTACGGCGCCAATGCGGTGAAGTTCACCGAGCGCGGCGAGATCCTGGTGGCGGCCGATCTGCTCGAACGTCGCGAGGACGCGGTCTTCATCCGCTTCTCGGTGCGCGACACCGGCATCGGCATGGAGCCCGAGCAGATGCGCCGGATGTTCCAGGCGTTCGAGCAGGCGGATTCGTCGACCACGCGCAAGTACGGCGGCACCGGCCTGGGCCTGACCATCTCCAAGCACCTGGCCGACATGATGGGCGGCGACGTCGGCGTGGACAGCACGCCGGGCAAGGGCAGCACGTTCTGGTTCACCGCGCGCCTGGGCGTGCAGAAGACCGCGGGACAGTCGCCGACGCGCGTCGTCGCGCAGGACCTGGTCGGTCGCCGCGTACTGGTCGTCGACGACAATTCCACCGCGCGCGAAATCCTGCTCGCCCTGGTCAAGGGCCTGGGCTTCAACGGTCGCGCCTGCGCCACGGGCGACGAGGCGATCGACGAGCTCGCCACCGCGGCGGCCGGCAATCGTCCGTTCGAGCTGGTGGTGCTGGACTGGAAGATGCCGGGCATGGACGGGGCGCAGACCGCGCGCAAGATCCGCCAGCAGGCTTCGATCGTGCCGCAGCCCGCGATCGTGATGGTCACCGCCTACGGACGCGACGAACTCGCGCAGGAACTCGGCAACTTCCAGGTCGAGGGCATGCTGACCAAACCGGTCAACGCTTCGATGCTGCTCGACGCGACGCTGCTCGCGTTCGGACGGCAGGTGACGGCGCCGGTGCGTGTGGTCAAGGCGCGCACGACGATCGACCACGCCGCGCTGCGCGGCAAGCGCGTGCTGCTGGTGGAGGACAACGACATCAACCAGGAGATCGCCGCCGAGATCCTGCGCCAGGCCGGCATCGACGTGACGCTCGCCGGCGACGGACACGAAGCGCTGGAACGCGTGCAGGCCAGGGAATTCGACGTCGTGCTGATGGACATGCAGATGCCGGTGATGGACGGCATCGAGGCGACGCGCGAGATCCGCAAGGAGTCGCGGTTCCAGGCGCTGCCCATCATCGCGATGACGGCCAACGTGATGGCCGAGGACATCCGCCGCTGCTTCGACGCCGGCATGAACGATCACGTCGGCAAGCCGATCGACGTCGAGGAGCTGCTCAACAAGCTCGACCACTGGACGCGCCGCGGATCGGACGAAGACGACGATGGCCCTCCGCCGCCCAAGAGCGAGACGCGCACGATCATGATGAACGCGCACAGCGAACATCTGCCGTCGTCGATGGACGGTCTCGACCTGTCGATCGCGCTGAAGAACATGGTCGGCAACCGCTCACTGCTGCGAAAGCTGCTGCTCAAGTTCCGCGAGTCGCACGCAGAGGCGCCCACGCGTGTGCGCGAAGCGCTCGCGGCAGGACAGCACGACGTGGCGGTGCGCCAGGCCCACACGCTGCGTGCGGTGGCCGGCAACATCGGCGCGGTCGCGCTGCAGTCGGCGTGCGCGGACCTCGAAAAGCGCCTGCGTGAAACCGGCGGCAGCTTCGTGCCCGCTATCGAGCTCGGCCTGGTCGACGTGCAGCTCGCGCGCGTGCTGAGTTCGATCGCGGCCATCGACGCACCGCAGCCCAGCGCCACCAACGGCGCCGGCACCGACGCGCGGGAGCCGATGGATCCGGAGCAGGCGGGCAAGCTGCTCCAGGAGCTGTCCGAACGCCTGGAGGAAGACGACATGGCCGCGGTCGAGGTGGCCGAGCGTCTCGGCGCGCTCGGTCTCGACGGCGGTGCGCTGCCGTTGCTGCGCAACCTCGAACGCGCCGTATCCGCCTACGATTTCGATACCGCCCGGGATGAACTCGGACGGCTTGCAGCGAGCCTCGAACTGCCTCTGCGCTGAACGCGCCGGGGAGGAGGATGAGCATGAACGCAACGACCGATCCGACGCCTGCCAAGAGCGACGATCGCCAGACGTTGCTGGTGGTCGACGACACCCCCGACAACATCGACGTGCTCGGCGGCATCCTGCGCCCCTACTACAAGGTCAAGGTCGCCATCAACGGCGAGAAGGCGCTGGCGCTGGCCAAGTCCGCGACGCCGCCCGACCTGATCCTGCTCGACATCATGATGCCGGGCATGTCGGGGTACGAAGTGTGTGCCGAGCTCAAGGCGCATCTGTCCACGCGCCGAATTCCCGTGATCTTCTGCACCGCCATGGGCGAGGTCGAGGACGAGCGCAAGGGCTTCGACCTGGGCTGCGTCGACTACATCACCAAGCCGGTGAGCGCGCCGCTGGTACTGGCGCGCGTCAGGACGCACCTGACGCTCTACCAGACCGAGCGCGAGCTCGAACGCCAGGTCGCCGAGCGCACCGCCGAGCTCGGCGACACGCGGCTCGAGATCATCCGCTGCCTGGGCAAGGCGGCCGAGTTCAAGGACGACCAGACCGGCCAGCACGTCGTGCGCATGAGCCATTTCGCAAGGCTGCTCGGCAAGGCCTGCGGCATGACCGACGCCGATGCCGATCTGCTGATGAGCGCCGCGCCGATGCACGACGTCGGCAAGATCGGCATTCCGGACAGCGTGCTGAAGAAGCCCGGCAAGTTCGAGCCCGAGGAATGGGCGCAGATGCAGCGGCACGTCGACTTCGGCGTCGACATCCTGGGTACGCACGGTTCCGAGCTGCTGCGGCTCGCGCGCTCGATCGCGCTGACGCATCACGAGAAGTGGGACGGCAGCGGCTATCCGCAGGGCCTGTCCGGCGAACAGATCCCGCTCGCGGGCCGCATCGTGGCGATCGCCGACGTGTTCGACGCGCTGACCAGCGCGCGGCCGTACAAGCCGGCGTGGCCGCTGGACAAGGTGCTGGCGCTGTTCCAGGAGCAGCGCGGCAGGCACTTCGATCCCAGGCTGGTGGATCTGATGATCGGGCTCGTGCCGCAGTTCCTCGAAGTGCGCCAGCGATTCACCGACGCGGCCCTTCCGTAGCGCGGGATGCGCGGCCACTGACGCGGCCGCTTTGCCGCCCTACCCGATCCCCAGTTCCGCGCGCCCCAGGTGCTGCATCAGCTGATCGGTGGTCAGCGGATGGAACGGCCCGCTGCGCGCGTCGCGGTACAGCTTCTCCAGCACGTTGCCTCGCCGGAACGCGCCGCCTCCGACCAGCCGCATGCCGATGTCGACCACGCGGATCGCGTTCTCCGTCGCGACCACCTTGGGGATCTCCAGCCAGCCCAGGCGGCGCGCCGGATCCTCCGGCAGATCGCGGTTCTCGTTGAGTCGGGTGGCGGCCACTTCGATGGTGTTGGCCGCCGACTCGATCAGCACCCGCATCTCGCCGATGCCCACCTGCACCAGCTGCTGCTCGCTGACCTTGACGTCCGCGGCCTCGGACACCGCGCCCAGGTGCTTCTTGCGGATGACCGCCACGGTTTCGTCGAACGCGCGGCGCGCCAGGCCCAGGTAGATCGAGGCGAAGCTCAGCGTCTGCCACTCGAGGTTGGCGAACAGGCCCGGACGGAACGCCGACGACACCAGGTCCGCAGCCGGAACGAATACGTCCTCGAACACCACGGTCTCGGTGCCCGACGCGCGCATGCCCAGCGCATCCCAGGTTTTTTCGATGCGCACACCCTTGGCAGTGGCCGGACACACGAGCATCACCTCGCGCGCGGCGCGCGCGGCGTGATCGGTCGGAAGCTCGCCGTCCGGGTCGGTGATCGTCGCATTGAAGGTGTGGAAGTCCGCCGCGAGCGACAGCGTGCCCCAGCTCTTCTTGCCGCTGACGCGATAGCCACCCTCGACCGGCACGGCGCGCGTGTCGGCAAGGCCCATCACGCCGGCGCGGGTCTCGCTGTACGCGCCGTCGAACAGATGGCCTTCCCTGGCCACGCCGGGGAAGAAGCGCCCCTGGTGCTCGGCGCTCCACATGCCGCGGAAGAATCCGACGACGCCCCAGTGCATGTTGAAGCCCAGCGTGATCGCCGGATCGCCGTACGCCAGCAGCTCGACGCATCGGGCCGTGGTGGCGATGTCCCCGCCCCAGCCGCCGAAGCGCTTGGGAATGTTGAGTCCGGGCAGTCGCAGCTCACGCACGCGCCTGGCCATCTCGTGTGGAAACGAATTCTCCGCATCGTGGCGCGGACCGACCGCGCGGAACTCGTCCGCCAGCTCCCGGCAGGTTGCAAAGGCGCGATCGCGTTCGGCCGCGCTCATCTCGACGACGTGCACCGATGAACTCATGCGCTGTTCCTCCAGGCGGGCACTTGGCGACGAATGTGCCGTCGTGACGCGAGCCGCGCGATGCCGTGCGCGCCCTGCCTTGTTGCTCCCGGAGCCGGCCCGCATCATCGACCGCGGCGCGTCCCTGGCCTTGCTTGCACGCATCGGGAGTCGACGACATGGGCAGGATGAGCGGCAAGGTGGTCCTCATCACCGGCGCGGGTTCCGGTGTCGGCCGGGCGGCGATGGAACTGTTCGCGCGGGAAGGTGCGGACGTCGTCGGCGTCGCCCGCACGCAGGCCAATCTCGAGAGCTCGCTCGAACGGGTGCGCGAGGCCGGCGGCCGCGGGTCGATCATCGCGGCGGACCTGTCGGTCGACGCGTCCTGCCAGGAGGTCGTGCGCGAGACGCTCGAACGCCACGGTCGCATCGATTCGCTCGTCCACGCCGCCGGCGTCGGCTACAGCTGGATGGACAAGAGCCCGGGTTCGATGGGCGACGTCCTCAACACCACGCCCGAGGCCTGGCAGGAGGTCATCGCCATCAACCTCAACGCCTGCTTCTACATGTGCCGCCACGTCATTCCCGAATTCGTGCGCCAGGGACGCGGCTCGATCGTCAACGTGTCGAGCATCTCGGGCTACATGGGTCTGGCCAGTGCGCACACCTACACGGCGGCCAAGGCCGGCATGATCAACCTCACGCGCTCGCTGTGCGTGGCCTACGCGGCGCAGGGCGTCCGCGCCAACTGCATCGCGCCGGGCTTCATCGACACGCCGATGGTCGCTTCGGTGCTGCACATCTTCGACGACCCGGCCGTGGCCGAACGCATCACGCCGATGCGTCGTCCGGGCACCGCGATGGAGATGGCATACGGCTGCCTGTACCTGGCCAGCGACGAGTCCTCGTACTGCAACGGCACCGTGCTGACGATCGACGGCGGGACCACCTCGCGCCAATAGAGCTCAGGCCGTCGCGCCCGGGACGGCCAGGAAGCGGTGGATCGACCGGAGCAGGTGATCCGGATCCACCGGTTTGCTCAGGTGCAGCTGGAATCCGGCTTCGACCGCGTCGCGTTCATCCTCGGGCCGTGCGAAGGCCGTGAGCGCGATCGCCGGCAGCCTGTCGGAGCTCCAGCCCTGCGCGCGCAGCCGTCGCAGCAACGTATATCCGTCGCTATCGGCCATGCCGATGTCGCACAACATCAGCGCCGGCCGATGTGATGCGAGCACCATCGCGGCCTCTTCGGCGTCGCCGGCCTCGAGCACCTGCGCACCGGCATCCATCAGGATCCGGCGGATCAGCTGGCGCGTATCGGCGTCGTCCTCGACCACCAGCAGCAGCTGGCCCTGGAACGAAGGCGTCGTCTGCGTGGCGCCATCCTGCGGCGCGGTGCGGGCGACCAGCGTGGCCGGCAGGCGCACCGTCACGGTGGCGCCGTGACCCAGGCCGCCGCTGGCGACCTCGATCGTGCCGCCGTGCATGTCGACCAGGTTCTTGACGATCGACAACCCCAGCCCGAGACCGCTGTAGCGGCGGCTGCGCGAGGCATCCTCCTGGCTGAAGCGGTCGAAGATGTTGGGCAGGAAATCCAGCGCGATGCCCTTGCCGTTGTCCTGTACGCAGACGACGAGGTGTGCGCCCTCGACCCGGGTCGAGATCGTCACCGTGCCGCCGGCGTCGGTGAACTTGATCGCGTTCGACAGCAGGTTCAGTGCGATCTGCTGCAGGCGCGACGCATCGGCCTCGAGGCTGACCGGCTGCGCGGTGAAGCGCTGCACCAGCGTCACGCCGCGCGCCTCGGCGGTCGGTCGTGTGACTTCGATCGCCGCCTGGAGCGCCAGATGCGGATCCAGCGTCGTGAGGCTCAGCCGCAGCTTGCCGAAATTCATTCCGGCCGAGTCGAGCAGGTCGGCGATCAGCTGCGCCTGCAGCTTGGAATTGCGATCGATCGCCGCCAGGCCCTGGTCGAACGGCGGCGGAAGCGCGCCGGCACGCGTCAGCACCGCGGTCCAGCCCAGGATCGCGTTGAGCGGGTTGCGCAGCTCGTGCGACAGCGTCGCCAGGAACTCGTCCTTGGCGCGATTGCTGCGCTCGGCTTCGGCGCGCGCGAGCTTTTCGGCCTCGAGCAGCTGCTCGCGCTCACGCTGCTCGCGCTGGCGCTGCGTGATGTCGCTGAGCTGCACGACCGCCGATCGGGTCTCCGGGTCCAGCGACACGCGGCATTCGATGTCGAGCGACTCGTCCGCGCGACGCAGGCAGACGACGTGGCTGCCGGTGGTGGCGACGCCGGAAAGAAACGCGCTCGCGACGAGCTCGGAGAGTTTGGGTCCCCTTTCGCAGACGAACTCGTCGATGTGATGACCGACGATCTGTTCGGTGGAACGGCCCAGCATCGCGCAGAACGCCGGGTTCACGAGTTCAAATCTCAACTGCTCGTCGATCACGACCAGGCCGCTGGGCACCAGGTCGAACGTCGTGTGGAAGCGACGATCGACGTCTCGCCGGCGCTGTTCGGCGCCGCGCGCGAACAACAGGTTGCGGATCACGCCGAGCAGAACCGCCGGCTCGACCGGCCGCGTCAGATAACCGTCGGCGCCGGCCTGCATGCCGCTCAGAAAATCCTTGGTGTGCGTGAATGTCGCCGACAGGTGCAGGACCGGGATGTCGCGCGTTGCCGGGTTCAGGCGCAGCCGTCGGCAGACCTCGTAACCGTCCATGTCGGGCAGATTCACATCCAGCACGAGCAGGCGCGCCTGCGTCGCCTTTTCCAGCGCCGCCCCGCCGCTGCGCGCTTCGATCACGTGGTAGCCGGCGCTGCGCAGGATGCGTCCGGTTACGTAGAGCGCCGACGCGTTGTCGTCGACCACCAGGATCGGGATCGCGTCGACCAAGGTTGCGGGCTCGGTACTCACAGGCCCCTGGCCGCCCTGGCCGCTTCGTTCCTGTAGCGCGCCGGCACGCGCACCCAGAAACGGGACCCGGTGCCCAGCGCGCTGCTGACCCCGACCGAACCGCCCAGCAGTTCGGCGAGCTTCTTGGACAGCGACAGCCCCAGGCCCGTGCCGATCAGCCGCTTCTGCACCCGGGAATCGAGCTGCACGAAATCGTTGAACAGCGTGCCGATGTGCTCGGGCGCGATGCCGGTACCGGTGTCGGTCACCGCGAACTCGACCTGGTCGTCGTCGATCAGCCGCACCGAGACGCGCACTTCGCCACGGTCGGTGAACTTGAGCGCGTTGGAGATGAAGTTGCGCAGGATCTGGGAAAGACGCTTGTTGTCGGTGTAGGCCTTGGGCATGGCGCCCGGCTCTTCGAAGATCAGCGATACCGCCTCGGTGGCCACGATCGGCTTGAACATGCCGCGCAGCGCCGAGAACAGATCGACCAGCTCGAACCACTCCGGCGAGATCGTGACGCGTCCCGCCTCGACCTTGGCCAGGTCGAGCAGGTCGTCGACCATGCCGCTGAGTTCCTGGATGCTCGCCGCCATGAACTGCGTCTGGCGCTTCTGCTCGGCGGAGAGCGTGCCGTCGACCTCGCGCTGCAGCAGGTCGACCAGGCCGGCCATCGAGGCCAGCGGCGTGCGGAACTCGTGGCTCATGTACGACAGGAAGCGGCTCTTCAGGTCGGCGGCTTCCTTGAGCGCAACGGCCTTGTCGTCGAGCTCGGCATAGAGCGCGACGACGCCGCGATTGGTCTCCTCGAGTTCGGACGTCAGCATCTCGATCTGCTGATCGCGCTCCTTGATCTGGGTGCGCAGCACATCGCTCGGGGATGGATCGCTCACGGAACTCTCACCGCCAGCACGGTGACGTCGTCGCGTTGGCGCGCGTGGCGCGCATAGAGCACCGCGGCGATCGTGGCCGGATGCCGGGTGGACAGACCCGGGTACTGTTCGAACGACCAGCGCGTCTGCAGGCCGTCGCTGTTGAGCAGCAGCAGCGCGTCGTGCGGCAGCGGGTACTGGAACGTCCGCGGCTTGGCGGCGGTGACCCCCAGCGTGCCGTTGTGCCCGCCCATCGACTTGCGCGTTCCGTCGGCGTGGCAGGCCACGCTGATGTTGCCCACGCCCGCGAATGACGCCACGCGCGTGCGCAGGTCGATATGGACGCAGGAGGCGGCGGCGCCGCGGCTGCCGACCAGCGCGCGGTGCATCGAGCCCAGCGCGTCCACCGGATCGGCGAACGGATCGCGCAGGAAGGCCTCGGCGGCGGCGTTTGCGGCAGAGGCCGCGAGCGGACCGTGGCCGAGTCCGTCGACCACCAGCAGGCCGATCTGGTCCGCGGTCGCACTCACGCGCCACGCGTCGCCGTTTTCGATCTCCCCCGCGACGGCGCGACTGACCGCGCCCACCGGAATGGATTGGGCGACGCCGCGCGTGGACGCGCTCTCGCTGGCATTGCGCGCGATGCGCGCGAGCACGACGGTGCCGTTGCCCACGGCCGAGTAGATGTCGAAGACGGTGGCCAGGCGATTGACCGCACCGAGCCCGTTGCCGGCGGTGCCCGCGGTCGAGAACCCGTCGCGCAGGCAGC
This sequence comes from Panacagrimonas sp., assembly GCF_020697055.1. Taxonomy (GTDB): domain Bacteria; phylum Pseudomonadota; class Gammaproteobacteria; order Nevskiales; family Nevskiaceae; genus Panacagrimonas. The sequence continues at coordinate 2,416 of NZ_JAJFBP010000042.1, read as the reverse complement.
GATCCACGTCCATGCCGCTGCCGCGGTCGATCGCGAGCAGTTCGAGCTGCGACTCGCCGGTGCGCGCGTCCAGCAGCTGCACCAGCACCTCGCCGGGCTGGCCGGCGTGGCGGACGATGTTGGTGGCGAGCTCGCTGGCGATGATCGCGGCGCGACCGCGCGCCACCTCGCCGAATCCGGCGTCCTGCGCCAGGCGCTCGACGCCGCGGCGCAGTTCGCCGACCTGGCTCATCTCGCCGATCGAGAACGACTGTTGATGCCGCTGCCCCCAGCACACGGCCGCGGTGTTCATTTCCAGCGCACCACGGTGATCTGCGTGCCGGTGCCGGGCGCGGACTTGATGTCGAATTCGTTGACCAGCCGCCGCGCACCGGGCAGGCCCATGCCGAGGCCGCCGCCCGAGGTCCAGCCGTCGCTCATCGCCAGTTCCATGTTCGGAATGCCCGGACCCTGGTCGATGAAGCTGATCTGCACGCCGACGCGCGTGTCCCCGCGCAGCACCGACAGCAGCATCTGACCGCCGCCGCCGTGGATCAGCGCGTTGCGCGCCAGCTCGCTGGCCGCCGTGACGATCTTGGTCTGGTCGACCAGCGACAGGCCGACGTCCTGCGCGGTGCGGCGCACGGCCTGGCGCGCGAGCACGATGTCGTGCTCGCTGCGCAGCGGCATCTCAGCCGGGGTCGCTGTTTGCACGGCTCATCCCGGTGTCGATGCGCTTGCGCAACAGCTCGATGCCGCGCTCCACATTGAGCGCGGTGGCAACGCCCGGCAGGTTGAGTCCGAGTTCGACCAGCGTGATCGCAACGGCCGGACGCATCCCCACCACCACCGATTCGGCGCCCAGGATGCGCGAGATCCCCGAGATGTCGGACAACATGCGGCCGATGAATGAATCGACCATGTCCAGGCCCGAGATGTCGATCAGCACGCCGCGGCTGCGATGACGCTGCACCATCTCGGTCAGATCATCCTGCAGGCGCATCGCGAGGCGGTCCTGCATGTCGACCTGGATGGTGACGAGCAGGAACTCGCCCATCCGCAGAATGGGGATTCGGTCCATGCGCCTACTTCGAGATCGTGCGTCCGGTCATGCGCAGTGCCGTCGACAGCGCATCGGCAATGGTCGCCTTGGTGGTGACGCCGCCCAGATCCACGCCCAGGTGGACGATGGTCTGCGCGATCTGCGGCCGGATGCCGCTGATGATGCATTCGGCGCCCATCAGGCGGATCGCGGTCGCGGCCTTCATCAGGTGCTGCGCCACCAGCGTGTCGACGGTGGGTACGCCGGTGATGTCGATGATCGCCACCTGGGCCTCGTCATCGACCAGGCGCTGCAGCAGCGACTCCATCACCACCTGCGTGCGCGCCGAGTCGAGCGTGCCGATCAGCGGCAGCGCCAGAATGCCGTCCCACAGCCGCACGACCGGCGTCGACAGCTCGAGCAGCTCCTGCTGCTGGCGACCGATGACTTCTTCGCGGGTGCGCTGGAACGCCTTGACGGTGTAGAGGCCGAGCTTGTCGAGCAGCGCGGTGGCTTTCCAGATCTCGTCGGCGAGCTTGTCGGCGTCCTTGCCCGCCGCCGCACGCAGCGCACCGAACAGCGGTCGCTTCAGCGAGAACAGGAAGGTCGCGGTTTCGTCGGACGAAAAGCCCGCCAACACGCGCTTGCGTGAAAGATCCTCGAGGAAACCGCGGGCGGGGTTCCAGGCCGGCTGATTGATGTCGTCGGCCGACCCGGTCTGCAACGCCTCGTCGAGGTACTTCAGGAGCTCGGCGGCCTGCGCTTCCAGCTCTTCGCCCGAAATTCGCCCACCGGTGGCAACCTGTGCGAGTTGCGCGGTCCACTGCTGGAGGAGTTCGCGCCGCTGCTCTTTCAGAATTCTTTCCAGCATGGGATTCCCTCTACGCGACGGCGCGCAACGTTAGCACAGCACTTTGACGGTCCCGCATCGGGAGATTCCGCCGACGCCTGTTTGCACCAACATCGCGTGCGGCGCGATCAGACGTCGGGATAGTTCGGCGGCCGTTTCTGCATGAAGGCGGCCGCGCCCTCGGACAGGTAGGGACCGATGCACATCACCTGCTGGCGATCCTCCAGCGCGATCGCCGCCTCGAGGCTCGGTGCGTCCTGCGAAAGATTGAGTCCGTCCTTGGTCAGGCGCAGTCCCACCGGCGACATGCGCAGCATCTCCTCGGCCATTGCCAGTCCGAGTTCTTCGAGGCGATCGCGCGGCGCGATCTCGGAGACCAGGCCGATGCGAAGCGCTTTCTGCGCATCGACGAAGCGCCCGCCGAGCATCATTTCGGCCGCGTTGGCGGTGCCCACCGCGCGCGGCAGGAAATAGCTGATGCCGACGTCGCAGCCGGTCATGCCGATGCGCGCCATCGCGACGTTGAACCGGGCGTCGTCCGATGC
>NZ_JAJFBP010000010.1 GCF_020697055.1 Panacagrimonas sp. | reverse complement strand
GGTACGCCACCGCGATCCGGTTGTCGTAACCGGCTGCGTCGCGGAATCCGACGAGGTCGTGATGGCGCGGACCGTCATCGCCTGCTGCGAACTGGCCAACCAGTCCGCGTAGCGTTGATCTGCACCTGTTTGCCGCGCGGGCCGCAGGATACTGCGCGGGTCCTGCCAGCGGCGCACGGAGAACTACCCGCACGGGTAGTGACAGGAGTCTCCCTAATTGCGAGACCACCCTGTGGCTTGTAGTTAACGACCAAACAAAGACTCACCCCTAGGAGATCCCCATCGTGAAGCGCCCCGCGCTGCAGTCGTCGTTGTTGCTGTCCGGCCTTTTTCTTCTGTTCTCCAACAGTGCCTCCGCGACGCTCGGCGTGTTCGAGCACGGCAACGGCATCAACTCGATGGGCATGGGCGGCGTGACGTACTCGTACGCCACCGAGACCACGACGCTGGGAGCCAATCCGGCGCACGCGCTGTCGCTGGGCGATCGATGGGACTTCGGCGCCGACGTGTTCTGGGCCAACGCCGAAGGTCGTTATGAAGGCAACACCGCGGGTGGCGCGCCCGACGGCGAGGTGTTCACCTCGGACGGACGCTCCTGGTACATGATTCCGCAAGGCGGCCTGTCGATGCGCCTGAACAACGACTGGGCCTATGGCGTCACGATCCTCAACGCCGGACTGGGGCCGGACTTCGCGGGCAATCCGTATCGACGCTTCGGTGGCACGCCCAATCGCGCGACGCTGTACCTGGCCTCGTCGAGCATCGTCAACGCGCTGGCCTACCGGTTGACCGACAGCTTCCACGTCGGTGCGAGCCTCAACATCGGTTATCAGCAGCTGTCGGTGCAGGGCCTGCAGTTCCTCGACGACGCGGCGTTTTCGGTCTCGCCCGGCCACGTCACCAACCAGGGATTGGACGGCGTGTTCACGTTCTCGGCCGGCTTCGGATTCAAGTGGCAGATCACGCCCTGGCTCACCGCAGGTGCGGCGTACAAGACCAAGAACTACAACGCGCAGCACGACGAGTATCGCGGACTGGTCGCGCGTGGCGGCAAGCTTGAGCTGCCGTCGATCTACGGCGGCGGTTTCACGATCAAGCCATTCGAGAAGCTGGTGGTGGTGCTCGAGGCGCAGCGTCTGACCTACAAGTCCGAGGCCGCCTTCAAGAACGGGCTCGACGAGTTCTCCGTCGAAGGCAATCTGCTGGGCAGCAACGATGGCCCGGGCTTCGGGTTCAACGATCTGAACGCCTACAAGCTGGGCATCGAATACGCCGCCACGCCCAAGCTCACGCTGCGTGGCGGATTCCTGCACGGCACTGGCCTGCTCACCAAGGACAACACCTTCTTCGCGTTCCTCGGCTGCCTGACGCACCGCGAGACCTACACGGTCGGCGCGACCTATCTGTTCCGCGACAAGTGGGAACTCTCCGGCATGGGTTACGCGACGCCGATCCGCAACGTGCAGGGGCACAACTCGATCCCCGCCGCGCTCGGCGGTGGCGAAGTCGACATCGCCGACGAGGTGTACGGCTTCGGCTTGTCGGTCGGAAAGCGGTTCTAGCCGCGCTTTGCCGGCCTACGTGAAGCGCTTCGCCAGCGCCCGCGCATCCGGATGCCAGATCGGGTCGTGGCGCAGGTCGATCTGCGCCGAACGATCCAGCGCCGCCGACCAGCCCACCGGGCTCGGCAGCAGGCACAGCGTCAGCACGTAGCGCGGACCGAGCGTGGGCGTGATGCCGCGATGGAGCACGCGCGAGGGCTGGAACAGCACCGCGTCGCCGGCGCGCGGCAGGTGGTCGTAGGGCGTGACCGGCCGCTTGGCCAGCGTCGATAGTTCCTGGATCGATCCCGTGCGGCGCTTGCCGCGGGCAAAGACGTAGCCGCTGCCGGCGACCGCCTCGCTCGCATCCAGATCGAGGTACGACGTACCGCCGCCGTGCTCGCGGTGATCGTTGAGATAGACCAGCACCTTCAGGTGCGCGCGCGGGCCGCGATCGCAATGCCACTTGAAGGAGACGGTGGGCGCGCCTTGGGCCAGCGGTGCGGTGCGCGACACCGTGCACCAGTACACGAAGTACTCGCTGCCGAAGAAATCGAGACAGTGCGCGTCGACCTCGCTCGTCAGCGCGGCCTGCGCCAGGCGCCGCAGCAGCGCGGGATCGTCCAGCGGATAGCCTTCGAGCTTGCCCGAGTCGCGCTTGAGCCGTTCGGGATCCCTGCCGTGCGCCGCGCCGACGGCCGCGAGCAGCTCGGTCGCCTGGATGGCCGACATCGCCTGCTTCACGACGAAGCCGTTCGTCACCACCGGCCCCGGTGCGTCGCGCAGCGTCTGCGGCCGGGCGAGCGCCGCTTTGCACTGCGCGTGCCATTGGGCGTATCCGCCGCGCTCGTCGAATTCCTCGAACACCTTGGCGACGCGCTTGGGATCGAGGTCGGGCTCGAGCCATCGCCGCGCCTTGCGCAGCAGGATGGCGGGGCCGTGGCGATTCAGCGGAATCATTTCGAAACGCTCCCGTTCGAACCTTCGGCCTTGGCCACGACGTGCGCGCGGATCATGTCGCTGAACTCGCGCACCGCGCCCCTGCCGCCGGGTGCGCCGCAGATGTACTTCACGGCGTCGCGCACTTCCGGAACCGCGTCGGCGGGGCAGGCCGACAGCCCCACGATGCGCAGGCACGCCAGGTCGTTGACGTCGTCGCCGATGTAGGCGGTCTGTTCGAGGCTCACCTGCCAGCGCTCGCCGGCTTCGGCGAGCCAAGCCGGCTTGTCCTTGACGCCGGGAAAGTAGTCCTCGAAGCCGAGCTTGCGCATGCGGGCGTGGACGACCTTGCTGTCCTCGGCGGTGACGATGCAGATGCGCACGCCGGCCTCCTGCAGCAGCAGCAATCCCTTGGCATCGCGCGTGTCGAATTTCTTCAGCGCCTCGCCCTTGGCGTCGTAGTACATGCCGCCGTCGGTGAACGTGCCGTCCACGTCCACCACGATCATGCGGATGTCGCGCGACACGGTGAAGCGTCGGCGCAGCAGGCTCTCCACGATCGGCCAGTCCGAGAGCTCGTCGAGTTCCGCGGCGGATTCCTCGTGCATGCGATACACGCCGATGCGTCCGCACAACCTCGAGCCGGTGCGCGTCAGCAGCTGGCTGCGCGTGAAGTAGAACGCGCCGTTCTCCATCAGCGTGGCCGGAAAATCCTGCCGCCGCGGACGCCGCGCCGGGTCGTAGTTCAGTGGCTGCGCGTCGTGCGTCCAGAAGAAGCGCTTGAGCTCGACGCCGGTGAGCAGCGAGTCCAGGCCCTCGCGCTCGAAGCGCGCACGCGCGATGCGGAAATCCTCCGGGCGCGTCAGCGGCGAGGTCGCCTGGATCAGCGACATCACGTCGCACGAGACCTTGGCGGCGACCTCGAGCATCACCGACTCGCTGCTGGCGTCGTCGGTGGCGTTCTCGGGTGCGCGATCGATCACGTTGACGCGCGAGCCGAAGCGGGCGCGCACGTCGCCGCGGATCTCGGCGGAGTCCGATGCCACGTAGATCGCATCGAAACAGCCCGAATCGAGCGCCGCGCCCAGGCTCCAGGCGTACAGCGGGCGGCCGGCGATGATGCGCAGATTCTTGTCGGGGATCGTCTTGGAGCCCCCGCGCAGCGGCTGCAACGCAACCCAGCGCATCGCCATCAGCGCGCGTGCCCGGTCACGATCCGCGGGACGCGCGCTGCGCTCATCTTCGATTCGGCGTTCAAGGAAGGGCTAGTGATCGGGCTGGGTCGCGAATTCGATCTCGTCGTGGCCCTTCGCGCTGCCGACGCCGCGCGGGGCGGCCAGCGGATCGTGGATCCGGAAGACGTAGTCGGAGACCAGTTCGGCCTTCACGCTTCCGAAGCGGCCGAGCAGCGCGCCGAAGCGCGCGATGCGGGCGTTGATCTCGTCCGCGCTGACCTCTGGGAAGCGGTGCGCGTGGTAGGCGGCGCTGTTGCGGTGGTTCGGGCGCAGACGATTGACGCGCTTCTTGAACGTGCGCCACTGCCCCGCGGCCCAGGCCTTGAGCCAGACCGAGGCCGGCGTGGCCCGCGGCGCGCGATCCGCATAACCGCTGGCGAGAAACACGTCGAGCACGCGATCGCAGGCGAGCGGCCCCTGCGTCGACGACAGGTGCCGATCGAAGAAACGCTTCCTGGTCTCGGGCGCGACCGTTCCCAGTCGACCATCGAGGATCTCGCCGATCAGCCGGCGCACGTCGTCCTGCGTGTGCGCCTGGTGGCTCAGCCCGTTCGGCAGGTGGTAGTCGTAGACCTCGGAGAGCGCCGGCATGTACGAAACGGCCGGCGTATCGAGCACGGCGGCTTCCACCGCGGTGGTGCAGCCGTTGTGCAGCAGCACCTTGGCTGCCATCAGCCAGGGCACGACGTTGCCCTCGTGGACCACGTCCACCTTGGGACAGCCGGCCATGATCTGGCGCCACACGTCGTGGTTCTCCGACGGGTGCGGGCGCAGCACGATGCGATGGTTCGGGAACCAGGCCGCGAGCCTGGGCATCAGATCGCGAAAGGCGTCGTAGAGCGCCTGGTAGTGGTTCGCCATGCCGGTGGCGAAGGGCAGGCTCATGCCCATGCCGGTGCGGCTCACGAACGTCTGGCCCGAGCGGTCGTGCTGGATCAGGTTCAGTGACGGCACGAAGGCGTTGACGAACGAAAACGCCGTGTTGATCAGGATGAAGTCGCCGTAGCGCGCCTTGAGCGCAGCCACTTCGGGCTCGAAGTAACCGCGTACGTCGGGCCGCAGCAGGTCGATGCGCGGGTTGCCGGTGATGTGCACCGGCACACCGGTGTAGCCGTGGTACGTGGTGAAGAACTCCGCGTCGTCCGCGCCCCAGGCGAAGAGCTGGTCGACGTGCTTGAACGTGTCCTCGGAATAGCGCCACGAGTAGTACTCGGGCGAGGTGTAGCGCACCAGCGACTCCTCGTCCCACGCGACGATCTGGTGGCCGAGCCCGCGGATGATGCCCATCAGCTTGCCGCTGATCGAACGCAGGCTCTTGGCCAGGAACAGGCCGCGCGGCAGGTGCGTCATCGCGAAATTGATGAACGTGCGCGAGCCCAGCACCACGGGCAGCCCCCGTTCGGCGGCGACGCAGGCCAGCAACAGCTTGGCGTCGAGTTCCCGGACCTGGTTTTCGACCGGGATGATGAGGGGGGTCATGGAGGACATTCGGATGAATTTTGCCTGAATGCGTGTCGACCGACCTGCTTCGCCGGCCTATTTCTTCAGCTGTCGATCCAGGATCTGGCGATTGATGCTGGTGAGCTCGAGCTTCCAGGTCTGGCCGTCGTCGCCCGAGTGCTCGACGCTCTCGATGCCGAACGCGCCGGTCGAGATCGCGAACAGGCCGGTCCTGGGCAGCACCCAGAGCCGGTCATTGAAGACGGTGACGTCGCTGGTGACTTTGATCCAGGTCTTTCCGCGATCGGTGCTGCGGTACAGACCCTTGTCGCCGAACGCGCCGCCGCCTTCGATGATGCTGCCCGACGGCACGACGATCGGCGGGCTCATCTTGACCTTGTACGGCGAGTCGGTTTCCACCCACGCGCCGCCGCACTGCGGCGCGTAATGGGTCTTGGCGAACACGCCCGCGAAGCCGCCGCTGACGCCGGTGAGCACGCCCACGGCCGGGCCGGGGCCGCCGGCCAGCGCGATCAATCGGCGACCGTCGGGCACTCCCGTGCTGCGCCAGGCCTTGGTGGCGTAGTCGTAGCAATCGACCTTTCCCGATTCGGTGGACGCAAAGCCCACGCCGCCGGCGCCGCGCCACATCCAGACGCCCCGGCCGCCGCTCCAGGCGCTGGCCTCGATGGTGTCGCTGCGCACGGCCGTCCACGTGCCGCTTTCGAGCTTCAACGACTGGTAGAGCGTGGCGGTCGTGGAGGTCTGGACGCCGACGAACCAGGTCGAGTGGTCGGGCGAATGATCGACGAAGAAATTGGCACCGAACGGCAGATTCCCCGGCGGGATGTCGTGCGCCTTGCCGCTCTTGTCGATCCGCATCAGCGTGCCCACGTCGCCGACGACGACGGCCACGTTGTCGCCGACCGCGTACCCGGTGGTGTAGAGCACGGCGTCGAGGCGCCCGGTGCGCGACAGGACGCGCCAGCGTCCCTCGGTGTTGCGCGCGAGCACGACGCCCATGCGCGAGCCGGCGAGGACTTCGCCGGAAGGCAGTTCGCTGAGTCCGCCCGTTCCGATCGGATAGACCTTGGCGTACTCCTCGGCGATGTCGCTCTCCTGCCGCGGCGTGTTCCAGCCCTGCGCGGCGGGCTTGCCCTGGATCGCGCCGACGTAGCCCGGCGCGAGCTGCGCGACCAGCTCGCGGTTGTCGAGCACCGACGGGCTGCGCCCGAGGATCACCTTGATGTTGATCGCGGTGAGGACCAGGCGACCCAGGTCGCTGACTTTCCCCGACTCGACGCGAAAGCTGCCGATGACCTTGGCCTGCGCGTCATTGATGGCGAGGTACTTGTTGTTGGGCGCGTCGAGCTGCAGCAGGCGGTAGTCGCCGGCCGGCAGATCGCCGACGAACAGCGCCGTGTCGCGCGACTGGCCGCCGCTGATGTTCCGCAGCAGGTAGCTCTTCGAATAAAGGGGATTCTTGGTGTCCTGGATCCGCTCCAGGTAGATCGCGTCGAACGCCGCGATCTCGCCGGTGTTGACCGTCACCGAGGCGAACACCGTGCCGTCGGCGCCCGCGCTTTTCGACGAGGAGGACTTGATCGGGTCTCGCGCGGACTGGACCGTGGCGCAGCCGTGCAGCAGCAGCGGCAGGCAGAGCAGGGCGAGGATGCGGACGGCATGAACGACGCAACGCATGGCGGCTGGATCTCCTGGTGGCGGAGTTTCCTTCTCAGGGTTCGGTGTCGAGCTGCGCTTCGGCTTCGGCTTTCAGACGCGCCTGGCGTCGGCGCACGGTGTGCTGCTTGAGTCCGACCAGTCCGCCGCAGCCGGCCACGATCAGCATCCCCAGGATGCTCAACGCATCCGGCACGTGGCCGAAAACCAGCCAGCCGAGCAGGCCCGCCCACAGCAGCTGCGCGTACATCAGCGGCGCCAGCGCCGAAGCCTCGGTCTGGTGGTAGGCGGCGGTGAACAGGAAATGGCCCATGCCGCCGCAGGCGCCGACGAGCAGGAACAGCAGCTGGTGCTCCCACGGCGGCAGCGGGCCTTCCCAGAACCAGGGCAGCGTCAGGCCGAACAGCACCGAGCCGAACATCGCCGCGTAGAACAGCATCGCGACGGTGCGCTCGGTGGTGACCAGGATCCGCGACAGCAGCTGGTAGCCCACCATCACGGCGACCGCGACCAGCGCGAAGGCGATGCCGACGATGTCCAGGTCTCCACCCGGGCGCGCGATCAGCACGATGCCGAGAAAACCCGCCAGCGCCGCCACCCAGTCCAGCGCGCCCACCTTTTCCTTGAGCACGGGTCCGGCGATCAGCACCACGACCAGCGGCGACAGGAACACGATCGCGGTGGTCTCGGCCACCGGCATGCGCTGCAGCGCCAGGCCCATGAAGAAGGTCGCGCCCGCCAGGCAGGCGGCGCGCACCAGCACCCAGCCGGTGCGCTCGGTCTTGATCAGCAGTCGGCCCTGGGTCGGGCCGAGCAGCACCAGCATCAGCAACGCGTGGACCATGTAGCGCATCGCCGCCACCACCGGGACCGGGTAGTGCGCGACCAGGAATTTCACGGTCGTGTCCATGCAGGCGAACAGGAACAGGCCGCCGACGAACAGCAGGATGCCGGTCAGGGAGCCGGGGCCCGCGACCATGGGTCGCGTCATGGGCGGCCGGATCGTGCGTGCGATCGAACCGCAGCGGTTGAAGTCGAATCCATGATCCGCATTCGATGACAGTCGAAAGCGGCCATGTTACCTGCGGCCACACGCCGCCGCGGCAGCGTGCGCAGCCGATCCGCTCAGCCGACGTCGCGCGGGAAGCGGAATCGCGGATCGCGATTCTGGGTGGCCGCAGGCGGGGGCACCGGCACCAGCACCGACTTGCGCCGCACGACGCCGTCGTTGGCAGCGGCGTTGGCGACGGTGGCGCGCGTGCGCGGCGGCACGATGCCGTGGCGCTCCATCATCCGGTAGAACGTCGCGCGCGAAACCCCGATCAGCGAGGCGGCGCGCGCCGCGTTGCCGTCGCTGCCTTCGAGCGCCTTGGTCACCAGTGCGCGCTCCGCGTCGTCGCGCACGTCGGTGCGACGCAGCAGCGGTCCGTAGGCGTCGCCGCCGGTGGCCAGGCCCAGATCCTGGGCGGTGACTTCGCCGCCTTCGGACATCACCAGCGCACGGCGCACGCGGTTGATCAGCTCGCGCACGTTGCCGGGCCAGCGATGGGTGCCGATCGCCAGGCGCGCGCAGGCCGACAGCGTGCGCACGTCGTCCGGCCGCTCGGCGAAACGTTGCAGGAACTGGTGTGCGAGAACCTCGGCGTCGTTGTCGCGTTCGCGCAGCGGCGGCAGGTTCAGCGACAGCACGTGCAGGCGGTAATACAGGTCCTCGCGGAACCGTCCTTCTCGCACCGCGCGCTCGAGATCGACGTGCGTGGCCGCGATGATCCGCGCATCGACCGCGATCGCCTGGCAGCCGCCGACACGCTGCAACGTGCCCTGGTCGAGGAAGCGCAGCAGCAGCAGCTGCAGGTCCAGGGCCAGATCGCCGATCTCGTCCAGCAGGATGGTGCCGCCGTGCGCGGCTTCCAGGTGTCCCTTGTGCTGCTGCGTGGCGCCGGTGAACGCGCCGCGCTCGTGACCGAACAGTTCGGCGTGGATCAGCGAGGGCGACAGCGACGCGCAGTTGACCGCAACGAACGGCGCATGGCGTCGCGCCGAGGTCTCGTGGATCGCGCGCGACGCCAGTTCCTTGCCGGTGCCGCTCTCGCCCTGGATCAGCACCGGATAGTCGCTGCCGGCGAGCTTGGCGATGGCGTCGCGCAGCGTCGTGATCGCGGCGCTGCGTCCGAGGATCAGGCCGGCCCCCTGCAGATGCTCGGCCCGGGCCGTTGCGCTCTGGACCGCCTCATCGCTGGCCGGACGACGCTGCAGGCGCGAGCGGATCAGCGACGCCATGCCGGTCAGATGTCCCAGGCAGAAGCGCAGCCGCTCGGGATCCAGCGGCAGCGTGAGAAAGTCGTAGCAGTGTTCGGCGACGAGGTCGCGCACCAGCGGACGTTCGAGATCGTCGCGATCCAGGATCGCGATCCACGCGGTCTGGCTGCGGCGCAGGTGCGGGAGTAGCGCCTCGAGTTCGGTATCGAGCGTACCGGCGACGACGATCAGGCCGGCGACACCCAGGTCGGTCTCGTCAACGAGCAGCGAGGCGGGCTGTGGACGGAGCGGACGAAACGGCTCCAGGCGCCAACCCACGGCATCGAATGCCCGCGCAATCGGGGGGGCGATCAGGGAAGGCGCGGGCAGGCAGACCACGCTGCGCCCACTTCGTCCCTCCGACCCCACGCCAGTTCCGGTGGCCATCCCTCCCTCCAAGCCCTCGCCAGCGGATGCCCCGCAACATCCTGACCGAGGGACGGACAGCCTATCACCCGAATTTGACGTCTCAAGGTCGATTTAGACGGGCGTGGGACGGAAATCACACGAATCGGGGCCAGCACCAGCAGGTGAGCACAAAAAAGAAGGCCCTGCGGCGACTTGTCGTCGCCGCAGGGCCGGTACCGCCGACGCCTCGGTGGGCCCGCCCGTTACTTGGGCTTGGGCCCCTTGGGCGGCTTGGGCGGCGAGGTGCCGCCGCCACCCCCACCCCCGGCTCCGCAGTTGGGCTTGTGCAGCATGATGTTGCCGTGGAGCAGCGGGACGGTCGGATACACCTGCCCCTCCTGCGCCGAGTACAACCCGAACAGATCCGATCCGCCGCCCGACGTGGCGTTGTCCTGGACGAAGGCCTGGCAGACCCCGATGGCGCCGGACGTGTTGTCGCTGCAGTGGTACGACAGCGCCCGCGCCTGATCACCCAGGATCTGGTAGTCGTGCATCGTGTCGCCCTTGATGTGTCGCCGCGTCGTGTGGTCGACGATGTTCAGGCGGCCCTTCGGACCGTTGCTGCCCTCGGCCCGGCCGTTGACGCTGAAGCTCACGCTGCCGCCGTTGGCCGGGAACTGACCGCCGCCGGTGACGAAGTCGCGGAACTTGCAGGTGCAGCTGTCGGGATCACCGCCGCTGCCGCAGGTCGTGTTGGCTTCGGCGTGCGAGATGATCAGGTCGATCTTCGCCGCGTTGAGCAGGCCCAGGACCTCCAGATTGACGTGCACCGCGTTGACGACCTGTCGACCATTGGACGTGACCTGCTCGTTGAGCACGATGCTGCCCTTGGCCAGCAGTTTCAGCGCGAGCGGCAGCGCGATCTTGGTGTTCGCCGGTGCCTGCGCCGGGATCACGATCGGCACGCCCAGCACCTTGATCACGAGCTTGGCGATCTTGGAACCGGTTCGCCCGGCATCGACGGTCCGCGTCTTGTTGACGCACTTGACCGTGCTGTACGCGTTCAGCGCGCTGGCCGAAACCGACAGCAGGTTGGTCAGGCCGTTGTTGATCGCCAGGTTCAGGTCCGCCACCGACGAATAGGCGCCGCTGGTGTTGCCCGAACCGAACGTGGTGTTGTGCAGGATCTTGGCGCCTAGGCTCAACTGCTTGGGCAGCGGAATCGGCAGATCCACGCCGCTGATGGCGACCAGGGTTGCGTCGTTGCTGCCGCCGGTCGAAGGCAGCTCACCCGTATCGGGCACGCCGGCGCCGGCCGGTGAGCCCGGAATGCCGATGTCGATGCCCAGCACCGAGGCGGCGAGCTTCAGCGAGTAGGCCCGGGCCGCGTGGCTGTTGGCCGCGCCGGTGGTGCCGCAATCGGGCGCCGGCGGCGGAGGTGATTCGGGATAGGTCGCCTGGACGGCCGACGTGCTGGCCAGCAGCACGGTCGCGGTGGTCAGGGCGGCGGTCCACCACCGGGTGGTATGGCGCGACGTGGTTGCAACGCTCATCTAGGGCTCCTTGCGCTTTCGAAATTGGACGGGACTCCCGGCTTGGTCGAACGGAAGTGCCCCCAAGGCCTCCCGACGTCCGCCGCACCAGCTCTCGGAGGTCGGAGCGCAATGACCAAGCCATCTCATTACATGAGATGAATCAATGGCCTGTTGATCCGTCGAGGCCCGATCCATCTCAGTTCTGAGACCCCTGCCTGGGTCGGTCTCAGCGCGTGAGACGCGGCGCAAGCTCGCAGGCGACGCACGCCGGCGTCGATCGGCGCTATCCAAAGTCGTGTGCCGGGCAAGCCCGATCCCTTCCAGACTGCGCGGCCGCCGGCAGGGCCGATCGTGGTGGCGATGGCGCACAGGCCATGCGGCCGCGTCGTGGGTCCGATCACAATCCGCGCTTGGATCGTGTCGCGCGGCGCGCCCCCATTTCTTCCATCTGTGGACCCCATGCAGGAACCCCCACGACGACCCCGGCGCATCGCGGTGATCGGCAGCGGCATCGGCGGCCTGACCGCCGCGTGGCTGTTGCGCCGCCAACAGGGCAACGAGGTCACGCTGTTCGAGCAGCACGCGCGACCCGGCATGGGCGTGTTCGGCGTCGACTACACCAGCCGCGGACGCACCACGCGCATCGACATCCCCACGCGCGTGTTCTGCGAGGGCTACTACCCGCAGCTGTTCGGCCTGCTCGATGCGATCGGCGTGCGCATGCAGGCGACCGATCACGCCGCGGCGTTCGCCGACGGCGACGGCCGCGTGTTCTTCCACTACGGCAACGCGCGCGTGCTCGGTCGTTCGATGAGCTACCTGCGTCCGACGGCGGGCGGCCCGCTGCGACAGGTGCAGGCGCTGCGCATCGCGCGCGACAGCCTGCGTTTCTTCTCCGCCGCGCGCCGCGACGTCGAGGACGACGCCGAGGCCTATCTGCGTCACGTGACGCTCGGCGAGTACCTCGACACGAAGGACTATTCCGAACGCTTCATCCGCGGCGTGCTGCTCCCGACGTTGAGCGTGATCTGCACCTGCGATGTCGACAGCGTGCTCGACTATCCCGCCGATCTGATGCTCGGGTATCTGACCTCCGGCGTGATGAAGCAGGGCGTGATGCGCGCCGAACTGGGCGTCGAGAACATCGTGTCGCGCATGGCCGAGGGCATCGCGCTGGTGTGCGGTGTCGAGGTTCGCGGCATCGCGCCCGCCTCGAACACGCGACAGGGCGGCTATGCGGTGCTGACGCAGGACGGCCAATCGCAGGTGTTCGATCGCATCGTGCTCGCCACGCAGGCGCACCAGGCGGCGTCGATCGTCGAACAGGCCGCGCCGGCATCGGCCGCGTTGCTGCGGCGCATCCCGTTCGAGCGTTCGGTGATGCGCGTGCACACCGACACCCGCGTGCTGCCGCGTGCGTGGAGCTGGGGGCTCTCGCCGGTGACCTATCACCTTCCCAAGGACGCGCCGCGACCGGAGGTCACGGTCGACATGACGCAGGCCTTCAGCACCTATCGGCGCCAGCGTCGCGTGTTCCAGACCTGGAATCCCCTGCGCGACGTGCGCGACGACCGCGTGCTGGCCGAGGCGACGTTCACGCGACCGCTGGTCACGCACGACAGCCGTCGTGCCGCGGCGGAACTGCGCCGCGCGCAGTGCGACGGCGATGTCGCACCCGACCTGCTGTTCTGCGGCGCGTACATGGGCGATCGCGTGCCGCTGCTCGAGGCCGCGGTGGAATCGGCCGTGGACGCCGCGATGCGGCTCGGCGCCCGCGCGCCGTGGAGCGAAACGATCGCGACCCCGCGATGAGGTTCACGCTGTCGCGGGGCGCGGATGCCGCCGCCGGCGCGCGCGGCGAATTCCACGATCTGGCCGACGCCGAATCGCTCAACCACGAATCGGACGGATCCGGCGGGCGCACGTCCTGGGGCAACCTCGGATATTGGGATCGACCGGACCTGCGCTACGCCGACGCCTGCACGGCGCTGGCCGATCGAACGGTGGCGGGGCTGGAGCTCGGACGCGGGACGCGCCTGATCGACGTGGGCTTCGGCTGCGGCGACCAGGTGCTGCGATGGGTCGGGCATTACGGCGTGCACGAGATCCACGGCCTGAACCTGTCGCACGGCCAGACCGCGCTCGCGCGCCGCCGTTTGATCGCCGCCGGGCATGCGGACATCGCGCAGCGGCTGGAGCAGGGCAGCGCGACCGACCTGTACGCGTGGTGGTCGTCGCGCGTCGCCGCCGGCGTCAAGGCCGACGCCGTGGTCGCGCTCGACTGCGCGTACCACTTCGCACCGGCGCGTCGCGTGTTCCTGCGCCAGGCGGCGAGCGTGCTGCGCCCGGGCGGACGGCTCGCGCTGAGCGACATCGTGCTGGCGCGTCCCGACCTGTCGCTGCGCCAGCGCGCGCTGCTCGCCGGCATGGCGCGCCTCAGCCGCATTCCGTCGCCGAACCTGCTCACCGCCAAGGGGTACCGTCTCCAGGTCGCGCGCGCGGGATTCGAGATCGAGCGCTTCGAGGATGCGACGACGGCGGTGTTCACGCCGTTTGGCGACTGGCTCGATCGCTATCGCGCCGCGCTGCATCCGTCGATCCGCCGCGACATCCCCTGGACCAAGTACCGCGCGACCGCGGCGTTCCTTCGATGGGCCGAAAAGGAGCGGGTGCTGCGTTACGTGGTGTGCGTGGGCAAGCGGCGCGGAAAATGAGTCGAATGCCTCCCTCTCCCCATGCGGTGAAGCCGCATGGGGAGAGGGGCTGGAGTGAGGGATCAGACCGCGAAGGCCCCCTCACCCCAAGCCTCTCCCCGCACGCGGGGAGAGGGAGCACATCGCGCCACGACTCTTGGTCCCATCCGACCCGATCGATTTGGTACTCCCCTTGATCGGTTCGCTCCACCAAGATGCCGGTTCCCGTGCCGGCCCCGCCGGCGTCGGACCAGGTATTACCCCCAAGGAAAAAGAGGAGAGTCGAGATGGGCGTCAACGACAGACTGACCGACACCGTCCCCGCCACGCACGTCGTGCACGGCGGAACGCAGGACATCGCGCGTGACCAGTGGCTGCCCTTCGAATGGGTCGAGCCCAAGCTCGGTCGCCAGGTCCACGGCGAGATCGCCGTGATCCGCCCCTTCGGGACCTCCGGCACGCTGATGGCCGGCTTCTGGCGCACCAACCCGACCGCGCCGGGTGCGTCCAAGGACGGCTCGCACCGCATCACCTATTCGTCGCCGCTGGGTGACGAGACCGCGTGCGTCATCGAGGGCACCGCGACGCTGACGGTCAAGTCCACCGGCAAGAAGTACCGCATCGCGCCGGGATCGATCGTCAGCAGCCCGAAGAATCTCGAGGTGCTGTGGGAGATCGATGCGCCGAACTTCAAGAAGTACTGGTGCATCTTCAACGGCACGGATGCGACGCCCAACCCGCCCACCGATCTGCTGATCAGCAACGTCAGCGACAACCCGCCGGACTGGGCCGAGTACCACTTCACCGAGCCCAAGGAAGGCCCGCTGGTCGCCGGCGAGCTGATCTTCATCCGTCCGAGCGGTTCGACCGGCACGATGATGTCGGGCGTGTGGCGTTCGGGTAAGGGCATCGCCGGCAGCGATGTCGACAAGAACGGCCGCATGGTCACGCCCTACACCGGCACGCTCGGCGACGAGACCATCCTGCTGCTCGAAGGCGAGGTCGACGTGGTCGAAACCCTCAGCGGCAAGAAGCACTCGTTCCGCGCCGGCGACGTGATCGGGCTGTCCTCGGGCATGCATGTCACCTGGACGTCGAAGGGTCCGTTCTCGAAGAAGCTGTGGGTGATCACCCGCGACAAGCTGCCCGACCCGGCCTGATCGATCCCGAGGTTTCACCTCTCGCCGGGGCCGAGTCGATCGGCCCCGGCTTTTTTCGTTCGTTCGCCGGATTCTCAGGGGCGGTCTGAGCCACCGAACACACTGAAAAAGCGACGCGGGTGTGGGGGGTCAGTAGTCGAGATGACCTCGAGAAGGTGCCGCGGAGGGCTTTTCGTTCGGTGTGTTCGGTGGCTTCACCCAACCCCCGTTTTTTTGGGGTCGGACGCTAGACTGGTCTGATGGGCAGCACGCGCCGCGCCAAGTCGGCCTATTTCTCGATGATGTTGTCGCTGGACGGCCAGGGCACGCTCGTCGACCAGCTGGTGCGCGCGTTGCGCGCGGAGATCCGGAAATCCGGTGAGGGCGCGCGCATGCCGCCGACGCGCACGCTGGCCAAGGATCTGGGCCTGTCGCGCAACACGGTCATCGCGGCCTATGCCGAGCTCGCCAACGAAGGCCTGATCGCGAGCCACTTCGGCGGCGGATCGTTCGTCAGCGGAATGGAGAAGGCGGCGCGACCCGAGCCGGCCGAGTCCGACGACGAGGCGCTGGTCCCGTCGTCATCGGAGCCGCGACTGTCGGACTTCGCGCGGCGCCTGCGATCGCTCGACGCATCGCCGATCCTCGAGCGACCCGAGCTGCAATACGACTTCCGCTACGGCCTGCCGGTGGTCGGCGATTTCCCGTTCGCGGCGTGGTCGCGGATCGTGGCGCGGCGCGCGACGATCGGCTCGGTCTCGGTGCTGGGCTACGGCGATGCGGCCGGTTACATGCCGTTGCGGGTCGAGATCGCCGAATACCTGCGTCGCGCGCGCGGCATCGTGTGCTCGGCCGACCAGGTCGTGATCGTCTCGGGCTCGCAGCAGGCGCTGGATCTGGCGGCGCGGATCCTGATCAATGCGGGCGATCACGTCGCGCTCGAGGAGCCGACCTACGAAGGCGCGCGCGAAGCCTTTGCCGCCGCCGGCGCGCGCGTGCTGCCGGTGCCGGTGGATCGTGACGGCCTGCAGGTGGAGAGGCTGCCCGCGCGCACGCCGCGCTGTCGTGCGCTGTACGTGA
Organism: Panacagrimonas sp.; assembly: GCF_020697055.1. Taxonomy (GTDB): domain Bacteria; phylum Pseudomonadota; class Gammaproteobacteria; order Nevskiales; family Nevskiaceae; genus Panacagrimonas. The sequence continues at coordinate 138,668 of NZ_JAJFBP010000010.1, read as the reverse complement.
CGCCGTCCCACCAGTTTCCGACCGGCGCGGTGCTGTCGGCTCCGCGTCGCGCGGCGCTGCTCGAATGGGCGCGCGCGCACGGCTCCTACGTCATCGAGGACGACTACGACGGCGAGCTGCGCTACGACATCCGGCCGATCGAGGCGATCAAGGGCGCCGACGTCGACGATCGCGTGATCTACGTCGGCACGATGTCCAAGGTGCTGTTTCCGTCGATGCGCCTGGGCTACCTGGTGAGCCCGCGCCCGCTGCTCGACAGCTTCGTCACCGCCAAGCACGTCTGCGATCGGCTGACGCCGATGCTGTTGCAGATGTCGCTTGCCGATTTCATGAGCCAGGGCCATTTCAGCCGGCACCTGCTGCGCGCCAAGCGCCTGTGCGCGCAGCGTCGCACCGCGCTGCTGCAGGCGACCGGGCAGTTCCTGGGGAATCGCGTGACCATCGAAGGTGCCAACGCCGGGATCCACGTGATGATGTGGGCCGAGGATCGGCCGGCGTCCGACGTCCCGCAGATGATCCGCGCCGCCGCCGAGCGCGGCGTCGGCATCTACCCGATCTCGCCTTATTTCCTGGAAGCGCCGGAACGCGCCGGATTTCTGTTGGGCTACGCGTCGATGGAGGAGAAGATGATCGGGGAGGGGATCGAGCGGTTGGCGAAGGTGATCTGCGGCGCGTAGTGCTCCCTCTCCCCATGCGGCTTCATCGCATGGGGAGAGGGAATCGGAACGCCGAGGAACGCTACACCCCGCCTCCATCCACCTCGATCGCCTGCCCGCTGATGTAGTCGGCCTCCGGCAGACACAACAGCAGGATCGCGCCAGCCGCCTCTTCGGCTTTTCCCGGCCGCCGCAGCGGAACGCGCACGCGGATGTCGTCGATCATTTCCTTGGGCAGCCCGACGCGGAACTGGCGGCCGGCGATGTCGACCGAGGTCTCGCCGTCCGGCTTGATCTCCTGGATCAGGCGCGTGTCGATGTAGCCGAAGCACACGCAGTTCACGTTGACGCCGATCGCGCCCCACTCGCGCGCCAGGCTGCGCGTCAGTCCGATGATCCCGGCCTTGGCCGCGGCGTAGGCGACGCAGCCGGCGAGGCCGCGCGAGGCGGCGATTGAGGACACGCTGACGACCTTGCGTTGCGGGCGGCCGTCGTTGGCCCAGGCCTTGAAGTGCGGCGCGAGCGTGCGCAGCAACCGGAACGCGGCCTTGAGGTGCACGTCCTGCATCGCGTCCCATTGCTCGTCACTCATCCTGCCGATGGCGGTGTTCCAGACGTAGCCGGCGTTGTTGACGAGGATGTCGACGGTGCCGAAGCGCGCGATCGCGGCATCGACGAAGCGGGTGGAGAAATCCGGATCGGTGACGCTGCCGGCGACGCCGAGCACGCTGCCCGCCTCGGCGCCCGCATCGAGCAGGCTTCGCACCGCGTCGCGCACCGTCGCCTCGTCCAGATCGTTGAGCACGACGTTGGCGCCCTCGGCCGCGAGCTTGTGCGCAGTGGCCAGGCCGATGCCGCGGCCGGCGCCGGTCACCAGCGCCACGCGGCCTTCGAGTTTGCGCATGGTGGGTCGTTTCCTCGTGTGGACGTCGAAAGATGGTATCGATCGCGATCGGCGGCGGGGACCCGGACGTCACCTATAGTCGCGGGATCGCCTCGACGACACGCGACCCATGCCGCAGCTGTTCGGTTTTCCGGGATCACCTTCTCTGCGAGGCCCGACGGTGTTGCCGGGCATCGGGTTTCCTCTGGCGCTGTTCCGTTTTCTCGACGATCCGGTGGGACGCGTCCTCGCCTTGCAGCGCCTGGGCCGTGACGTCGTGCCGCTGGTGGGTCGCAATCCGGCGATCGTCTGCGTCTTTGGATACGAGCGCGCGCGCGACGTGCTGTCCGAGCCGGCGCGCTTCCGCCACGACGAGCATCTGTTCGACGGCCCGCCGGGAAGCGCCTTCGGCACGCTCAGCCATTGCCTGGTGGCGCTCAACGGCCAACGCCATCGACGCCAGCGCGAACTGCTGCAACCGGCGTTCGCCCGTGCGCCGATGGAAGGGTATGCGGCGGACATCGTGCAGCACACCGCGCGCACGCTGGCGTCGTGGCCGGTGGACGGCGCCGAGCCGCTCGACGTGGCGGCGCGATGCCGGGACCTGACGCTCGGCATCGCGATGAAATGCTTCTACGGCCTGGAGCCGGATGAGGCCAAGGCCGGTATCGGCCGGATCGTCGACGACTTCATGCACGTGGTCACGGCGCCGTCGACGATCCTGTTCCCGGTCGATCTCCCGGGCTCGCCGCAGCGACGCAAGCTGCGCCTGGCCGAAGCATTGGCCAAGGAGCTGCGATCGCTGCTCGCGCGCAAGCGCACGATCGGCGGCGCGCCGCGCGACGCCGTGGGCCTGCTGATGGCGGCACGCGACGCGGACGGCGGCGGGCTGTCCGACGACGAGCTGATGGGCGAGGCGCTGGAACTGGTCGTCGCCGGACACGACACCTCGGCGATGGCGCTGGCCTGGACGCTGTTCCTGCTCGATCGGCATCCCGCGGTGCTGCGCGAACTCAAGGCCGAGCTCGATACGACGCTCGAGGGCCGCGCGCCGACGCTGCCGGACCTGTTGCGCCTTCCGGTGCTCGACCGCGTCGTGAAGGAGAGCCTGCGCGTGCTCAGTCCCGCCCCGATGCAGTTCCTGCGTACCTGCGCGGAGCCCGATACCGCGCTGGGCGAACATCGGTTGCCGCAGCACGCCAATGTCCTGGTGAGCCCGATCGCGATCCATCGCGACGCGCGGGTGTACCCCGAGCCCATGCGTTTCCGGCCTTCGCGCTGGATCGACTGGTCGCCGCCGGCCTACGCCTACCTGCCGTTCGGGGCCGGTCCGCGCGCCTGCGTGGGCATGCTGTTCGCGGCGCAGTCGATCCGCCTGATGCTCGCGATGATCCTGCAGAAGGTGCAGCTGCGTTGCGTGGAAGGCGCGCAGGTCGCGCGGCTCACGCGCGGCAACATCATGCATGCGCGTCACGGCCTGGCGATGCGCGCCGGGTCCGCCGACACGCCGCCGTTGCCGGTCCGCGGCGACGTGCACGAGCTCGTCGACTGGGGATAGGCCGGGCCGCGCCTCAATACTTTGGTATGGCCGGGTCGTCGGCGCCCTGCGGAATAGTCGACGCATCATGGCGAGCACGCACTTGTCGGCTGCGGAACTGCTGGCGCTGGAAGACCGGCAGATCGGCTTCTTCCTGGCCGATGCGCGCCCGCTCGAGGCCAACGCGGCGGATCTCTACCCGGTCGCGCAGGTGCTGCACACCGCCTGCATCGCGCTGGCCGCGCAGCTGCCCAAGGTGATCGACGAGGTCGTCGCGCGCGTCGGCAGTCCCGAGGCGTTCGCGCATCGCCTGCGCCGCGTGCTCTCGCACGCCACCGCCCGGGACCTCGCCGGCGCCGCACTGATCGCGACCTGGGGCCGCGAGATGGCGCGGCTCGAAGCACTCGACGACATTGCGCCGAATGATGCGGACTGCGCCGCCGTGCTGCGCTTCTGCTACGAGGTCATCCGTCACTACCGCATCGACGGCGAACCGCATCCCGACGACGCGGCCGGACTGGGCTCGAACTACCGGATCCTGCCGGCGGCCGAGGCGCAGGCGTTGGCGCAGCGCTGCGATGCGCTGGGCCCGACGCAGGCCGGCGAGGTCCGGGAGCTGACCCGCGCCATGCGCGCGCTGGCGTTCCTGGCCGAAGGCCAGCTGCGCGAAGCGGTGATGATGCACGGGCCGTATCCGACCGGGACGCGCGGCATGCAGCTGATCGTGGTCGAGTGCGCCGACGTGCAGGGCACGCGCACCCCCGGCGAAGACTTCACCGGCATCGCGCCTGTCGAGGTGGCGAGCCTGGCGATCGCGATCCAGGTGCGCGACTGCGACATCACCGCCGATCGTTTCGGCACGCTGCACCTGCAGACGTGGGACACGGCGCGACTGGTCGCCGCATCGCTGCTGACACGCACCGATCAGGGCCTGTGCGGGATTCCGATCGCGCGCGCCGGCGACCTGCGTCGCCAGTTCGAAGCGCGCCAGGCCGCGCTGAGACAGCGCGTCGCGGACTGGCAGGTCGCGCGGCGGATGTCCGCCGGGATCGGGCAGGCGCACGCGCTGCTGTGCCGGCTGCTCACCGCGGCCGGCTGCTCGCACGAGGAACTCGAGATCGCGCGGCAGCGGGCGCGGGAAGCCGGCGCGCCCATCGTCGCGCGCCACTTCGATCGCAACCTGCAACGCGCGCCGGAAGAACTGCCGTTCTTCATCAAGCTGCGCGCGTATCTGGCCGGCGACGAGCCGCGCCTGTTCACGCCGTTCGGGTCGACGACGGGCTAGGCCGTCGCCACGCCCGCTTCGTCGAACGTCGCCATCTGGCTGTGCAGCGCGCAGGCCGCGCGCAGCAGCGGGATCGCCAGCGCCGCGCCGCTGCCTTCGCCCAGGCGCAGGCCCAGGTCCAGCAGCGGCTGCGCATCGAGCGCCCGCAGCACCGCCGAGTGGCCGGGCTCGGCGGAGCGATGCGAACAGATCAGCCAGGGCGAAAGCAAAGGCGAGATCCGCAGCGCGCACAGCGCGGCGACGCTCGCGATGAAGCCGTCGACGACGCTGGGAATGCGTCGCTGCGCGCAGGCGATGTAGGCGCCGGCGAGCGCCGCGATCTCGAAGCCGCCGAGGCGGCGCAGGGTGTCGAGCGGATCGTCTGCGCAGGCGCCGTGCAAGGCCAGCGCCCGGTCGATCACCGCGGTCTTGCGCGCGACGCCGGCGGCGTCGAGGCCGGTGCCGGGGCCGGCGACCGCGCTGGCAGGCAGGTCCAGCAGCGCGCAGGCCAGCGCGGTCGCGGCGGTGGTATTGGCGATGCCCATCTCGCCGCCGACGAACAGGTCGGCGCGCTGCTCGGCCGCGCGATGCGCGGCTTCCGCGCCGGCGCACAACGCCTGCGCTAGTTGAGAAGCGCTCATCGCCGCCTCGCGCGCGAGGTTGGCGGTGCCGGGTCCGAGGTGGCGCACGATCACGCCCGGCTCGCGTCGGACGCGCGGGCTGACGGTGCCGAGGTCCACCACTTCGAGCCGCGCGCCGAGCTCGCGCGCGAGCACGGCGATCGCGGCGCCACCGGCGGCGAAGTTGTCGATCATCTGCGCGGTGACCGATTGCGGGAACGCGGACACGCCTTCGACGGCGACACCGTGATCGGCCGCGAACACCGTGACGTGCACGCGCTGCGCGGACGGGCGCTCGCGTGCCTGCAGCGCGGCGATGCGGACGGCCAGGCCTTCGAGCGCGCCGAGCGAACCGGCCGGCTTGGTGAGCCGGCGCTGCCGGGATCGTGCGGCGTCGGCCGCACGCGCGTCGGGTACGGGCAGGGAATCGCGCAACCGGGTCGGGTAGGGGCAGGCATTCACGGTCGGAGAGATCCCTTGAGCGCCAGCGGCAGGCCGGCGACGGTCAGCAGCACGCGCTCGCAGTGCGCGGCCAGGCGTTGATGCAGCACGCCGGCCTCGTCGAGGAAGCGCCGCGTGAGTTCACCCAGCGGCACGACGCCCAGGCCGGTCTCGTTGGCGACCAGCACCACGTCGGCCCGCAGCGCGGATAGCACGTCGAACAGCGCTACGCGCTCGCGCGCGAGCAGCGCCGGGTCGTCGGCGCACAGCAGGTTGGTGAGCCACAGCGTCAGGCAGTCGACCAGCAGGCAGCGACCGGTCGCGTCGTGCGCGCGCAGCGCTTCGGCCAGGTGCAGCGGCGCTTCGACCGTGCGCCACGTGGCGGGACGTCGCTCGCGATGCGCGGCGATGCGCGCGTGCAGCTCGCCGTCGTCGCGCGCCTGCGCGGTGGCGACGTAGATCACCTCGCGGTCGGATTCGCGCGCGAGGCGCTCCGCCAGCCGGCTCTTGCCCGAGCGCACGCCGCCGAGGATCAGCGTTGCGCTCATCGCGTCGAGAGATCCAGGTCGAGCAGCCGGCCCAGCGCGGACAGATCCAGGTGCTGCTCGATTGCATCGGCGAGCCGATCGATCGCTTCTTCGCGCCGCGCTTCGAGATCCAGCGGCTGCGGCGACGCAAGGCCCGCCCAGCGCAGCAGCGCGTCGAGCGCGCCGGGATCGTCGAACAGGCCGTGCACGTAGGTGCCCAGGATGCGGCCATCGGGCGAGATCGCGCCGTCGAGGTGCGTGTCGAGCCGCGCCAGCGGTCGTTCCAGCGCGGTGCCGCGGCTGACGCCGGCGTGGATCTCGTAGCCGCGCAGCGTCGATCGCGCGTCGCCCAGCAGCAGATGGCCGCGCACGTTGCGTAGCTGTTTTTCCGGTTCCAGCGTCGTTTCGAGTTCCAGCCAGCCCAGGCCCGCGCTCGCGCCGGGCGCGCCTTCGATGCCCAGCGGATCGTCGATCCGCCGACCGAGCATCTGCAGCCCGCCGCAGATGCCGATCACGCGCCCGCCGTAGCGCAGGTGCGTTTCCAGGTACGCCGTCCAGCCTTGCGCGCGCAGCTGCTCCAGGTCGGCGCGCACGCTCTTGGAGCCGGGCAGGATCACGAGGTCCGCCGGCGGTGGCGTCCGGCCCGGCCCGACCCAGATCAGATCGACCTGCGGATGCAGCGCCAGCGCATCCAGATCGGTGTGGTTGCTGATGCGCGGCAGCACCGGCACCACCACGCGCAACCGCGGCGCACCGGAATCCGCCGACGCATGGTGCTCGACCCGGATCGCGTCCTCGGCGTCGAGCGCCAGGCCCTGCAGGTAGGGCAGCACGCCCAGCACCGGGCGTTGCGTGCGCTCTTCGAGCCAGCGCAGCCCCGGCTCGAGCAGCGCCAGGTCGCCGCGGAAACGGTTGATCACGAACCCGCGCACGCGCGCCTGTTCGGACGGCGAGAGCAGTTCGAGCGTACCGACCAGGTGTGCGAAGACACCGCCGCGATCGATGTCCGCGATCAGGATCACCGGACAGTCGACCGCCTCGGCAAAACCCATGTTGGCGATGTCGTTCTCGCGCAGGTTGATCTCGGCCGGCGAGCCCGCGCCTTCGACGATCACCGCGCGGTACGCGGCCGACAGCCGCGCGTGCGAGGCCCGCACCGCGTCCATCGCAACGCGCTTGTAGTCGTGATAGCCGCGCGCATCGAAATTGGAGACGACGCGGCCGTGCACGATCACCTGCGCGCCCGTGTCGGAATTGGGCTTGAGCAGGATCGGATTCAGATCGACCGTCGGCGCGATGCCCGCCGCCTGCGCCTGCAAGGCCTGCGCCCGACCGATCTCGCCGCCGTCGGCCGTCACCGCCGAATTCAGCGCCATGTTCTGCGGCTTGAACGGTGCCACCTCGACGCCGCGCCGGCGCAGCACGCGGCACAGGCCCGCGACCAGCGTGGTCTTGCCGGCATCCGAGGTGGTGCCCTGGACCATCAGCGTGCGCGAGGTGGGGTTCATCGCGGCGGGATGCCCGTCACGGTCCGATCACCGGACGACGCGCCGCGGCGAGCGCCTCTTCGAGCCGCTTCCAGTCCGCATCCGTGCGCGGCAGGCCGAAGCGCAACCCGCTCGGCGCGAACGGGCGCACCAGGATCCCGCGCGACGCGAGCTGCGCCGTGCGCAGCGCGGCGGAAGGATCGGCGACGCACTGGAACAGCGAGCAGCCGCCGACCGGCGGCAGGCCGTGCGCGGTCAGCATCTCGGCGAGCCGCGCGCTGGTCTGCCTCAAGCGCACGCGTTGCTGCGCCTGCCAGGCGTGGTCCTGCAGCGCGCGCAGCGCCACCGCGCGGGACGGACCCGCGACGCACCAGGGTCCGAGCAGGGGGCGCAGTGCACGGCGCAGCGGCTCGTCGCACAGCACGAAGCCGACGCGCGCGCCGCCGAGTCCGAAGAACTTGCCCAGCGAGCGCAGCACGACGAGTCCGCGGTGCTGCGCCTGCGACGCGAGGCTCAGCGAGGGCTCGGCGTCGGCGTAGGCCTCGTCCACCACCAGCCATCCGCGGCGCCGCGCCAGCGTGGCGTGCCAGCCGAGCAGCCGCTGCTGCAGCACGCGCCGGCCGTCAGGGTTGTTGGGATTGCAGACCACGAGCACGTCCAGGTCCCAGATCTCGGCATCGATGCGCGACGGATCCAGTGCCAGCACCGTGTGGCCCGCGCGCTCCCACTGCGCGGCGTGCTCGGCGTAGGTGGGGGTGGCGATGCCGACGCGGCTGCGCTGCGCACGCAGCCGCGGCAGCGCCTGGATCGCGGCCTGGCTGCCGGCCACGGCCAGCGCCGGCGCGCCGTAGTGCGTGTAGGCGACCTGCTCGAGCGCATCGTCCTCGTCCTGCGGCAGCGTGTGCCAGTTCGACGCCGACGGCGCAAAGCCGGTCTCTTCGATCCACGACCAGGGACTGATGCCGGTCGACAGGTCGAGCCACTCGCCGACCGGCCGGCCCCAGCGGCGGCTGGCCGCCAGCACGCGGCCGCCGTGTTCGAGCATCGGCGACTCAGAAGACGACATGCGACGCGCTCCCCGCGAGATGGGCGACGAGAATCACGACGATCCACAGCACCACGCCATGGCGCACCAGGCGCAGCGCCGATTCGATGCTTGCCGCGTCCGCTGCGCATCCCGAACCCAGCGGCGGCCGATCGTGCCATTGGCCCTCGTAGCGCGCCGGGCCGCCCAGGCGCAGGCCCAGTGCGCCGGCACCGGCGGCCATCACCGGTCCGGCGTTGGGGCTGTCCCAGGCCGGTGCCTGCTCGCGCCAGCAGCGCAGCGCCTGGCGCGTCCGGCCCAGCAGCGCGTAGGTGAGCGCGGTGAGCCGGGCGCTGGGCCAGTTCAGCAGATCGTCGAAGCGCGCCGCGGCCCAGCCGAACCGCGCATAGCGCGCGTTGCGATAGCCCCACATTGCGTCGAGCGTGTTGGCCAGACGAAACAGCAGCGCGCCCGGACCGCCGGCGACGCAGAACCAGAACAGCGCGCCGAACACGCCGTCGTTGCCGTTCTCCAGCACCGATTCGGTCGCCGCCGGCGCCGGTTCGATCGCGGCCGAATCGCGGCTGACCATCCGCGCCGCGAACGCCTGGGCGGCGGCGCGATCGCCGCGGGCGAGCGCGGCGGCCACCGGCCGTGCGTGCTCGTGCAGGCTGCGATGGCCCAGCGCGAAGTAGAGCAGCAGCACGTCGATTGCGATCCGCGACGCCGTGGCCTGCTGGCGCAGCGCGATCGCCAATCCCACGAACGGCACGATCAGCAGCGCCACGCCGAGTGCGCCGCGCCGGCGCGACGGCGCGTACAACCTGCGCTCGAGCGCCCGGGTGAGATTTCCGAAGCCCACCAGCGGATGGAAGCGCCGCGGTTCGCCGAGCGCCGCGTCGAGCAGCACGCCGCCGACCAGCGTCGCGACGCTCAAGGCGTCCACTTGGCGACCGCGGCGATGCGTGCGTACAACTGCGCCAGCCCGTCGCCAAGGGCCGCGGGCCCGGGCTGCAGGATGTCGCAGGACTTGATCTCGTGGAGCCGCGCATCGCGCACCGCGGGAATCGTGTTCCAGCCGGGCCGCGCGACGACGCGCTCCGTGCTGAAGCGCTTGCCGCACCAGGAGCCGAAGATCAGCTCGGGCGCGCGTCGGATCACCTCGTCGGGGTCGGCGATGATGCGGTCGCGCCCGCGCGCTTTCTGCCCGAGTTCGGCGAACACGTCTTCGCCGCCGGCGATGCCGATCAGCTCCGACACCCATTGGATCGCGGAGATCTGCGGTTCGTCCCATTCCTCGAAGTAGACGCGCGGTCGGCGCGGCAGGCGCAGCCCCTGCTCGCGGATCGCCTCGAGATCGCGACGCAGCGCGTCGATCAGCGCCTGCGTGCGCGGCCCGGCGTGCACCATCGCGCCGAGCAGTTCGATGAATCCGAAGATCTGTTCGACCGAGCGCTGGTTGAACACGTGGACCGGGATGCCGGCGCGGATCAGGTCGGCGGCGATGTCGGCCTGCAGGTCCGAAAAGCCCAGCACCAGGTCGGGATCCAGCGCGCGGATGCGTTCGAGCTTGGCGCTGGTGAAGCCCGAGACCTTGGGCTTGTCCTTGCGCGCCTGCGGCGGACGCACGGTGAAGCCGGAGATGCCGACGATCCGGTCCTGCTCGCCGATGCGATACAGCGTCTCGGTCGTCTCCTCGGTGAGGCAGACGATGCGGCGCGGGCCGCGCAGCACGTTCATGGCAGGAACAGCGCGGCGGTCGCCGCGGGATTCGACGCGAAGTAGAAGTGCACGTACGACGCGGTCAGGCGCCTGTCGCGGTAGACCGGTTCGGCGGTGGCGCCGCCGTTGGGGTTGGTCGCGCGCAACCACGGCGTGAGCATCGTGTCGCAGCGCGAGTGGTGGAAGCTGTGACCGCGCAGCTCGCCTTCGGACATCGCCACCGCCTGCATCCCCAGCGCCTGCAGGCGCGGCTGCATCGTGGTCGAGCCCGGCAGCAGGCCCGCGACGCGATGCACGGTGCCGTCGCGATCGGTGAGCGTGTCGAACAGGCCCATCATGCCGCCACACTCGGCCAGCATCGGACGGCCGGCGGCGTGGTGGGCGCGCAGCGCGAACTGCATGGGCGTGTTGTCGGCCAGCCGTCGCGCGTGCAGCTCCGGATAGCCGCCGGGCAGCCACACGGCGTCGCAGGCGGGAAGGGCGATGTCGTCGAGCGCGGAGAAGAACGTGACCGTCGCGCCCAGCGCGACCAGCGTGTCGAGATTGGCGGGATAGACGAACGCGTGCGCCGCGTCGCGCGCCACCGCGATGCGCAGGCCTTCGAGCCGGCGCGGCACCGGCTCGGCGGGCGGTGCATCGAACGCCACGCGCGGGATCGCATCCAGATCGATGCTCGCGGATCGTCCGAGCGCGCGGGCCGCGGCGTCGAGTCGCGCGTCGAGATCATCGAGCTCGCTTGCCAGCACCAGCCCGAGATGACGTTCCGGCAGCTGCAGATCCGGATCGCGCGGCAGCGCGCCGAGGAAGTGCAGCGGCGCCTGCACGCTGCTGCGCAGCATCTGCGCGTGCCGCTCGCCGGCGACGCGGTTGGCGACGACGCCGTGCAGGTGCAGGCCGGGTCGATACCCGGCCAGGCCCGCCGCGAGCGCGCCGAAGGTCTGCGCCATCGCCGAGCCGTCGATCACCGCCAGTACCGGCAGGCCGAAGCGCGCGGCCAGGTCCGCGCTCGACGGCTCGCCGTCGAACAGGCCCATCACCCCCTCGACCAGCACCAGGTCGGCCTCGCGCGCGGCGGTCGCGAGGCGCTGCCGGCATTCGGTCTCGCCCGTCATCCACAGGTCGAGCTGGTACACCGGCGCGCCGCTCGCGCGTTCCAGGATCGAGGGATCGATGAAGTCCGGCCCGGTCTTGAACACGCGCACGCGCCGGCCCTGCTGCCGGGCGCACCGGGCCAGCGCCGCGGTGACGGTGGTCTTGCCCTGGCCCGATGCGGGCGCCGAGACCAGCAGCGCGCGACAGGCCGTCACAGGTCGATGCCCCGCTGCGCCTTGATGCCGGCGCGAAACGCGTGTTTGACGTCCTGCAGTTCGCTCACCGTGTCCGCCGCGTCGCACAGGCCGGTCGGTGCGGCGCGGCCGGTGATGACCACGTGCTGCATCGCCGGGCGCGCGCGCAGGTCCGACAGCACCGTGTCGAGCGCGAGCCAGCCGTACTTGAGCGGATAGGTGAGTTCGTCGAGCACCACGAGGTCGATGGTGTCGTCATCGAGCCATTCGCGCACCTGCGACCAGCCGCGACCGGCGGTCGCGATGTCCCGCTCAAGGTTTTGCGTTTCCCAGGTGAAGCCTTCGCCGAGCACGCGCCAGTCGACGCCGCGGTCGCGAAAGAACGCCTCTTCCCCGGTGTCGGAACGGCCCTTGATGAACTGTGCCACCGCCACGCGCATGCCGTGGCCGAGCGCCCGCGCGACCATGCCGAACGCCGACGAGCTCTTGCCCTTGCCGTTGCCGGTGAGCACCAGCAGCAGGCCGCGCTCAGCGTCGGCCGCGGCGATGCGCGCGTCGATCACGTCCTTCTTGCGCTGCATCCGCGTGATGTGGCGCGCCGCGCGATCCTCCGAGACCGCGCTCACGTGCCGACGCCCAGCGCATCGCCGCGTGCGGCGCGCAGCGCGACATGGGCGATCGCGGCGAATCCGACGTACAGCGCCAGCGTGCCCAGGCTCGACGGCAGGTAGTGCGCGACACGCGGCAGGAATCCCGCGAGCGTCGGATCCGGATAGCGGCCGGAGAAGAAGTAGAAGCCACCGCCCGAGCACAGGTAGGCCAGGCTCGCGCCGCCGATCAGGCACAGGCCCAGCGGCAGCAGGCTCGCCGCGCGGTCGCGATGTGCCCGCGCGTACAGGCGTCCGGCGGACCACAGCGCGCCGTAGGCGGGAAGCAGCGCCCAGTACGCCGGCGAGACGCACCAATCGCTGATCCTTCCGGCTCCGAGCAGCGCGAAGTCGATGGCCGAGGCCAGCGCGAAGAACAGCGCGAAGAACGCGGCCGGTCGCAGGAACACGCCGGCGACAAAGAACACCGCCCACGATGCGCTGGGCAGCGCATCGATCGTGGCCCAGTGCGTGCCGCGCGTGGCGATCATCAGCAGCGAGAGCACCGCGGCGATCGCGAGCTCGGTGGCGAGGCCAAGGCGTTTCATCGCGCGTTCTCCTGCTCGCCGGTGGATGCGCGCATCGCGCGCGTCACGCCGACGTGCACGCACGCCGCCGCCGCGATGTAGGCGCAGGGTACGAGCAGGAACCAGCGGTAGTACGTCGCGAAGCGCTCGACGTACTCGGCCGCGTTCGGGCTCGGATAGCGGCCGCCGAACCAGTAGAAGCCGCCGTTGGAGATCGTGTACGCCAGCGAGGTGGCACAGAAGGCCGCGACCGACAACGCGATCAATGCGTGCGCGTTCTCCACCTGCGCATGCCGTCGCAGCAGATGCCCACCGGCCCACATCACCGCGTGCGTCGGCAGCAGGAACCAGTACGCCGCCGTCATGCAGAAGGCGCTCACGCCCAGGTGCTGCGTGGCGATCCAGTCGATCGCCACGGCTTCGAGCATCAGCAGCGGGAACGCCCAGCGCGCAACCAAACCGCGCAGGTAGAAGCCGGCGATGAAGAACACCGCCCACGATGCATCGGGCAGTTCCAGGAAATGCTCGACCGGCTGTGTGCGCGTGATCAGCATCAGCAGCGCGAGGCCGCCGAGGATCGACCAGGAAAGGGGGAACGACGAGGAACGGGTCATGGCGGGTCTCCTTCAGGTGCCGGACGGGGTGAAGCGCACGGTCGCCATGAAGCCGGCGCCGTAGGTCTGGTAGGTGGCGGCGGTCTCGTAGTCCTTGTCGAGCACGTTGCGACCTTCGATCTGGAGCAGCCACTCGGGCAGCACCTGCCAGCCGGCGCGCAGGTCGAGCGTGGCGTAGCCGGGCAGCGGCGTGGTGTTGGCGATGTTGTCGTAGCCGTCGGAGGCGCCGAACACGGTGAAGCCCACGCTCAGCGCGCGAAACGTGTAGTCGGCGTCGAGGCGCGCGGTGCGCTCGCGCCGGCGCGGCAGCGTGTTGCCGTCGTTGGCGCCGCCCGCGTCGTTCTCCGGCTTCAGCCAGGTCAGGAAGGTCTGCACGCGCAACGCATCCCAGGCCGCGCCGAACTGCGCTTCGACGCCGCGGATGCGCGCCCGGTCGATGTTGGCCGGCGCGCTGATCGCGGCATCGAACGCAATCAGGTCGTCGATGCGCGTCCGGTAGGCGTTGAGCATCCACTGGTAGCGCCCGGCCGCGCCGGCCAGGGAGATCTCGGTGCTGCGCGAATCCTCGGGCCCGATGTCGGGATTGCCGAAACCCGGGAAATACAGCTCGTTGAACGTCGGCGCCTTGAACGCGGTGCCATGGCTGATCGCCGCGCGCAGCCAGGGCGCGACGCGATATCCATAGGCCGCACCGCCGGTCCGGTGCGTGCCGAACTGCTCGTTGTCGTCGCTGCGGCCGCTCAGGGACAGCTCGTGCGCGCCGATCTCGGCGCGATACAGCGCGAAGATGCCGCGGTTGTCGCGTGAGGTCTCGGCGTAATCGGTCGCGCCGCTGACGCGGTCGCGCTGGTGGTCACCGCCCACGCTGATGCGCTGCGCCTCGCCGATGCGCAGCTCGTTGATCAGCCCGACGTGGTCGCGGCGCGTGACGAAGTCGCCGACGAAATCGCCGTCGAGGAAATTGTCGGAGACGTCGCGGCTCTGGCCGGCGCTGAGGTCCACCGTCCACGGTCGCAGCGGATCGACGCGGGCGGTGACGCCGTAGACCTGCGTGCGCGTTTCGGATTCGTTCTGCGAGCTGCCGTCGAAGTCGTTCTCGCCGTCGGCCTGCAGGAAGCTCGCCGAGATCTCCGCGCCGTCGTCGAAGCGCCAGCCCGCGCGCACCGATCCGGCGAGGCTGCGGTAGCCGTCCTTGTCGGGCTGGTTCTGGTTGGGGCGCACGTTCACGCCGTCGGTGCTGCGTCCGCTGACGCCGACGCCGAACCAGCCGTTGCCGGCGCGGCCGCGCACGCCGCCGTCGAAGCGCCCGTCGCCGCGCGTGCCGCCACCGGCCGAGAACGTCGGCACGAAGCCCTGACCGGCGCGCGCGCGCCGCGTGAAGATCTGGATCACGCCACCCAGCGCCTCGGATCCGTACAGGCTCGAGCGGGGCCCGCGCACGATCTCGATGCGCTCGATCTGGTCGACGGGAATCTGCTCGAACGGCGTGCTGCCGCTGGTGGCCGAACCGACCTTGATGCCGTCGATCAGCACCAGCACGTGATCGGATTCGGTGCCGCGCACGAACAGCGCGGTGGATTTTCCCGGACCGCCGTTGGTGGCCAGGCTCAGCCCCGGCAGACCGGGAAACACGTCGGTCAGGTCCTGCGTCTGCAGCCGTTCGAGATCCGCGCGCGTGATGACGGTGACCGGGGCCAGCGTCTCGTCGAGCGGTTCGCTGGAACGCGAGGCGGTGACGATGATCGTCTCGTCGTCGGCCGCGTGCGGACAGATGGGCAAAGCGCACAGCAACAGCGTTCCGGCCGTTGCGGCCAGGCGTGTGAGAGGCACGCGAATCACGATCGTTCTCCTGGCGTCGCCCCACGCGACGCATGACGGGGTGGAGACGGATCGCGAAACGCGGGGCCGGAGAACGCGGGTCCGACGGCGGAAAAAGTGAAACCAGGGCCGGGCTGCGCGTGTCCAGCCTCGCCCACCGCGAGCCGTCGGAACGCACCAGGCCGGTCTCCGGACTCGCGAGCTGGATCCGATCCGCTGGATCCCGGGATCGGCGCCTTCCCGTGTCCGATGTGTGGACACAGTGGCGTGGGCCGACTCCGTGAGAACTCGCCTACCGTTGCGGGGGCAGTGCCGGCATCGAACCGGCTTCCCGTTTCACCCGTCGACGAGGACTTTCGTACCGCCGACGGACACCTGAAGCGGCGCGAGTGTAGCGAGGCGCCGGTACCCGGCTCAACCGCCGGCGGGCTTCAGCGACATGCGGGCAAACCCGCGGTCGGCGTCGTCGAGGTCCAGCGACACGACGTCGCCGGGCTCGAACGCGAGCCCCAGCCAGTGCGCGCGCGGCGCGCGCAGCAGCGTTCCGAGCATCACGCGCAACGGACCGCCGTGCGCCACCACGACGACGTGCAGCGCATCGAGTCGCAGGATGTCGTCGAGCGCCGCGACGACGCGCCGCGCCATCTGAGATGCGCTCTCGCCGTCGGGTGGAACGAAATCCCAGGGCGCGGCGGCCCAGGCGTCGATCGCCGCGCGATCGATCGCATCGAACGCCTGCAGCTCCCACCGGCCGAAATCGATCTCGAGCAGGCGCGGGTCGAGCCGAGGATCGGACGCGAGCCGGCGCGCGAGGTCGGCGCAGCGTCGCGCCGGGCTGCTGATGACCTGTGCCGACGCCAGCCGGGCGCGATAGGTCGCCAGCGCCGCCGGATCGGCGTGCGCGCACGCCACGTCGCTGCGTCCGTAGCACGTGCCGGGCGCGACGTGCGCCGGCAGGTGACGGACCAGATCCAGTCGCACGGACGAAACGGCCGATCGATCAGCGCAGCGCCGCGAGCAGCACGAGATAGATCGCGATCTCCGCGACCTGCTGCGTCGCGCCCAGGCAGTCGCCGGTGTACCCGTCGATCCGCGATCGGAAATAGCGCGTCGCGGCCAGCAGCACCACGCCACAGGTCGCGATCAGCGTCAGTAACGTCCGCCCGCCGATCGCGCCGCCCAGGCAGGCCAGCAGCGCGGGCGCCACCGCGAACAGCGCGCCGGTGATCCATTCGCGCGGCCCGATGCCCTGCGCCACCGGCTTGGCCTTGGCCTGCTGCTCGTCGGGACGCGCGTAGGGCAGCAGCGCCATCACCAGCAGACCCGTGCCGCGCGACGCCGCATGTGCGATCACCAGACCCAGCGCCGCATGCGACAGGGACAGGCGTGCGATCTCCCACAGCGCGGCGAACTTGGTCAGCAGCACCAGCACCAGCGCGATCGCCCCGAAGCTGCCGATGCGCGAGTCGCGCATGATCTCCAGCACCCGCTCGCGCGTGGCGCCGCCGCCGAATCCGTCGGCCGAATCGGCCAGGCCGTCCTCGTGGAAGCCGCCGGTGAACAGCAGCGTGCAGAGCATCGACAACGCCACCGCGATCGAGACGGGCCACAGCCGCGCGCCGGCGAGCAGCGCGGCTGCGGCGACGCCGCCGACCACGGCGCCGATCAACGGGAAGTAGCGCGCGGCGCGATCCAGTTCGCGATCCGACCAGCCGACCCAGGCCGGAATCGGTGCGCGCGTGAAGTAGCCCAGCGCGATGAACGCGCGGCGCAGCTCGTCGAGAAGCATCGTCGCGACCGCGGTCAGCGCAGCTTGGTGAGGCGACCGGCCGCCTTCCAGAAACCTTCGGCGGACAGCTGGCCCTCCTGGGCGCGAACGATCGCGGCGAGCTCCTGTTCCGTTGCAGGACGGGCGGTGCTCGGCCGCGGGTCGGCCGCGCTCGATTTCGCCTTGGGAGCGCGCGACTTTCGGGGCGGAGTGGAGGACTTCTCGTTGCGCATCACCGGACGGATCCTGGCCAGACCCGGCGACTCTGCGCGGGCCTCGGCCAGGACGTCAACGCCGAGCAACCCGGTTCGCGTCGAGCCACACCGGCGCCCGCGGACGGGCCAGGCTAGGTCGCAGTCCGATCGGGCAGCAGCCGGTCGAATTCCTGCTTCACGACGCCGTAACACTCGCAGACCTCTTCCTCCAATCGGGAACGGTCCAGCACCGTGAAGGTGCCTTGGTCGTAAAGGATCAAGCCCGCCGCCTGCAGCACGCCGGTGGCGTCGGCGACGCCTTCGCGGCGCACGCCCAGCATGTTGGCGATCAACCCCTGGGTCATCTTGAGCTTGTTGTCGGGCAGGCGATCGAGACCGAACAACAGCCACCGGCACAACTGCTGGGAGGCCGTGTGGTGTTTGTTGCAGGCCGCGGTCTGCGTCATCTGCGTCATCAGTGCCTGCGTATAGCGGAGCAGCAGATGCTGAAACGGACCGCCGCGCTCGAATTCCCCCTTGAGCACGTCCGATCTCAGCCGAAACGCGCTGCCGTGGTTCTGCACGATCGCGCGGCCGTTGGTGACTTCGCCTCCCATGAACAACGAGATGCCGACCATCCCTTCGTTGCCCACCATCGCGGTTTCCGCCGCATCGCCGTCCGCCATGACGTAGAGCAGGGAGATGATGCAATCGATCGGGAAGTACGCGTGATGCAACCGGTCGCCGGTCTCGTAGATCACCTGGCCGAGTTCCATCGTCACCCATTCGAGCAGCGGCGACAGCCGCTGCTGATCCACGTCCGGCAGGCAGGCCAGGAGCCGGTTCTTCTGCTGCGGTGTCGACATGGGGTACCTGGAAGGTGGGCCATCGCATACGATCGATGGCACTGGAAATGGCTCGTCGACCGTTATACGCCGGCCCGCCCGCCCCATCGGTTCGATTCCACACACTGCGAGGCGCGGATCGTGTTTTGCAGCGGCGCGCCGGGTTCCAACATCAAACGTGACCGTCCCGGCGCGTTGTGTTGGAAAAAGCCGTGCCCGACGGCGCACGCGATCGACGAGGCCGCCGTCGCGATCCGCGGCACGGGGGCGCGCCCTCGTTCGTTGCCCGCCTCGCGAGGCGACTCCTAGAATCCCGCGATTCCTGGTGACGTCCCACGGAGCACGACCATGCAGGTAGGTGCGACCCGCTTCGCCGACGTAATGGTCCTGCGGCCCATCGGACGCGTCGATCACAGCAATGCCGAAGTGTTCGCCAACGCGCTCACGCCGCACGTGATGGGCTGCAAGCGCGGCGGCGACGCGCTGCTGTTCGACCTTTCGCAGCTCGAATACATCTCGTCGGCCGGACTGCGCGTGCTGATGCTGGTGTCGAAGAACGTCACGCCCAACGGCGGCAAGGTCGCGTTGGCGCAGCCGCAGCGGGTGGTCTCCGAGATCCTCGAGATCAGCCGCTTCAAATACATCTTCCCGATCCACGCGACGCTCGCCGCCGGCCTGGCCGCGCTGTCCGCGGACGCTGCCGCCGCCCACGCCGCCCAGTCCTGAAGCGGTCGTGAAGGCACCGGCCCGCCTGGCGCTGGGCAGCACGCATACGCGCGCGCTGGGCGTGCTGATCACCCTGGTGCTGGTCCTGCTGCTGCTGCACACCGACGGCGCGGCCGAACGCGGGCTGCGATACGTCGCCTTCGACAGCTATCAACGCGAGTTTCCGCGCGAGCGCCTCAACGACAGCGTCATCGTGATGGCGATCGACGATCTGAGCCTGCAGCGCCGCGGGCAATGGCCATGGCCGCGACGCGACCTGGCCGAGCTGGTCGATCGCCTGGCCGCGCTGGATCCGGCGGCGATCGGCATCGACATGATCTTCGCCGAGCCCGATCGCCAGTCGCCGCGCCGGCAGGCCGAGCGCCTGCAGCGCCTCGGCTACCTGGGCAGGCAGCCGCTGTCCGCCGATCTGCCGGACTACGACCAGCTGTTCGCGCAGTCGCTGCGACGCGCACCCGTCGCGCTGGGCGTGGGCGGACTGCACGACGATCCGCGCCTGATCGATCCGCCCGACTACCGCGCGCCGCTGGTGGAGGTCGGCGCGCCGGCCGCGCTGTTCCTGCGCCGATTTCCCTCGGTGCTGCGCAGCATCGAGGTGATCGACCGTGCCGCCGCCGGCCACGGCGCGATCAACGCCGAGGCCCAGGACGGCGTGGTGCGCAACGTGCCGGCGCTGATCGAGGTCGGCGGGCACGTGTTGCCGGGCCTGGCGGTGGAGGTGCTGCGCCAGACCTCGGACGATCCGATCGTGCGCGTGCAGGTCGACGAACAGCGCGGCGTGCGCCAGCTCGAGGTCGCGGGTCACACGCTGCCGCTCGAGCGCGACGGCACGTGGTGGATCCATTTTTCCGATCCGCAGGCGCGCCCGATCTTCCCGGTCGAATCGTTCCTGGACGGCACGCTGCCGCCGGAGCTGATCACCGGACGCATCGTGCTGATCGGCGCCGCGGCCGGCGGCCTGCAGGATCGCGTGATCACGCCGGCGGGTGCGATGCCCGGCGTGTCGGTCCACGCCGAGGCGCTGGACAACGCGCTCGACGGGCGCCTGCTGTGGCGGCCGTATTGGGCCGCGGGCGTCGAGGCCGCGTTGCTGGCGATGCTCGGACTGGTGTGCGTGATCGCCGTGCCGGCGTTGCGGCCGCTGAACTCGGTGCTCGTCTTTGCGCTGATGCTGGCGCTCGTCGCGGCGATCGGCGCGGGCGCGTTCGTGGGCCGCGGCTGGCTGATCGACGTGGCGAGTCCGATGGCCACGGCGAGCCTGGTGTTCGCGGTGATGCTGTCGATCGCGCTGGGCCAGACGCAGTTGCAGCGCCGCGGCCTGCGGCGCGCGCTGGCGGTGACGCGCGAGCGCCAGGCGCGCATCGCCGGAGAGCTCGATGCCGCACGCCGCATCCAGTCGGGAATGCTGCCCGATGCCGGCACCGTGCTCGGCGCAGATCCCCGCGTCGACCTGGCGGCGACGATGGTCGCGGCGCGCACCGTCGGCGGCGATCTCTACGATTTCTTCCGCCTCGACGACGGGCGCCTGTTCTTCCTGGTCGGCGACGTGTCCGACAAGGGCCTGGCCGCGAGCCTGTTCATGGCGCTGAGCAAGGCGCTGATCAAGAACGCGGTGATGGAGGCCGACGGCACACCGGGAGCGGGACTGTCGCGCGCCTCGCGCCAGCTCTCGCGCGAGAACCCCGAGACGATGTTCGTCACGGTGGTCGCCGGTGCGCTGGACCTGTCGAGCGGCGAGCTGGCCTGGTGCAGCGCGGGCCACGACGGGCCCTACGTCGTGCGTGCGGGGCGTAGCGAGACCGATCAGCTGATGACCGAGGGCGGTCCGGCGCTGTGCATGCTCGATGCGTTCGACTATCCGACCGAACGCTTTCGCCTGGGTCCGGGCGACACGCTGTGCCTGGTCACCGACGGCGTGACCGAAGCGCGCAGCGCGCAGGACGAGCTGTATGGCGCCGCGCGGCTGATGTCGACGCTGGCCATCGCGGCGAACCAGGAGGCCGGCAGCGCGCGCATCGTCGAGCGCCTGCGCGACGACGTGGAGCGCTTCGCCGCCGGGCGCGAGCCCGCCGACGATCTGAGCATCCTGGTGCTGCGGTGGAACGGCGGATCGGGCTGAGCGCAGCTCCGCTCAGCGCGCACGGATCTCGACGCGCCGGTTGCGCGCTTCGTCGACGCCGTCCGGGGTCGCGATCGCCGGACGGCGTTCGCCCTCGGCGTCGATGTCGATCCGGAATCCGCTGACGCCCAGCGCGATCAGTCGCGTGCGCACCCACATCGCGCGCGTCAGCGACAGCGTGTCGTTGTGCGCGTCCTCGCCCTGCTTGTCGGAGTGTCCGATCAGGCGCACCTCGACCGCGGGACGACGCGCGATCTCCTCGAGGATCGGTCCGGCCGCGCGCTGCGATGCGAGCGTGGGCAGCGGCGAGTCGGGCTCGAAGTACAGGAAATAGGTCACCGGTCGCGGCGGCAGCGCCGACAGCTCGCGCGCGTAGCGGCTGCGCACGTCGGCCGCTTCGAGCTGCTCGGCGTGGACGCTGCCGCGGCGGTCCAGGGTGGCGCTGGTGTAGGGCGCGGTGAGCAGCGTTTCGCGATCGTTCTGGATCACGGCGATCGCGCCGACGCCGCCGCCGGCGTTGGGCAGCAGGATCACGCGATCGCCGCTGCTGGGCGCCGCCGCGCAGCCCGCCAGCACGAGCGCGACCCACGCCGCCGCCGCGCGAACGAGCCCGCGCATCACGGCCCGGCGTCGACCACGAACTCGGTGCCGCGCACGCCGAGCAGCGCGGTGGGGGTACGCACCTTCATCGCGTCGATCCGCGACTTGGCGATCTTTCCGGACACCACCGCCATGCGGCCGCGCGACAGCGTTGCGTCGAACTCGCCGCCGTGGGTCGTGCGATCGAAGCGGAATCGGTCGATCAGCAGCCGGCTGTCCGGGCCCAGCGACACCAGCGCCTCGTCGTCGAAACCCAGGCCCACGGTCGAGCCGTTGCCGGTCACGACGGTGTCGGATTGCAGCAGCGCCATGCCCTGTTGCAGCGGCAGCGTGCGGCCGTCGCGTTCGACCGTGGCCGGACCGTGCAGCGTCTTGACGGTGGCCACGCGCGCGACGGGCTGCGGCGCGTCCGCGGCCCGTGGCGCCAGCGGCGCCAGCACGGCGAGAACCAGCGCGACGACGAGCGGTAGCCCGCGGTGCGGCGGGCGGCGGGCAGGGCACGAGTGCATGGTGGATCCAGCGGGCGCGTGCGAGGGGAGTGCCATCATAATTCGCCGCGCGCGAGCGATCCGTCCCGATCGACGTATCGTCCGCGCGTTGTTCCGATCTCCATCGCAGGGCGCATGGCCGATTTCGATGCCCGACTCGAAGCGCTGTCGACGGTGCTCGCATTCGTCGAGCGCCGCGCCGAAGCGCTGGGTGCCGCGCACGACACGGCGCTGCGGGCGACGCTGATCGTCGAGGAGCTGTTCGTCAACTGCGTGCGTCACGGCCGGGCGCCGGCGACGAGCTCGGTCCACGTCGAATTGCAGGCCGCGCCGGGCGACGAGCTGGAGCTGGCGTTCGAGGACCACGGCATCGCCTGCGATCCGTTCTCGCACCTGGCCGATGCCACGCATCGGCGCGCGCCGGAAGATCGTCCCGTCGGCGGACTGGGCGTCGTGCTGATCGACGGATTCTCGTTGCGCCACGAATACCGTCGCCGCGGAACGCGCAACTGCGTACGCGTGTGGCTCGCGCGGGGATCGGACTGAGGTCCAGGGCCGCGCCGTTCGATCCGCCCGCGACGGCCTTTGGTCACGCTGTCGGGCCGCCACTGCCGTCGAGTCGACCTTCCCGGGCACTGCGCTTGCACGGGGCGTATCCGTAGTCCACCAGGACGCGGAACGAGGAGAGGCACGTGGTCGACTGGATCATCGCGGGTGCGTTGACGGCGGTACTGCTGGCCGAGGTGGTCGACGCCTGGGCGTTGCGCCAGCTGGCAATGCGATGCATCGGGATCCAGCCGCGCACGCGCGACGAACAGCGCCTCGTTCGCTGGTACGCCGAAGGATTCGATCACTCGATCGCGCTGACGTCCTGGCTCGGCTGCGGCTGCATCGTGCTGACCGTGGTGGCGGCGCTTTGCGGAGCGCAACCCGTGGTGATCGCGGCCGGCGCGCTGCTGTCCGCCGGTGCACTGGGGGAGCGCCGCTTCAGCGCGATCCTGCGCCGGCGCTTCCTCCAGTATTCGGAAGGGCCGCTAGGCCCCGGCCTTCGCCCGGGCTACGTTCACGCCGGCATCGTCCGCAGCGGGGTCGCGGCGCGCGACGCGTCGTAGACCGCGCGACCGCCGGCCAGCACGGTTGCAAGGTGACGGCACAGGTATTCCTCCGACCAGCACACCGGCCGTCCCATCGGCCCGGCGGAGATGAAGCCCACATGACCGCCGCGCGGCGACAACTCCAGCGTCACGTCCGCTGAAAGCTGCGAGGCCGCGGGAATCACCGACGGCACCATGAACGGGTCGTCGAGCGCGTGCAGGATCAGCGTGGGCCGGCGCACGTGCGCCAAGAACTGTCCGCAGGCCGCGCGCGCGTAGTAGTCCTCGGCGTCGCGATAGCCGTTGAGCGGCGCGGTGAACGCGTCGTCGAACTCGAAGAAGTCGCGCGCGGCGAGCGCCTTGGGCACGTCGGCCGGCGCGGCGATGGGCCGGTATGCGTTCTTGCGCCGCACCATGTCCTTGAGCGAATCGAGCAGGCGCTTCTGGTACTGGCGTGCGAAGCCGATGCGCAGATGCTCGACGCACTCGCGAAGCCGGAACGGGACGCTCACCGCGCAGGCGGCGTCGACCGGCGCATCGTCGCCTTCCTCGCCCAGCGCCTTGAGCGTGACGTTTCCGCCCAGCGACCAGCCCACCGTCGCGACGAACGTGTCCGGCTCACGCCCGCGCAGCACGCGCCACAGGTGGCGCAGGTCGGCGGTGTCGCCCTGGTTGTAGGCCCGATCCAGGCGGTTGGGCTCGGGCGAGGCGCCGCGCAGCAGCAGCACGCACACGCGCCATCCGGCGGCGGCCAGGCGCGCGCCGGTGCCGAGCAGGTATTTGGATTCGAATCCGCCGCCCAGGCCGTGCACCAGGATCGCGATCGGTCCGGCGGCGTTCCATTCTCCGGCCCAGCCCAGATCCACGAAGTCGCCGTCGGGCGTATCGAGCCGCTCGACGCGCAGCGCCAGGCGCGGCGTGCGCCGCAGCAACGCCGGCGCGATGGTCTGCAGGTGCGGTGCCGGCATCAGCGGATGCGGCAGGAATCGCGATTCGACGATGCGGCCGAACGACGGCGACATGGCGCGCTTCAGCGCAAGGCCGGCGGCGCGGCGGGCTCGACTTCGCGCATCCACACCGTCGTCTGCGGAAACTGGATCGGCGGATCGCTCTCGCGGATGCGGCGCATCACGTCGAAGCGCAGGTCGCTGGCGACGCCGCCCCGGGCGTTGATGTTGCGGACTCCGGCGGTGAGCTCGAAGCGCATGCTGCTCTCGGTCACGTCCTTGAGCGCCACCGACGGCCCGAGCACCGTGCTCATCTCGCCCTGCTTGAACACCTGCGGATGGGCGATCGCGGCGTCCAGCAGCAGCTGGCGCATCTGCTCCGGATCGGTGGAGTGGGAAACGTTGAAGCCGACCACGACGCGTCCGAGGTTGCTGCGATAGTTCCAGTTCTCGACCTCGGCCTGGAGCAGCGCGGAGTTGGGCACGATCACGCTCACGCGCTCGTCGTTCTCGATCTCGGTGGACCGGATGCGGATGCTGCGCACGTACCCCAGCGTGGATCCGACCTTGATGTAGTCGCCCACGCGCACCGGCCGTTCGAACAGCAGGATCAGTCCGGAGACGAAGTTGTTGACGATGTTCTGCAGGCCGAAACCGATGCCGACCGACAGGGCGCCGGCGACCAGCGCGATCTTCGAAAGGTTCAGTCCCGCGGCGGACAGGCCGACCATCATCGCGAAGATGAAGGTGACGTAACCGAAGAGCGTGGCGACCGACAGCCGCACGCTCGGTTCCATGTTGGTCAGCGGCAGCAGGTCGCGTTCGAGCTTGCGTTTGAACCAGCGCGTGAACGTCACCAGCAGCAGGAAGGCCAGCAGTCCCAGCAGCACCTTGCCCGGCACGATCGTGGTGTTCGCGCCGAGCTTGATGCCGGTGCCCAGCAGCGTGTCGACGAAATTGTGGCCGAGCTCGTCGAGCTCCCACAGGCGCAGCAGGACGTAGCCCATCACCGTCCACAGCGTGAACTGCAGCGCCAGGGCCACCCAGCGCAGCTCGCCGATGCGCCGCTCGGGCAGCACGCCCATGCGCCGGCGCAGCGCGCGCGACCAGACGTGGGCGCCGGTGTCCATCGAGCGCGCCGTCCAATGGATCGTCAGGCTCACCGCGATGCCGCCGATCAGGACGGCCAGGCCGGTGTAGATCCAGTTCTCGGGAAGGGAGTCGAGCATGGGCGCGGATTCTAAGCGCGGGCGGCCCGGGCCCGGATGGCGAGCGGAAGACGCCTGCGTCGAATCGTCCTGCGGGCGCGCCGGCTCAGGCGTTGACCGCGCGATCGTAGGTGGCAGCGCCGTCGTCGTCGATCCGCGCGAAATAGGCTTCGGGCGCGAAGTCGTCGACCTCGATGGCCTCGAGCCGCGTGCCGAGCGCCTGCTTGAGCAGCGCGACCTCGGACGCGTCGATCACGCCGGCGCGCTGCGCCTCGTCGGCGATCTGCGCGGGCAGATAACCGCGCGGCAGGCGGCGCGCCTTCTGCGCCTGGATGATCCGCTCGGCCGCGGGGTGCGCGCGGCTGATGACGGCGAATGCCTCGAGCAGCCGGCCCAGGCCGCGCGACGTGTCGCGCGGCAGGTGCACGCCGTAGCCCAGGCGGCGGAACTGCGCCGAGTCGCTCTGGATGCAGCGCGCCGCGCGCGCGCTGTGCGCGTCCTTGGGCGCCGACCCGATCGGATTCAGGCGCAGCTCGAACACGCCGAGGGTGCGGGTCCACCAGCCCAGCGGGCCGTCGAAATTGCGATAGATGCCCTCGAACGCGTCCTGCAGACGGCCGAGCGTGTGCTCCATCGCGTACTGGAGCATCGGCAGGTCCTCGCGCTTGCGGCCTTCGGCTTCGTAGCGGCGCAGGCAGCTGGCGCCGAGCACCAGCCAGGCCAGCGCATCGGCGTAGCGACCGGTGAGCTTGCCGCGACGCTTGAGGCGTCCGCCGATGGCGAACATCGCCAGGTCCGTCATCACGCCGAAGCGCGTCGCCGCCCATCCCAACAGCTGGTGATAGCGCCGCGTCTCGGGCGCGACGTCGGACGTGCGCACGAACAGGCCACGCGTGAGGAAGTGGCCTTCGGCGCGCAGCAGGCCGGTGAGGAAGTGGCCGATCCAGCCGAGCAGCGCACCGCGGAAGGCGCCCACGTCGCGACGTTCGACGCCGTCGAGCACTTTCAACGCATATGGATGGCAGCGCGTGGCGCCCTGGCCGAAGATCATCAGCGTGCGCGTCAGGATGTTCGCGCCCTCGACGGTGATCGCCACCGGCGCCGACTTGTACGCCATGCCCAGGATGTTCTGCGGGCCCTGCATCACCGCCGCGCCGGCGAAGACGTCCATGCCGTCGATCACCAGCTGCTGCGAGATCTCGGTGGTGTAGGCCTTGAGCACGGCCGAGATCACCGGCGGCTGCTGGCCGTTGTCGATCGCCGTGCAGGCGAACACGCGCGATGCCTCGAGCAGATAGGTCAGCCCGGCGATGCGCCCGATCTTTTCCTCGACGCCTTCCATGCGGCCGATCGGGATCCCGAACTGCTGGCGCACCATCGAGTACGCGCCCGCGGCGACCGCCGTGAGCTTGGCGGTGCCTACCGCGCCGGCCGGCAGCGACACGGCGCGACCGCCGGCGAGCTGCTGCATCAGCATCGTCCACCCCTGACCGGCGCGTTCGGGTCCGCCGATGATCGCGTCGAGTCCCACCACCACGTCCTTGCCGACCAGCGGACCGTTGTAGAACGGATCGCCGATCGGATCGTGATGGCGTCCGCTGTCCAGTCCCGGCGTGCCCTTGTGCACCAGCACGCAGGTGATGCCCAGGTCGCCGTCGGGGTTGGGCGCGTTGCGTCCGAGCAGGTTGTCGGGATCGCGCAGGCGACAGGCGATCGTGCACAGGTCCGCGATCGGGGCGAGCGTGATGTAGCGCTTGCGAAAGTTCAGGCGGATGCGCACTCGGCCGTCGCCGTCGCGGAACACCAGGCCCTCGGCCTTGATCGAGGCGGCGTCGGATCCGGCGCCGGGTTCGGTCAGGCCGAAGCAGGGCACGTACTGGCCGCGCGCCAGCCGCGGCAGGTAGTGCGTCTTCTGCGCCTCGGTGCCGTAGTGCAGCACCAGTTCGCCGGCGCCCAGCGAGTTGGGAATCACCACCAGCGTGCCGACCGTCGAACTGACCGGCCCGATCTTGGCCAGGATGGTGCTGATGGCCAGCGTCGAGAACTGCTTGCCGCCGTACTCGCGCGGGATCGCCAGGCCCATGAAGCCCTGGTCCTTGATGAACTGCATCAGCTCGTCGGGCACGCGCTTGGTGCGTCCGATCTCGTAGCGATCGGTGCGCGCGAGCAGCTCCTCGACCGGTCCGTCGAGGAAGGCCTGCTCGTCGTCGCTCAGGCGCCCGTAGGGCTCGCGATGCAGGCGCTCGACGTCGAGGCGTCCGGCGAACAGGTCGCCGTCGATCCACACGGTGCCGGCGTCGAGCGCCTCGCGTTCGGTTTCGGACAGGCGCGGCAGGATGCCGGCCGAGCTCATCCACTTCATCAGCATCGCGAACATGGGGGCTCCCATCGACGATCGGCCGGGCGCCGCAATTCGGATGCCCGGGACGTCGGACGGCTGCGGTCGTCGGCGGCAGGGCCGTACAATCCGCGCCCCGCGGTACGCCGGCGCCTTGAAACGTCTGGCCCAACCCGCAACGTCTGACCCGTTAGACCTCCCAAGCCCCGTGAACGACATGCCTGGAACCTCCGTTCCCGAAGACTCCTATTCGAATCCCGACGACGGCGTGATGCCGGGCGGCGAAACCGGGACGCCCGATATCGCCGCGCTCGCCACGCAGCTGGCCGACGCCGAAGCGCGCGTGGCCGCGGCCAAGGACGCGCAGCTGCGCGCCATCGCCGACCTGGACAACGTGCGCAAGCGCGCCGAGCGCGAGATCGCCAACGCCGCCAAGTACGGCGCCGAGAAGCTGCTGGGCGAACTGCTCGGCGTGGCCGACAGCCTCGACCTGGGGCTGGCCGCCGCCGCCAAGCCCGGGGCGCAGCTCGCCGCGCTCATCGAGGGCATGCAGCTGACGCACAAGCAGCTGCTCGCCGTGCTCAAGAAGCAGGGCGTCGAACCCGTCGATCCGCGCGGGCAACCGTTCAATCCCGAACTGCACGAGGCGGTGACCGTGCTGCCGTCGGCGGAGGTCGCGCCGAACCATGTGCTCGAGGTGATGCAGAAGGGCTACCGACTGCACGAACGCACGCTGCGTCCGGCCATGGTGGTCGTCGCCAAGGCCCCGCCGACCGATTGAACCGGATCGAAAGGGTCTTGAAAGGGTCGAGATGACCTGCAGATACCCCCTGAAGCTGTAACCCGAACCGAATCGTCATTTCCTCAACTTCACCCGGGACTCGTCCCGGTCACGCATCACGGAGCGCGCAACCCATGGCCAAGATCATCGGCATCGACCTCGGCACCACCAACTCCTGCGTTGCCATCCTCGAAGGGGGCAGCGCCAAGGTCATCGAGAACTCGGAAGGCGAGCGCACCACGCCGTCGATCGTCGCGTACGCGGACGACGGCCAGGTCATCGTCGGCCGCGCCGCCAAGCGCCAGGCCGTCACCAATCCGCACAACACGCTGTATGCGGTCAAGCGCCTGATCGGTCGTCGCTTCGAGGACAACGTCGTCCAGAAGGACATCGACATGGTTCCCTACAAGATCTCCAAGGCGCCCAACGGTGACGCCTGGGTCGAGGTCAAGGGCAAGAAGATGGCGCCGCCGGAGATCTCCGCGCAGGTGCTGGCGAAGATGAAGAAGACCGCCGAGGACTATCTCGGCGAGCCGGTCACCGAGGCCGTCATCACCGTCCCCGCGTACTTCAACGACTCGCAGCGCCAGGCGACCAAGGACGCCGGCCGCATCGCGGGTCTCGAGGTCAAGCGCATCATCAACGAGCCGACCGCCGCCGCGCTGGCCTTCGGCATGGACAAGGTCAAGGGTGATCGCAAGATCGCCGTGTACGACCTGGGCGGCGGCACGTTCGACGTCTCGATCATCGAGATCGCGGAAGTCGACGGCGAGCACCAGTTCGAGGTGCTGTCGACCAACGGCGACACGTTCCTCGGTGGCGAGGACTTCGACATGCGCGTGATCGACTACATCGCCTCCGAGTTCCAGAAGGAACAGGGCATCGACCTGAAGAAGGATCCTCTGGCCCTGCAGCGCCTCAAGGAAGCGGCCGAGAAGGCCAAGATCGAGCTGTCGAGCACGACGCAGACCGACATCAACCTGCCGTACGTCACGGCCGATGCCTCGGGCCCGAAGCACCTGAACATGAAGCTCTCGCGCGCCAAGCTCGAGGCGCTGGTCGAGGACCTGATCCAGAAGACCATCGCGCCGTGCCAGACCGCGCTGAAGGATGCGGGCCTCAAGGCGACCGAGATCCAGGAAATCATCCTGGTCGGCGGCCAGACGCGCATGCCCAAGGTCCAGGAGACGGTGAAGGCGCTGTTCGGCAAGGAGCCGCGCAAGGACGTCAACCCCGACGAGGCGGTGGCTGCGGGCGCGGCGATCCAGGGCGCCGTGCTCGCCGGTGACGTCAAGGACGTGCTGCTGCTCGACGTCACGCCGCTGTCGCTGGGCATCGAGACGCTCGGCGGCAAGATGACCAAGCTGATCGAGAAGAACACGACCATTCCGACGCGCAAGTCGGAGACCTTCACCACGGCCGAGGACAACCAGTCGGCGGTGACGATCCAGGTCTACCAGGGCGAGCGCGAAGTGGCGTCGGCCAACAAGAAGCTCGGCCAGTTCAACCTCGAGGGCATCGTGCCGGCGCCGCGCGGCGTGCCGCAGGTCGAGGTCACGTTCGACATCGACGCCAACGGCATCTTGCACGTCGGCGCCAAGGACAAGGCCACCGGCAAGGAGCAGAGCATCCGCATCACCGCGAACTCGGGCCTGACCGAGGACGAGATCAAGCGGATGGTCAAGGACGCCGAGGTCCATGCCGAGGAAGACAAGAAGTTCAACGAGCTGATCACGACGCGCAACCAGGCGGACCAGCTGATCCACGGCGTCGAGAAGTCGCTCAAGGACCTGGCGGGGGACGTCCAGGACGACGAGAAGAAGTCGATCGAGGACGCCATGGCGGCGCTGCGCGAGGCGATCAAGGGTTCGGACAAGGACGACATCGAGACCAAGACCCGCGCGCTGGCGGAGGCTTCGGCCAAGCTCGCCGAGCGCGCCTACGCCAAGGCCGGCGGTGAGGGCGGCGCACCGGGCGGCGGCCCCGCAGGTCCCAGCGCCGGCGGCGCGAAGGACGGCGACGTGGTGGACGCCGAGTTCACCGAGGTCAAGGACGACCAGAAGAAGTAAAGCCGGGACTCGGGACTCGGGACTCGGGACTCGCAGATCACAGTTGGGGCATCGGGGCGCTCATGCGCCCCGGTGTCGTTGTTGAATCAATTCGAATGAACGGGAGCAAAGACTTGGGCGCATCGATGCATCGGCGAGGTAAAGATCGGCTCCCCGAGTCCCGAATCCCGAGTCCCGAGTCCCGGCTGTCATGAGCAAGCGCGACTACTACGAAGTCCTCGGCGTGTCGCGCCAGGCCACCGACGACGACCTCAAGCGCGCCTACCGGCGCTGCGCGATGAAGCTGCACCCCGATCGCAACCCGGGTGACGCGGCGGCCGAGGAGAAGTTCAAGGAATGCAGCGAGGCGTACGAGGTGCTCTCGGACGCCGACAAGCGCGCCATCTACGACAAGCACGGCCATGAGGGCCTGAGCCGCGCGGGCGGCGGCGGGTTCGGAGGCGGTCCCGGCTTTGCCGACATCTTTGGCGATGTCTTTGCCGACATCTTCGGCGGCAGCCGTGGCGGTCCGCGGCGCGGTTCGGACCTGCGCTACTCGATGGAGCTGACCCTCGAGCAGGCCGCGACCGGAACCAATGAGTCGATCCGCATCCCGACGCTCGAGGCCTGCACCGAGTGCGCCGGCCACGGCACCGCAAACGGCAAGCCGGCCAGCAAGTGCCCGACCTGTGCCGGCGGCGGCCAGGTGCGCGTGCAGCAGGGTTTCTTCGTGCTCCAGCAGAGCTGCCCGCATTGTCGCGGCCGCGGCACGCAGATCTCGGATCCGTGCAAGAGCTGCCGCGGCGCCGGGCGGGTCCGTCGCGAAAAGACCCTGGAGGTCAAGATTCCGGCCGGCGTCGATACCGGCGACCGCATCCGCCTTGCGGGCGAGGGCGAGCCCGGCGATCGCGGCGCGACGCCCGGCGACCTGTACGTCCAGATCACCGTCAAGCCGCACGATTTCTTCGAGCGTGACGGCGCCGACCTGCACTGCTCGGTGCCGATCGGCCTGGTGGTGGCGGCGCTCGGCGGCGAGTTCGAAGTCCCGACGCTCAACGGCAAGGCCGTTCTCAAGATCGGCGAGGGCACCCAGAGCGGCAAGGTGTTCCGCCTGCGCGGAATGGGCCTGAAGTCGGTGCGTGGCGGCGGCACCGGCGACCTGCTGTGCACCGTGGTCGTCGAGACGCCGATGCACCTGAACCGCAAGCAGAAGGAGCTTCTGCGCGAACTCGGCGAGTCGTTCGGCGGGGACCAGAAGCACAGTCCCGAGGCTTCTTCGTGGCTCGACAAGGCCAAGAAGTTCATCGAGACCCACCTCAAGGCCTGAGGCTTTTCTCGCGCGGTCCGGCGCCGTCGAAGCGGATTGCACCGTCTCCCGGGTGACAGGTCTGACGAGATTTGTCAGATTGTGTAAGGGTTGCACCAGTCCGGGTCCCGTGGGGATGCCCACAGAGGCATGGGATCCGGATCCAAGAGCGCAACCTAGGCGAACAAGAACAGGGAGATGGGATGCCAGCTGGGGGCGAGCGGCGCAGTGGCACGGGTTTCGCGGAAGCCCGTCAGGGTTCGACCCTTTCGAGGGTCGATCTGGAGCCACCCGCGACGGAGCATCCCCATGCCAGGTCAGCCACCCGATGTGAGCCAGCTGCTCGAGCACTACGGTCTCGATCCCGGCCAGTACCTGGGGGCCTGCGACGACCTTCCGCGGTTTGCGACCGCGCTCGCGGTGGCGGCAGCGTTCGCCAAGCGCAATCCGCGTGGCGACGTCTGCGATCCGGTGCTCCGATCCGCGCTGCTGCGCGAGCGGCTGCTGCGCGGGGACTCGTCGCACTGATCGCGGCACCCGGCGTCGGCCGGCCGACGACGCGCCGCCTCGCGCGGTCGCTGCGCAGAACATCGCCGGACCCCGCGTCCGCGCGCGCCCTGTTCGCCCCTGAGGCGCCCATAAGGGCGCGCACCTACGACCGATGACGCAACGCGCCGATCCCGATTTCGCGTCGAGCCGCCAAGGAGGAACTGAATCGATGGGTAGTGGAAGACAAGACGTCAAAAGATTGTTCGGGCACTTTGGTCTGGACCCCGCCGACTACGTCGTGAGCTTCGCGCGTCCCGCCGAAGCCGCGTTGGTAACCAGCACCACCGAAAGCGCGTATTCGCAGGTCGAAGCGGGCAACAACGCCGAGCCCGACCTGTCCGACTATCGAAATTTCGAACTGACGCGCTGACCGGCGCGTCCTCGTTCGGGAGCACGTCTTCACGGACGTTCACCACCGCGCAACGCGGTGTGGATGTTGTTCGCTGTCGCTGTCGCCGGCACTGCCTGCTACCGCACATGTCTGTTCGATACCGCGCATATATCGCGTCTAGCTTGGCGTCGAAATTTCGAGCAGAAAACGTTCCCGGCTTCACCGGGAAAACGTGCGCCATGGGCTTCTGACAATGAGCTAGTATCCGGCTCCGTTGGGTCCGGCCGCGTCGGTTCGCTGGCCTGAAACGGGGCGCAGAAGATTCACGCGCCACTGCACCGGCACGGCAGGCTCGGCGAACGCGCCGACATCCGCGGTTCGGCGAAAAAAAGGAATCAAATTGCCTCGTCTGAAGGCGTGCCTCCAAACAACTAAGAGCGGTTGCCGGGTCCGGGCTGCGCGCGTCGCGCGCCCCGATGCGCTGGGCGGACAAGACCCGCGGCATTCGTCGGCCCCGGAGGTCGCACGTGGCTGAGCAGAATCTCACCGTCCGATCCGTTGCCCCTTCGGGCAACTGGGACGCGCGCGCCGATTCCTATGCCGGCCGCATCGGTCTGGGCAATCGACTGATGCTGCTGGTGATGCTGGTGCTCGGCGTGTTCGCCGGCTACGCGGTGATCGCGGCGCCGCTGCCGCTGCATTGGCAGGTGCTGTTCGCCGTGATCTGCCTGCTCGCGGCGCTGCTGCTCAATCGCATCGAAGGGCGCCTGGTCTCGATCGGCCTGATGGCGCTCTCCACGCTGCTCAGCGCGCGATACATCTATTGGCGCCTGACCGAGTCGATGGATTACAGCGACCCCCGGTACAACTGGGTCGACATCACGTTCGCGTTCGGACTGATCGCGGCGGAGCTGTATGCGTTCACCGTGTTGATGCTCGGATATCTGCAGACGCTGTGGCCCTTGCAGCGTCCGCCCGTGCCGATGCCGCGCGACGTCACCACATGGCCGACGGTCGACGTGATGATCCCGACGCTCAACGAGCCGGTGGCGGTGCTGCGCCCGACGATCATCGCGGCGCTGGACATGGACTGGCCGCGTGACCGCATGCGCGTGCTGGTGCTCGACGATGGCAAGCGCGACGAGGTCGCCTCGCTGTGCCACGAGCTGGGCGCGATCTACGTCCGGCGACCCGACAATCGGCACGCCAAGGCTGGAAACGTGAATCACGCCTTGGAATCGTCGACCTCCGAATTCGTGGCGATCTTCGATTGCGATCACGTGCCGACGCGCTCGTTCCTGCAGGTGTCGATGGGCTGGTTCCTGAAGGATCGCCAGCTGTCGATGCTGCAGACGCCGCACCACTTCTTCTCGCCCGATCCGTTCGAACGCAATCTCGGCACCTTCAAGTCCATCCCCAACGAGAACGAGCTGTTCTACGGCCTGCTGCAGGACGGCAACGACCTGTGGAACGCGACGTTCTTCTGCGGCTCCTGTGCGGTGCTGCGGCGCTCGGCGCTCGACCAGATCGGCGGCGTGGCGACCGAGACGGTCACCGAGGACGCGCACACCTCGCTGCGGCTGCAGCGCAAGGGCTGGAACACCGCGTACATCAATCTGCCGCAGGCGGCGGGCCGCGCCACGGAATCCCTGTCGGGCCACATCCGCCAGCGCATCCGCTGGGCGCGCGGCATGTCGCAGATCTTCCGGATCGACAATCCGTTGTTCGGGCCCGGCCTGACGCTGCCGCAGCGACTCTGCTACCTGAACTCGATGCTGTACTTCTTCTTCGGGTTGCCGCGCATCGTCTTCCTCACCGCGCCGCTGGCGTTCCTGCTGTTCGATGCGCAGATCATCATCGCCTCGGCGCTGGTGTTCGCGGCGTACGCGCTGCCGCACCTGGTGCACGCGCAGATGACGCACTCGCGATTGCAGGGGCCCTATCGTTATTCGTTCTGGGCGGAGGTCTACGAGACGATCCTGTGCGTGTACATCGTGCTGCCGACGATGCTCGCGCTGATCAGTCCCAAGTTCGGCAAGTTCAACGTCACGGCCAAGGGCACCAGCCGCGACCGCAACTATTTCGACCGGCGCATCGCGCTGCCCTACATCATCCTGCTCACGCTCAACGTGATCGGATTCGCCGTGGGCCTTTGGGACCTGTTCACGAAGTTTGGCGAGAACGCCGACAGCCTCGTGCTGAACCTGCTGTGGACCTGCTACAACATCGTGATCCTATCGGTCTGCACCGCGGTCGCGTGGGAGCAGCGCGAGATCCGGCGTTCGGTGCGCATCACCGCGGAACTGCCGGCGCGCATCAAGCTGCCCGATGGCGGCGAGATGGAAGTGCGCACGCTCGACCTCTCCGAAGGCGGCGTGATGCTGCGGCTGCCGCGCGCCGTCAACGTGCCGCTGGGCACGCGCATGCAGGTGGCGCTGATGCCGGACTACCAGGTCGTGTGGACCGATGCCGACATCACGCGTTCCTCGGGCGAGATCCTGGCGATGAAGTTCGCCAAGCTCACGCTTCCGCAGGAACGCCAGCTGGTCTATGCGATTTTCGGCCGCGCGGATGCGTGGCTCCATTGGGCCGAGCGACGACCGCCGGACAAGGTCGGCACGGCTTTCAGCAAGCTCTTCTCGCTCGGTCTGGGCAGTGCGAAGAAGGCAATTTCTCCATCCAAGCGATGACGGACCAGATCATGAAAGGGATGAGCAAAGCTCGACGCGGGTCGTGCAGGATCGCGGCGGCATCCGCGCTGATGTCGTTGGTGGTGGGCATGGCGGCCACGTCGCCGGCGTCCGCGCAGGAAGAACGCGTGACGGCACCGGCCGCGACCGGCGTGCCGAGCGGTGCGACGGAGTCGCGCAGCCTTCTGCTCAAGGAGATCGGCGCGGAACAGCCGGTGCGTCTGCGCGGCACCGAGCACCAGATCGACTTTCCCGTCGCGATCCGCAACGACGAGATCGTGACCAAGGCGCGGCTCAAGCTGCGCTACGCGCATTCGCCGGCGCTGATCTTCGAGTGGTCGCACTTGACGGTGCTGGTCAACAACGAGGTCGTGGGCAACGTCCAGCTCAAGTCCGACACCGCCGACGGTGGCGAGCACACGGTGGACATCGATCCGCGCACGCTGGTGGGCTACAGCCGGCTGGGGCTGCGCGCGGTGATGCACTACACCAAGGAGTGCGAGGACCCGGCGCATTCGACGCTGTGGTCGGTGATCGCCAACGAGTCGGTGCTCGAACTCGAATTGCAGCGCATTCCGCTGGCCAACGAACTGGCGCTGCTGCCCGAGCCGTTCTTCGATCCGCGCGACAAGCGCGAGCTGGTGCTGCCGTTCGTGCTGCCGGCCGAACCGACTCCCGACGAGCTGCAGGCCGCCGGCATGGTGGCCTCGTGGTTCGGCGCGTTGGCCGAGTACCGCGGCTCGAAGTTCCCGGCGCAGCTCGGCCGCCTGCCGGCCAAGGGCAATGCCGTGATGATCGCGACGCGTCCGCGGTTGGGCACCGCGGTGGACGTGAGCAAGTCCAGCGGCGCGCAGGTGGCGATCGCCGACAACCCGGCCGATCGCAACGGCAAGCTGCTGATCGTCACCGGCGACGATGCCGCCAGCCTGCTCGCGGCAGCTCGCGCGCTGACGCTGGGCACGCAGGCGCTGTCGGGTCCGAGCGCCTCGGTGCGCGAGATGGCCGAGGCGCCGCTGCGCCAGGCCTACGATGCGCCGCGCTGGGTGCCGACCGATCGCGTCGTGCAGATCGGCGAGCGCGTATCGGCCGATCAGCTGCAGGTGCGCGGCCAGTACCCTCCGGCGATCCGCGTGGCCTGGGACCTGCCGCCCGACCTGTTCTATTGGAAGAGCAAGGGCGCCAAGCTCGACGTCGGCTATCGCTACACACCGACGCCCGGACAGAAGTCGACGCTCGACTTCGACGTCAACAACCAGTTCGCGCGCGCGGTGCCGCTGCTGATGGTCGACTCGCCCACGCCGATGAGCGCGGAAGCCAAGAAGAAGGCCGGGCTGCCCGAGGTGAGCAAGCGCGAGAAGTACTACGTGCCGGTCTACAAGTTCGCATCCGACAACGAGCTCAAGTGGCAGTACAACTTCGAGATGCGCAAGAAGGGCGAGTGCGAGGACGTGCCGGAGGACAATCTGCGCGGTTCGATCGACGCGGATTCGACGGTCGACCTGACGTCGCTGCCGCACTACACCTACCTGCCGGACCTGAAGCTGTTCACGGACGGCGCGTTCCCGTTCAGCAAGTACGCCGACCTCGCGCAGACCGTCGCCGTGCTGCCGGCGCGCCCGAGCGCGGCGGAAGTGTCGACCTTCCTCAACGTGCTGGGCCACATCGGTGACGCCACGGGTTTCCCTGCCACGCGCCTGCGGGTCAGCGACGCCGGATCGGTCAAGGCGGCCGCGTCCGACGCGGACCTGCTGGTGTTCGGCACGCCGGCGAGCCAGCCGCTGCTCACCGAGTGGGCCGACCATCTGCCGGTGACCAGCGGCACCAGCGGCACGCAGCTGCAGGTGATCGGTCCGGTGGAGCGCCTGCGCGCACGATTCGAAGGACGTGATCTGGAAGGTGCGCGCGCCCACGCCACGCGGATGATCCTGGAGGCCGGCAAGGGGCTCGGCAGCCTGATGAGCTTCGAATCGCCGCTGTCGCGCAAGCGCACCGTGGTGGTGTTTGCCGCGCAGGACGAAGCCAGGCTGATGGAGCTGTCGGACATGCTCGACGATCCGGAACGCCGTCACTTCATCGGGGGCGACCTGACGCTGCTCAACAGCAAGAAGGTCTCGTACTACGATCTGGCGCCGCAGTACGCGGTCGGCAAGCTGCCCTTCTTCCTGGGCATCCGCTGGTGGTTCGCCAAGCAGCCGCTGATCCTGTCGATCATCGCGATCGTGCTGTCGGCGCTGCTGGCGCTGGTGTTGTACCGCCTGATGCGCAATCTCGCCCAATCGCGGCGCGGTGGTCGCTGAGCGCACCGTCATCGGAACAACAGGGAGATCCGTTCCATGCGGCTGAGATTCGGACCCATCGTGTGCCTGGCCATGGCGCTGGCGTCGGCCACGGGCGTGGCGGCGACGGATGTGGCGAGCGGGCAGATCGCGTCGCAGGCGCGCTACTGGGAACAGAAAGGTCGCTTCGACCTCGCGCGCGAGGCCTGGCTCAAACTGCTGCGCGTCGATCCGGACAACGCCGATGCGATGGCCGGACTGGCCGCCGCGGAGATCCGCAGCGGCCGGCCCGAGATGGCCAAGCAGTACCTGCAGGGCCTGCGCCAACTGCGCCCGGATCATCCCGATCTCAATCGCCTGGAAACCGCGCTCGCCAAGGGCGCGGCCACGCCGGGCGCATCGGACGATCTCGCCCGTGCGCGCGAGCTCGCACGCACGCAGCGCTACGACGACTCGATCGCCGAGTACCAGCGCGTGTTCGGTGGCAAGCCGCCCGAAGGCCCGGTGGCGCTCGAGTACTGGCAGACGCTCGCCGGTGCCGAAGGTGGTTGGGCCGAGGCGCGCCAAGGTCTCGAGAACCTGGTCAAGCAGCGGCCGGACAACGCCGACTACCGATTGGCGCTGGCGCAGCACCTGACCTATCGCGAAGAGACCCGTCGCCAGGGACTCGACCAGCTGATGGCGCTGGCGGCGGACGATTCGGCCCGCCAGCCGGTGCAGCCGGTGTGGCGCCAGGCGCTGCTGTGGATGGGTGGCAGGCCGCAGGACCAGCGTTATTTCCAGGCCTATCTGCAGCGCTACGGCGACGACACGCAGGTGGCCAACAAGCTCGCGGCCGCGCGGTCGGGTGGCGGCGGCAAGGGCGTCGCCGGGAGGGGCACGGTGGCACCGCGCATCGACGTGCGCGGCCGTGCGCTGAAGAACGCCTGGGCGCAGTTCAATGCAGGCCAGATCGACGAGGCCGAGAAGTCCTTCGCTGCGATCCGCGCGAAGAATCCCCGCGACGCCGATGCGCTCGCGGGCCTGGGCGTGATCCGGCTGCGACAGGATCGTTTCGGCGAAGCGCGCGAGCTGCTGCAGGAAGCCTCGCGCCGCTCGCCCGGTCGCGCACACCAGTGGAGTTCGGCGCTGGCCAGCGCCAAATTCTGGGAGCAGGTGCGCCTGGCCGAACTCGATCGAAGCAAGGGTCGGCTGCCGGAAGCCGAGCGGCGATTGCGGGCCGCGGTCGACGGATCGCCGGCCATCGCCGCGCGCGAGCCGAGCGTGCGCCTGACGCTGGCCGACACGATCCTGGCGCAGAAGCGTCCGGCGCAGGCCGAGACGATCTACCGCGACGTGCTCAAGCACGATCCGGACAACGTCGACGCCGCGCGCGGCCTGATGGCGGCGCTCGCGCAGAGCGGACGCGTGACCGAGGCGCTGGTGGTGTATCGCGGCATGACGCCCGAGCAGCAGGCCAAGGTGGGATCGGTCGCTTCGCTGCAGGCGTTGGCCTTGCGCCAGCAGGCCGCCGACGCGCTTGCGAAGAACGACACCAGCGGTGCCGAGCGCCTGCTTCGCGAAGCGCTGGCCTCCGATCCGCAGAGCACGTGGCCGCGCCTGGACCTGGCGCGGCTCTACATCTCGCAGAACCGTCGCGACGAGGCGCGCAGCCTGATCGACGGGCTGCCCAGCAGCGGACCGCAGCGCGGCGAGGCCGCGTACATCCGCGCGCTGATCGCCTCCGAGGAACAGAACTGGTACGACGGCCTGATGTGGCTCGAGCAGGTTCCGGAGAACGAGCGCAGCCGCGAGATGGCGACGGTGCAGCAGCGCCTGTGGGTGCGCTATCAGACCGAGCGCGCCGCGGTGCTCGCGCGCCAGGGGCGGCGCGACGAGGCGCTCGCGCTGCTCGCGGGCGTCGAGCCGTATGCGCGATCGCCGGAACTGGTCGGCTCGGTCGCGTTCGCCT
Organism: Panacagrimonas sp.; assembly: GCF_020697055.1. Lineage (GTDB taxonomy): Bacteria > Pseudomonadota > Gammaproteobacteria > Nevskiales > Nevskiaceae > Panacagrimonas. Next base: position 99,356 of record NZ_JAJFBP010000010.1, on the reverse strand, counting down.
ACAGCGAAACCGGTGAGCCCGGCCGCGGCCTGTACCTGCTGCGCCAGGAACTGGCGCGCAATCCGGAGTCCGACGCCGATCTGCGACTGGCCTACGCCGGGCTGCTGCTCAAGCTGCAACAGAACGCCGAGTTCGACGCGGTGGTCGATCAGCTCGCGCGCGGTCCTCGCCTGACGTTGCAGCAGGAGGCGACGCTCACCGAGATGCGCATCGCGCAGCGCCTGCGCCAGGCCGAGGAGGTTCGCCAAAGCGGCAACATCGCGCGCGCCTACGATCTACTCGAACCGGCGCTGCGCGCCAATCCCGACGATCCGCGCCTGGTGATGGCGCTCGCCGGACTCTATGACCAGGCCGGCGAGCACGATCGCGCCACGTCGCTGTATCGCTACGCGCTCACGCTCGACAACCGCAACCTCGACGCCTACCAGGGCATGGTGCAGGCGAGCCTGGCGACCGGTCGCGAGGACGAGGCCGACCGCTATCTCGACGAGGCACTGCGCATCGCGCCCGACAGCCGCAAGCTGCACGTTCTCGCCGGTCGCGTGGCCAAGGCGCGCGGCGACGACGGGCGCGCGCTGCGCTATTTCCGTCGTGCGCTCGAACTCGATCCCGATGGCGGCGGCGGTCACGGCAAGCTGCGTCTGCAGATGCTCGACACGCACCTGCGTCCGGTGTCGCTGCGGCGCGGCGATCAGGCGCTTCCGAAGAAACGATCGGCGCGCGGTGCGCTGCGCAAGGTCGCGCTGCGCGAGCGCGCGTCCGGGGATCCGTGGAACGCCAACCTGTCCGGCCAGCCCTTCGTGCAGCTGGCGCAGGCCGGCACGACGACAAACGATCTTCCGCCGATTCCGCCGCCGGGCTACAAGCTGCCGCGCTTCGAACCCAAGCCGCAGACCGACGCGCTCAAGCTCGATGTGCCGCGCACGTTCGATCCGCCGCCGCTGGGTCCCGAGGCGATGAAGCTGCAAATCGATCCGGTGCTGCGCTCGCGCGACTACGCGTACGAGGAGCCCAAGGTTCCGACCACCGAGACCGACGAGATCCTGCGCGAGATCGCCGAACTCGACGATCGCCGCAGCATGTGGGTCGGCGCGGGCATCGGGCTGCGCAATCGTGACGGCGTCTCGGGGCTGGATCAGCTCGACGACATCGAGATGCCGATGGAAGTGAGCTTCGGTGCCTTCGGCGCCGGACGCCTGAACCTGCGGCTGGTGCCGGTGTTCCTCGACGCGGGTACCGTCAGGGGCGGGGAACTGCCGCTGTTCGGCACGCTGGCGTTCGCCGACACCACCGGACTGGGCTTCGATCAGAACGACGGCGGCCTGGCCGCGGGCGTGGCGTACCAGCTCGGCAACTTCGTCGTGGACGTGGGCACCTCGCCGATCGGATTCGAGGTGGGCAACGTCGTGGGCGGCATCGGCTGGACCCCGCACTTCGGCGAGCACTGGCTCGTCGATCTCGACATCTCGCGCCGTCCGGTGACCGATTCGCTGCTGAGCTACGCCGGCACGCGCGATCCGCTCTCGGGTCGCGAATGGGGCGGCGTGACCGCCAACGGCGGCCGGCTGGAGCTCACCTACGACGTCGGCAAGGGCGGCCTGTACGCCTCCGGCGGCTTCCACTTCTACGAAGGCAAGAACGTCGAGGACAACACCGAGGCAAGCCTCGGCGGCGGCGCCTACCTGCACGTCTATCGCGATGCGATCCAGCGCGTGACGGTGGGTTTCAACATCACCAGCTTCTTCTTCGACGAGAACCTGCGCCGTTTCACGTTCGGCCACGGCGGCTACTTCAGCCCGCAGCGCTATCTGTCGCTGGCGCTGCCGGTGGAGTGGGTCGGCGGGCACAACCGCTACTCGTGGAAGATCCACGGCGCGATCGGCCTACAGAACTTCCGCGAGGAAGGCGCGGCGCTGTATCCCGAAGACAGCGAGCTGCAGGCGGCGATCGAGGAGTTCTCGGCCGCCAATCCGGAACTGGGCATTGCGGCCGGATACGAATCCAACAGCCACACCGGCACCGGGCTGAGCTTCGGCGGACAGGTCGAGTACCTGATCGCGCCGCAGCTGGTGGTGGGCGCGCGCGCGAGCTTCGACAACGCGCAGGACTACGACGAGTCGCGCGTGCTGGCCTACCTGCGCTGGTCGCCGGGCAGGACCCACGCGGTGCAGGTGCCGCCACGTCCGGTCGTTCCGTTCGCGGATTACCGGAAGAAGCTGCCGTGACGGCGGTGCCTCGTGCGATCGGGGCGTCGGCCATCCTGGCCGTGCTCCTGGCCGTTTCGGCGCCGTCGACGGCGCAGGATGACGCAGCGCAGGCCGCTGCGGGCAACCAGTTCCGGTTCGAACGGCAGCTGCGGGTGAACCCGTTCGATCCGGCGGCGCTGAACAATCTGGCGGTGGTGAAAGCCGAGCAGGGCCGCTACGACGATGCGATGGACCTGCTCCAGCGCGCCGCGCGCCTGGCGCCGGAGAGCGCGGAGATCCGCACCAACGTCGAGCGTCTGAAGGCCTGGAGGGACACCTGGGGTTCTCGTGATCCGCTGGCCGAGCCGGAGCTGAGCATCTCGCAGGTGCCGCCGGATCCGCCGCGCTTGTGGAACGCCACGCCGCCGAAATAGGGCGGTGGTGCTCGTAGCCCGGGCGCAGCCCGGGATCCCCTCGCGCAACCCCGGCGGGCTACAGGAAGCGCATCGACAGGTCGATCGCGCGCACGTGCTTGGTCAGGCTGCCGATCGAGATGCGATCGACGCCGCAGTCGGCCAGTTCGCGGATCCGCGCCAGCGTCGCGCCCCCGGAGTACTCGATCAGCGTGCGACCGCCGTTGGCGCGATGCGCGCGCGCCAGCGCCACCGCTTCGCGGATCTGCGGCGTGTCGAAGTCGTCCACCAGCAGCACGTCGACGTCCTCGGCCAGCGCCGAACGCGCCTCGTCGAGCGACTCGGCCTCCACCATCAGCGGTACGTTCGCTTCCAGTGCGCGCGCCTGCGCGATCGCCGCGACGATGCCGCCGGCCGCGGCGATGTGGTTTTCCTTGATCAGGATGCCGTCGTACAGGCCGATGCGATGGTTCACGCCGCCGCCGATGCCCACCGCGTATTTCTGCGCGTTGCGCAGACCCGGCAGCGTCTTGCGCGTGTCCACGATCTGCGCGCCGGTGCCGCGCACGGCCTCGACGTAGCGCGCGGTCTCGGTCGCGGTGCCGCTGAGCGCCTGCAGGAAGTTGAGCGCGGTGCGCTCACCGGTGAGCAGGCTGCGCGACGGGCCGTCCAGCGCAAAGAGCACCTGGTCGGGCTCGACGCGCGCGCCTTCGGCGGCCTGCCAGGTCACCGTGACGGTCGGATCGATCTGGCGGAACACCTCGTCGACCCACGGGCGTCCGCACAGCACGGCCGGCTCGCGTGCGATCGCGCGCGCCTTGCCACGCTGATCGGCGCGCACCAGCTGCGCGGTGACGTCGCCGCTGCCGATGTCCTCGGCCAGCGCGCGGGTGACGGTCAGGGAGAGATCGGAAAGGAGCGGCAGCGACATCGACGAGAGGACACAAAAAGGCCTGAGGCATCGCAGGATACGGCCAGAGGCTGTCCCTTGCGATGCTCCAGGCCGCGCTTCGCGTGCCCGGGGCCCCAGCCCCGGGCCTTCGCCGGGCAAGGCGTGCCGCTGGCACGCCTTGAAACCCCCGGCTCAGTCCCCCCGCATGCTCGTGGCGCGCGGCCGCTGCGGATCGTTGCCGTGACGCCCGCGCAGGTAGCTCTCGAACGCATCCGGCGGCATCGCCGCGCAGAAGAGGTTGCCCTGGGCTTCGCCGACACCGAGCGACTCGAGCACGCGCAGCTCGTCGTCGGTCTGCACGCTTTCGGCGACGCAGCGCAGGCCCAGGTTGCGGGCCAGCTCCACCAGGATGCGCAGATCGGAATGCGGGTCCTGGTCGCGAGCGCTGTCCAGCCCGTCGAGGAAGCGACGATCGATCTTGAAGCCGTGCAGGCCAGCGGCCTTGAGATGACCGATCACCGACGGGCCGCCGCCGAAGTCGTCGAGTTCCAGGCTCACGCCCAGTTTCGACAGCTGCGCCGCCGCCGCGGCCGCGACGTCGGGCCGATCGAGCAGAAGGTCCTGCGTGATCTCGACCGACAGGCGATGTCCGGGCAGGGCGCACGCGTCGAGGGTGTCCTGCAGCCGCGTCACGAAATCGGGTGACTGGATCTGCAGCGGCGCGACATTGACCGACAGGCGCAAGGCGGCCAGGCCCGCACGCTCCCACTGCAGCAGCTGGCGGCTGGCCTCGGTGAGCAGCCAGTCGCCCACGTCGAGTGACAGCTGCGAACGCTCGAGGATGGGGACGAACTGGGCCGGGCGCTGCGCGCCGCGACGGGGATGGGTCCAGCGCAGCAGGGCCTCGCAGGCGACCGGACGAAGGTCCGGCAGTCGCAGGATCGGCTGGTAGGCGATCTCGAATTCACTGGCCTCGAACGCGGCGCGAACCGAGGCGTGGCAGAGCGGCAGGTCGGCGGCGATGCTGCGAAGGCGCGGGGTTCGCCCGTCGGGCGATGCAGGCCGTGCAACGGGAATCATCTGTTAACGCGCCGGAAAACGAGGACGCCGAAGCTCAGCCCGTGACATCGATCACGGCTACTGTAGGATCCTACAGGTACGTTACAAGCAATTGATAATGTTACAGAAACAGTGGACGACCTGGAGCCGGACTCACTCGTGCATCACCGGGATCACGTCGAGCGAGCGCAGCGCCTGCTGATGCAGCTCGATCTCCCCCAGTGCCACCGCCCGCGAAATGATGTTGTGACGGCCGCTGACGCCGAGCTTGCGGCCGGCGCTTTCGATGTGGAACAAAACCGTGCGCTCGGTGATGTTCAGCGCCTTGCCGATGTCGGCGGTGGTCTTGCCGTCGGCGGCCCACATCAGGCACTCCTTTTCGCGCTCCGACAGCGGCGCCGAGATCCGCGGCGCGCCTTCGTGATTGAGCACCAGGCGGCGCACCGACTCGTGCAGCACCGTCGACATCCAGTGCAGGCGCGTGCACAGCCGATGCCGCTCCAGCGGATCGCGCGGAATCGGATGCCCGATCCCGCGCGCCAGCGACATCAGGGCGATCTCGCCGTGACGGCCGGCAACGGGCGCCGAGATGCCATGGCCCAGCCCGTGATCGGCCGCTTCGTGGAAGAACACCTCCACGGCGGCATCGCTTCGATCGATGTCGTCCCAGATCACCGGCAGCGACGAACTCATCATGTTGCGCACCACCGGATCCACGCGCAGGTAGCCGAGCGAGTCGTAGCGCCGGCGCCACTCGCGCGGATAGCCGGACAGGCAGAAGTGGTAGGGATCCGACAGCGAGAGCGGCAGGCGGACCGCGTAGAAGTAGTGCTCGAAGCCCAGCGAGGCGGCCAGTTCGCGACAGGCGGCGTGCAGGCCGGGCGCGTCGTCGGCCCGTCGCAAGGCCTCGGTGATGCGCCGGTCGCTCTCGTCAGAATCCACGTCCCGAAGTCCGCGCGATGTCCGGGGCGACGCTAGTGCAGGCTCCGGGCAGGCGCAAGCCGAACGAGCGATCAGCTCGAGGGCGTGCCCACGAGCAGGAATTCGAGCAGCGCCATCTGCGCCCACAGGCGGTTCTCGGCCTCGTCCCAGACCACCGATTGCGCACCGTCGATCACGCTGGCGGCGACTTCCTCGCCGCGATGCGCCGGCAGGCAGTGCATGAAGATCGCATCGGGCCGGGCCTTGCCCATCAACGCGTCGTCGACCTGGTAGCCGGCGAACGCGGCGAGGCGGCGCTGCGTCTCGGCCTCCTGTCCCATGCTGGTCCAGGTGTCGGTCACGACCAGGTCCGCGTCGCGCACCGCATCGGCGGGCGAGGCGACCATCTGCACGCTCAGGCCGGCGGCCTTGAGCAGATCGGCCGAGGGCAGATAGCCCGGTGGCGCGGCGATGCGCAGCGTGAAGCCGAACTTCTTCGCGGCCTGGATCCAGGAGTGGCAGACGTTGTTGCCGTCGCCGATCCAGGCCGCGACCTTGCCGGCCGGATCGCCGCGGTGCTCGAACCAGCATTGCAGGTCCGCGAGCATCTGGCAGGGGTGATGCATGTCGGAGAGGCCGTTGATCACCGGCACGCGCGAATGCGCGGCCAGCTCGACCTGCTGCGCCTGCGAGTCGTTGCGGATCATGATCGCGTCGCACATCCGCGAGAGCACACGGGCGGTGTCGGCGATCGGTTCGTCGCGCCCGAGCTGCGTCGTGGCGGTGGTCAGGAACAGCGCATGTCCGCCGAACCTGGCCATGCCCGCCTCGAAGCTCACGCGGGTGCGGGTCGAACTCTTGGTGAAGATCATCGCCAGCGTGCGGCCGGTGAACGGGCGGTAGCCCGGATCGCGCAGCTGCTTGAGGGCGCTGGCCCGCGCCACGATCCGCCGCGCCTCGGCGGCGCTCAGGTCGGTCAGTTCGAGGAAGTGGCGGGTCATCGTTCTACGTCCCTAAAAAGAAAAAGGGCCGCACCATCGGTGCGGCCCGGTGACGGCGGGCGCCGGTCAGCGGCTGTGTTTAGAACAGCAGACCGTGAGCCGAGGCACCCATGAACAGCAGCATCGGGATCGACAGCATCGTGTTGGTGCGCGAGGCAAGGAAGGCGGTGCGGCGCGCCTTGGCCTTTTCGTCGTCGGTGGCGGTGACGATGCCCAGGATCTTCTTCTGGTTGGGCCAGATCAGCACCCAGACGTTGAACAGCATGATCGTGCCCAGCCACGCACCGATGCCGATCGCATTGCCATTCGGAGGCGGCGTTCCGAGCGCGCCGAAGCTGAAGGCGCCCATGAACCAGCCGACGTGCGCAAGGTAGGCCGCGCCGGTGACCCAGGTCGCGACCGCACCCCAGCGGAACCACAACAACGCGCGCGGCGCGACGTACTTGGTGATGCCCGCGCCGCCCGGTCCGCCCTTGTCGGCGCCAGCCGCGGCGAGCGAGGGAACCTGCACGAAGTTGAAGTAGTACAGCATGCCGATCCACACCACACCGGCGCCGATGTGCAGCCAGCGGATCAGGCCGAGGCTGTTGAAGCCGCCGGCGTAGGAGCTGACCGCCGCGGTGATCGCGATCGCGAGGATGGCGCCCGCGATCAGCGTGCCCTTGATGCTGTCCAGAGGATTCACGATCGATTCACTCCCTAGGTGAATGGCGGCGCCCCGGCGCCGCGAAGGCCGCGAGGATAGTGGACGCCATCCCGACATTCAATCGAACGGAACGCGGCGGTACGAAACCTGCTTGTGCCGATGCCAGTGCCGACTCAGGGCGCTGCGAGCGGACGGGCGACGCGTATAATCGCCGGCTGCCGGCACCCTGCCCACCAGACAAGGAGCGCGCCATGGATGCTCTCGAACGCATCACCAAACAGGTCACCGAGAACCCGGTCATCATCTACATGAAGGGCACGCCGGAATTTCCGCAGTGCGGATTCTCGGCGCGCACCGTGCAGGCGCTCAACGCGTGCGGCGTCGAGTACGCCTACGTGAACATCTTCGAGGACGAAGAGATCTACCGCTCGCTGCCGAAGTTCGCGAACTGGCCGACGTTCCCGCAGGTGTACGTCAAGGGCGAGCTGGTGGGCGGATGCGACATCATGCTCGACCTGTTCCAGTCGGGCGAACTGCAGAAGATGCTCAAGGAAGCCGTGGCGGGAAAGAAAGCCGCCTGATCGTTCCTCGCTCGCTGCACCGAAACGCCCGCTCATCGAGCGGGCGTTTTCGTTTGGGCGCTGCGCGCGCCCGGGGCCCCGCCCCCGGGGCCTTCGCCGGTCTGGACGTGCCACCGGCACGTCCAGAAATCCCCGATGCGCCCGGGGCCCCAGCCCCGGGCCTTCGCCGGGCTGGACGTGCCACCGGCACGTCCAGAAATCCCCGGCTCAGTCAGCCGACCAGCATCGCGGCGCAGATGCGTTTGCGTTCCGCGTCGCCGGCCAGCTTCTCCACCCAGGTCAGCGCGAACTCCATCGTGGTGCCCGGACCCTGGCTGGTCATGCAGTGCCCGTCGATCACCACCGGTCGGTCGACGAAGTGCAGCAGGCGCTCGCGAAACAGCGGATGGCAGGTGGCCTGCTTGCCGTCGAGCAATCCGTGCGGAGACAGCGTGAGCGCAGGCGCTGCGCAGACCGCGCCATACCATCGGTGCGCGACCCGCTGCGCCGAGAGCTTGGCGATGAGCGGCTTGCACTCTGCCAGGCGCTGCGCGCCGCCTTCGCCGCCCGGAAGAATGATCGCGTCGAAGTCGTCGTCCAGCCGGTCGGCGAGCACGGCATCGGCGACCAGGCGGATGTCGCGCGTGGCGTTGATGACGGTTTCGGTCTCGACGCTGGCGAGCACGACGGGAATCGATGCGCGTCGGAGCACGTTCACCAACGTGACGGTCTCCAGGCTCTCCGAGCCGTGCGCGATCGGGACGAGAATCTTCATGCGCGATCTCCATCCTTGTAGTGAGCCCGATGCTAGCGCGTCGTCGTCGGGTCCGCTCGACGCGGGCTAGAATCCCCGCCCTGTTCGAGAGCGAGCGCGCCCATGGCATATCGCCACATCAAGATCCCGACGACGGGCGAGAAGATCACGGTCTCGAACGGGAAAATGCACGTTCCCGACCAGCCGATCATCGGCTACGTCGAAGGCGACGGCATCGGCCCGGACATCACCAAGGCCTGCCTGCGCATCTGGAACGCGGCCGTCGAGAAGGCCTACGGCGACAAGCGCCGGATCCACTGGTGCGAGACCTTCCTCGGCGAGAAGGCCGCGGGCCTGTACGACGGCAACTACTGCCCGGATGAGACGCTCGAGGTGCTGCAGGATCTCGTGGTCTCGATCAAGGGTCCGCTGACGACGCCGGTCGGCGGCGGCTTTCGCAGCCTGAACGTTGCGCTGCGCCAGGACCTGGATCTGTACGCCTGCGTGCGTCCGGTCAAGCATTACCGGGGCGTGCCGAGCCCGCTCAAGCACCCGCAGAAAGTCGACATCGTGCTGTTCCGCGAAAACACCGAGGACGTCTACGCCGGCATCGAGTACAAGACCGGCACGCCGGAGAACCAGAAGGTTGCCGACTTCCTGCGCAACGAGATGAAGGCGAAGTTCTTCGAAGGCGCGGGCATCGGCATCAAGCCCGTGTCGGAATTCGGATCCAAGCGTCTCGTGCGCAAGGCGATCCAGTACGCGATCGACAACGGCCGCGAGTCGGTGACGCTGGTGCACAAGGGCAACATCCAGAAATTCACCGAAGGCGCGTTCCGCAACTGGGGCTACGACGTCGCGCGCGAGGAATTCGGCAAGGTCACGATCACCGAGGAACAGCTCTACGGCGAGTACAAGGGCAAGCAGCCCGAAGGCAAGATCGTCATCAAGGATCGCATCGCCGACATCATGTTCCAGATGATGCTGCTGCGACCCGACGAGTTCGACGTGATCGCCACCACCAATCTCAACGGCGATTACCTCTCCGATGCGATCGCGGCCGAGGTCGGCGGCATGGGCATCGCGCCGGGCGCCAACATCGCGGACTTCGTTGCGGTGTTCGAAGCCACGCACGGCACTGCGCCCAAGTACGCCAACCTCAACAAGGTCAATCCGGGCTCGCTGCTGTTCTCGGGCGTGATGATGCTCGAGTACCTGGGGTGGAAGGAGGCGGCCGACCTGATCTCGCTGGTGTATCCCGAGGTCGTTTCGGACGGCATCGTGACGTACGACTTCGCACGCCAGATCGACGGCGCGACCGAAGTCGGCACCTCGCAGTTCGCCGATGCGCTGATCGAGCGCATCAAGGGCGGCATCGATCTCGACGCCAAGCGCGGGGCGCAGCAGGAGCAGCTGGCCAAGGAGCGCAAGCAGCGCGAGGTCCGTCGTCTGCTGCAGCCGATGGAGGAGATGATCGAATCGGGCCGCGTGCCGCACACGGTGGGCGACCTGATGACGCGTTCGCTGGTGACGGTCACCGACGACGAGACCGTCGAGAACGCGATGCATGCGATGACCGACAACGGCATCAGCTCGGTGGTGGTCGAGGCCGATGCCGACGGCGAGTGGGGGATCGTGACGCGCCGGGACATCATTTCGAGGATATTGAACGCACGAAAGAGCACGTCGACGACCAAGGTCAAGGAGATCGCGACGCGACCGATCGTCTCGGTGCCGGTGGAGACCAACATCCGCGAAGCCGCCAAGCTGCTTTCGGAAAAGAACTTCAGCCGCCTCACCGTGCAGCAGGGCGGACGCATCATCGGCATCGTCACCGAGACCGACATCTTCAACGCCGTCGAAAAGTTCGGATTCCTCGCGGACTGATGAAAACAGGCCTGTTCGTCATCGGCGACGAGCTGCTCTCGGGCAAGCGCCAGGATCGGCACCTGTCGAAGGTCATCGAGCTGCTGGCCGCGCGCGGCATGAGCCTGTCGTGGGCGCGCTTTCTCGGCGACGAGCTCGACGCCATCGCCGAGGCGATCCGGCAGAGCCGCGGTCACGGCGATCTCGTGCTGTCCTGCGGCGGCATCGGCGCGACGCCCGACGACGTCACGCGCCAGGCCGCGGCGCTGGCATTCGACCGGCCGCTGCAACGGCATCGCGAAGCCGAAGCGCTGATCGAGGCCGAGTACGGCGAGCGCGCGCACCCCAAGCGCGTGATCATGGCCGACTTCCCGGCCGGCGCCGGGCTGATTCCCAACCCGGTGAACCGGGTCGCCGGTTTCCACGTCGACGATCACCATTTCGTGCCCGGTTTCCCGGACATGGCCTGGCCGATGATCGAGTGGGTGCTGGACACGCGCTACCCGCAGTTGCACCAACGTCAGCCGGCGGTCGAATACAGCTTGCGGGTGGTCGGCAACTCGGCCGAAAGCGATCTGCTCGACCTGATGGAGAGCACGCTGGCGGCGCACCCGGGGCTCAAGCTGTCCAGCCTGCCGTTTCGCGGCGACTCGACGCGGCCGCGGCACATCGAATTCGGACTGAAAGGACCTCCTCCGCTGGCCGCGCGTGCGTTCGCGTTTTTGCACGATGGCCTGGCGAACCGACCCGACACCGTGATCGAGGTGCTGCGCCCACCGCCGGGCGACTGAACGACACCGCGTGTCGCGTGCGCGTCGGCGGTCATCCGACGCGCTGTTCAGGATGATTTGGCGCGGCGTAACATCGGTCGGACCTGAACCTCCTTTCCGCCTGATTCCGAGTCGACCCATGACGGGGAACGTCCCATGAGCGAGTCCGCGTCATCCAAGCCGGTGATCATGCTGGTCGAGGACAATCCCGCCGACTTGCGGCTGACCCAGGAAGTGTTCGAGGAAGCCGCGTTCGATCACCGCCTGCTGGTGGCGCGCGACGGCGAACAGGCGCTTGCGATGCTGCGTGGCACGCCGCCGCACGGCGACCTGCCGCTGCCGGACATCGTGCTGCTCGACCTCAACATCCCGCGCAAGAACGGCCTCGAAGTCCTGCGCACGATGAAGCAGGACCCGCGCCTCAAGCGCATCCCGGTCCTGATCCTGTCGACGTCGCGCGCCGAGACCGATTTCGCGGCCGCCTATGACGCGCATGCCAATGCCTTCGTGACCAAGCCGACCGACTGGGGCGAGTTCGCCGAGCTCGCGCGACTGATCCGCGATTTCTGGCTCAAGGTGGTGCAGTTGCCGCCGGGGGTTCCATGAGGATGCGCGACACGGCTCGGCGCCGTGGGGTTGCACGATGAACAGCGGCGCTCCGCTGGGGTTGCTGCTGCTGGAAGACAGTCCCGCGGATTCGCGTCTGCTCGTCGAAAGCCTGCGCGAGCAGACCTCGTCGGGCACCGTCGTGATCCAGACGGTCCGGCGCCTGGCCGATGCGTTGCGCGAGCTCAAGCGCTTCCATTTCTCATGCGTGCTGGTGGACCTGGGACTGCCGGACGGCGAGGGCGTGCGCAACGTCGCGCGCATCCGCGAGGCCGATCCGGGCATCGCGATCGTCGTGCTGACCGGGCTGAGCGACGAGCGTGCGGCCGAAGAGGCGTTTCGCCTCGGCGCGCAGGATTACCTGATCAAGGGTGAGCGCCTGGGCGAGGAGCTGCTCAGCTTCGTGCGCCGCGCCATCGACAAGCAGGGCGGGGTGCAAGCCACCCACGGCGCCGACGGTGAAGCGGGCGCGGCCGAGGATTCCACGGAGGCCGGGCCGGCGATCGAGCCGCTGCGCTTCCAGCCGTGGGTCGACGTGAGCCGCGGCCGGTTCGTCGGCGTGCACGCCGTGGTGGGCGGCGAGCTGACGCAGCTGAGCACGGCGCTGAGCGCGTTTCGAAGCTGGCTGAGCCCGGGCCTGGACGGCGTGCCGCTGGCGTTGTCGATTCCGCTGAACTGGCTGCCGCGCCTGGTGAGCCAGCTCGCCGCACGCGTGGCGCAGGCCGAGCTCAAGGCCAGCAGCGTGACGCTGCGCCTGCCGGGCGGCGAGATCGGCACCGAGCCGTCGGTGGTCGACGATCTGCGCATGCTGCGGGCGTCGGGCACGCAGGTGTGGCTCGAAGGCTGGCGCCCCGGTTGCGCGCCGCTCGACTACCTCACCGAGCTGCCGCTCGACGGCATCGTCATCGATCCACGTGCGATCGACGACGTCACCCGCGACACCTCCGAGGCGGCGCTGCGGTTCGTGCGCGCGACGCTGGCGCTGGGCGGCGCGCTGGGTCTCGACGTGATCGCCGATGGCGTCTCGCTGGCCGAGCAGCACGCGCGCCTGTCGATGGTCGGATGCACGCACATGCAGGGGACGCGCTTCTGTCGTCCCGAAGTCGCCGAAGAATTCCCTGCGCGATGGCGCAAAGGACCCTGGGGACTGGAGCGGTAGTAGGCCCGGATCGGGCCGAAGGAGTTTTTGATGAGCCTGTTCTCCGTCCTTGGAGCCGAAGCATCGGCGGCAAGCGACGCGTTGCTGCCGCACGGTTACTGCTTCATGCGCAAGCCGGACCTGATCTGGCTGCACGTGATCAGCGACGCGGCGATCGCGCTTGCGTATTTCATGATTCCGGTCGTGCTCGTCTATTTCATCCGGCGGATGGGCACGCGCATCAGCTTCAACTGGGCGATCGCGCTTTTCGCCTCGTTCATCGTGCTGTGCGGCACCGGCCACATCCTCGACATCGTGGTGGTGTGGGAGCCGGTCTACTACCTGCAGGGCTGGGTGCGCGCGCTCACCGCCGTGGTGTCGCTCGCCACCGCGATGGCGATCATTCCGCTGGTGCCCAAGCTGCTGCAGATGAAGACGCCCGAGGAGCTCGAGTCCGCCAACGCGCGGCTGCGCGAGGAAGTCCACGCGCGCGAGGCCGCCGAAGACGATCTGCGCCGTTCGCTCGCCGATCTCAACCGCGCGGTGCACGAGCTCGAGCAGTTCGCGTACATCACCTCGCACGATCTGCAGGCGCCGCTGCGCAACATCGCCGGCTTCTCGCAGCTGCTGTCGCGGCGCTACACGCAGAAGCTCGATGGCGATGCGCTCGAGTTCCTGCAGTTCATCGAGCAGGGCGTGCGCCAGATGCAGGCGCTGATCCAGGACCTGCTGCAGCTGTCGCGCGTCGGCCGCACCGAGGCGCGTCCCGAGCGCCGTCCGCTCGACGAGGCGCTGCGCAATGCGCTGAACACGCTCAAGGCCGAGATCGCGGATCGGGAGGCCACGGTGGATTTCGGCCCGCTGCCGGACGTACCGGCCGTGCAGTCGTTGATGGTGCAGCTGTTCCAGAACCTGGTCGGCAACGCCATCAAGTTCCAGAAGCCCGGAAGCAAGCCCGAGGTGCACATCAGCGCCGAACGCGAGGAGCGGTTCCTGCACCTGCGCGTGCAGGACAACGGCATCGGCGTGGCCAAGGATCAGCTGGAAAACATCTTCGCGGTGTTCCGGCGCCTGCACAGCACCGACGAATACGAGGGCACCGGCATCGGCCTGGCCATCTGCCGCAAGATCGTGCAGCACCATCGTGGCGAGATCTGGGCGGAATCGGACGGCAACGGCCTGACCGTGCACGTGCGCCTGCCGCTCGAGCCGGTCGTGGCCCGTGCGATCGACACGGGTCCCGCCGCGGCGCGGCCGCTGACGGTCTGAGGCGGCTTCGCCGATGAGCTTCGTGATCGACCGACGGCTCGAAGTCGAAGCACCCGCTTCGGTGGTGTGGGACGTGTTGACCGACCTGGACTCGTACGGTCAATGGAATCCCTTCGTGCCCGAATGCCGCTCGACGCTGCGGCCCGGCGATCGCATCGAGATGAAAGTGAAGCTGGGCAGGCGCACGAGCCGCCAGGTCGAGCAGATGCTGAGCTTCCACGAGGGTCGCGAATTCTCGTACCGGATGCGACCGCTTCCGTTCGGTGCCTTGTCGAGCCTGCGCGTGCAGCGCGTCGAGGAGATCGACGAAGGCCACTGCCGATACCACACGCACTTCGAACTGCAGGGCTGGCTGATGCCGATGGTGCGGCGCCTGCTCGGTGCCCAGCTCGATGTCGGCTTCAGCGGCATGACGCAGGGACTCAAGCGCCGATCCGAGCAGATGTGGGCCAGCGAGCCGCCGATCTGAGCGCGGCGGCGTACGCCGCCCGCCTGCAGTCGGAGCTGGGCGCGCGTCCGCTGCGTCCCGTTGCGGTCTCCGAAGAACATCCCGCGCTGGCCTGGGCCCGGAGCGGCGCCATGGCGTTGACCGGGCGCGCCGACGAGGCGCCGCGGATGTGCCCGGTGCCGCTGGCATCGGCAGCCGACGGCGTGGTCGCGCTGGTGGCGGCGCTGTCGCCAGAGCCTCTGCCGCGCGATCTCGACGGCGCCCGGCTGCTGGGCGAACGCGCCGCCATCGCCGGACACGGTCGCGCCGGCGCGGTCGCCTGCGGCGGCGCGTGCCGGATGCTGCCGATGGCCTCCGGTGACTGCATCGCGGTCAACCTCGCTCGCGCCGACGACTTCGAGCTGCTGCCGGCATGGCTCGAGCAGGAGCGCGTCGGCGATTGGGATTCGCTCGCCGACGCGCTGCGTCGCCGCGACGACGCGGCGGAACTGGTGGCGCGCGGTCGCGAGCTGGGACTGGCGATCGCACGGGTCGACGAATCGCACGCGTGCGCGGCGCGCTGGTACCGCGAGGTCGCGAGCGGATCGCCGGGCGCGCGCCGTCGCGAGCGGCCGCGCGTGCTCGATCTCACCGCGTTGTGGGCCGGCCCGCTGTGCACGCACCTGCTGCACCTCGGCGGCGCCGACGTGGTCAAGGTGGAAGGACGCACGCGGCCCGACGGCGCGCGCATGGGCCCGCCCGCGTTCTTCGACCTGCTGAACGCCGGCAAGCGCTGCGTGGCGCTCGACCTCGGTGATCCGCGCGAGCGCGCCTGGCTGCTCGCGTTGATCGACGACGCGGACATCGTGATCGAGGCCTCGCGTCCGCGCGCCCTGCGCCAGCTCGGTATCGATGCCGAATCGCGGGTCCGGCAGCGCGGCGATCTGAGCTGGATCGCGCTCAGCGGTCATGGTCGCGAGGAGCCGCAGGCGAGCTGGATCGCCTATGGCGACGACGCGGCGATCGATGCGGGCCTGGCGCGCGTGATGCGGGCCGCGACCGGCGAGCTCGCGTTCGTCGGCGATGCGATCGCCGATCCGCTGGCCGGCCTGCATGCGGCGCTGCTCGCCTGGTGGAGCTGGCACCGCGGCGGCAGCCGCCTGCTGTCGGTATCGCTGAGCCAGTGCGTGCGCCACGTCGTCGAGTGGGCGCGGTGCGAGGACTGGCGCGCGCGCAACGCGGCGTGGGAGACGATGCGTCGCGACGCGGGCGCGCCGATCGCGGCGCCTACAGCGCGCGCGATCCGGGCGGTCGCCGCGCCGCTTGGCGCGGACACGCGACCGGTCGTCGAAGCCCTGGGACCGGCGCGGCCGTGCTGATCCGCGACGCGACGCTGGAATTCGACGCGCGCCGCGTCGACGTGCGGCTGCGCGCGCAGCGCGTCGTCGAGATCGGGGCACGTCTGCCGGCCGAGGCCGGGGAGACGGTGATCGAGGCGCGCGGCGGCGCGCTGTTCCCCGGACTGCACGACCACCACCTGCATCTTCACGCCGCCGCGGCGGCGCTGCGCTCGGTCCACTGCGGGCCACCACAGGTGCGCGACGCGGCGCAGCTTGCGTTCGCGATCGCCGCTGCGCCTGCGGCCGTCGACGGCTGGATACGCGGCACCGGCTATCACGAGTCGGTGGCGGGGCTGCTCGATCGCACGCAGCTGGATGCGATGGCGCCCGATCGTCCGCTGCGCGTGCAGCACCGCAGCGGCCGGTTGTGGATGTTCAACACCCCCGCGCTGCGGCGGCTCGGCGTGTACGACCCGTCCAGCGATGGCGGTCCGATGGAATGCGTAGACGGACGTCTCACCGGCCGGCTCTACGATGCCGACGCCTGGTTGCGCGGCCGCCTGGGCGACAGCAGCCGGCGGCCGGACCTTCGAGCGCTGTCGTGCGAACTCGCCCGACGCGGGATCACCGGCGTCACCGACACCGGCCATTCGAACGATCGCGCCGCGCTCGCGGACTTCGCGCAGCGCGAGGACCTGTTCCAGCACCTCGTGCTGATGGGCGACGCGTCGCTCGACGCGCCCGAACCCGCGCCGTCGCGCGTGCGGATCGGCGCGCACAAGTTCCACCTGCACGACCACGACCTGCCGGACTTCGAGGGATTGTGCGACGCGATCCGTCGCAGCCACGCGGCGGGTCGCAACGCGGCGTTCCACTGCGTGACGCGCGGCGAGCTCGTGTACGCCCTCGCGGCGCTGGAGCAGGCGGGCAGCAGCGGGCGCGATCGCATCGAGCATGCGGGCGTCGCGCCGCCGGAGACGATGGGGTCGATGTCGCGCCTGTCGGTGCGCGTGGTGACGCAGCCGCACTTCATCGCAGAGCGCGGCGACGACTATCGACGCGACGTCGCCGCCGAGGACCAGCCGCACCTGTACCGGTTGCGCAGTCTGGTCGACGCCGGCATCGCGCTGGCCGCGGGTTCCGATGCGCCGTACGGCGGGCTCGACCCCTGGCGTTCGATGGCGGCCGCCACGCGTCGGCGCACGCGCGAAGGCCATGTCATCGGCGCATCGGAATGTCTGCTGCCCGAGCAGGCGCTGCATCTGTACATGGCGCCGCTCGAGGATCCGGGTGCGCTTGCACGGCGGATCGAGCACGGGATGCGCGCCGATCTATGCCTGCTCGATCGACCCTGGGGCGACGCGCGCACGGCGCTGGATCAGGTGCAGGTCCACGCCACCTGGATCGACGGACGGCTGTTCCGCAACGGCGAACCCGAACCGGCCGAAATCCTCCGGAAGCAGTAGGCGCGCCGCGCGGGCCGGTGCGAGCATCGGGGCTGCTGCAGCACCGCTGGCTGCGAGAGGACCACGACGCATGAAGCACGAGATCAGGTCGCGATATCCCGCCTCGGCCGAGACGGTGATGCGCATGTTCGCCAACCCCGACTTCCACATCGCCAAGCTGCAGGGCCTGGGCCTGAAGAAGTACCAGGTGCTCGACCAGGAAGCCCAGGGCGACGACTTTCGCATCCGCATCGAGCGCAAGGTGCCGCTTGATGCGCCGGCACTGGTGCGCAAGGTCGTGCCGGCCGAGACCACCGCGATCTCGGACGAACGCTGGAACCTGCGCTCGCGCAACGGCAAGGTCTCGATCAGTCCCGGCATCCCGGTCGACATGAATTGCGAGGCCGCGATCACCGACGTCGGCGCTGAATGCGTCGTCACCTACACGTGGGACGTGCGCGCCAAGGTGCCGCTGATCGGCGGCGCGCTGGAAAAGTTCATCTGCTCGGATCTCGAAAGCCGGATGGTCGACGAGACTCGCGTGACCGCCAGCCTCATCGCGCGCTTCGGCCAGTCACCGACCGCTCGCTAGAAAATCGGACCCAGTCATCAATTCGGACGAAGCTAGTCCGCACGCGATGACTAGGATCTGCTCATACGAACCGGCGTCAAGCCGGCGTCGCCGCAACGCGTTTCGAGGAGGACACATGAAGCTCAGAGTCGCCCTGCCGTCCGGATGCTTCGCCATCGGACTTGCGCTGGCCGCGATGCCGGTACAGGCCAAGGTGGATGCCGCCAAGGCCAAGGAGCTCGACGGTCCCAAGCTCACGTGCATGGGCGCGGAGAAGGCCGGTACCGCATCGGGCGTGGCCGAGTACACCGGCAAGTTCCAGGGCACCTGGCCCGGACAGAGCAAGCCGTTCGGTTACGAGCACGGTCCTTACGCCGCCGAAAAGCCGCTGTTCAAGATCACCGCCGAGAACATGTCGCAGTACGCGGACAAGCTCACGGAAGGCCAGAAAGCGCTGCTGAAGAAGTATCCCAAGACGTACTGGATGAACGTCTACCAGAGCCATCGCGACTTCAAGCCGGCGGACTGGGTGTGCGACGTGGTCAAGAAGAACGCGACCACCGCCGAAGTCATGCCCAATGGCCTGGGAATCAACGGAACCACGGGCGCGCATCCGTTTCCGTTCCCGGCCAACGGTGGCGAAGCGATCTGGAACATCATCAATCCGCATCGCACGTCCACCGAGGCGTCGGTCTGCGACATCGCGGACGTCTACGCCAACGGCAGCATCGCCTGGGGTCGCAACAAGTTCATGACCTACAACCCGGGCACCGATCCCAACAAGCGCGGATCGTTCCGCGACAAGATCAACGCGTACTTCTACAGCGGCTACCTGCTGCCGGAACGCGACAAGGGATTCGTGGCGGTCGGCTTCCAGCCCAACGACTTCACCAACGACTCGACGTCGTCGTGGCAGTACCAGCCGGGCATCCGCCGCGTGCGCCAGGCGCCGGAAGTCGGCTTCGACTACCCGGTGCCGCCGGCAGGCCTGCGTTTCGTCGACGACGACTACATCTTCAACGGCTCACCGGAGCGCTACACCTGGAAGCTGGTCGGGAAGAAAGAGGTCTACATCCCGTACCACAACTTCAAGCTCCAGGATCCGGCGCTCAAGTACAAGGAAGACATCATCAAGCCCAACACCGTCAATCCCGAACTGGTGCGTTACGAGCTGCACCGAGTCTGGGTGGTGGAAGGCAATCTCAAGGACGGCGTCCGCCACAGCTACAAGAAGCGCACGCTGTACGCCGACGAGGACACCTGGATCGCGATGTGGGCCGACAACTACGACGGCCGCGACCAGCTGTGGCGCACCGCGTTCGTCGCGTATTTCTATTCGCAGGAGGCCAAGGCCTTCCACCGCGGCACGTCGGTCTACCACGACCTCACCGCCAATGCGTACGAGGCCGGTTACATGGTCAACGAGCGCGGCGCCGACGCCTGGTGGCGCCTGAACCTGCCGATGACGCCCGCGATGTTCAGCCCCGAGGCGGCGGCGCGCGGCGGACGCTGATCGCTCGGTCCGGCTTTCGACTTCGCGGTTTCTCCTCCGCTGCCGGGCGGGACCCGGGCTCCGAACGAGCCGGGTCCCGCCCGATTTTTTGCCTTCATCTCGATCCGACTTTAGGGTTGCGCGATGAACCCCGATCGCAGATCCGCCGCAGCGGGCGCACCACGCATCGTCAGGCTCGGACTGATGTGGATGATCGGAGCGCCGTTGATCGCGTTCTTCGGCATCGGCGGCATCCTGTTCTGGATCTTCATGCCGCGGATCGGCATCGGTCAGATCTGGGTCGCGGTATCCCTGGTGTTGCTGGCGGTCTACGGCGTGATCACCTGGGCGGTGCGCCGACGATGGGCGCGCATCGAGCGGCTGATGCGCGACGGCCTGTCCGGTTTCGCCACGATTCTCGAGGCCGAAGGAACCGGCGTGGCGATCAACCATCGTCCGCAGGTCCGGCTGCGGCTTCGCGTCGAGGTGCCCGGACGCGCGCCCTACGAGGCCGAAGTCCGCGAGGTGCTGCCGTTCCTGGGGCTCGAGTCGGTGGGTCCGCGGCGGCGCGTGCCGGTATTCGTCGACCGCGACGATCCGAAGCGCTTGATGATCGACTGGAGCGGCGTGGGGGCCGCCGCCATGACGTCGGGCACCGACCCGGGCGAGCCGGTCGACGAGGTCGCGGCGCGTTTGGAAAAGCTGCAGACGCTGCGCCGGCGCGGATTGATCTCGCAGGCCGAGTTCGACGAACAGCGCCGCCGCACGCTCGACCGGATCTAGCCGGACCGGGCCTCGCGCCGCACCGCGCTCGCCGGCCTGCCGTGCCAGCGGCGGAACGAGCGGCTGAACGCGCTGGGTTCCGAGTAGCCCAGGATCTCCGCGATCTCGCCCAGGCCGAGCTGCGAGTGACGCAGGTACTTCATCGCCAGATCCGCGCGCACGCGATCCTTGATCCGCTTGAAGCTCTGGCCGTCGGCATCGAGCCGGTGCTGCAGCGTCCGCACCGGCATGCCCAGCGATTGCGCCACGTCGCGCAGCGTGCACGGCGCGAAAGGAAGAACGGCGCGCACCACGCTCTCGACGCGCGTGTCGATGCCCGCGGTCATCACATCGTCCTGGCGACGCAGCAGCGCACCCACCAGCGAACGCGTGCGTGCCGCGCCGGTGGCCAGCGGCCGCTCCACGAGTTCCTGCTCGAGCACGATGGTATTGCGGTCGCGATTGAATCCGACATGCGGACCGAACAGCGCGTGGAACTCGCCCAGTTCCCGCGGCGCGGCATGTCGAAACCCGACGCTCGGCGGATGCCACTGCGTTCCGGTCTGGCGACGAATCTCCTGCACGCACACTGCCAGCGCCAATTCCGCCATCTGCACTTCGCTTTCGGTCTGGCCGCTGGTCGAGGACCACGAGACGATCATCCCGCCGTCGCGCAATTTTTCGATCGCCATCGTGGCGACGCTCGTGTAGACGTCGAAGTTCGCGGCCAGGTCCTCGAACATCTGCCCGACGGTGCCCGCGCTGCGCAGCAGCACCCATAACGGGCCGATGACCACCGCCATCTGCGTGCGACTGCCCAACCGCAGGCCGAACGTGCGGCAGTCGCACATTTGGGCGGCGCATTCGAGAAAGTCGTACGCGGCGCGACCGGGCAGCGGAATGTCGCCGTCGCGCAGCGCTTCGGCCGGCACGCCGGCGCGGCGGGCGATCGCCAACGGCTTGCCGCCGAGTTCGCGGATCAACGCGTCGGCGCCGCTGAGCAGGGCGCTGCGGACGAAGTTGCCGGGCATGGGGTGGAAGACCTGGAACCGGGGCTTGCATCTAATGTCAAAAGGCTTGCATCTGGTGTCAAGTCCGGCGGCCGCTTTCGAGGCACGATCCCGCCCTTAACCGGCGCCAGTCCGGTGCATCGACAGATTCGAGGAGAAAACCGTGACGCAAGCCAAGTCCCATACGCCGACCGTGCTCGTTCTCGGCGCGGGCATGTCCGGCATCCTGGCCGGCATCAAGCTCAAGGAAGCGGGCATCTCGACCTTCGAGATCCTGGAGATGGGTGACAGCGTCGGCGGCACGTGGCGCGACAACACGTATCCGGGCCTGTCCTGCGATGTTCCGGCGCACAGCTACGACTACACCTTCGAGCCCAACTGGCGCTGGAAGTCGACCTACGCCGAAGGCCCGGAGATCTACGCCTACTTCAAGCACTGCTCGGACAAGTACGGCGTGACCCCGCACGTGCGCTTCGGCACGCGGGTCACGTCGGTGACGCGGGAAGGCGAACTGTGGACGGTGCTGAGCGCCGACGGCGTGAAGCGCCAGGCGCAGATCGTCATCAACTGCCTGGGCGTGCTCGTGCATCCGATGGAGCCGGACATCGAGGGGCTGCAGTCCTTCGCCGGCCCGCGCTTCCACAGCGCGAGCTGGGATCACTCGGTCTCGATGGACGGCAAGCGCGTCGGCGTGATCGGCACCGGTTCGACGGCGACGCAGATCATCTGCGCGCTGGCCGATCGCACCGCCAGGCTCGAGATGTACCAGCGCACCGCGCAGTGGGTGTGCCCGAACTTCGACACCCGGCGCCCCGAATGGCTGCGCCAGCTGCATCGCGCGGTGCCGAAAATCTCCTGGGCCGCCGGCCGCATCCAGAACTGGATCCTGGAGAGCACGTTCTGCCAGGCGGTGATCGGCAATCAGCGGATGAAGAACATCCTGCTCAAGCTGTGCCTGCGTCACCTGGCCAAGGTCAAGGATCCGGTGCTGCGCGAAAAGCTCACGCCCAGGTTCGAGCTGGGCTGCCGCCGACTGATCTTTTCCGACACGTTCTACGACGCGATCCAGAAGCCCAACGTCTCGCTGGTCACGGAAGGCATCCAGCGCATCGAGCCGCAGGGCATCCGCACCAAGGACGGACAGCTGCACGAGCTCGACGTCATCGTTACGGCGACCGGATTCCACGCGCTCGACTACACGCGCAACCTGGTCATCAGGAACGAGCAGGGCCAAAGCCTGGGCGAGGTCTGGGCCCAGGGTGCGCAGGCGCTGCGTTCGGTGGCGGTTGCGGGCTTCCCGAACTTCTTCATGCTGATCGGGCCGCACAGCCCGATCGGCAATTTCTCGCTGACGGGCATCTCCGAGATCCAGATGAAATACATCATGTCCTTCATCGACCGGATCAAGAGCGGCGAGGTGAAAACCCTCAATCCGAAGCCGGAGGCGCAGACGCGCTACAACGCGCACCTGCGCGACGGCTTCGCCAAGACGCAGTGGGTGACGGGCTGCTCGAGCTGGTATCTGGACAAGAACGGACTGCCGCGGATGTATCCGTTCACGCCCAACGACTACCGCCGCGAGATGAAGGATCCGGACATCGCGGAGTTCGACGTCACCGCCACGGCGTAATGCATCGACCAAACGTGACGCCGGCCTCAGCGGGCGTCGATTCATTCACCCGTTCCGCGGAATCCGCAGACGAACGCTAGCGGGTGCGCCCGCACGGCAGAGGTTTTGCGAGTCCATGGCATCTAGAACCAAGCGGTTGGTGCACACTCCAGGGAGGATCCCGGCTCTCCGGCATTTACTCTGATTCCCCGCGCTTGTTCCTCTGGCGGCCACGCGACTGCGTGCGCCTCGCCGACGTTCCTTTCCGCATTGCCTCCTGTTCCCCAAGTTCATGACCGACCGCGTGCAGTCCGTTTCGCCCCTCCCGCCCGACCCGCTTCGGTTCCGCCTCGCCGCCTGGATCATGAAGCACCGCTTCGGGGTCCTGATGGGCTTCATCGTGGTCACGCTCGGCTTCGTGGCCGGCTTTCCCGGCATCGAGATCCGCACGATCTTCAAGGATCTGCTGCCCAAGGATGACCCGTTCGTGCAGGTCTATTACGACCATCCGAACTTCGGCAATCCGCTGACCATGTCGATCATGATCAAGCGCAAGGACGGCGACATCTATCACGGCGACACGCTGGACAAGGTCTGGAAGATGACGCGCGACATCGACCTTGCGCCCAACATCGACCACGACCAGATCATCTCGCTGTCCACCGAGAAGCTGCGCTACGCCGAGGCCACGCCCTTCGGCATCGACATGCGACCGCTGATGGGCGGACACGCGCCGCAGACGGACGAGGAAGTGCAGGATTTCCGCCGGCGCATCACGCTGTCGCCCAACGCGCGCACCTTCTATGTCTCGCGCGACGAGACCGCGACGCTGATCAACGCCACGTTCCTGGACTCGATCGAGTATGGCGAGGCGTTCGAATACGCCAACAACCTGGTCAAGGCGGCACAGGACGAGCACCACGACGTCTTCATCGCCGGGCAGCCGGTGCTGACGGGCTGGGTCTACAAGCTGCAGAAGCAGACCTACAAGATCTTCGCCGTGACGCTGGGCCTGCTGACGCTGGCGCTGATCCTGTACATGCGCAACATCGCCGGCGTGGTGACGCCGATCGTGTGCGCGCTGGTGGCGGCGCTCTGGGGCTTCGGCTTCATCGGATGGTTGGGCCGGCCGATCGAGCCGTTGCTGATGATCGTGCCGCTGCTGCTGGTGGCGCGAACGTTCTCTCACTGCATCCAGTACACCGAGCGCTACTACGAAATCCTCAGCCACCTGGGCGACAAGCGAAAAGCCGCCGAGGTGACGATGGGCGTGATGATGGCGCCGTCGATCCTCGGCATCCTGACCGACGTGTTCGGCATCGTGTTCATCGCGGTGGCGCCGATCGAGACCATGTACAACCACGCGCTGTTCTGCGGTGCCTGGGCGCTGTGGATCATCCCCACCGGCGTGTTCCTGATCTCGATCCTGCTGTCCTACCTGCCGGTGCCCAAGAACGTCGACGAGATCGCCGGCGGCGCCGATAAGGAATCGGGCATCCACCTGATCCAGAAGCGGCTGCTGCACCGCATCGCGCGCCTGACCTACGGCAAGACCGCGAAGACGACCGCGGTGGTCACGGTCATCATCGGCGCGTGGGCGATCTACGACTCGTTCCAGATCAAGATCGGCAACCCGGTCGAGGGCAGCAACCTGCTCTGGTACGACTCGGAGTTCAACACCGCGGTGCGCGCCATCAACGCGAACTTCCCCGGCATGAACACGCTGGAGATCGTGCTCGAGGCCAAGGATCCGAACAACATCGACCTGCGCGCCGGCCGCACGCCCGAGGCCACCGCGATCCGCAAGCGGATCCAGGAGATCGTGGAGGCGGATCCGGTGCTGCCGCCGCGCGCCACGCTGTCGTTCACCGACTACATGATGGAAGGCAACCGCCTGATCGCGGGCGGCAATCCCAAGTGGCTGCCGCTGGACATGAATGCCGTGGCGGTCAACGGCGCCGCCGACGCGGTCACTTTCGGTTCCAACCCGGTGAACTTCGGCCACGTTGCCGACTTCGTCTTCCAGCACACCACGGTTTCGATGTGGTACGCGGACAACAAGCAGGAGACCGTCGATGCGGCGCTGGCCAGCGCAAAGCGCGCCGTCGACATCGTCGGCACAGAGCACGAGCATTTCCGCGTGCGCCTGGGAACCGGCTTCATCGCGCTGCAGCAGGCGATGAACAACGTGGTCCATCGCTTCCACTGGTTCATCCTGGGGCTGGTCAACGTCGCCATCGCGATCATCTCGGCGTACGCGTATCGGTCGTTCGTCGCCGCGTTGCTGCTGCTGGTGCCGGTGAACCTGTCGAACTTCCTGCAGATCGCCGCGATGAACCAGCTCGGCATCGGCCTGGACATCAACGCCACCATCGTCGCGGTGATGGGCGTCGGTGTCGGTATCGACTACGGCATCTACCTGTTGTCGCGCATCTGCGAGGAATTCAGCGCGCACGAGCACGACTGGGCGGCGGCGATCACCGCGGCGCTGACGACGACCGGCAAGGCGATCATGTTCACTGCCACGATCATGCTGGTCGGCATCCTGCCGTGGTACTTCCTGTCCGATCTCAAGTTCATGGCGGACATGGGCATGCTGCTGGTCGCGATCATGCTGATCAACATGGTGCTGTCGTTGATCGTGCTGCCGCTGCTGGTCTGGTTCGTGAAGCCGAAGTTCGCGGCGCGCGAGGACCTGATCATCGGCGAAGGCGTCGACCTGTCCCGCTACGTCAGCGCCTGACCAGGCCGCGATGGCCGGGGCCGCGATCCTATTCGCGGCTCCGGCGTACCGGCCTTGTCACGACGAGCCGTCCGATTTTTCGGACACTTTTGTCCGGGCCCGATGCGATGCGCTACTTCGTCACCTGCTGCGGCATGCTGTCGGCGCCGCTGGAGGATGCGTTCCCTGGATAGAAGACGTTCAAGGGCCAGATCCACCACACCGGCCGCTGGCCCAAGACGCCGGTGGACTTCAAGGGCAAGCGCGTCGGCATCGTCGGCACGGGTGCCACCGGCATCCAGGTGATCCACACCATCGCGCCCGAGGTCGGGCATCTCACGGTGTTCCTGCCACGCCGCAGTACATCGTCCCGATGCAGAACCCGAAGTTCAGCGACACCGATCGCGACGCCTACAAGGCGCTGTTCCCGAATCTCGAGGAGCGCCTGCCCAACACGTTCTCGGGCTTCGACTTCAACTTCAAGTACGGCAACTTCGCGGACCTGACGCCGGAGATGAAGAAGGAAAAGCTCGAGGAGTTCTGGAACGAAGGCACGCTGGTGCTGTGGCTGGCCTCGTTCCCGGACATGTTCACCAACGAGGGCCGTCAACGAGGAGCTCTCGGAGGTCGTGCGCCAGAAGATGCGCGAGCGCCTGAAGGACCCGGAGCTGTGCCGCAAGCTGATTCCGACGACCTACGGCTTCGGCACGCACCGCGTGCCGCTCGAGTCGGGCTCTCTCGAGGCGTATCACCGACCCAACGTGGAGGTCGCGAACAATCCGATCGTCGAAGTCGTGCCCGAAGGCATGAAGCGTGGTCACCGAACTGGCCCGCGGCCTTTCGAACCGGCAGATCGCGAGCGTGCTCGACCTGAGCGAGCACACGATCAAGTTTCACCTCAAGAACGTCTTCACCAAGCTCGGCGTGCGCTCGCGCGTGCAGGTGACCGTGAACCCGGGCGCCGCGCTCTAGGTTTCTGCGCGGTGACCGGCCTGCGCGCGCAGGCGCGAGGGCGACACGCCGTAGGCCTGCCGGAACGCGCGGCAGAACGCGCTGGCGTCGAAGAAGCCCCAGCGCGCGGCGATGTCGAGCACGCCGCGATGACGCGACGACGGCGACAACAGGTCGTGACGGCAGCGCTCGAGCCGGCGCCGCCGGATCCACGCCGCGGGCTTGGTCTGCGCCTCGGCGAACAGCCGGTACAGCTGCCGCTCCGACAGGCCGTGCGCCTGCGCGACGCGCTGTGGCGTGAGGCCCGGGTCGTCCAGCTGACGGTCGATGGCTTCGAGGATCGGTCGCAGCGGATCGCCGGGACGGCGTGAGGCGAGCGCCGGCTGGCGCTTGGCGCGCAAGGTCGCCACCAGCAGTTCGGTGGTCGCCTCCAGAACCTCGCTCGCCTGCGGCGCCGACAGATCGCCGAAGCTCGACTCGAGTGCGAGCATGCAGTCGATGAACAGCTTGCCGATGCCCGTGTGCGCGTCCATCACATGGCCGCACAGGTCCTCGCAGCCGGGCAGGGCCTCGTCCAGTCGCCGACGCGGCACCGAGAACGTGACCTGGCGCAGGCCTTCGCCGGTGTTGAATTTCATCGGCTCGGTCGAATCCCACAGGCCGAACGTGCCCGGCCCCAGGTGCATCTCGCGATCGCCTCCGAGCGTGAGGGTCTGCGAGCCCTCGGCGACGTAGATCAGGTTGTAGAGCGCCTCGTGGTCCTGCTGGATCTGCAGGCTGGTGCGGCGTCCGATCACACCGCCGCGTGCGGCGGTCAGGTGGACCAGGCGATAGCCGCCGAAGCGGCCCTGGCGGATGAAGGCGGGGAAGCGGTCGCAGGGAATCGCGCGGATGTCCCAATGCAGGTGGGCGTCGACGACGAAATCGCGCCAGACGTCGAACTGTCGCGCGGGATCGACGTTGCGCGTGGTCCAGCTGTCCAGATCACGCCAGTGATCATTCAGGACGCCAGCGTTGATCGTCGTGTCCACGGACCCTCCTCGGTACACCTGCGCGGTCGGAAGGCTGGCCGGCGAGAGCGCCGGGGCGGGCCGTCCGGAGTCGGGTGCACCTCGTGCATGCAGCGCGATTATGGGCCCATCGGACCCCTGCGCAATGCAGGACAGGCCCCTGCCTGGCAGGGGTAGCCAAGTCGTCCGGCAGCCATCGCCAACCGCGGTCGCGTGGCGCGGGACTAGGCTGGCGCATTGCCGGTCGCGGATCGGCCGTCCGTGGAGGACATGGCATGGACAGCGGTGATTTCGTCAAGGCGCACGACCGGGTCAAGGACTTCGATTGGACGTTCCACTACGAACCGCCCACGCGCCGGTATCCGATGCACTACCAGGTGCCCAAGAAGACCAGCGATCCGTTCCGTCACCTGGTGCGCGACTACGTGAAGATGGAACGTGACAAGGACGATCGCCAGTACGGCGCGATGAGCGACGTGATGGCCCGCGCCAAGATGCCGGCCAAGGCCTCGGAGCGCTGGACCGAGGTTCTGAAGATGGCGGTGCCGGTCACCACGTACGCCGAGTACGCGGCGATGAAGTGCACCGGCCAGCTGGTCGATGCGGTCGACAACGCCGAACTGCGCCAGGGATATCTCGCGCAGATGATGGACGAGGTGCGCCACACCAACCAGGAAGCGCACCTGCTGCGTTACCTGGCCAAGCACGCGCGTGATCCCGAGGGCTTCGATCGCGGCTTTCTCGTGCGCGGCCAGAACATGATCACGCGCGCCGCGCGCCCTGCGCTCGACGCCTTCTTCGTCAGCGATCCGATCGAAGGCGCGATCAACCTGCAGGTCGTGGCCGAGACCGCGTACACCAACCCGATCTTCGTCACGCTCACCGAAGTGGCCGCCGCCAACGGCGACGAGGCCACGCCCACCACGTTCCTGAGCGTGCAGTCCGACGAGGCGCGGCACATGGCCAACGGCTACGCGACGCTCGCGGCGATCGCCTCGGTGCCCGACAACCTGCCGCGCCTGCAGCGCGACTTCGACGCCGCGTTCTGGCGCCAGCACTCGTTCCTCGATTCGTTCATCGGCTCGGTCTACGACTACTTCCAGGAGAACCGCGGCGGCTCCTACCTCGAGGCCTGGAATGAATGGATCGGCCACGACTGGGCGGGCTCCTACATCCAGCGGCTCGAACCGTTCGGCCTGAAGCTGCCGCGCGGCTGGGAGGAGGCCAAGGCGCGGATTCCCTGGGGCCATCACAACATCGTGATGATGCTGGCCGCGACCTGGCCGGTGCACTTCATGCGGATCGATCCGCTGACGCCGCGCGACTTCGAGTGGTTCGAGAAG
This sequence comes from Panacagrimonas sp., assembly GCF_020697055.1. Lineage (GTDB taxonomy): Bacteria > Pseudomonadota > Gammaproteobacteria > Nevskiales > Nevskiaceae > Panacagrimonas. The sequence goes on along the minus strand of NZ_JAJFBP010000010.1, from coordinate 70,593 downwards.
AAGTACCCGGGCTGGTATGCGTTGTACGGCAAGTTCTGGGAGGCCTACGCGCAGATGGGCGACCCCAAGGACGGACAGGTGCCGCTGACGCTGTTCCCGCAGATCCCGCCGATCTGCCGCGTCTGCCAGATGCCGTGCGTCTTCCCGCGCTACGACCAGCCGACGGTGCGCATCCGCGAAGCTGACGGACGCAAGCACGCGTTCTGCAGCCAGGGCTGCGAACACCTGTACGCGCTCGAGCCGCATCGCTACGCCTCGGCGTATACCTGGTTCGAGCACTACGACGGCTACGACCTCGAGCGCTACGCACGCGAATGCCATCTGATCCGCGCCGACGGCAAGACGCTGGTGCCGCAGCCCTCGCTGCGCTGGGACAAGATGTGGACGCTCGACGACATCAGGCGCACGAAGATCGAGATCCAGGATCCGCTCAAGAACCTGCCGGCCGACGGGGCGCCGCGGCTGATGCAACCGGTGACGCTGCAATGAGCAACGCATCGGCGACCGGGACCGGCAAGCCGGCACGCGACTTCACGTTCATCCAGCCGGCGGCACGGCGCCTGACCGAGTACGAGGCGCTCACCGTTCACCAGCAGCCCGATCCGCTGGGCTACGACCTCGCCGGCGGTGGCCGACACGGCGCCGAAGCCTTCCTGCTGCGTTCTGACGGCAGCATGCCGTGGAAGGTGGACTCCACGCGGCTGCGGCATCCGGACTGGTATCGCTATCGCGATCCGGCGCAGCACTGGCAGCGCACCTACGTGCGCCACCAGGAGCAGCAGGAGAGCGCGATCGAGCGCGCCACCGAGGACGCGGGACACAACGGCACACTCGCAGCGCTCGACGCCGCGTGGGTGCGCGACATCCTGTCGACGCACTGGCGCGCGTGCTCGCACCTGGAGTACGCGATCTTCCGCGCGCTGTGCCCGGCGCAGCGTGAGGCCCTGGGCGACACGATCAGCACGATGCTGTGCTTCCAGAGCTTCGATCACCTGCGTCACGCGCAGGACGTCGTGGTCTACCTGGTCGAGCTCGAACGCCACAACGATGCGGTCGACGATGCGGCCGGGAAACGCGCCTGGATGGAGGATCCGGTGTACCAGCCGATGCGCCGACTGGCCGAGCGCATCCTCAACACCGGCGACTGGGCCGAGCTGATGATCGGGCTCAATCTCGCGGTCGCGCCGCTGGTGCAGCAGGTGTCGATCAGTTCGCTGGTGCGCGCCAACGCCGGTGCCAACGGCGACGACGTGGCCGCGCAGATCGTCACCACCACCGAGCGCGATCGCCGCCGCAATCTCGCGGCGACCGAGGCGTTCGTGCGCATGGTGCTGGATCCGGCCATCGCCGAGGCGGTCGCGAATCGCGCGGTGATCCAGGAGTGGCACGCGCGCTGGAGCGGCTGGGCCGCGCAGGCCGCCGAAGCACTGCGCCCGGCCTTCGCGAAACTGTCGATCAAGGCCGTGGGTTTCGACGATGCGATCACGCGGTCGCGAACCGAACATGCGGCCATCGCCAAGGGCCTGGGCCTGTCCACCGGCGGAGGTGCGTGATGTCGACGACCGGAACCGAGGCCCGCACGCCGATCTCGATCATCCTGATGCAGGGCTCCGCCGAGGCGCAGGCGACCGTCGACGTGATGGTCGAGGATCACCCCGACCTGGAGGTCGCCGATCACGGCACGTACTGGAAGATCACGTCCACCGACTACGACCTCGAGGTCGATCTCGACCGCGTGCAGGCCGAGCTCGGACAGCCGCTGTCGATGCCGCAATGGCTGGTGATCCTCACCAGTTTCGTCGGACGCGTGGAGACCACGCCGCGCCTGTTTCGCGTGACCAGTGCGATCACGCAGATGGGACCGCCGCGCTAGGACACGGACGACGCGATGTTCAACGTCGAGTTCACGCCTTCGGGCGACAGCTTCGATGTCAAGGACGGCGAGACCGTGCTCGACGCGGCGCTGCGCCAGGGCGTGCAGCTGCCGTACGGCTGCCGCAACGGGCGCTGTTCGACCTGCAAGTTCCAGGTCGAGGACGGCGAGGTCGATCTGGGCGACGTGTCGGTGTACTCGCTGCCCGATGCCGAGCGCGACCAGGGTTGGGCGCTGCTGTGTCGGGCCCGGCCGATGACCGACCTGCTGATCCGCGACAACCGGCTGCCGGACCTGCGCGCGCGACCGCTGCTGCGGCCGGCGCAGATCGCGGGCGCGGTCGCCGGCGTGCGATCGCTCACCTGCGAACTGCTCGAACTGCGCGTGCGACTCGACGAGCCGCTCACGTTCTATCCGGGCCAGTTCATCGAGCTGGGCCTGGGCGAGGGCGCGCACGCCGTGTGGCGCAGCTATTCGATCGCGTCGATGCCGTCGGCGACGCGGGACCTGAGCTTCGTGATCAAGCGCATCGACACCGGCGCATTTTCGTCGCGGGTGCCGGGTCTTGCGGCCGGCACGCCGATCCGGCTGCGCGGCCCCTACGGCGACAGCTATCTGCGCGACGGCGACCGGCCGATCCTGCTGTGCGCGATCGGATCGGGCATCGCGCCGATCCTGTCGATGCTGCATGCCGCGGCGCAGGCGCAGGATCCGCGGCCCATCCGCTTCTTCTACGGCGCGCGCCGGCCCGAGGATCTGCCGTTGGCGGAGCAACTGGCCGAATTGTTCGCGCGCCTGGCGCCGGGCTCGGCGTTCGAACCCACGCTGGACGGCCTCCAGCCGGGTGACGCCTGGAGCGGCGCGTGCGGCAACGTCACGCAGGCGATCCAGCGCGAGATCTCGGATGCGCACCGCTATGACGCCTACCTGTGCGGCGCGCCGCCGATGTGCGACGCCGTGTCGCGCCTGCTGCTGGCCAAGGGCCTGTCCGCGCAGGCGCTGTACATGGACCGCTTCTTCACCACCAGCCGAGACCCCGTCCATCCGGAGCCCGCATGATCACCACGCTCGACGACTATCCCATCCACCAGACGACGCAGCCGGTCGCGATCCCGTCGACCAGCGATCGCAATTTCTACGACCGTTTCTGGTTCAACGGCTTCGTCGGCGACGGCTCGCTCTATTTCAGCGTCGCGATGGGTTTCTATCCGAACCGCCGCGTGATGGACGCGGGCTTCAGCGTGGTCATCGACGGTCACCAATACTGCCTGCACGTCAGCGGCGATCTGCCCAAGGATCGGGCGAACACCACGCTCGGACCGGTCAAGGTGCAGACGATCATCCCGATGCGCCGGCACCGCGTACTGATCTCGGCGCCGGAGCGCGGCTTCGAGGCGGACCTGCGTTTCGAAGGCGGCACCGGCACGCACGAAGAAGACCGGCAGGTGCAGACCGACGGCGTGCAGCTGTCGATGGACGTGACGCGCATGACGCAGTTCGGCAGCTGGTCGGGCTGGATCATCGTCAAGGGCCGGCGCATCGAGGTGAATCCCGAGGTCACCAACGGTACGCGCGACCGCTCGTGGGGCATCCGGCCCTGCGGCGAGAACGGCGGGCGGCCGCACCGCTGGGCGTCGCAGTTCTACTTCGGCTGGTCGCAGACGTTCTGGAAGGACTTTGTGCTGCACGGGGTGCTGTTCGCCGATCGAAAGGGCGACATCACCATCGCCTCGGGCGGCACCATTCCGCGCGTGCCCAAGGGCGACGATCCGGTGTTCGCACGCGACACGGGCGAGGTCGCGGCCACGCCGGTCGGCTACGACTTCCAGTACCTGCCCAACAGCCGGCGCCTGAAGCGCGCATCGCTGCGGTTCAGGCGTCCCGGCGGCGAGATCTGGGAAGCCAAGTACGAGCCGATCGTGACCTTCGCGATGGCCGGTGTCGGTTATTTCCATCCGACCTGGGGCCACGGCTGCTGGAAGGGGGACTACGCGATCGACGACGAGACCTGGGTGGTGGCCGAGATGGATCTGTCGCAGCCGCACCTGTTTCACGCGCAGCAGGTGTGCAAGGTCACACTCAACGACAAGCAGCAGTCGGTCGGCATTCTCGAACACGCGGCGTTCGGACCGCACGATCCGAGCGGCTTCAAGGAACTGGTCGACACCTGGAAGCCGCCGGCCGGCGGTTGAGCGCGAACGCGGTTCCGAGCCAGCGAGGAGACGACGATGCAGCCCGAGATCTCGCAGTTCCTGTCCAGCATGAAGAAGGCGATCGAGCAGGTCGTGCTCGCCAATCTCACCGACCGTTTCGCGCAGGACCAGGCCGGCATGATCGTCGGCACGCTCGGATTCCTGCAGGGCGTGCAGGACAAGGCGTTCCACTACGAGCTGCTGGAGAACCATCTCTATCGCCAGCTGCTGGGTGACCTGGTTGCGCTGGTCGCAGATCACGATGCCGTGGCGCCGATCCGCGCGCAGCTCGCCGCGGAATCGGCGGCGCCCGAGGCGCACCTGCGGCCGTATCGCGCGCTGCGCGGTGCCAACGAGATGCTGCGCGAGCAGCTTGCCGCGCTGATCCATCGGCAGGCCGAACTTCCGACGGCCACGGCCGAGGCGCTCGACACGCGGCTGCGGCCTTTCTTCAAGGATCTGCAGCTGCGCGAGCGTGCGTGGGTGAGGGCACTGGGCTTCGACAGCCTGCCCGACCCGGTGCCAGACCTCGACGCGCTGCTCTATCGCGACGGCCGCCTGCACCTGCCCGCGAAGGAGGCCTGACATGGCCCAGGACACACTCACGCAGCAGCTGCGCGCCAGCCCCACCGACGCGTGGATCCGGGACATCCGGCAGCGCTACCCGGTGGAGCCCGCGATCGACGAGGTGATGACGCGCAAGCTCGTCAACCGGCGCAAGGGGCTCGAGCACGTCAGCGATTTCAGCGGCCTGCACGAGCGCCTCACCGCCTACCTGCAGCGCGCCACCGACCAGCCGCAGCTCTCGCTGGCCAATCTCAAGCGACTGTCGGGGGGCGCCTCGAAGGAGCAGTTCACGTTCGACCTGACGTGGAAGGACGCAAGCAACCAGCGCGTGACGCGGCCGCTGATCCTTCGCATGGATCCGTCCGAGTCGGTCGTCGAGACGCACCGCCTGCGCGAGGCGCAGATCCTCAAGGCCATGGTCGGACAGGTGCCGGTGCCCGAGGTGCTTTGGGTCGATCCCGAACCCGATGCGCTGGGCCATCCGTTCCTGATCGCGGGCTTCCTGCAGGGCACGGTGATGCCCGAGGGCACCACCAAGGCCAGCGGCGTCGGATTGATGTTTCCGGAGAAGTACCGCAACGCGCTCGGCGGTCAGTTCGTCGACCACATGGCGGGCATCCACACGCTCGATTGGCGTCGCCATGATCTGTCGGCATTTGCCAAGCCCGCGCCGGGCACCGTCGATGGGACGCAGTGGACCGTCGCGCTGTGGGAACGCGTCTGGCAGGAGGACACCTTCGAGGCGCATCCGGTGATGGAGTACGCGGCCGAATGGCTGCGCCGGAACATGCCGGTGATCGACCAGCCGGTGGTCGTGCACGGCGACTATCGCAGCGGCAACTTCATGTTCACGCCGGACCTGCGGATCAACGCGATCCTGGATTGGGAGCTCGCGCACCTGGGCGATCACCACGAGGATCTGTCCTGGGCCTCGATGACGCTCACCGGCGCGGTGGCCGACGACGGCACGCGGTTGGCCTCCGGCATGATCCCGCGCGAACGGTTCTTCGAGCGCTATCGCGAACTCACCGGCTTCGAGATCGATCCGCGCACGATCTTCTACTTCGACGTCTTCAACGCGTGGAAGCTCGGCCTGATCTGCATGGCCACCAGCCTGCGCGCGGCGTACGGCCGGCGCACGCACCTGGACGCGATGATGAATCTGCTGACCGGCCTGGGATACGTGTGCGTGGCCACCGTGCAGGACCTGCTGGCGGGCCAGGGACGCAGGCTATGACCGGCACGCGCGCCTGCTCGCTGGACGATCTGTGGGAAGGCGAAATGCGCGAGGTCGCCGTCGCCGGCCGCCGGGTGCTGGTCGTGCATGCCGAGGGCGGGCATCTGTCCGCGTTCAGCGCGCTGTGTCCGCACCAGGCCTTCCCGCTGGTCAACGGCATGCTCGAGGGCGGCGTGCTGACCTGTTCGGCGCACCTGTGGCAGTTCGACGCCACCACGGGCATGGGCATCAATCCCACCGGCTGCAACCTGCGTCGCTACGCGGTGAGCGAGCAGAACGGCGAGGTGTTCGTCGATCTCGCCGCACCGACCGCGACGAGAACCGAAAGCTGAAGAGGAGAGACGAATCATGGCGCTTCTGAACCGATCCGAGTGGTACGACATCGCGCGCGACACCAACTGGACGCCGTCGTACGTCGGCGTCGAGGACATCTTTCCCGACGAGATGAGCGATGCGTTCGGGCTTTCACTCGATCAATGGAACGCCTACGACGAGCCGTTCAAGATCAGCTACCGCGAGTACGTGCAGGTGCAGAGCAGGAAGGACGCCGACGCGTATTCGGTGAAGGCCGCGTTGGCGCGCTCGAATTTCTACGACAACGCGCACCCGGGCTGGCAGAGCATCCTGAAGATGCACTTCGGCGCGCTGGTCCTGCTCGAGTACAACGCGGTGATCGCCGAAGCCAAGATGGCGCGCTTCGCCAAGGCGCCGGGCATGCGCAACATGGCGACGTTCGGTTCGATGGACGAGCTGCGCCACGCGCAGATCCAGCTCTACTTCGCCCACGAGAACGTCTCGAAGTCGCGCCAGTTCGACTGGGCCATCAAATGCTTCCATACGCAGAACTGGGCTGCGGTGGCGGGCCGCGCGATGATCGACGACCTGTGCCTCGGGCGTGATGCGGCGACGATGAGCATCATGCTCACGTTCGCGCTCGAGCAGGGCTTCACCAACCTGCAGTTCCTCGGCCTCGCGGCCGACGCCGCCGAAGTGGGCGACTACAGCTTCTCCAACCTGATCTCGAGCGTGCAGACCGACGAGGCGCGCCACGCGCAGATCGGCACCGCGGCGCTGAAAGTGCTGATCGCCAACGGCAAGAAGGAGCAGGCGCAGCGCGCCGTCGACATCGCGTTCTGGCGCAACTGGCGCATGTTCATGACGCTGACCGGGCCTGCGATCGACTACCTGACGCCGCTGGAAAAGCGCCACCAGTCGTTCAAGGAATTCGTGCACGAATTCATCGTGGCGCAGTTCGAGCGCTCGCTCGAGGACCTGGGGCTCGACAAGCCCTGGTACTGGGACCTGTTCCTGAGGACCGTCGACTACTTCCACCACAGCGGACATCTGGAGCTGTGGTTCGTGCGCCAGACGCTGTTCTGGAATCCCAGCGCCGGCGTCTCGCCGCCGGAACGCGCGTGGCTGGAGGAGAAATATCCGGGCTGGGGCGAGAAGTGGGGACGCATGTGGGACGTCGTCGGACAGAACGCGATCGAGGGTCGCGACGACAAGGTGTTCCCGAAGACGTTCCCGGTGCTGTGCAACGTCTGCGGCACGTCGAGCGGCGGCATCCCGTACAACGGGTACCACCAGGGTCACTGGACCGATCACGGCGACGGACGCCGATACTACTTCTGCTCGGCGCCGTGCAAATGGATCTTCGACGTCGACCCGAAACGCTACCTCGGCCACCTGAGCATCACCGACCGCCTGCTGGCGGGCCAGATCCTGCCGCCGACGGTGGAAGGCGCGCTGCAGTACATGGGCATCCATCCGGGCGAGCGCGGCGCCGACGCGGACGACTATGCCTGGGCGCATCAATGCGCGGCCGTCTCCCCCTCTCAGACGAAGGTGCCCCATGGAAACCTTGCCACTGGTCTGTAGCTTCGAGGACGGCTGCATCCTCACGCTGGTGCCGGTCGACGTCGACGGCACGATGGACGAGGTCGCGAGCACCGTCGCGGAGCACTTCGCCGGCCGCATGATGCCGCTCTACCCGGACCGCACGCTGCGCGTGCGCAAGCAGGGCGACGAGGCGTTCCTGCCGCGCGATCTGCGCGTACGCGATGCCGGATGGACGGCGCTCACGACGATCCAGCTCGGCTACGAGGCGCGGACATGAACCCGGACACGGGCAGCGCATCGAAGAACCTCGTCGGGCCGGTGCTGCGCAGCGGCGAACTGGCCGATGCCGTGGCCGAAGCCGCACGCGAGGACAATCCGGGCCGTCACGTCGAGGTCGAGGACCACAGCGCCTACGTCCGTGTGAAGGTCGAGCACGAGTGCGTGCTGCAGCGTCAGACGATCGAACGACACCTCGGCCGCGCGTTCGAGATGTCGGAGCTGCAGGCGGATCTGGCCGCCATCGCCGGCCAGCTCGAGGTCTTCGACTCGCACGTGCGCTTCTATTTCACCAAGACTCTCTGATTGCGCGGAGCCCGCCATGACCGACGTCTCGCCGACCGAATCGCTCAAGCCGCTCAGGACCTGGTCGCATCTCGCGGGACAGCGCAAGCGTCCCAGCGAGTACGAGATCGTCACGATCAACACGCTGTTCCGCGCCAACGAGCGCGAGGCGCTGGAACTGGCCTCCGACGTCCCGATGAACCGCTGGTACAAGCGCCATCGCGCCGAGAGCCGGCTGCAGCACGACGACTGGAACGCCTTTCGCGATCCGGACGCCGTGACCTATCGCGCCTATTGCACCGAGCGTGATCGCGACGAGGTCTACGTCGACGGCCTGCTCGAGCAGTACGCCGCGCAGCGCCACGACGCGGGCCTGCCCGCGGATTGGGTCGATCGTCTGGCTGCGCTGTACACGCCGTGTCGCTACCTGTTCCACACCACGCAGATGACCTCGGCGTACGCGGTGGTGATGGCGCCGGCGAGCCCGGTGGTGAACTGCGCGGTGTTCCAGATGGGCGATGCGTTCCGCTGGCTCTCGCGCGTGGCGTATCGCACCGCCGAGCTGGGCAAGACGTATCCGCAGAGCGGATTCGGCAAGCAGGAACGCGCGCGCTGGGAAGGCGCGGCGGAGTGGCAGGGGTTTCGCGAGATGATGGAACGCCTGCTCGCCACCTACGACTGGGGCGAATCGCTGATCGCGCTCAATTGCGTCGCGCTGCCGGCGGTCGACGTCGCGCTGCAGCAGCTCAAGCAGGACGCGGTCGCGCGCAACGACGGCCTCACGCGTTTCCTGATCGAGGCGCAGCTGGGCAACTCGGCGCGCCGTACGCGCTGGATGCAGGCATTCCTGGGATTCATCTCGCAGCGTCCGGAAAACGGGGCTTTCGTACGCGAAGTGCTGGGGCGCTGGGGTCCCTATGGCGACCGCGCGGTCCAGGCGTACGGCGATGCGTTCGGCGCCGGTCGCGGCGCCGAGGCCGTGGTCGCGCAGGAAGAAGCCAGGCCCAGGATGCCTTGACGCGCTCGCGCAGCGGCGGTCTGCGCGCCGCCACGTTAGGCTGTGGCGTCCATCGCCACCGCCGAGGTCCCCACCATGCGTCAGGTTTTCATCACCGCCGCCGGCGGGCCCGAAAAGCTGCAGGTGCGCGAGTCCCCGGACCCGCAGCCGAAGGGCCGAGAGTTGCGAATCCGCGTGCGCGCCGCCGGCGTCAATTTCGCCGACATCATGGCGCGCCAGGGCCTGTATCCCGATGCGCCCAAGCTGCCCGCGGTGGTGGGCTACGAGGTGTCGGGCGTGGTCGACGCGGCCGGACCGGAAGCGGGCGAGGGCTGGATTGGGCGCGAGGCGTTCGCGCTGACGCGCTTCAGCGGATACGCCGACACCGTGCTGGTGCCCGCCGACCAGTGTTTCGACAAACCCGCCTCACTGAGCTTCGAGCAGGCCGCGGCGATCCCGGTGAACTACCTCACCGCCTGGCAGCTGATGGTCGCGATGGGATCGCTGTCCCGGCACGACACCGTGCTGATCCACAACGCCGGTGGCGGCGTGGGCCTGGCCGCGATCGACATCGCGCGGCACATCGGCGCGCGCAGCATCGGCACCGCCAGCACCGGCAAGCACGCGTTCCTGAAAGCGCGCGGTCTGGACGAGGCGATCGATTACACGCGCGGCGACTGGTATCCACAGGTGATGCGGCTGACCGGCGATCGCGGCGTCGAGCTGATCCTGGATCCGCTGGGCGGTGCGCACTGGAAACGCAGCTACAAGGCGCTGCGCCACACCGGGCGGCTCGGCATGTTCGGCATCTCGACCGCGACCGAGTCGAAGATGCCCGGGCCGCTGAAGCTGGTGTCGATGGCCGTCGGCCTGCCGCTGTTCAACCCGGTGTCGCTGATGAACCAGAACCGCAGCGTGTTCGGCGTGAACATGGGCCACCTGTGGCACGAGGTCGACAAGATCCGCGTGTGGTGCGAGGCGCTGCTGCGCGGCGTCGACGAGGGCTGGGTGCGGCCGCACATCGACAAGGCGTTTCCACTGGCGCAGGCCGGTGAGGCGCAGGCCTACATCGAGGCGCGGAAGAACACCGGGAAGGTGGTGCTCGTGCCGTGATGGCCCCTCACCCTGGCCTCTCCCCGCAAGCCGGGAGAGGGTTCATCGCGGTTTCCATGGCGCGGGCGCATCCGGGGGCTTTACGAAATCCCCTTCTTTTTCACCCGATATTCCATCTGCGCTCGCCGTAGCCGGAGCAAGCGCGCCGCCGCCGACACGTTGCCTTTCGACCGCTCCATCGCGCGCTGCACCAGCAGCGTCTCGATCTGCTCGAACGAGGGCAGCGCCTCGATCAGCGCGTCGGCCAGTTCACGGTGCTGCATGTCGGGGGTGACGGGCGCGGCCGGCACCAGGGCGCCGCGCGGATCCAGGTTGAACGACGCGGCGCGCAGCTTCTCGCCGCCGGCGAACAGGTGCTGCACGTCGATGCCGCCGCCTGGCTCGGCCAGGATCACCGCGCGCTGCACCATGTTCTCGAGCTCGCGCACGTTGCCGGGCCAGTCGTAGTCCCACAGCGCGTCGTTGGCGCGCGGCGTCAGACCGCCGACCGGCTTGCCGAAGCGCTTCGAATAGCGCTCCAGAAAGAGCGAGACCAACAGCGGGATGTCCTCGCGCCGCTCGCGCAGCGGCGGAATCTCGATCGGAAACACGTTGAGGCGGTAGAACAGGTCGGGCCGAAAGCGCCCCGCCTCCATCTCCGCGCGCAGATCACGGTTGGCGGCCGCCACGATGCGCACGTCGACCTTGCGCACCTGGGAGCCGCCGACCCGCTCGATCTCGCGCTCCTGGATCGCGCGCAGCACCTTGCCCTGCGCCTGCATCGACAGGCTCGCGATCTCGTCGAGGAACAGCGTGCCGCCGTCGGCGCGCTCGAAGCGTCCGGCGCGCGCCTGGTCGGCGCCGGTGAACGCGCCCTTTTCGACGCCGAACAGTTCGGCCTCCACCAGCTCGGGCGGAATCGCGGCGCAGTTGATCGAGATCATCGGCTTGCCCGAGCGCGGGCTGATCGAGTGCAGCGCGCGGGCGAAGCGTTCCTTGCCGACGCCGCTTTCGCCGCGGAACAGCACGGTGGAATCGGTCGGCGCGACGCGTCGCACGAGGTGCGCCACCGCGTTGAAGCCGGGCGAGACGCCGACGAATTCGCCGAATGCCGGATCGAGCACGGTGGCCGCAGGCGTGGGCGTCGCCACGAAGCTGTCGATCTTGAGAAAGCCGGTATCCGCTTCGCCGAGGTCGTTCCATTCGGACAGCGGCTTTCCGATCACGCGGCAGTGCGCGTGTCCCATCGCGACGCATTCGACTTCGCGCCAATGGATCGGCATGCCGATGATCGCGGTGCAGCAGCCGCTGGCGTAGCCGCTCATGATCCAGCACGCGGGCTCGCCGCCGATGCCGATCTGCTGCACGTGCGCCTCGGCTTCCCACGATGCCGCCCAGATGAAGTCGCCCCAGAACTCGCCGCGCTCGATGTCGAAACGCATTTCGTCCATCGGCCGCATGCCGACGAAGCCTTCGGTCTCGCGCAGCCGCGGTCCCAACGCGAGCGCATGCGCCGGATCGTCTGGATACAGCGCGCGCAGGCGCTGGCCGTCCTCGAACCCCTGCTGGTAGCCCAGCCGCATCAGCAGCTCGCGCGCCTTGGCCAGGCCGAGGCGTTGGACCAGTTCGCGCCGCAGGTGCGCGAACGGCTGGGCGTGCATCAGCAGCATCCGCTGACCGAACAGCTGGATATGTCCGGCGTCGGGCGAGAAGCGCAGGTGTTGGGCGATCGTCCGGGAGAGCCGGGCGGCCTGGTCCTGGGTCGGCGCGGGGGTCGGGGTGGCGCGGCGGCGCGCAGGCATGAGGATCGGCTCGGTTCGCGAATGCGTAGAGCGTGATTGATCAAATAGACAATAACAAGCGCTCGGTGGATGTCTTATTTGAGTAATAAATGGTTCGAATCGTGGCGTGACGATCCTTGGAAATTTATAAAAAACATAAACATAAATAGATTGGATATCGATGGCAGCGGACTTGCAATGAAATCCGGGGAGCGCGTCAGACGCGCGCCAAATCACGAACTGCAAGCCACGAGGAGGAGAACCCCATGGACATGCCGAGCTTCACCGACGCTTCCCGCCGGCCGGACGGTCGACCCGATGCGACCTACGACGCCATCGTCGTCGGCGCCGGATTCGCCGGGCTGTACGCGCTGCACCGCCTGCGCCAGGTGGGACTGAAGGCGCGCTGTTACGAAGCAGGCGAGGGCGTCGGCGGCACCTGGTACTGGAACCGCTATCCCGGCGCGGCCTGCGACATCGAGAGCCTCGAATACTCGTACTCGTTCGACGAGGCGCTCCAGCAGGAATGGAAGTGGTCGACGCGCTTTGCGCGCCAGCCCGAGATCCTCTCCTACCTCAATCACGTCGCCGACCGTTTCGATCTGCGCCGCGACATCCGGTTCGGCACGCGCGTGACCACCGCGCACTTCGACGAGGCCCGCGCGCTCTGGCAGGTCGAGACCGACCGCGGCGAGCGCGTCACCGCGCGCTTCTGCGTGATGGCCACCGGCTGCCTGTCGTCGCCCAAGCCGATCGAATATCCCGGCGCCGATTCGTTCCGCGGCCGGATCCTGCGCACCGCGTACTGGCCCGAGGCGCCGGTCGACTTCACCGGCCTGCGCGTGGGCATCGTCGGCACCGGTTCGTCCGGCATCCAGTGCATTCCGCTCATCGCGGAGCAGGCGCAACACCTGACGGTGTTCCAGCGCACGCCGAACTTCAGCATTCCCGCCGGCAATCGTCCGATGGATCCCGAATACGAACGCAGCGTGAAGGCGGACTACGCGTCGCTGCGCGCGATCGAGCGCGATTCGGATGTCGGCATCTGCGCGCGGCTGCTGCCCGAGACCAAGCGGGCGCTGGACGTGAGCCCCGAGGAGCGCGAGGCCGAGTACCAACGTCGCTGGGAGGCCGGCGGCCTGTATTTCTATTGCAGCTATGTCGACCTGCTGGTGGACCGCGCCGCCAACGACACGATCACCGCGTTCGCCCAGCGCAAGATCCGCGAGAAGGTGCGCGATCCGAAAGTCGCTGAACTGCTGGTGCCCAAGGATTATCCGTTCGGCGCCAAGCGCCTGTGCGCCGACACCGGCTACTACGAGACTTTCAACCGCGACAACGTGCGGCTGGTCGACATCAAGGCTTCACCGATCCACGAAATCACGCCCACGGGCCTGCGTGTCGGCGACGAGCAGATCGAGCTCGACGTGCTGATCTTCGCAACCGGTTTCGATGCGATGACCGGCGCGCTGCTCAACATCGACATCCGCGGCCGCGGCGAACGCACGTTCGCCGAACACTGGAAGCAGGGCCCGCGCAGCCAGCTCGGCCTGATGAGCGCCGGCTTTCCCAACCTGTTCATCACCACCGGTCCGGGCAGCCCCTCGGTGCTCTACAACATGGTGCTCGGCAACGAGTACCACGTGGACTGGATCATGGACTGCATCGCATACCTGGACCGCCACGGTCACGCGACGATCGAAGCGACGCAGGAGGCCGAATCCGACTGGCGCCGAACCGTCGACGAGATCGGCCGGCAGACGCTGTTCGGCGCCGCGAGCTCCTGGTACCTGGGCGACAACGTGCCCGGCAAACCGCGCGTGATCCTGCCGTACCTCGGTGGCTTTCGCGCCTACAAGCGGACCTGCGATTCGGTCGCTGCGAGCGGCTATCCGGGATTCGCGCTCGTGTGACCCGGGGACCTCAGCCCGGTGCGAACGGCTACGGCGACCCGGCCGCGCTTCGCGCTTGCGCCAACAGGTGGTCGAGATCGGCCCGATCGAGCCAGCGACCTCCCCGCATCACCGCCTCGATCTCCCGCGTGTGACGGATGTCGGCAAGCGGATCGGCGCGCAGCAGCACGAGATCGGCGCGACGACCGGCTTCGATCGTGCCGAAGTCGTCCGGGGTGCCGAGGAACCGGGCCGCGTTGCGCGTCGCCGCCTGCAGCGCCTGCATCGGCGTGAGACCCGCGACGACGAGTTCGGCCAGTTCGTCGTGCAGGCTGAAGCCCGGCACGGTGTACGGATCGCCGCCGTCGGTGCCGGCCAGCAGGAGAACGCCGGCGGCCTGCATCGGCGCCACCAGCGCGCGATCACGTTCCCAGAATCGTCGTTCGATCTCGCGATCTTCCGGCGCGCTACCCTGCAGTCGCGCGTCCTGGCCCGGATCCCAGCCGCCGCGCTCACCGGCGGGAACGTAGGCGCGCTCTTCGTCGGAGAGCGCCGGCGGCGCGACGCCCGAGAAGTCGCGTCGTTGCACCAGCGTCGGGACCAGCGCCGTGCCGTTGCGAGCGAAGTCGGCGTACAGCGCCGCGCAGCGCGCGGCATCGAAACTGTCGAGCACGCCGGTGAGGTAGGCGCGTCGCAGGCGCCGGCGCTCACCCGATTCATCGGCGGCCAGTGCCTGCGCCTTCATCCGCATCAGCTCGTCCTCGCGCGACGAGCAGGCGAACGCGACGTTGAACTGGTGCTCGATGCTGCGCATTCCCGCGCGCGACGCCTCGCGGGCGGACACTGAAAACGGCACGTGGCCGGCCAAGGGCAGGCCCACGCGGCGGCTCTCGTCGGCGATCGCAAGGAACGCCTCGCGCGGCAGCCGGTTGTAGACCTTCACGAAGTCGAAGCCTTCGCGTTTCAGAGCGCCCACCACCGCGCGCGCCTCGGCGGGGTTTGCGACCACGCGGGACAGGCGCGGCAACGAGGGCCACGGACCGTCGACGAACGGGCCCGCCGCGAGAAACCGGGGGGCGATTCGCGCGCCCGAATCGATCTCGGCGCGCAGGCGGCGCACCCGATCCATCGGGTAGTCGCCGCCCATGTCACGGACCCCGACGACGCCCTGCGCAACCAGCAGCGGAAAGTGGGCGCGCCAGCGTTCGCGCCGCAGCACGTGCACGTGCAGATCCCACAGGCCCGGGATCAGGTAGCGACCGTGCGCGTCGATTGCGCGTGCACCGGGCGGCAATGCGATCCGCTCCGACGGGCCGACCGCAACGATGCGATCGCCTTGCACGACCACCGCCTGATCCGGTCGCGGCGCGGCGCCCGTTGCGTCGATCACCGTCGCGCGCAGCAGGACCAACGGTGACGGCGTGGTGTCGGCGCGAACCGCGCTTGCCAGAAGCAGGACCGCCGCGAGCCCGGCGAACAGCGCGCGCGCCGCCATGTGCCTGCTCAGCGCTCGACGATGCGCACGCGCTTGCGCCGCGCGCCCGCACCGGGGGTCAGGGCCACGTTCGACCGGGGCACGTCGAAGTGCTCCGCGACGACGCGGATCAGCTCCTCGTTGGCCTTGCCGTCCACCGGTGGCGCCTTGAGCTCGGCGCGCCACGGCGCGCCCGCGTCAGCCGGTTCGATCAGGCGGCTGGCGCGGGCGTTGGGTTTGACGTGGATCTCGAGCGTTCGCACGTCCCCATCATGCCGCCTTGGCCTGCTGCAGGCGGCGCAGCGTCGGCAGCAGTTCGCTCGGATCGGGACGGCGCGTGTAGTCCGCGTTGACCTCGGCATAGGCGATGACGCCGTCGCGACCGATGACGTAGCGCGCCGGCATCGGCAGCGTCCAGCCCGGGTCGCCGTTGACCGTCGGCAGGTCGATACCGAACTTGCTGTAGACGGCCTTGAGATCGTCCGGCAGCCGGAACCGCAGGCCCAGGCTCGCGGCCACGTCGCCGTTGCGATCGCTCAGGATCGGGAAGCTCAGCTTGTTCTGCGCGCGCGACTTGGCGGAGTTGACCGGCGTCTGCGGCGAGATCGCGATCACCGAGGCGCCGAGTTCGCGCATCTGGCCGGCCGCTTCCTCGATCGCCTGCAGATCCAGGTTGCAGTACGGGCACCACACGCCGCGGTAGAACGTGATGACCAGCGGACCCTTGGCCAGCAGATCGGCCGAGCTCACGGCGCGATCCTCGGAGTCGGACAGGTTGAACGCGGGCAGCTTCGCGCCGACGCCCAGCGCGCGCTGCACCTGGCCGCTGGCGGCGAGTTCGGCGGTCGCGCGATGCATGATCGCCACGACTTCCGGCGGCGCCTTGGTTCCTTCGAAGTCGGCTTTGAATGCGTCGAGACGGTCCTGCAGTGACATGGGGTTCTCCGGTGTTCTTCGCGATGGGGGCTGCTGCGGTGACGCCAAGATCGGCCATTGCGCCCATGTTGAGTAGCCAAGGAATCGGGCTATGTGCTATTCGCACCGCGAATGAGTGACCGGCTCACCGCGCTGCGGGTGTTCGAACGGGTCGCCCGTCGCGGGAGCTTCTCGGCGGCGGCGCGCGAACTCGGCCTGTCGCAGCCGTCGGCCTCGCGGATCGTCGCGGAGCTGGAACGGGGACTGGGCTCCAATCTGCTGGTTCGCAGCACGCGCGGACTGCGGCTGAGCGAAGCGGGCAGCGACTACCTCGCACGAATCGAACCGATCCTGCTGGCACTGGACGAGGCCGATCATGCGGCGTCCGGCACCGGCGAGCTGCGCGGGCGTCTGCGCGTCGCACTGTCCTCGAGCTTCGGCGTGCGCGAGGTGATTCCGCGACTGCCGGTCTTCCTCGCGGCGCATCCGGCGCTGCGCATCGATCTGCTGGTGAGCGACACGCGCCAGGACCTCGTCGCCGAGGGCGTGAACGTCGCGCTGCGGCTCGGCGGCCTGCCGGCGGATTCCAGTCTGCTCGCGCGACGGATCGCGCAGGCGCCGCGCGTGCTGGTCGCCTCGCCCGGCTATCTCGCGCGAGCCGGCACGCCGGGCTCGCCCGACGATCTGGTCGACCACGACGTGGTCGTGGGTCCGGCGGCATCGGGCCGCGAGCTGCGTTTTCGTCGCGGCAATCGCACGCGTGCGGTCCGGGTCGAGGCGCGCATGACCGTCGGAGCGAACGAGGCGGCCACCGCTGCGGCGGTGGCGGGGCTGGGACTCACCGTCAACTCATCCTGGGGTTGCCGTGCGGAGCTCGAAAGCGGCGCGCTGGTGGCGGTGTTGCCGGAATGGACGTTGCCGCCGGTGGATTTCCACGCGGTGTTCCCACCGCGGCGCGTCGCGGTGCTGCCGGCCGCGCGCAAGTTCGTCGACTACCTCGCCGAGTCGTTTCGCGATCATCTGGTGCCGCCGGCCGCGGTCGCCCGGCGCAGGAAACCCGTCGGGACATAGCGCGCAGGGAGGGGCTCAGGCCGCCCGCTCGTGCGGCTGCGGCGCAGGACCGCGTCGCCGGCGCAGTCGCACCGGCATGTGCTTGAGGCCGCCGACGAACAGCGAGTGCACGCGCTCGACGCGGCCGTTGAGCTCGATGCCGTCGTAGCGCTCGAGCAGTTCCTCGACCGCGCAGCGCAGCTCGATCTTGGCCAGCGGCCCACCGAGGCAGAAGTGCGGACCGGCGCCGAAACCGAGATGCCGATTCGGGTGGCGCGTGACGTCGAACTCGTCGGGGCGTTCGAACACGTCCTCGTCACGATTGGCCGAGGCCATCCAGCAGACGACGCGATCGCCGGCGCGGATGGTCTTGCCGCCGACTTCGGCGTCGGCGGTCGCGGTGCGCATCAGGGAAATCACCGGATTGGTCCAGCGCACGAACTCCTCCACGGCCAGGCGGATCACGCGCCGGTCCTGGCGCAGGATCGCCATCTGGTCGGGATGCTGCAGCAGCGCGTACACGCCTCCGGCAAAGGAATTGCGCGTGGTCTCGAAGCCCGCGAGCAGCAGCTGCTGGCCGTTGTACGCGACCTCGGATTCGGTCAGGGCGCGGCCGCCGACGTGCGTGTTCGCCAGCTGCGTCATCGGATCGGAAAACGGGCATCCGCGGCGCGCCATGCCGAGCTTGCCGGTGTAATTGAACATGCTGCGGAAGCCGTGAAGGATCGTCTCGGCCGCCGTGCCCTGCTGGAATTCGGGATCGTTGCCGCCGAGCGCCATCTGGCCCCAGCGCAGCATCGCGGCCCAGTCCGAACTGGGCACCTGCAGGATGTCGCAGATCACCGCCATCGGAATCTTGGCGCCCAGATCGTCGACCAGGTCGCACACGCCGTTGTCGGGAAGCCGATCGAAGATCTCCGAGATCAGCTGCGCCGTGCGTTCCTCGCTGTCCTTGAGGGCCATCGGGAGGAACGGCGTGGCGATCACCTTGCGCAGCTCGGTATGCCGCGGCGGATCGACCACCAGCACGTTCTCGCCCAGCCCGAAGGTTTCGGCGCCGATCGCATCCATCTCCGCGCCGATCAGCGGCATGATCCCGCCGCGCTCGGAGCTGAAATGCTCAGGTTCTTCGAAGATGCGCTTGATGTCGGCGTGCCGGAAGACCGACCAGAACGGCGTGCCGCCCGGATTCTGCGTCCAGTGCACCGGATCCTCTTCGCGCATCTTGCGGAACAGGTCGTAGAACGCGGCCTCGTCGGCAAAGAACGAGTGACGGGTGAGCTTCTCGTCGACGGTGCTGACGCCCATGGCCGCTTCTCCTGTAAAAAAAATCCGACTGCGTCAGGCGACGACGGCCGGAAGATCCACCACGAACATCTCCGGGCTCGTCTCCCGGAACGACGGCCGCGCCTCGAGCGCATCGACATACGCGACGAGGTTCGGATACTTCTGGCGCCACCGTGCTTCGGTGACCTGCGCGAACAGGCCGTTCTTGAGCATGAAGTCGAACCATGTCAGTGCCGCGACGGTGGCGATGTCGGCATAGGTGATCGGCTCGCCGGCCTTGGGCACACGATTGCCGACCAGGCGCGACAGCTCGGCGATGCCGCCTTCGAACTTGCGTCGCTGGCGCGTCATCCACGAGGGGCTGGGCTGTTCGCGCTGCTCTTCGAACACCACCAGCACGATCACTTCCATCAGCCGCTCGGCCAGGATCTGCTGGCGCTTGGCCGCGAGGATGCCGTCGGTGTCGCTCGGCAGCAGCGGCGGCGAGGGATATCTGCGCTCGAGCCACTCGCAGATGTACATCGAGTCATAGACGTTCTCGCCGGCGTCGGTGACCAGGATGGGCAGCTGCTGCAGCGGGCTGAACTGCGGAACGATGGTCTTGTCGTTCCACGGCACGTCGAACACCATCTCGTACGGGATGCGCTTTTCCTTGAGCGCGATGGCGACCTTGCGACCGAAGGCGCTGGGCGTGGAGTTGATGAGTTTCATCATGGCGCGGGGTGTCCTGGGTAAGGGGTTGCCCGGGCTTCGCCCGGGCAACGGAGTGAGGTCGTAGCCCGGGCGAAGCCCGGAGTGCATGTGCGATCGTGGCCGGTCACAGCGTCCACGCCACCCGTGTCTGGATCGTGTCGATGCTCGCGTCGTCGAGGTCCTCGCGTACCGAGTGCACGTAGTTGATGCCGATCTTGATGTGCTGGTTGAGAAACCAGTTGAGGCCCAGCGTGATGTTCTTGACCTCCGCGCCCTGGACGAAGGGCGGGCCGCCGCCCTGCAGTTCCTTGTCGGTCATGTCGAGTTCCGAGTAGCGCGCCTGGACCTCCCACGCGCCGCGCAGGCCTTCCTTGCGGTTGGTGCGAGGCACCGGCAAGACCTGCCCGTTGATCGCCAGCGGCGAGAACACCGTCTGGTGGCCGGTGAGGAAGTAGCCGGCCTCGACGTACCAGGAACTGAAGTCGAGATCGCCGCCGACATCGCGCTCGTTGCGGTTCCAGAGGTAGTCGGACTGCATCCAGAACGGGCCGTTGGCATAGCGCATCTCGGCCACGGCCAGGTACGACTTCTTGGCGCCCTCGATCAGCGCCAACGGATACAGCTCGACGTCGTCGGTGTAGACCTCGGGCCAGATGCCCCAGACCAGCGTGTCGTCCTCGGGCTTGAACAGCGCGCCGGAGACGCCCAGGTGCAGCATGTGGCGACCGAGTTCGTTGTAGATCGGCAGGAACGAGAAGCGTCCGTGCACGACGAAGTCGTCCTCGCCCTTGTCGACCGCCTGCAGGCCGTCGGCCTGTTCCTCGCTGGTGTCGCGGCCGACGCCGAGCGCCCAGCTCAGCTTGTGTTCCATGTCGACGTCGTAGGCGGTGATGCCCAGGAACGGTCCGTGGAAGAACGCATTGATCAAGGACGGCTCGAGCATCAGCCGGTGACGCGGATAGTTGGCCCAGATGTCGAGCCCGTAGGTCGGCATCTGCAGGCCCACGAGCAGGTTCTGCACGATCGGCAGGTTGCTCAGTCCCAGCGCCGCCCATTCGACCGCGGACTGGCCGCTGCCGCTGCCGTTGTCCTGGAAGTCGACGCGGAAGTAGTACCAGTAGTCGTCGGTGTAGCTGCCGTTGAACTCCAGGCGTGCGGTGGCGATGCGGCTCTCACCGTCGATCTCGTCGCGACCCAGCGCCTCGGCCATCTCGTCGTCGTCGAGCACGAAGCTGCTGTCGAACCACACGAACAGACCCATCGTCAGGCGGTTCTGCTGATCGGCGCTGGTGAAGGTCGGGCCGTAGACGCCGAGCGGGCTGTAATCCCACTTGATGCTGCCGTAGGGCGAGGCGGGCGGTTCGGCCGGGTTGGCCGGCGCTTTCTCGGCCGGCGGGGCGTCGTCCGGCGCGGTGCCGGGCGGCACGCCCGAGGCGGGTGCGGCCGGCACGTCCTCGGCTGCCATCGGGGAAAAGGGAAGCAGGGCCAGCGTGGTCGCCGCCAGCGCCCATCTCAGGCGCGCAAAGCGGACAGGGGTACGGCCTCGGGCGCAGGCGCGTCCGATGGAATCTAACGGCACGATCGTCTCTCCTCAGGTACGTCGAAGGCGGCGAACGCCTGACCGTCCACGCTCGCCTGCCGGGCTGCTTTCCTTCCTGCTATTTCTTGCCGCGCTTGCCTCCATCGAACGCCTTTTCGAACGCGCTGGCTGCCCGATAGATCGTCATCTCTTCCCAGTGCTTGCCGATCAGCATCATGCTGACCGGCAGGCCCTGGCTCTCGCCGCACGGGATCGCGATGGCGGGATGACCGGTCGCGTCGAACGGCGCGGTGTTGCCGATCATCTCCAGGCCGCGCGCCACGCTCTCGGCGATGCTCGCGTCGGGGCCGGGGATCTTCGACGCCTTGATCGGCACCGTCGGCATCAGCAGCAGGTCGTATTCGTCGAGGGCCGCGTTGTAGGCCGCGATCATGCTGCGCACGAGGTTCTGGGCTTTTGCGTAGTACTGACCCTGGTGCTGATTGAGCATGTACTGGCCCATCAGCATCGTGACCTTGAGCGTGGTCGAGAGTTCGTCCGCGCGATGGCGCCAGCCTTCGTGCGCCTTCATCAGGCTGGGCAGATACAGGCCCTTCCAGTTAAAGCCGTAGCCGTTGCCGTGCATCATCTGCATGGTCGCGCCCTCGTGGGCGATGGCGCTCCACACCGATTGCGCGGGGCCGGCATGCACGGGTACCGAGATCTCGTCGACCTTCACGCCGAGCTTCTTGAGCAGTGCCGCGCCCTTGAGCACGAGATCGTTGACGTCGGACTCGGCGTTGGGCAGCAGGAATCCTTCCTTTACCACGCCGATCTTCAAGCCCTTCACGCCGGTGCCGAGCGCCTGCGTGTATTGGGCGGTCTTGACGTCGATCTGGCGCGGATCGAGGCCGTCGGCGCCGGCGATGACCTCGAGCAGCAGCGCGCTGTCGGCGACGTTGCGCGTGATCGGGCCGCAATGATCGACCGTGGCTTCGATCGGCATCAGGCCGGTGTAGGGCACCAGGCCGTGGGTGGCCTTCATGCCGACGATGCCGCAGTAGGCGGCCGGCATGCGCACCGAGCCTCCCTGGTCGGTGCCCACCGACATGTCGACTTCGCCGCTGGCAACGAGCGCGCCGCTGCCCGACGAGGAGCCGCCCGCCGAGTAGCCGGCCTTGCGCGGGTTGATGACGGGTCCGAGCGAGCCGGTGTGGCTGCCGCCGGAGAAGCAGAACAGCTCGCAGTGCGACTTGCCCAGGATCGTGCCGCCCGCATCGAGGATGCGCTCGACCACCGTGGCATCCACTTCCGGCACATACCCCTGCAGCGTGGTCGAGCCGTTCATCATCGGCACGCCCGCCACGCAGATGTTGTCCTTGATCGCGAAGGTCTTGCCCTTGAGCTTGCCGTTCTTGGCGCCCTCGATCTTCGACTTGTAGTACCAGGCGTTGAGCGGATTCTCCTCGGCTGAGGGCATGTAGCCCGGGGTGCGCGGATATTTCACGCGCGGCAGCGCGTCCGGCAGCTTGTCCAGCGCGTTGTAACCGGCGACCGTCGGCACCATCAGAGCCAGGTACTCCTCGATCTGCGTCGGGGTGAGGCTCATGCCGAGCTGTTCGGCGATCTCGGCCATCTGCTCGTGCGTGGGTTGCTGGACACTCATGCGGGTGCTCCCTCGTCGTTCGTTTGGATTCTTCCCCCAGGCCCTTGGGAATACCCGGCCGAGGCCTGCCCACGCAATCCGGGCAATCCCCCTCGATTGACGCTCGTGCGAGCCGCTGGCTACCTTGGCCCGAACTCCGCAGGGGACCGCGTCATGCCGCATGACGGACACGATCACGACGACGATCACGATCACGATCATCACAACCGGCCGCCGTCCGACACGGCGCTGCGGGTCAAGGCGATCGAATCGCTGCTCACCGAAAAGGGTCTGATCGTGCCGGAGGCGCTGGACCTGATCGTCCAGACCTACGAGTCCAAGGTCGGACCACGCAACGGCGCCAAGGTGGTGGCCAAGGCGTGGACCGACCCGGCCTATCGCAAGCGCCTGCTGGAGAACAGCACCGCCGCCATCGCCGAGCTCGGCTACAGCGGTGTGCAGGGTGAGGACATGGTGGTGGTCGAGAACACGCCCAAGGTGCACAACATGGTCGTGTGCACGCTGTGCTCGTGCTATCCCTGGCCGACGCTGGGCCTGCCGCCGGTCTGGTACAAGTCCGCGCCCTATCGCTCGCGCGCGGTGATCGATCCGCGCGGCGTGCTCGAGGAGTTCGGCGTCGAGGTGAGCGCGAGCACCGAGGTGCGCGTCTGGGACAGCAATGCCGAGCTGCGCTACATGGTCCTGCCGATGCGGCCCGCCGGCACCGAGCATCTCAACGAGGAACAGCTCGCCGAGCTGGTCACGCGCGATTCGATGATCGGCGTCGGGCAACCGCGGGTACCGATCGGGAGCGCGCCATGAACGGCTGTCACGACGTCGGCGGCATGCACGGCTTCGGGCCGATCAAGCGCGAGGACAACGAGCCCTATTTCCACGAAAAGTGGGAGGAACGCGTGTTCGGACTGTTCTTCGGCTGCTTCGCCGGCGGTCACTACAACCTCGACGAGTTCCGCCACTCGATCGAGCACATGGGACCGGCGTACTTCCAGACCTCCTATTACGAGCACTGGCTGCACGCGATGCAGGATCTGCTGGTGCGCAACGGCACGTTGACCCACGCGCAGATCGAGCAGCGCATGCGCGAGTTCGCCGCGCAGGGGAGCGCCTGACATGCCCGCCCTTCCCAAGGAAATGGTTCCGGGCCTGCTCGCCGTCGGCGCCAGCGCGCGCCTGCCCGACAAGGTGCCGCCGCGCTTTCGCGTCGGCGACGCGGTGATCGCGCGCAACGTCAATCCGGTCGGACACACCCGCGTGCCGCGCTACATCAAGAGCCGGCGCGGCGTGGTCCATCTCGATCACGGCGTGTTTGCGTTCCCGGACGCCGCGGCCGGCGGCCTGGGCCACATTCCGCAGCACGTCTACAGCGTGCGCTTCATGGCGCGCGAGCTCTGGGGCGAGCAGGCCTCGCCGCTGGATTCGATCCACATCGACCTGTTCGACGAATACATGGACCTGGATCCGGCCGCCGCCGCCGCTCCTGCGCAGGAGCCGGGTGCCGCGACCGAGCGTCCGCACGGACGCTCGCGCCGGTCGGCGCGGCCCGCGCGCAGCGGCCGGAGCAAGGCGCGCAAGGCGCGCCGACCCGGCGTGCGCCTGAAGAAATCCGAAGGGCCTAAGGCGGCCTCGGGCGCGCGCAAGCCCAAGAAGGCATCGAAGAACAAGAAGAAGGCCGCGCCGGCCAAGGCGCGCAAGGTCGCGGCCAAGCCCGGCCGCGCGAAGAAGGTCGCGAAGAAGGCGAGGCTCGTGCGCCGATGAGTGCGCCCGCGACGATCGTCGACGTTCCGCCCGTGGATTCGATTCCGCGCGATCTCGAAGGCCCCGTGTTCCGCGAGCCCTGGGAGGCGCAGGCGTTCGCGCTCGTGGTGCAGCTGCACCGCGAGGGCGTGTTCACCTGGACCGAGTGGGCCGATGCGTTGTCGGCCGAGATCGCCGCGGTGAAGCGCCGCCATCGACTACTACCGCCACTGGCTGACCGCGCTGGAGCACCTGCTCGAGCACAAGGGCATCGCCGGTGAATCGCGCCTGCGCGCCCGGCGCGAGGAACTACTCGCGAACTGGCCGAGCGGGCACGACCACGTCGCGCGGCGCGACCCGGTGGCCGTCGCATGAACGCGCCGATCTCGCCGCCGGCACCGACGACGAAGATGCGCGTGGTCGAAGAAGAGGGCATGGGGCTTCTCGAGATCTTTCCGCTCTCGACCGAAGAGGGCGACCTGCTCGCGCTGTTCACCGAGATCTTCACCGAGCACTGGCAGCACGTGCGCTTCGGCACGCTGATCCAGGGCGCGGTGTTCGAGGTCGCGGCGCCCAACGCGCCGCACCACATCTCGATGCTCGACGGGTATCTGACCGTCGACTTCGGTGCCTGGCATTTCCACCTGTGCATCGGTCCGCACCGCGGAACCCCGGGCCATCCGGTGGCGCCAGGCCTGGCGCTGCATCGCCGCACCGCGCGCGCCGAGCTGTATCGCATCGTCGCCGAAGGGGCACCGGTGTCCTGGGGCCTGCGGCTGTTCAACGGCGCCGGCGAGCAGCAGATCACCGTGATGCTGCCCAACCC
Source organism: Panacagrimonas sp. (assembly GCF_020697055.1). Classification (GTDB taxonomy): domain Bacteria; phylum Pseudomonadota; class Gammaproteobacteria; order Nevskiales; family Nevskiaceae; genus Panacagrimonas. Next base: position 45,395 of record NZ_JAJFBP010000010.1, on the reverse strand, counting down.
CTTCCTGTCGGATCACGGGATCCTGCATACGCCCGACTGGAATCGCCTGCTGCTGTGGGACCGCCTGCGTGCGCGCTACCTGCAGCTGACCGACGCCGATCCGCGCGATCGCAGCGCCAAGGCCTTCATCCACGGCTGATCGCGGGGCAGGCACGCGGCCTGCTGGCGGTTCCTCCAAGGAGGAACCTGCCATGCACATCCTGATCGTGACCACCAGCGCGTCGATGCTGCCGCCGAACCACCCCACCGGTCTTTGGCTGGAGGAATTCGCGGTTCCGTACGACCACTTCATCGCCCACGGTGCGCACGTCACCGTGGCCTCGCCGTTGGGCGGCGCGGTGCCGCTCGATCCCCGGACCGAGCCGGACGATCGTGACCGGATCCGGTATTTCGGCGCGCTGCGCGCGCTGCAGTCGAGCCACACGCTGGCCGGTATCGACGACAGTTTCTTCGATGGCCTGTTCATTCCGGGCGGCCACGGCCCGGTCGTCGACCTCGTGCACGATTGCGATCTGCACCGGCTGATCGCGGGCTTCGAGGAGGACGGCAAATTCATCGGCGCGGTGTGCCACGGGCCGGCGGCGCTGCTCGAAGTGCGCGGATCCGACGGCCACTACCTGGTTCGCGACCGTCGGCTGACCGGTTTCAGCAACCTCGAGGAGCGCCTCGCGGGCATGCACGCCAAAGTGCCGTTCCTGCTCGAGGACGAACTCAAGAAGCGCGGCGCGCGGTACGACAGCGCGCTGCTGCCGATGACCTCGCACGTGATCCGCGACGGCAACCTGATCACCGGACAGAACCCGGCGTCGAGCGCAGGCGTGGCGCACGAGTTCCTGGAAGGCCTGCAGCGCAACATCGAACTGTTCGACGCGTTGGGTCTGCGGGACGGCTTCGCAGAGATCACCGAGCACAGTGCGACGCGCGCGGCCGATCCGCGCGGCACGCAGCCGACGGTCTGGCCCGGGTACTAGCGCGATCCACGCGTGGCCACGACGGCACTCGGCGAGCGGACGCTGCGCCGGGCGCTGCGCATCGACGGCCAGCTCTACACGCTCACGCTCGACGACGACGGCTTCAAGCTCAGCGAGAAAGGCCGACGGCTCGGGCTCGAGATCCGGTGGAAGGATCTGGTCAGCGGCGAGGCCGCATTGACCGCAGCGCTCAACGCTTCGCTCACCGCCCCGGTGGGCGACCGGTCGACCGTCTCCAAACCGCGCGCCGCACCGCGCGCCGCAGCGCGCGCGCGCCGCAAGCGTCGCTGAGCGGGCCTCAGAGCTTGGACATCAGCACGTCGCGGATCTGCGCGTCGCTGTACATGCCGTCGGTGCGCAGCGCGTAGGCGCAGTGCATCTACAGCACGCCGCCGTCGAACGCGATCTTCATGTCGGCCTTGTTCTTGACGTTCTTCAGCTTGATGAGATTCAGACCGTCGCGCACCGCTTCCTTGCCCATGTCGTCGACACAGATCGTGCGCAAGGCCATGTTGAGTCGGTGGCACGACAGGTTGTCGATGAAGTTCAGGCCTTCGGCATCGTCGGCGAGGCTGTCCCAGTCGACCTCGTAGGGAATCCCCCTGCCGCAGATCTCCTCGATCTCCTTGACCCGCTCGACGAACGTGGTGTCCTGCAGTTCCTTGATCTTGCGTCGCTCGGCCAGACCCATGGTGCGTTTCTCCTCGACGTTTTCGATGCGACGACGCCACACAGTCGGGGAGGTGGTCGGGCCCGTCAACGCGGTCGCGTGACCCCGATCACACCGGCCACTGGCGCAGCGCCGTGCGACGCGACGGCGGTGCGGGCCGCGTCGCGTCGGTCTCGTCGCTGACGATCTCGATCCACAGGTCCTCGAACTGGTCGACGAGGCCCTGGAACGCATCGGTCTCGGCCTTGCGTCGCGCCGAATCGATCGCGTCCTCGGTCGACCAGAACGTGGCGCGCTGCGATTCGCGCGCGGTCCACTCGACGGTGCCGTAGACGAAGCCGCTGCGCACGTCGAACAGTGCGCCCGACGCGGTCGTGAGGACCTGCGCCTGCTTGTTCGGCAGCAGGCCCAGCGAGATCAGCGCAAGCGGGCCGATCGGGGTGCTGTCGACCTCGAAGCGGGTGTCCAGCGAATACACCATCACCAGGTCCGCTTTGAGGGCCGCAGCGGCGATGCGGACGTCGCGCACGGTGTCCAGGCGACGCGGCAGGATCAGCCGGCCGACCGGTGCGACCGCGGCCATCAGCGGCAGCTGGCCCAGACGCCGGAAGTCCGCTTCGCGCTCGACGTCGCGCGACGTCACGACGCAGAACTGACCTTCGCCGTGACAGCTGGCGCCGCCGCGCGTGGCGTAGCCCGGCGACTGTGCGCGCACCAGCGCCATGCGCGCCGGAAACGGGGATGCCGGCTCGCGCCGCATCAGCTCGCCGATGTCCTGCGCGTCGTCGCCGGAGATCCCGGCCAGATCGACGCCGGCGCCGGGCGTGCGGTAGGAAGCACAGCCTGAGGCGATCAGGCAGAGGAAAAGCGTCACGGTGGAGCAAATGAGGCGGCGGGCGATCGGGCGCATGGAGCGGGTCCGGCATCGAGTGGGCGGAAGTGCCGGCTCATCTTCGGTGCGACCGGAATGCTCCAGGTGTCGCCGACGCGGAAGCGCGGTGCAATTTCGATGGCGGACGGACCGCTCAGTGCGGCAGCAACGCGCCGGGGTCCAGGTAGAAGATCCGCTTCCAGCCCTGCGTGCCGCTCTTCGCGCGCCATGGACAGGGCAGCAGCGAGAGCACCGCGTAGTGCAGGTGCGGCGGCTTGCCGGCCGCGTTGCCGCTGTTGCCGACCGTCCCGATCGTGCTGCCGGCAGCGATGGGTCGCAGTGCGTGCGTCGTCACCTGGTCGAGGTGCGCGTAGTAGTGAATGCGCCCGCGCGGGCCGAGCACGGCCACGCTGTTGCCGCCGAGTCGCAACGAGCCGGTGAAGATCACGAGGCCGTGCGTGGACGAACGCACCGCGCGGCCCCTCGGCGCGAAGATGTCGATGCCCTTGTGCACGCCCGAGCGGCCCCAGGGCTCGAACCAGAAGGACTTCGCGTTCCAGTCGCGCGACGTCGCCCGATCGACGGGCACCAGCGGCGCGGCGCGGTCCGGGACCAGCAGGAGCAGCAGGAAAAGGCTTGCCGGAAGCAGCAGCGTCCAGCGCAGCGCGCGTCGTAAAGCGGTGGCCAATCGCATCGGTCGAGGACCCTTCCGCAGGAGGTGAGTCCACATCCTCGGCCGATCCGGCCCGTCGTCGGTGGAGCCGGCAGGGAACTGCGGTGCAATTTCGGTGGCGCGCGCGTGGGTCCTTCACGCGCGGCGTGGATCTCAGTGCACGCGTTGCGGCATCGGTGTCGTGGCCGCACCCGATTGCCAGGCGTCGCGCCAGACCTTGCGCCGCGTCAGGAAGTATCCGGCCATCGCGAAGTCGAAGGCCGCGCACAGCGCGCCGTAGGCCAGCGGTGTCGGCGTCGAGGCGCCGGCATCGAACGACGCGTAGCCACCGTGCAACTGCAGCTCGTGCAGCACGTCCCAGATCCCATGCAGCGGGTAGGCGACGACCAGCGCCAGCGGCACCCGCATGCCGACCAGCGCCAGCACCGAGAACGCGATGACCGCCCGGGTCTCCAGCGGCCAGGCGCCGTCGGCGCCGAAGTAGGCGGTGAACGCGAGGTAGGCGAGCGCGATGACGATCAGGAACGTCGCGTAGAAGACCTGCTCCCAGCGCGGTCGCAGATACGTGCGGGTGATCGCGATGCAGCCGACGGCGCCGCCGAGTCCCACCGTGAAGTAGAAGAACAGGATGATGATGAAGCCGATCGCCGACGCGTCCATTGTTCGAAGCGCTCCCCGGTCCTTGGCCGAGCTTGCCATTTTCCAGCGGGGTGCTGCCTCGGGACATTTCAGCGCGCGGCGCCGCGTGCAAGCACGGGTGCGAGGCCTTACTGTAGGGCCCATTGCGGCGTGCGATCGCAGGTCGTCGAAGAAGCAGTACGGCAAGGGCGAGAGGAATGGAGATCACGGAACTCGACATCCAGAACACGGTGCTGGAGCTGTTTGCCCGCAAGGGGCTGGTCGAGGGCGATGTCATGTGGCTGTCGCGCCTCGAGCAGTTCTGGGGCGAAACGCGGCTGCGCCGTTCGGACCTGGTCGCCGGCCTGGCGCATCTGTGCTCGGACGAGCTGATCGAATTGGAGACGCAGAAGGACGGCGAGACGTCGGTGGCGCTGACCGCCAGGGGCGAGACCAAGGCCAAGAACATCCTGGCCGGCGGCGCGGATTACTGGCGCAAGTACCTGCGCGAGGAACTGCTGCCTTCGGTGCGCACGCGCAACGACCAGCCCAACGCCAGCGGCAAGGGCCGTCGCGACTACGAGATCGACACGGTGCCGCCGTTCACGCGCTGACGCAGCGCAGCGCCTTCGCTATCCGTTTCCCGGCACGCGGTACCACTCGGGCCGACCTGCGAGCCACAGCTCGCCCCACAGCTTGCCGCCACCGTCCACGGTCAGGACCTCGCCGGTGACGAAGCTCGCCGTCGGCGACGACAGGAACACGCAGGTCTCGGCGATCTCCATCGTGCTGCCCGGCCGTTTGAAGGGATTGGCGCGAGGGAATTCGGCCACCGCCTCGGCCGGATAGACGTCCAGACCTTCGCTCGCGGTCAGGCCGGGCGCGACGCAATTCACGCGGATTCCCAGCGGCGCCCATTCGACCGCGACCGTGCGCATCGCGCCGACGATGCCGGCACGCGCGGCCTGCGTGTGCGCCACGCCCGGCATGCCGCGCTCGAGCACGACGATCACGTTGACGATCGAGCCGCCCTGCCTGCCCAGATCGCGCCAGCGCTGCGCGGCGCGCTGCATCACGAACCACGTGGAGTTGAGGTTGTTGCTGATGACCGCGTTCCAGCCCTTGGGCGAATAGTCGATCGCCTCCTGCGGGAACTGGCCGCCGGCGCTGTTCACCAGCAGGTCGATCACGCCGACCTCGCTTTCGATCCGCTCGAACAGCGCCACGACGTTCTCGTGCTCGCGCAGCTGCGCGGCGAAGCCGTGCATCGTCACGCCCTTGGTGCGGGCGTAGTCGACCACCGCGTCCAGCTTCTCCTGCGTGCGGCCGGTGATGACGACCGTTGCGCCCAGTCGCGCGAACAGCAGCGCCGATGCGCGGCCGATGCCGCTGCCGCCGCCGCAGACCAGCGCGATCTTTCCGGCGAAGAGGTCCGAGCGGAACGCGGTGTCGGCCGTCCACAGTCGATCGAGGAGCGAGTCGGTCATCGTCAGGATTTCAAGCTGAAGGAATCACGCAAAGACGCAGAGAGCGCAAAGAGAAACCGGGGAGAAGCATAGGTGTTTCAATCAGGCGAACTCCCATTCCGCTTTTCTTTGCGTCTTTGCGTGATTCTTCCAGCTTTTCCGAGAATCTCACGACGCCAACAGCTCCTTCGCGATGATCATCTTGCGCACCTCGCTGGTCCCCGCGCCGATCTCCAGCAGCTTGATCGAGCGGTACAAGCGATTGATCTCGCTCTCCCAGATGTAGCCGGTGCCGCCGTGCACCTGCACCGCGTCGTTGAGCACCTTGTTCATCGTCTCGGCGGTGTACAGCACGCCGGCGGCGGTGAGCTTGTGGATCTCGCCGCGACCGCCTTCGTCCTCGCTGATCACGTTGGCGGCGCGCAGTGTCTGGTAGGTGAACACGCGCATGCTCTCGACCCAGGTGTAGAGGTCGGCGAGCTTGGCCTGGATCATCTGGAAGTCGGCGATCGGCCGGTTGAACTGCTTGCGCTGGCGCGCGTAATCCAGCGCCAGCGTCAGCGCGCGCTCCGCGATGCCCAGGCAGATCGGCGAGATCATCGCGCGCTCGAGGTCCAGGCCCGACATCACCACGCGCACGCCGTTGTTCTCGGCGCCGACGAGGTTCTCCGCCGGCACCCTGCAGTCGTCGAACACGAGCTCGGCGGTCTGCGAGCCGCGGAAGCCCATCTTGATGAGCTTCTGCGCGACCTTGAAGCCGGGAAAATCCTTTTCGACGATGAACGCGCTGATGCCTTGCGCGCCCTTGTCCTTGTCGGTCTTGGCGTAGACCAGCAGCACGTCGGCGACCGGGCCGTTGGTGATGTAGATCTTGCGACCGTTGAGCACGTAGTGGCCGCCTTCGCGTCGCGCGGTGGTGCGCATCGAGCCCAGTGCGTCGGAGCCGGCGCCGGGCTCGGTCAGGCCCAGCGCGCCGATCGCGGTGCCCTTGCACAGGCCCGGCACGTACTTCTGCTTCTGTGCCTCGTTGGCGTTGCGCAGGATGTTGTGCAGGCACAGGTTCTCGTGCGCGACCCAGGCCAGCGCCATCGCATGGTTCCAGCGCGAGAACGCCTGCAGGATCAGGCCCGACGTGAAGACATCGAGCCCCGATCCGCCGTAGGCCTCGGGCGCGGTCACGCCGAAATAGCCGGTGGCACCGATCTTCGGGAACGCGTCGGCGGGCCACCACTCCTCGTCGTCCATCTTCTGCGCCAGCGGATAGAGCTCGGCCTGCGCGAAGCGGTCGGCGTTGCCCAGGATCTCCATCTCGTCGTGCGACAGGCTGGTGAAGGCCTGCATGACGGTCGGGCGGTGCGAAGCAGTGGAGGACGGTTCGGACATGACGGAAGACGGCATCGGGCAGGGAAAGGCGCCCATTATCGCGGGCATGCCGCCCGCAACGTCATCCGTTTGGGCGGGTAGGGCGTTCACGCAGCCGCTTCCCGGGCTTCACCCGGGCTACTCGGACTCGTCGTCGTCTTTCCCGAACAGCTTGCCGATGGCGCTGCCGGTGGCTTCCAGCGCGTCGCCGCCGAACGTGCCGACGTTCTTGATGATGTCGACGAAACCCACGCCCAGCGCCTGTGCGGTGCCGAACGCGATGCGGGTGGCCAGCGTCTCGTTGAGCGAGAACTGCGTGTTGTCCAGGTCGCCTTCGAGCGTGAAGTCGAGCTCGATCTTGTCGCCACCGCGCTTGAGTGCCGCGATCACCGCGCTGCGCGGCATGCCCATGAAGGTGCCGCGAAATCCGCCGCCGGAATCGAGCTCCAGATCCTCGAGCGTCAATCGACCGGGGGCGTGCAGCCGGCGCTCACGCACCTTCGAAGTCAGATCGAGCGACAGGCGGCCGCGTTTGACCCCGGTTTCCGATTTCTTGATGAGGTACGGCTCGAGCGGTACGAGGTCGACGTTCTCGAGCACGATCTTGAGCTCGGACTCGCGCGAGGCGACCTGCATCCAGCCCACGACCTGCAGCGTGCCGTCCTTCTTCGAGCCCTTGCGCGCGTTCTCGGCGTCCGCATCGCGCGGCGGCTTGTTCTTGCCGGCCTCGTCGCGCGGTGGCGGTTCTCCGATGACCCGGCCTTCGAGCTTGAGCGCACTGCGCGCGTCGAGTTCGGGCAGCTTCAGGTCCTCGAACGTCGCGGCGACATCGACCAGGCGCAGGTTGACGGGTTTGGGCTCGCGCACGGTGGCGTCGTAGTAGTCGACCACGGCGCCCTTGAGGTCGATGAGGAACAGCGTCAGCGCGCGCGGACCGGACTGCTCATCGTTGGAGGCCTCGGCTCTCTTGGCGCGTGCGCGATCGATCAGCGTGGGCAGGATCACGAGCTTGCCCTGTCGCGTGCGCAGCACCGACAGGTAGGCCCCTTCGATGTTGATCTCGTTGACGATGGCGCGCTCGGTGATCAGCGAGCGCAGTGTCGGCACCACTTCCACACGATCGGCGCGCAGCGTCTCCTGCGCGGGCCAGTCCTTCGGCGCCTTCAGGCGCAGATCCTCGATCACCAGGATTCCCGGCCACGCCACGCTCAGTTCGCGCAGCTCCGCCTCGGGGCCCAATGCCTCCAGCACCTGCTTCTGCAGCCGGTCGAGCGCCACGCGCCATCCGGCGAACATCAGGCCCGCGAGCAGCAGCAGGACCGCCAGCAGGATCCACGGCCAGCGCCGCCGGGCACGCGGCGGTGGGGTCGATTCGACGGGCGTGGACAGCGGCTCGGATGTCACGTGCGATAGGACGGGCGCAGAGAAACGGGGACGAACGGCGAATCCTGGACGAGTCGAGGGCGGCCCTCAATCAGCGCTGGACCTGACCGAGCTCCTCGATTCCGTCGGACCGGGTCGCAACGCGATCCCACTGCGCGAGGGTTTCACGCAGGCGGGTCATCCAACCCTTCGCCGCCTGGCGTTCCGCAATTTCCGCGCCGGCGGCCAGCTGGCGCCGCGCCTCGTCGCGCTGCGCCGCCCCGCCCGTGCGCATCAGCGCCTCGGCGTAGAGCCGGTGCACTTCGGCCAGCGCAAAGGTCTCGCCGGTGGCGTGCGCCTGCGCCAGGCTCTGCTCGAACATCGGCAGCGCCGCGTCCAGTCGATCCAGTCGCGCGAGGACCGCCGCGTGCACCGCGCGCAGATAAGGCACCAAGAGGCTCAGGCCGATCAGCGCGGAGGTGTCCAGGCCCATGCGCAGGCAGGCGTCGGCCTCGGCGTCGCGGCCCAGGTGGTACAGCGCAACGCCTTTCCACATCAGGCCGCTGACCACCCAGAACGGCAGCGCGAGGCGTTCGGCCTGCACGATCGCGGCGTCGAGGGTTTGCAGAACGGACTCGTCGGCGCCGAAGTAGAGCGACGAGCCCCAACCGAAGATCGTCGCGTAGGGCTGCAGGAATTCGTAGCCGAGCGCCTGCACGTGCGCGATGGCCTCGTCGCGTGCCCAGGCGGCGCGCTCGCGATCGCCGCAGATCGACAGCGCGTGCGAGGCGAACAGCAGCGACAGCGCCTTGGGATCCATCGAGTACGACAGCGCCAGGCCCGCGTGCCGCGCCGGGTCGTAGGCGGCGAGCACGGCGTCCAGATGGCCGGGTACGACGGCGAAGTCGGCGGTGCACAGCGACGTCGTCACACCCGCCGTGCGCGCCAGCAGCGCGAGGTCCTCGCGGCGCATGTCGGCCGCGATGCGGTCGAGGTTTTCGGTCAGCGTCCGGCTCAGCGCCACCTCGCTGACCACGATCTTGTGCGCCCAGATGCCCCAGATCGCGCAGAACTCCGGCTCGCCGCTGCGCTGCAGCTGGCCGCAGATCGACCACGCGCGGGTGTAGGCCTGGTTCGCCTCGGGTTCGCCGAACCCCTTGATCTGCGTGAGCGTCAGTCCGAGCAGCGTCTGCAGCTGCAGCTCCAGGCCCAGGCGCGCCTGCTCGTCGGCCACCATCGGCAGGATCGCGATCGCGTTGGTGATCAGGCCCGCCGCCTCGGAGAACTGCGATGCCGCGAAGCGCAGGCGCGCGCCATCGAACAGCACGTTGATGGCTTCGACGTGCGACTCGATCGCCTGCAGGTGGTGCGCCGCCTGCATCGGCTGGCTGCGCATCCACTCCGGGTCCATCGCGCGGCTGGCCGCCAGGATCTTGCGATGCAGCTCGGTGCGCTGCTTGCGCACGAGGCTGCGATACGCCGCGTCGCGCAGCAGCGCGTGCGAGAAGTCGTACACGCGGCCCTGCGACCCGTTGTACGCCACCATCAGGTCCGTGCCGCGCATCGTGAGCAGGATGCGTTCGGTCTCCTCCTCGGTGCGGCGCAGCGTCTGCGCGAGCAGGGCGGGCGTGAAGGCCTCGCCGATCGCCGCGGCGGCGCCGATCACGTCCAGGTCCTGGGTCTGCGCGTCGATGCGCGCGCCGAAGGATTCGAGCAGCGAGTCGGGAATGGCGATGGCGCCCTGCGCGCCGGCGGCCAGCGTGGCCAACGTGAACTCGCGCAGCAGCAGCGGAATGCCCTCGGCCTTGAGCGCGATCTCGCGACGCACCGACGGCGGCAGCCGCTGCTCGGTGTCGAGCGCGCCGATCAGGCTCTGGACCTCGTCATCGGACAGCTCGCCCAGCTCCAGCATGAGATTCCAGGTTCCCGCGCCGGGCATCGGACGCGGACGCGAGCTTGCGACCATCAGCAGCGCGTGCGACGCGCAGTGTTCCTGCAGCCGCGCGACGATCTCGGCGCTGCTCGGATCGAGCCAGTGCAGGTCCTCGATCAGCAGCAGCAGCGACGACTCGCGGCTCAGTCCGCGCATCACGCCCACGAAGGCGGCGCAGACCCGTTCGCGCAACAACTTGGGTGGCCACGTGGGCTGGGCGGCGCGGCCCAGCAGCACGTCGAGCGCCTGGTGCGCGACCTCGGCCTCGTCGATTGGCAGCAGGTCGCGCAGGCGCGACTGCAGAAAATCGGGCGGCTGATCGTCGAGCAGTTCCTCGAGCCAGGCGCGGAACGGGTAGAACGCGGTGTGCTCCTCGAAACGCGACGCATACAGCGTGATGCTGCGCTCGGCATCACGGCGCGCGCGCGTGCGCAGGTTGCGCAGCAGCGTGGACTTGCCGATGCCCGCCAGGCCGCGCACCAGCACGCTGCTGCCCAGCGCCTCGCCCTGCGCGCGTTCCCACAGTTGCGCGAGGACGTCGAGCTGCACGTCGCGGCCGACCAGCGCCGAGGCCTGGCGTTCGGCGCGCCGGTGCGAGGGCGAGCGGAAGTCGCCGTAGCCGGCGACCGCGTGCGCGCGTTGCGTCTGCGCAAAACCCTTGAGCTCGAGCTCGCGTGGCGGATGGAATCCGAAAAGGCCTTCGACCTCGCGATACACCTCGTCGGACACCAGGATCTCGTCGGGCGCGGCGGCGCTCTCCAGCCGCGCGGCGAGATTGGCCGCGTCGCTGACCGCCGCGACTTCGACAACGTGCCCGCCGACGCGCACCTCACCCAGAACACCCCAGCCGCTGGCGATGCCCACGCGCATCTTCAGCGGCTCGGCGCGCGACTGGACGTCGCGCAGCAGTTCCAGCGCGCAGCGGATCGCGGCCTCGGCGCTCGACTCCATCGAAACGGGATAGCCGAAGTAGCCCACGACGCCGTCGCCCATGTAGCAGGCGACGTAGCCCTGGAAGCGTTCGATGTGCTGCCGGCAGGCGTCCTGGAACCCCACGATCAGCTCGAACGCGTCCTCGGGCTCGTGATCGCGCGTCAGCTCGGTCGAGCCGACCAGGTCGCAGAACAGGTAGGTGAGGAAGCGGCTCTGCTTGGCCACGGCTAGTGTCCCTCGAACGGCAGCAGTGGCGGTTTGCCCTGGATGCTGCGCGCGCGGATCTGCGCGGCCAGCATCGGGCTCTGCAGCGGGTTGCTGATCGTTGCGTCGGTGGTGATGAAGAAGGCGCCCAGCCCCTGCTTCTGGATGCTGGGCACGGTGTAGGTACCCGGCGGCAATCCGCCGACCTCGCGGGAATACACCTTGATGGTCATCTCGATCGGCTGGATCAGCGCCTGGCCGAGCGCGAAGTCGTAGAACGAGTAGTGCCAGCTGCCGAACAGCGTGCGACTGATCAGCGGCAGCCCGTAGGGTTTGCGCGCGACCGAGAAGTGCGGGAAGTCCGTCTCCGATCCGGTGGCGCCCACGGCCTGGTATGAGGCGCTGATCAGCGCGCTCTGCGTGTTGCGGCGGAACACCGTGTAGTCGCGCTGGTCGGCGCGGATCGTCGCGAGCGATTTGTTGTAGCCGTAGCCCCAGATGCCGAGCAGCGTCGGAAACAGCTGGTCGAGGAACAGCCTGGGCATGTAGATGAACGGGCCGGGGCATCGGTCGTGCAGGCGCGCGTCGCGGTGCTGCACGAACGGCACCGACACGATGAACTCCATGTAGCGGCCGCCGCCGAAGGGGACGCGATTGGGCCGCACGTCGCTCTGCCAGCCGAACAGCAGCAGCACCGGATGCTGGGTCGCGGGCGTGAGGTCCTGCGGCGCCAGCGTCAGGCCGGGCTCGAGCATCGACTGCACGATCTCGCGCGGCAGCGCGATCAGCGCGCTCGCACCCGAGGTCTGCGCCATGCCGTACATCGCGCTCCAGGGCCAGGACTGGTTCTGCGCGGGCAGGCTGATCAGGTCCGGCGGGCGCAACTCGTTGCGGGCCGCGCCCTTGACCCCGTCGGACTCGCCGACGATCTGGACCTGCTCCTCCGCCAATCCCGCTGCCGCGCGCATCCCCGACATCACCGCGGCTTCGACGCAGCCGGCGTTGATGCCGTTGTGCGTCCAGTCGCCGGCGAGGAACAGGTTGGCGAATCCCGACTGGTCGGAGCGCAGGCGGTATTGCGTGCTGCCCGGCACCGAGAGCACGTAGCGCTCCGACGGATCGATGTTGGCGCGGAAGTACTGCGCCTCGAACGCGGCATCGCCGTCGCAAGGCTTGGCCGACTGCATGCGGTCCCAGCAGGGCGTGCCGGCCGCGGGCCACAGGGTGCCGAGGTTCTGCTCGATCCACTGGCGTGCGTGCGCACGCACCTTGTCGCGTTCGCGCGCCGGATAGCCGGTGTCGGTGTACGGCGCCTGCGCGGGATCGTCCGCCATCGGTCCGCAGAAGTAGGCGACCGACTTGGGCTTGCGCCCGCGCGGCCAGCGCTCGAGCGGGAGCAGGTGGCTCATGTCCGCCCAGGTGTTCAGATCGTCCGCGAAAGCGCACAGCACGGTCGGGCCGTGTTCCCAGCCCAGATCGTCCAGGTCGGACTTCATCCACAGCTGGCAGGCCATCGTGCGCGTGGTCTGGACCTGGTCGAGCATGTCGGCCCAGCGCGGATCGCGGCGCAGGTCGGTGCTGATCTCGCGCAGCGCGCCGATCGGGATGCCGAGAATGACCTTGTCGAAGTCGCGCCCCGCTTCGAGCGTGAGCGCGCCGACGCCGTTCCAGCCCGACCACGACGACTCCAGGTCGATGTTTCTGGCGTCGAGCTCGGCGCCCTGCGCGAGCTGCGCGAAGCGCGGCTTCGACGGCCAGCAGTGATATCGCGTGCCGCCCGGGCCGTCGATCGGCACCAGCGGGTCGTACTCCGCACCGACGAGATCGGCCTGGCGCTGGATCGTGATGCGCTGCAGCCGTTCGCCCTTGGCGTCGGCTTCGAGTCCGGTCACCTTGTGGAAGAACCGGAATTTCACGCCGCGCGACCTGAGCACCTTGTAGTAGGGCGTGAACACCGTGTCGCCCATGCCGCCTCGCATCTTGTAGAAGTACGAGCCCTTGTAGGTGAAGGTCATGCGGCACAGACCGCGCAACGAGGTGCCGGCGGCGATCGCCCGGTGCTCGGCGCCGGCGATGCCGTTGCGAAAGCCGAACGCGTAGTCGTAGATGCCGCAGACCAGCGCCGAGTCGAGCGCCTCTTCGCTCGCGCCGTGCTTGCGCAGCCACGCGGTGATCTCCTGGTCGTCGATCGCATCGAATCCGTGCAGCACCACCTCGTCCTGGATCGCGCCGGTGATCGCGGCGAGGACCAGGTCCGCGGCGACCAGGAAACGGCGTCGCGCATCGTCCTCGTTGCCGCTTTCGGCCAGACGCTCGCGCATCTCCTCGAGTGCATCGTCGAGCAACGCGAGCAGCGCGCGACGTGGCGCGGCGCCGAGCACGCCGACCAGCTTGGGCATCTCGCCGAACACGGCCAGCAGCAGGTGCAGGCGGGTGCGCGCGCCTTCCGGTGCGATGGCGCTGCGCGCCACCGGCAGATCGGGATGGACGTCGTCGCGCGACACCGCCGCAAGGCCGGCAGCTGCGTCGGGCACGCCGTCGAACATCCTGCGCAGCATGCGCAGCGCTTCGCCGCAGTATTCCCACGGCGTGAGCAGCTCGCCGCCGCTTCCGGGCGTGGCCGAATTGCGGGGTGGCTGCATGAACCAGTTGCGCCACTGCCCGTTGACGCGTTCGGTCAGCGTGATGTTGTTGAACTCGTCGAACGCGTCGTCGAAATTGCGGAACACGCCGCCCATGGGTCCGGCGTGCGCGTAGCAGTCGCGCATCTGGCGGATCGCGTTGTCGTAGAAGCCGTGCCAGATGTGCAGGCCGTGCTCCTCGATGCGCTGGCCATGATCGGCATTGCGACCACTCGCGCACTTGCCGCCCAGGCGCCAGCCCATCTGGTAGAGCGTGATCTCGAATCGGTCCTGCCAGCCGGGAAACGAGGTGAGCTGGTAGGCGGCGCTGATGGCGCCCACGCCCCCGCCCAGAATCGCGACCCTGGTTTTCCCCGTCATGCGCTTCTATCCCCTGACGTCCGCCTGCTTCGAAGGGCGGGTCACCACAGCGGATCGTGTCCCTTCCCGGACGCCTCGCGCTGCTGATCGACCCGGGGAGTAGGCGGGAAGGCGCCGGCGCGGTCAAGACGTACTTGCGAAGGCCGCTTGCGACGACGCCCGCCGGTCGCGAAACCCGGTGATATCGTCCGCGCATGGCCGATCGGGTTACGCAAAATTCGGACTCTCTTTCCGGGGTATCGGCCCGGCTATCGGTGGCGAGCGTGATCGTTCCGCTGATGTTGTGGAGGTGGACCCGGCGGGCCCCTGCCAATAGCGAAGCACCGGTGCAAGCCGTCGAACGCGGCGTTGCGGCGCCGACGTCGGTCGACGGCATCGCCGTGATCCCGTTCGTGTACGTCTCGCGCCATGCGGAGTCCGACGCCTACGTCGCCGACGGGCTTTCATGCGAGCTGATCTCGGCGCTGAGCCGCGCCGGCTACCGCCGCATCGCGCGACGGTCCGACTCGTTCGCGCTTCGCGGCGGCAACCTGTCGAGCGTCCAGATCGCGCAGAAGCTGGGCGTGCGCTTCGTCGTGCACGGCAGCGTGCACCACGATGGTGAGCGCGTGCGCGGGGTCGCCGAACTCGCCGATACGCAGTGCGGGTGACTGGCCTGGTCGACGTCGTACGAGCGGCCGCTGACCGGCCTGCTCGACGTGCAGGACGAGGTTGCCGCGGCGATCGCCGTCTCGATCGGCGGCGAAGCGTTCCGCGCCACCGTCACCGAGCTGTCGCGCAGCACCCGCGACACCTCGGGCTGGGAGCTGGTGCAGAAGGCGCGACACGACGATCTCTCGGGCAGCGGCGCCAACTGTCCAAGGCCTGCATCGGGCTGGTGCGCAAGGCGGGAAAGCGGCCGCGCATCCCGCCGGTAACGCGACCTCAGAGCGTGCGATAGACCTCGGCGCCGGCCTCTCGGAACTCGGCCGACTTTTCCGCCATGCCTTTTTCCAGCGCGCTGCGTTCGTCGGTACCCAGCTTGGCGGCGTACTCGCGCACGTCCTGCGTGATCTTCATCGAGCAGAAGTGCGGGCCGCACATCGAGCAGAAGTGCGCGAGCTTGGCGCCTTCCTGCGGCAGCGTCTCGTCGTGGAACTCCTTGGCCTTCTCCGGATCCAGGCCCAGGTTGAACTGGTCCTCCCAGCGGAACTCGAAGCGTGCCTTGGACAGCGCGTTGTCGCGCACCTGCGCGCCGGGATGGCCCTTGGCCAGGTCCGCGGCGTGCGCCGCGATGCGATAGGTGACGATGCCTTCGCGCACGTCGTCGCGATCGGGCAGTCCCAGGTGCTCCTTCGGGGTGACGTAGCAGAGCATCGCGCAGCCGTACCAGCCGATGTTCGCCGCGCCGATGCCGCTGGTGATGTGGTCGTAGCCCGGCGCGATGTCGGTGGTCAGCGGCCCGAGCGTGTAGAACGGCGCCTCGAAGCAGTGCTTGAGCTGCTCCTCCATGTTCTCCTTGATCAGCTGCATCGGCACGTGGCCCGGACCTTCGATCATCACCTGCACGTCGTGCTTCCACGCGATCTGCGTGAGCTCGCCCAGCGTGTGCAGCTCGCCGAACTGCGCCTCGTCGTTGGCATCCGCGATGCAGCCGGGGCGCAGGCCGTCGCCGAGCGAGAAGCTCACGTCGTAGGCCTTCATGATCTGGCAGATGTCCTCGAAGTGTTCGTAGAGGAACGACTCCTTGTGATGCGCCAGGCACCACTTGGCCATGATCGAGCCGCCGCGCGAAACGATGCCGGTCACGCGATTGGCCGTGAGCGGGATGTAGCGCAGCAGCACGCCGGCGTGGATCGTGAAATAGTCGACGCCCTGTTCGGCCTGCTCGATCAGCGTGTCGCGGAAGATCTCCCAGGTCAGTTCCTCGGCCTTGCCGTTGACCTTCTCGAGCGCCTGGTAGATCGGAACCGTTCCGATCGGGACAGGCGAGTTGCGCAGGATCCACTCGCGCGTCTCGTGGATGTTCTTGCCGGTGGACAGGTCCATCACCGTGTCGCCGCCCCAGCGCGTCGACCAGACCATCTTCTCGACCTCTTCGGCGATCGAGGAGGTGACGGCGCTGTTGCCGATGTTGGCGTTGATCTTCACCCGGAAGTTGCGGCCGATGATCATCGGCTCGAGCTCGGGATGGTTGATGTTCGCCGGGATGATCGCGCGTCCGCGCGCGACCTCGTCGCGCACGAACTCGGGCGTGATCTGGTCGGGGATCAGCGCGCCGAAGCGCTGGCCCTGGTGCAGTCGGCGCAGGTAGCCGGCCTTCTCGTAGGTCGCGCGCAGTTCTTCGAGCCGCGCGTTCTCGCGGATCGCGATGTAGTGCATCTCCGGCGTGATGATCCCGCGGCGCGCGTAGTGCATCTGGGTGACGTTGCCGGTCGGGGCGGAGGCCCTCTGTCCCCGCCCCTCTCCCGCAAGCGGGAGAGCGGAGCTCGAGCTGTCCCCTCTCCCGCTTGCGGGAGAGGGTGCCCCTGAGGGGCGGGAGAGGGCGCGGCGCGGCGCACGAATGTGCTCGAACCGCAGCGCCGCCGTCTTGTCATCCGCCGCGCGGATCCGACCGAAGACCGACGACGGCCCACGCAGTTCCTCGGTGTCGCCGCGCGCCTCGATCCAGGGCGTGCGCAGGCCCGGCAGCCCGCTGCGCAGGTCGATGCGCACGGCCGGATCGGAATAGGGACCGCTGGTGTCGTACACCGTGATCGGCGGGTTGGGCTCGGCGCCCTGCGCGGTGCGCGTGTCGGTCTGCGTGATCTCGCGCATCGCGACGCGAACGCCCTCGGGGCCCTCGACGAAAATCTTGCGCGAGGCGGGGAAGGGACGGCACACCTCGGCCGAGAGCTGGTCGGCCTGCGACTGCAAGGTCGTCGTATCGGGTGCGTGCGGGGCGTTCATCGATGCGGGCTCCGCGGCGCATGGACGGTTCCCCGGCGCGCGCACCCTGGGCGGATCGCGTCGCTCGAGCCTTCCGTGCGCCGCCTGGATGAAAAGTGAGGGCGGCTACGTTCCAAGGGTCTGATCTCAGCCACGTCACGCGCGGCACCCCCGGCTTCGGGGCGCAGCTTACGCGGATCGCGCCGATCCCGTAGCCCGGGCGCAGCCCGGGACCGACGCCCCGCGGGATTCGCGGTCCCGGCGGCCTCGATCTTCGCTACGCTTCGTGCGCCCAATCACCATCAGAAGCCCCGTTCCCTGCATGCGCGGACATCACTTACTGCTGTCCCGGATTCGGCAGCGCGGTCGCGTGCTGCTGCCGGTGCTGCTCGCCGGCTTCCTGTTCGGTGCGCTGTTCTTCTGGCTGGGACGGCGCGGCATTCCCGAACCGGCGCCGGTGCGCCCGGCGGCGCAGGCGCGCGCGGTGACCGCGCGCAGCGACCTGGGCGACTTCGAGCGCAACAACATCGAGGTGTTCCGCGCGGTGTCGCCCTCGGTGGTCAACATCACCACCGTCGAGCACATGGCCAACCTGTTCTCGCGCCGTATCACCCAGGTGCCGCGCGGCACCGGCAGCGGTTTCATCTGGGACGCCGACGGCCACGTCGTCACCAACTTCCATGTGATCCAGAACAGCGACGCCGCGCGCGTGACGTTGGCCGACCAGAGCACGTACGAGGCCAAGCTGGTGGGCGCGTTTCCGGATCGCGACCTCGCGGTGCTGCACATCGAAGCGCCGCGCGATCGACTGCCGCCGATCATCGTGGGCAGCAGCAGCGACCTGGTGGTGGGACAGGCGGTGTACGCGATCGGAAATCCCTTCGGCCTGGACCAGACGCTGACCACCGGCATCGTCAGCGCGCTGGATCGCGAGATCGAGTCGGTGACGCGTCGCGCGATCCGCGGCGTGATCCAGACCGACGCGGCGATCAACCCCGGCAACTCCGGCGGCCCGCTGCTGGATTCGGCCGGCCGGCTGATCGGCGTCAACACCGCGATCTACAGTCCCAGCGGCGCCAGCGCCGGCATCGGCTTCGCCATTCCGGCGGACGAGGTCAACCGCATCGTGCCGCGCCTGATCCGCGACGGGCGCGTCACGCGACCCACGCTGGGCTTCTCCGCCGCGCCGCCCGATCTCAACGAAGCGCTCGGTCTCGGGCCGGGCCTGGCCATCGTCGGCATCAACAAGGGCGGTCCGGCGGACGGATCCGGCCTCGAGCCGTTCCGTCGCGAGCGCGACGGCACCATCGTCGTCGGCGACATGATCGTCGCGGTCGACGATCACCCGATCGCGAACTTCGACGACCTGCTCGAGCAGCTCGAACGCCACCAGCCGGGCGAAAAGGTGACCCTGCGCGTCAAACGCATCAACCAGGAGCGCGAGGTGGTGGTCACGCTGGGCGAGCCCGGAACGGAATAGGCGGGACGGCGGCCGGGCGATCTGCAACCCGGGGCCTTCCGTTCGACGTCCGGGCGCGACCGTTCGCCGTGCCCCGGTGCCGCCCGCGGGACCTGACGCGGCATTCTGGAATCACGGCGGCGCCGATGCCGCCACATGGCGTGCGGCAGGACCAGAGAGAACGCGATGCGTGCATCGATCCGAATGAAGGCGACGCTGATCCTGTCGGCCGCGATGCTCGGCGCGTGCGCCTCGACCGCCCACGTGGTGCCGCAGCCCGCGGTCGACATCGCCCCTGACGATCGTTTCGTGCCGGTCAATTTCAGCCTGGACGCCGGCGAATACGTGATGGAGAACGAGGCGCAGGTCGCGCAGTACATCTCCGATTCGGTGCGTGGCTCCGGCCGCTTCGTGCGCGTCGAGCGGATGCGGCCGGTGTGGCCGCACACGCTGGTGATGACCTATCGCTGGAAGGGCACGCATACCGCCGCGCAGACCGCCGGTGCGATCGCCTCGGTCGCGACGCTGATGCTGCTGCCCGCGCCGCTGCGCGAGGAGCACACGCTCACCATCGAGGTGCTCGACGGCCCGATGCCGATCAAGCAGTTCGTCTACACCGAGCAGGTCAAGACGTCGCTGTCGCTGTTCAACGATCCCGTCGAGGATCGCAAGGCCGGCATCGATCGGATCCTCGCGCGTTTCTACGCGGAGCTGGCCACGTCCAAGATCATCCCGCAGGCCAAGGACGTGCTGCCAAAGAACGCGGTCAAGGAACAGACCTCGTTCTGAGCGGGTCGTCCGGCCTCAGGCTGCCGGTTCGCCCGCTTCGTCCTCCGCCGCCATCGGGCGCGCGACCAGCGAGCCGCGCCGGCGACGCTTCAGATAGAGCATCCAGCCGGTCACCGCGAAAAGCGGCATCGACAGGCTTGCCAGCATCATCGCCACGGTTCCGGCCACACCGAAGAAGCTGCCCTTGTGCAGCACGAACATGCTCGCCGCGAGCTTCTGCCCGGCGCTCTTGTCGTCGTAGCGCTCGTGCTCGCGCACCGTGGCGCTGGACAGGTCCACCACCAGGCGGTTGTTGGCGCGCTCGTGCGCGGGATCGGCGTCGACGTAGCTCAGCACCAGCGGCTGGTCCGCGGCGGGCACGTTGAAGCTCACGCTGGACCATCCGCCGGACGCGGCGACCTGCCGCGTGAACGCCGTCCAGGCGGCGTCGATCTGCGCGACGGGCGCGGGCGCCACGCCGGCATCGCGTGCCGGGGCGCGTGCGGGCGGCTTGGAGCCGGTCAGCGACAGCACGCCGTTGCGATACCACTCGTACGACCACCACAGGCCGGTGAGCGCGACGAGCACGTACGGCAGCAGCAGCCAGGTGCCGACGACCTCGTGCAGGTTCTTCAGGAACGGCGCCGAGCGCATGCGCCAGCGCACCGCCAACCATGCGCGCAGGTCGCGCCAGCGGCGCGGCCAGCGCAGATAGAGGCCCGAAGCGGCCAGGTACAACAGCACCACGGTGCTCGCGCCGGTGACGGCCTTGCCCTTGTCATCGGCCGCCAGGCGCCGGTGCAGGTCTTCCATCAGATGCAGCGAATCGTGTCCCAGCAGATCGTCTTCGCGGCCGATCAGCGTGCCGGTGTAGGGATCGGCGAAGTGCATGTCCATGCGTGGACGAGCGCCGCCGTTGCCCGGCGCCCTGGCCTTGGCTTTGCCCGGCGGCAGGAACCCCACGCGCGCGGCGCGGCCGGGGACGTTCGACATGCTGATCGAACCGATCGCGCGTTCGGGCTGGGTCCGGGTCAGGCGCTCCAGCAGCTGCGGCGGCGTGAGCATCGGATCGCGCTGCGCCGCGACGGTCGTCGCGGCGGGATTGAGCGCGCGCAGCAGCTCGTTTTCGAACGACAGCGCCGCGCCGGTGATGCCCATCACCGCGAGGACCAGGCCGGCCGTGATGCCGAGCAGCCAGTGCAACTGAAACCAGAGATTGCGCATGCGAAGAGCGGTTCGATTCGGGATCAGCGAGCGCGATCGACGTTGGGGTCGGTGACGAAGCCGATCTTGGTCAGGCCGTTGCGCGCGGCCTCGCTCATGACTTCGGCGATGGTCTCGTAGCGGGCGTTGCGGTCGGCGTGGATGTGGATCTCCGGGTGGACCGGCATCGCGCTGGTCGCGCGCATGCGCTCGGCCAGCTGGTTCTTGTCCAGCACCTCGCCGTTCCAGAACACGGTGCCGGCGCCGTCGATCGCGAGCTGCACGTTGTCGACCTTGAGGACGTTGGCGCTGCTCTCGGCCTTGGGAAGATCGATCTTCACCGCGTGCGTGAGCAGGGGCGCGGTGATGATGAAGATCACCAGCAGCACCAGCATGATGTCGACCAGCGGGATGACGTTGATCTCCGCCATCGGCGCGGAGTTCGAACCCGAGTTGAAGCTTCCAAAGGCCATGGCTCAGGCCCTGCGCAGCGGCGCGACGTTGGCGCCGGCGGCCGGTTCCTGCAGCGTCTGCGAGTCGATCTTGGCGCCGGTGGCGAGGAACGCGAACAGGTCGTGCGCGAAGGAATCCAGGCGTGCCAGCGTCATGCGGTTGGCGCGCACGATGAAGTTGTAGCCGAGCACCGCGGGGATCGCGACCGCAAGGCCGATCGCCGTCATGATCAACGCTTCGCCGACCGGGCCGGCGACCTTGTCGAGCGTTCCTGCGCCACTCATGCCGATGGCGACGAGCGCGTGGTAGATGCCCCAAACCGTGCCCAGCAGTCCCACGAACGGCGCGGTCGATCCGATCGATGCCAGGACCGTCAGGCCCGATTCCATCTTGGCGGTGTCCTCGTCGATCGTGCGCTTGAGGATGCGGGTGATGAAGTCGGACGAGGTTCCCGCTTCATCGAGCTTGTTCACGCCGTGACGCGCGTGGTGACGGCTCGCCACGAGGCCGTGATAGGCCAGGTGCGCGAACGGTTCGCGCGGATGGTGCTGTTCGACGTGCGTCGCCACCTCGTCGAGCGACGGCGCGTTCCAGAAGAAATCGAGGAACCGGTCCGAGCGGCGTCGCATGATCCAGTTCCCGATCGCCTTGGTCAGGATCAGGTACCAGCTCGCGATCGACGCGATGAGCATCGCCACCAGGATGAACTTGGCGACGCCGTCGGCCTGCGCGAGGAAGTGGGCGAAGCCCATGCTGTTCGGAGTCGGGGTCATGTGGGACTCGGTCTGGAATCAGGAAGAAGTGAGCTGGAATTCGAGCGGTACGAGCACCGCGGCCTTGACGGCGCGATCGCCCTGTTTGGCCGGAACGAACTTCCAGCGGCGCACCGCGTCGATCGCGGCGCGGTCGAGGCGTTCGAAACCGCTGCTCGTGGCGACGTCGACCGACGCCGGGCGTCCGTTCTCGTCGACCACCACGCGCAGCAGCACGGTGCCCGATTCGCCCAGGCGCTTCGAACTCGACGGATAGGACGGTGCCGGATTGTCGAGATAGGCCGCGACGAAATTGGGCGGGATCACCGGCGCCGGCTCGGCGGCGGCGGGCGGTGGCGGCGGCGGCGGCGGTTCTTCGATCACCGGCACCGGCTCGGGGATCGGCGCCGAGATCGGAGCCGGCGCCTCGGTCTGCGCCGCGATCATCTGCGGCTGGGGCCTGGGCTTGACCGGGGGGGGCTTGGGCGGCGGCGGCGGTTCGATCTGCGGCTTGGGCGGCGCCTTGGGCGGGAGCGTCACCAGGCCGACCATGATCGGCACCGCCTCCTGCACCGCCTCGCGCACCGACTCGATCTGCATCAGGCCCCACAGCACGCCGGCGTGCAGCGCCACGATCAACGCCAGCGCGCTGCCGCCGCCACGGCGACTCCAGTCGTTGTGCGATCGATCGCTGCGGGTCACGCGTCGGCCCAGCGGCGCAGCAGGTTGTGGTAGGTCCCGGTCAGCGAGACCAGCGCCGGATGGTTCGGCGTGTCGTGCCCCAGGCGCGTGATTGCCTGGTCCAGATCGAACAGCAGCGTGCGCTCGCCATCGTCGCGCACGAGGCTCTGGATCCAGAAGAACGAGGCCATGCGCGCGCCGCGCGTCACCGTGTTGACCCGGTGCAGGCTGCTGGCTGGATACAGCACCAGGTGACCCGCCGGCAGTTTCACCGCGTGCGTCCCGTAGTTGTCTTCGACGACCAGTTCACCGCCGTCGTAGCTGTCGGGTTCGCTGAGGAACAGCGTCGCCGACAGATCGGTGCGGACCCGATGCGAGGTGCCGCGAACGTCGCGGATCGCGTTGTCCACGTGCACGCCGAAGTTGCCGCCTTCGCGGTAGCAGTTGAACAGCGGCGGGAAGATCTTCAGCGGCAGCGCAGCGGCGTGGAACAGTCCGTTGCGCGACAGCGCCTGCAGCACCGTCTCGCCCCATTGGCGGGCCAGCGGATGGTCTTCGGCCAGCTGCAGGTTGTGCTTGGCCCGCGCGCTCTGGTGCCCCGCGGTGACGCGGCCGTCCACCCAGTCCGCGCGTTCGAGCGCCTCGCGGCAAGCCGTGGCCTGAGCCGGGGTGAAGACGTCGGGAACGCGAAGGAGCATGGATGGGTGGCCTCGTACCGCCGGCTGCCTGGAGCGTCAGAAGTTGAGCGTAGCGGTCATGACGGTCGTGCGTCCGACGCCGGGATCGGCCCAGCCGACCACGTTGCCGCGCACGCGGTTGTAGTAGGTCTCATTGGCGACGTTGTTGACGTTGACGCGCACGTGCAGGTGGCGATTGACGCGGTACCCCACCAGCGCGTTCTGCAGCCAGAAGTCCTCGATCTTGTCGGGGTCGACCGCGGTCTGGTGCCACTCGCCGACGTACTGCGCGCCATAGCCCACTTCGAAGCCGCGCGGCAGCGCGTAGGTGACCCAGAGGTTGCCCGAGTTCTGCGGCGTGGCCGGCAGCGCGTGGCCCTTCTGCGGATCGACGTCGCCGTCGTCCTCGTCGCCGTCGGAAATGCTCTGCAGGATCTCGCTGTCGAGATAGGCGTAGGTGAAATACACCGACAGCTCGTTGGTCACCTGGCCGGACGCGCCGAGCTCGAAGCCCTTCACGCGGCTTTCGCCGTCCAGCACCTGCTCGGGGGCCAGCGGATCGCCCGAGGCCACGCGCGTGTTGGTGCGGTCGTTCTGGAACAGCGCGCCGGTGAGCTGCAGGCGATCCTGGAACAGGTTCCACTTGGCGCCGACCTCGATGCTCTCGGTCTTCTCCGGCTTCACGTTGGCGTTGTTGAGCGACAGGCTGCCGTCGTTGCCGGGGCGCGGGTTGCTGATGATCGTGATCGACGCCGGATTCTTCGACTCGCCGTAGGCCACGTACAGCGATCCATTCGCGACCGGCTTGTAGACCAGGCCGACGCGGCCTGAGAACAGGTCGTCCTTGGTGCTGATGCGGCTGGTCGCCGTGGTGGGCGGCAGCGCGGCGATCTGCGCCGAGCTGTGCTCGAAGCGCATGCCGCCGGTGATCTGCCACTTCTCCGTCAGTTCGATCGTGTCGAGCAGGTAGAAGGCCTGGCTCTTCAGATCGGCCTTGGTGCGGTCGGTGAGGCTGTAGTTGAGCTCGCCGTCGAACTGCAGGTCGGGATCGTAGAGATCCGTCGGCGGCAGTGTCGGGATCACACCGCCCGCGTCGCGGAACAGCGAGGACGCGCCGTCGCGATCGTAATCCTCGTTGACGATCTGTACGCCGGCCACCAGCGTGTGCGCGATCGGACCGGTGTTGAACTCGTAGGTCAGGTCGGTCTGGTTGGCCATCAGCGTGTTGCGATAGTCACGCAGCAGCGCGCGCGGGCCGCCCGAAGGCTCGTAGGTGCCGCTGGCGGCGCACGCGTCGCCCGACGTCACGCCCAGCGGCAGCTGTCCGGCCTCGATGCAGACGCGGCCCTGGATGCCCGAGGCGATGGTGAGGTTGTCGATCTGCCCCCAGCGCCACAGGTTGCGGACGCGCAGCTTGTCGGTGAACGCATGCTGGAAGGTCGCGGTGACCAGGTCGGTTTCGATGTCCTGCTCGTCGATGCCGCGATAGCCGTAGAAGTTGGAGCGATCGATTCCCGGCACACGTTCGAAATTGCGGAACGGGATGCCGTAGTCGGGGATGTTGTCGTCTTCCTGGTGGAAGTACGCCAGCGTGAACTGCGTGGGCGTGCCCAGGCCGAAGCTGATCGAAGGGGCGACACCCCAGCGCTCGTTCTCGACGTAGTCGCGCTCGGCAACCTCGTTGGAGTGCCCCATCACGTTGAGGCGCGCGGCCATCGTCGGCCCCAGGCGATGGTTGATGTCGGCGGTCGAGCGGTAGTACGCGTCGGTGCCCAGCGCGCCGGTGAAGTTCATGAAGTCGTCGAGCTCGGGCGTCTTGCTGACCAGATTGATGTTGCCCGCGACGCTGCCCGCGCCGGCGTACGCCGAATTCGGGCCCTTGAACACCTCGACCTGCTGCAGGTTGAACGGATCCGAGCGCGAGGTCTGCGCGCTGTCGCGCACGCCGTCGACCAGGATGTCGCTGTTGGCGCTGTAGCCGCGCAGGTTGATGCTGTCGCCGTAGCCGCCACCGCCTTCACCGGCGCCGAATGTCACGCCCGGCACGTTGCCCAGGATCTCGCGCAGCGTGAGCACGTTCTGGTCGGTGATCACTTCCTTCGGGATCACCGTGATGTTCTGCGGCGTGTCGAGCAGGGGCGCGGTGTACTTGGGAGACGACAGCGTCTCCGGCGCATACCCGCGATCGGCCTGTTCCTTGACCTTCACGGCAGGCAGGCGCGTGGCGGCGGCATCGTGGGTCGGGCCGGTCTTGGGCGAGCCGGCGGGCGCGCTCGTTTCCTCGGCCTCGGCCGTGATCACGGCGCGAGCGGGCGTCTCCTGGGCCCACAGCGGCGCGCCGAAGGTGAGGGCGAGGGCGGCGGCGAGCGGGGTACGGCGAAACAACGGTGTGATCACGACGGACAATCTCCCTGGCGAATCCTGGCTTCTGAGGTCGGCGCATCCGGTGGCCGGACATCGCCATCTGGTTTCGTGGGTGGCTCCGGTCCGCCGGATCGCTCTGCCTGGAAACGGTTCGCGATTCTAGATGAGAGGCATTCTCGTTTGCAAAAACGACGCGACCCCGACGGAGTGCGCGGGGTCGGCGGGGCCCGAGGCTGCGATAGGCTGCGGCCCTTCCCGGATCCCGTTCCCGCCCCGTGCCGTCCCGACCGATCCCCGCCGCCGAGGCCTATCCGCTGATCTGGCGCGTCGTGCGCTCGGTCCCGAAAGGTCGCGTGGCCAGCTACGCGCAGATCGCCTACGAAGCCGGACTGCCGGGTCGCGCGCGCATGGTCGGTCGGGCGCTATCCGACGCCGGAGCGGGGGCACGACTGCCCTGGCATCGGATCATCAACGCGCAGGGTCGCATCGCGATCCCGAAGTCGAGCACCGCCTACGTCGAACAGAAGACGCGGCTGATCGCCGAAGGCGTGATGTTCGAAGCCGGCGACCGCATCAGCTTCGCGCGCTATGGCTGGAAGCGCGGCGGTCGGGCGCCGGTGCTGGACTAGACCCGCTGACGTAGCCCCGGGGATTCTCTCCCGGGCTTCGCCGGGGCTACGGGGCCTCACCAGATCCTGAGGCGCTGCTCCGGCGTGCGGTACATGCGATCGCCTTGCTTCAGGCCGAAGGCGGACTGGAACGCCGGAAGGTTCTCGACCACGCCGTTGCAGCGGTATTCGCTGGGCGCGTGCGGATCGGTCTTCAGGCGATTGAGCAGGTTCTCCTGCCGATACAGCCGGCGCCAGGCCTGCGCCCAACCGATGAAGAAGCGCTGATCCGCGCTCAACCCATCGATCACGGGACCCTCGCGGCTCTCGAGCGACAGCCGATACGCGCGATACGCGATGCTGAGCCCGCCGAGGTCGGCGATGTTCTCGCCCAGCGTGAACTTGCCGTCGACGTGATAGCCGGGGACGGGCTCGTAGGCATCGTATTGCGCGGCAAGGCGCGCACCCAGCGCATCGAAGCGCGCGCGATCCTCCGGTGTCCACCACATGCGCAGGTTGCCGTCGCCGTCGTACTGCGAGCCCTTGTCGTCGAACCCGTGGCTGATCTCGTGGCCGATCACCGCGCCGATCGCACCGTAGTTCACCGCGTCGTCGGCGTTCACGTCGAAGAACGGCGGCTGCAGGATCGCCGCCGGAAAGACGATCTCGTTCATCTCCGCGTTGTAGTAGGCGTTGACGGTCTGCGGCGTCATGCCCCATTCCTCGCGATCGATCGGCTTGCCGAGCTTGGCCAGGTCGCGCGCGTATTCGAATTCCGCTGCGCGACGCTGGTTGCCGACGGCGTCGCCCGCTCCGATCCTGAGCGTCCCGTAGTCGCGCCACACGCGCGGATAGCCGATCTTGGTGACGAACTTCGACAGCTTCTCGCGCGCCGCGGCGCGCGTGGTCGAGCCCATCCAGTCGAGCTCGTCGATCGACTTTCCGTACGCGCGCACGAGATTGGCCACCAGCGCTTCCATGCGCGCCTTGTTCTGCGCCGGAAAGTGGCGCGCCACGTAGATCTGTCCCACGGCTTCGCCCAGCGACTGCTCGACGACACCGACGCCGCGCTTCCATCGCGGCTCGTTCTCCTCGATGCCGTTGAGCGTGCGGCCGAAGAACGCGAAGTTCTCGTCGACGTACGCGCGCGGCAGCAGTTCGGCGCGTGCGCTCAGCACCTGCCATTTGAGATAGGTCTTCCAGCGCGAAAGCGATTCGGACTTGAGCAGCCGTCCGAGCTCGGTGACGTAGCTGGGCTGGCTCACCAGCACCGTGTCGAGCGACCCGAACCCGACCTCCTGCAGATACCGCGGCCAGTCGATCTGCGGAGCCAGCGTCGGCAGCTTGGACGCCGGATACGGGTTGTAGCGCTTCACCGGATCGCGCAATGCGACCTTGTCCCACTGGTGCCTGGCCAGTCGCGTTTCGAGCGCGAGCACGGTGTCCGCGACGCGGCGCCCTTCGCCGCTGCCCGTCAGCGCGACCATGCGGGCCACATGTCCGCGAAACGCCTCGCGGATCGCTTTGAACTTGGCGTCCTGGATCAGATAGAAGTCGCGATTGGGCAGCGACAGCCCGCTCTGCATGAAGTCGCCGGCGTAGCGCGTCGCGTCCTTGGCATCCTGGTGCACGTACGCCGCCAGCGGCACTTTCACGCCGGTGCGATACAAACGCGCCATCATCATCAGCAGCTCATGGCGATCACGCAGCTTGTCGATCGCATCGAGCTCCGCCTGGATCGGCTCGAGCCCGAGCGACTCGATGCGGCTTTCGTCCATGAAGGCCGCGTAGGCGTCGCCCACCTTCTGCTCGATGCTGTTGGGCGGCACGACCTTCAACGCCGCCATCTCCTCGATGATCACGCGCAGCTGGGCCTCGGCCTCGTCGCCCAGCGCGGTGAACGCACCGTAGTTGGACTTGTCGGGAGGAATGCGCGTGCGCGACAGCCAGGCGCCGTTGACCGCCCGATAGAGGTCGTCCTGCGGCCGCACCGTCGGATCGAAATTGGCCTTGTCGACGCCGGACGCGAGCGTGGGTGCGGGCGGCGCCTCCGCCGCGGGCGGGGCATCGGCATCCGCCGATTTCTCCTTGCGATCCGAATCGTGGGCGCAGCCGCAGAGCGACAGCGCCGCGAGCAGGGTCAGCGGGAACAACGCGTATCGGGCCATGGTGGGTCGGGATCAGCGAGCGGCGAAATAGAGCGCAACGTAGATGCGGGAGTCCACCAGAACTCCGCGCGCCTCCTGCGCGGCGATCCATTTCTCGATGCCCGCGATCGGCACGAGATGGACCGTGATGTCCTCGCCTTCGACGCCGCCGCCGCTGCTCACGCGCTGCAGACCCGTGACCCGGGTGAAGTAGCCGATCTCGTCGGTCATGCCGGCAGCCACCGGACCCTGACAGACCAGATGTGCCTCCTGTCCGCGGAAACCGGTCTCCTCTTCCAGCTCGCGAAGCGAGGAGGCTTCCGCCGACTCGCCCGCGGTGTCGGCGCTGTCGCCGATGATTCCCGCCGGCAATTCGATCACGCGCTGCCGCAGCGGCACCCGGAACTGTTCGACGAGCACGAGCTCGTTGGCCTCCGTGACCGCGATGACGAAACCTGCGCCGCTGGCGCGTTGGCGACGCACGTATTCCCAATGACCGTCGCGCAGCAGCTTCAGGAACTTTCCATCGTGCAAGGTTCGCGGCGCGTCGGGGTTCGGAGTCGTCATCGGAGCGTCGGTGGGGGCGGGAGTCGGGTCACGAGTATGGCCCGGCGACGCCCGTTGCCGGAATCCGATGCGTGCCTCGTGCGGCGACCTGACGTGTTCCCGATCGCGTGGCATGCTCGGCGCTGAATCGTTCGCCATGACGTCTCTGTCCCATCCCTCCGCCAACGCGCGCCCGTCCGGCGCGGTTCCGGCAGCGCTCCCGGCCAACGAGGCCGAGCGGCTTGCCGCGCTGCGCGAGCTGCGCCTCCTGGACACGCTGCCCGAGCCTTCGTACCAGGACATCGTCACGCTCGCCTCGAGCATCTGCGACGTGCCGATCGCGCTGATCAGCCTGCTCGACGAAGAGCGTCAGTGGTTCAAGGCCCGGGTCGGCCTGGAAGCGGCTGAAACCGCGCGCGAGCTCGCGTTCTGCGGCCACGCGATCCTCCAACCCGACCAGATGCTGGAGGTTGCCGACGCGCGGAAGGATCCACGGTTTCGCGAAAATCCCCTGGTCACCGGAGCGCCCGACATCCGCTTCTACGCGGGCGTGCCGCTGGTGACCGAAGGCGGTCATGCGCTGGGCACGCTGTGCGCCATCGACCGGCGGCCTCGCACGCTCACTCCGCAGCAGGGCGAGGCGTTGCGCGCGCTCGCCCGGCAGGTGGTGGAACTGTTGCGCATGCGCCGGGCGCTGTTCGAGCGGGACGAGGCGCGCGAGCGGCTGGCCAGCAGCGAATCGCGGTTTCGCGTGATCGTCGGGAACCTGCCGGGCTTCGTGTTCCGCGCCGAGGCGCGACCGCCGTGGCGTGTGCAGTACGCCAGCGTCGGCGTCGAAGGCCTGACGGGTTATCCGCCGGCATTCCTGGAGAACAACCCGCGCGGCTTTCAGCAACTGCTGCTGGGCGAGGACATCGAGCGCGTGGATGCCGAACTCTCCGCGCAGGTCGCGCAGGGGCTGTCGGTACGCGCCGAATACCGAATCCGCCATCGCGACGGGCGCGTGCTGTGGGTCGAAGGGCGCGCCGGTCACCCGTACATGACATCGGACGGCGTGGCGATGTTCGACGGCGTGGTGATGGACATCGATGCCAATCGCCGCGCACGGGACGCGCTGATCGAAAGCGAGCGACGCTTCCGCTATCTGGCCCAGTCGGTGCCGGAAGTGATCTGGACCACGACCTCAGACGGCCTGTTCGATTTCGTGAGCGATCGCGCGCGCGTGGTGCATGGCGTCGATCCGGCCGACCTCATCGGACACAGCTGGCGCAGCGCAGCGCATCCCGACGACGTGGAACTCGCGTTCGGCGAGTGGTCGCACTCGCTCGGGACCGGCGTGCCGTTCGACTGCCAGATGCGGCTGCGCGCCGCCAATGGAAGCTACCGCTGGCACCAGTGCCGCGCGATCGCCCTGAAGGATTCCGACGGCCGACCGGTGAAGTGGTTCGGATCCAACACGGACATCGAGGAGGCGCTGCGCGCCAAGGAACAGGCCGAGGCCGCCGCGCGCGCGCGCAGCGTGTTTCTGTCGACGATGAGCCACGAGATCCGCACGCCGATGAATGCCGTGCTCGGGTTCGCCGGATTGCTCAACGACACGCCCCTGACGGCGCAGCAGCGCGATTTCGTGCAGGCGATCCGCAGCAGTGGGGATCACCTGCTGGGCCTGATCAACGACATCCTCGATTTCTCGAAGATGGAATCGGGCGGGCTCAAGCTGGAGGACAACGCGTTCGACGTGCGTCGCCTGGTCGAGACCGCGTTCGAGCTGGTGAGCCACCAGGCGCAGGCCAAGGATCTCGAGCTGGTGTTCAACGTCGAGCCGCACGTGCCCGACACCTGTTCGGGCGATGCCGCGCGAATCCGCCAGGTCCTGGTCAACCTGCTCGGAAACGCGGTGAAGTTCACCCATGCGGGCGAGGTGACCGTGCGGCTGGCGGCGCACGAGCCCGGCGCCGACGGCCTAACCGAGTTCGTCTTCGAGGTGCGCGACACCGGCATTGGCATCTCGGATGAAGCGCAGTCGCGACTGTTCATGGAATTCAGCCAGGCCGAGGCCGACACCGCGCGACGTTTCGGCGGCACAGGGCTCGGGTTGGTGATCAGCAAGCGCATCGTCGAAGCCCACGGCGGGCGCATCGAGATCCAGAGCGAGGTCGGCGCGGGCAGCATCTTTCGCGTGGTGATCCCGGGCCGGGCCGGCGTGCTGCCACCGCTGCCGCCGCCCGAGGCGCTGCCAGGCCGGCGCGTGCTGCTCGTGGACGACAACGCCGCGCAGCTCGAGGCCCTGTCGCGCGTGCTCCACGGGTGGGAGATGCAGGTGGTGGCCGAGCA
Organism: Panacagrimonas sp.; assembly: GCF_020697055.1. GTDB lineage: Bacteria > Pseudomonadota > Gammaproteobacteria > Nevskiales > Nevskiaceae > Panacagrimonas. The sequence goes on along the minus strand of NZ_JAJFBP010000010.1, from coordinate 14,431 downwards.
GGACGCCGAAGCGGCGCTGGCGCGGGTCGTGGGCGGCGAGGCATTCGACGTCGCACTGATCGATCAGCGCATGCCGACGATGCCCGGCGAAGAGTTCGCGCGTCGTCTGGGTGCGCTGCGCGACGTCCCGGTCGTCCTGATGCTGCCGTTGGCGTCGGCTCGTCCCACCGGCATTGCGCTCGCGGCGAGCCTGACCAAGCCGGTGCGCCAGACGCGTCTGCAGTCGGCCCTGGTGCAGGCGCTGCAGCCGCGTGCCGCGGCGATGCCGAGCGCGCCGACCGCGGTGCGCGACAGCTCCGGAGCCGTTGGCCTGTCGCTGCTGCTCGCGGAAGACAACCCCACCAACCAGAAGCTCGCCGGATTGCTGCTTCGAAAGCTCGGCTACGGCAGCGTGGACGTCGTCGCCGATGGCATGCAGGCACTGGACGCGGTGATGCGCAACGCCTACGACGTGGTGTTGATGGACGTGGAAATGCCGGGGCTGGACGGCCTCGAGGCGACGCGGCGCATCCGCAGCGGGATTCCCGCGGAACGTCAGCCTCTGATCGTGGCGATGACCGCCAACGTGCTGCCCGAGGATCGCGAGCGCTGTCGCGTGGCGGGCATGGACGACTACGTCGCAAAGCCGATCGAACCTGCGATGCTCGACGCCGCGCTCAAGCGCATGGCGGCACGCCGCCGTCGCTGACAGGACCCGACTTCACACCGTGCACTATCGACACGCGTTCCACGCCGGAAATTTCGCCGACGTGTTCAAGCACGTCCTGCTGGTCGGATTGATCGAGGCTCTGAACCGCAAGGACAAGCCGTGGTGCTACCTCGATACGCATGCGGGTGCCGGGTCGTACGACCTCGTCTCGGAGGACGCCGATCGCACCGGAGAGTGGCGTGAGGGGATCGGTCGCCTGCGGCACGAGGCGTCGATGCCGCCGATGGTCGCGCGCTATCTCGACCTGGTGGGCTGGTTCGGCGACGGCGCCGAGCCGCGCGCGGATCTGAAGCACAGTCGCGTGTATCCCGGATCGCCGGCCCTGGCGGCGCGCCTGAGGCGCGACGGCGATCGGCTGGTCTGCTGCGAACGTGTCGCGGACATCGCGGCGCAGTTGCGCGCGCACGTGCCCGAGGCGCAGCTGCACGTTCGTGACGGCTACGAGGCCCATGCGTTGCTGCCACCGCGCGAGAAGCGCGGCCTGGTGCTGGTCGATCCGCCCTTCGAGTCACGCTCGGAGTTCGACGCCGCGGGCGACTTCCTGGTGCAGGCCGCGCAGCGTTTCGCCGGCGGCATCCATGCGCTCTGGTATCCGTTGAAGAATCGTCACGAGGCCGAGCGTTTCGTGCGGCGCGCGCGGCGTGACTGCGCCAGGCCGTCGCTCAACTGCACGCTCGAGACCGGCGCGCCCGGCGAGGGCCAGATGCGCGGCTGCGGCTTGCTTGTGATCAATCCACCTTTCGGATTCGTCGACGAGGCCAAGACGGTGCTGGCGTGGCTCGCGCCGCGCCTGGCGCAGGGCCCCCGCCCGGTGTGGAGCGCCGAACCGTCGTCGTAGTCGAGCGCTTCAAAAAAAGCGACGGGCATAAAAAAGGAGCCGCGCTTTCGCGCGGCTCCCGAGGTCCTGCTGACGCCGAGATTACGGCGCCGGGGCTTCCGCCGGCGCGGCATCCGCCGCCGGAGCAGCATCGGCCGCCGGGGCAGCATCCGCCGCCGGTGCGGCTTCCGCGGCCGGGGCGGGGGCCGAAGTCTCGGTGGTGCCACCGGTGATCTTCAGCTCCACGCGACGGTTCAGCTCGCGGCCTTCGTCGGTCTCGTTGTCCGCCACGGGCTGGCTCTCGCCGTAACCCGCCGAGGTCATACGACCCGCGTCGATGCCCTTGCCGATCAGGTACTGGCGTACCGAAGCGGCGCGGCGCTCAGACAGCTTCTGGTTGTACTCGTCGCTGCCGCGTGCGTCGGTGTGACCGCCGAGCTCGACCGTGACCGTGGGCGCTGCGACGAGGGCATCCGTCACGCCGTCCAGGATGGTCTTCGCGTTCGAGGTCAGGCGCGACTTGTCGTACTCGAAGTTCACACCGCGCAGCACGATCTTGTCGCCTGCGGCGCAACCCTCGAGCGTGACCGGCTGGCCCGGCTCCGGCGTCTTGCACTCCTTCTTCGGCAGCGGGCAACCGACTTCGTTGACCGGCTCGCCTGCGGGCGTGCCCGGGCACTGGTCGAGATCGTCGGTGACGCCGTCACCGTCGCTGTCGGCCGGCGCGGCGGCGGGCACGACTTCTACCGGCGCGGGTTCGGCCGGAGCAGGCGGCTGCGGCTGCGCACCGATCGGAATCAGGAAGCCGAAGTTGACGACGGCGTCGCTGAAGTCGTCGGTGTCGGCGCCGCCGAGTTCCGGCTTGTCATGGAAGTCCATGCGGTACAGCGCTTCGGCACGGAACGCGCCGCCGTTGAGCAGGGCGAAAGGTCCGAACAGGAAGCCCAGACCGGCGCTGCCGAACACGGTGGAGTAGTCCTTGTCGTCCTGGAAAAGCCCAGATCCGATCGGATGCTTCTTCACGTCGCCGTAATGCGCGCCGACGATGCCGTAGAAATTGCGCGACAGACCGCCGTTGAGCGGGAAGAACAGACCCGACAATCCGCCGCCCATCACCTTCGCGGGGCTGCTCTGTTCGCCGCCGACGTGATGCTCCTGATAGAAGCCACTCAACTCGACCATGAACGATTCGGAGAGCTGCTTGCCGATGGCAAGCGTGCCGCCCCAACCGTCGTCGACCTGACGCTCGCTGTCTTCCCAGACATGCGACGCCATGGGCGCGATATAGAAGCGGTTGGCGATGGCACCTCGCGAAGTCCCGAGATCCGGACCCGCTGAAGTACCGCCCCCTTCCTCCTGAGCGAAAGCCGAGGCCGACGCCACGGCAGCGAGCACAGCGCCCGCCAAGGCAACTCTTTTCATTGACCCCCTCCTGACGTAACTGATGCGAAACTGGTTTATTCGGCTTCGACAGCGCCGGAATTTTAATCCCACCGGAACTGCCGCGCGTCATGTTCGACGCTGCTTCTTACTTGCTCGCTTGGGCCTGCTTTTTGCGAACCCCTCTCCAATCAGCACGATGCGGCTAGTGGTGGCCCGCATTTCGGCGAGTTTTGTAGCACGCCGTCGAGCACCCTTACAACCCGGGAGCGCCCGCGTCGACAGGTACGAGCCTACCTGCGTGGCTATACTTCGCGCCCTCAAATTCCCCCTTACGTTCCGTATGGAAGCCCCGCAACTCAAGAGCGAGATCACAGCCCTGCGAGCGCGTTTCGACGCGCTCCGGGGCTTTCTTTGACTACGACACCAAGCGTGACCGCCTGATCGAGGTGTCGGCGGAGCTGGAACGCAACGAGGTCTGGAACGACCCGGAACGGGCCCAGAACCTGGGCCGTGAGCGCGCCCGGCTCGAGGACGTCGTTCATACGCTGGATCGCGTCGACGCGGGCTTGCGCGACGCCGACGAGTTGCTCGAACTGGCCGAAGCCGAGGGCGATGCCAAGACCCTGGCCGAGATCGAGCGTGATCTGGGCGGGCTGTCGAAGACCGCCGCGGACATGGAGTTCAAGCGCATGTTCAGTGGCGAGATGGACGCCCACAACGCCTATCTCGACGTCCAATCCGGCGCCGGCGGCACCGAAGGCCAGGACTGGGCTTCGATGCTGCTGCGCATGTACACCAAGTGGGCCGACGCCAAGGGCTTCAAGGTCGAGGTCATGGAGCGCTCGGAGGGCGAGGTTGCGGGCATCAAGTCCGCGACGCTCTTCATCCAGGGCGACTACGCGTATGGCTGGCTGCGCACCGAGACCGGCGTGCATCGGCTCGTGCGCAAGTCTCCGTTCGATTCGGGCAATCGCCGGCACACGTCGTTCGCGGGCGTGTTCGTCTCGCCCGAGGTCGACGACGATTTCGACATCGAGATCAACCCGGCGGACCTCGAGGTCGACACGTTCCGCTCCAGCGGCGCGGGCGGCCAGCACGTCAACAAGACCGAATCGGCGATCCGCATCAAGCACGTGCCCAGCGGGATCGTCGTCGCCTGCCAGACGCAGCGCAGCCAGCACGCCAATCGCGACCATGCGATGAAGATGCTCAAGTCCAAGCTCTACGATCTCGAGATGCAGAAGCGCAACACCGAGAAGCAGAAAGTCGAGGACTCGAAGGCGGACATCGAGTGGGGCAGCCAGATCCGGTCCTACGTGCTCGACCAGTCGCGCATCAAGGATTTGCGCACCGGGGTTGAGATCGCCGACACGCAGAAGGTGCTCGACGGCCATCTCGACCCCTACATCGAAGCCAGCCTCAAGCAGGGGCTCTGAAAGCACCATGACCCAGACCCCCGACAGCGCGTCCCCGGCCGTCCCGCCGGTGCTCGACGAGAACCACGTCATCGCCACGCGTCGCGAGAAGCTCGACAAGCTGCGCTCCGCCGGCCAGGCGTTTCCGAACACGTTTCGCCGCGACACGCTGGCCGAGCACCTGCACGGGATGTTCGGCGGCCGCGACGCGGCGTCGCTGGAATCCGAGACCGCCGAGTTCCGGCTCGCCGGCCGTCTGATGGCCAAGCGCGGCCAGGGCAAGGTCTCGTTCGTCGAGATGCAGGACAGCTCGGGGCGCATCCAGCTGTTCGTGCAGATGAATGCGATCGGTGCCGAGAGCTACGAGGCGTTCAAGCACTGGGACATCGGCGACATCGTCGGTGCGGTCGGCACCGTGATGCGCACCAAGAGCGGCGAGCTTTCGATCCGCGTCCGCCAGATCGAGCTGCTGACCAAGGGGTTGCGACCGCTGCCCGAGAAGTGGGCAGGCCTGACCGACACCGAGATCCGCTATCGGCAACGCTACGTCGACCTGATCGTGAATCCCGACGTCAAGCGCGTGTTCGAAAAGCGCGGCCGTACGGTGCGTTTCATCCGCCAGTTCCTGGACGCGCTGGATTTCGTCGAGGTCGAGACCCCGATGCTCCAGGCGATCGCCGGCGGCGCCGCGGCGCGTCCTTTCATCACGCACCACAACGCGCTGGATCGGGATCTGTACCTGCGCATCGCGCCCGAGCTCTACCTCAAGCGGCTCGTGGTCGGCGGGTTCGAGCGGGTCTACGAGATCAACCGCAATTTCCGCAACGAGGGGCTGTCCACGCGACACAACCCCGAGTTCACGATGCTGGAGTTCTACCAGGCCTACGCGGACTACCGCGACGCCATGGACCTGGTCGAGACGATGATTCGCGACGCCGCGCTGGCCGTGAACGCGAGTCCGCTGCTGACCTACCAGGAGCGCGAGTACGACCTGGGCAAGCCCTTCAACCGATGGTCGATGAAGGAATCGGTGCAGCGTTTCAATCCGGAGTTCGACGCGAAGCACGTCGGCGACCGTGAATACCTGGCCGCGTACGCCAAGCGCGTCGGCGGCGACGTGAAGCCCGCCTACGGGGCCGGCAAGCTGCTCACCGAGATCTTCGAAAAGACGGTCGAAGCACGGCTGCTGGATCCGACGTTCATCACCGAGTACCCCACCGAGGTCTCGCCGCTGGCGCGTCGCAGCGACGCCGATCCGGACGTGACCGACCGCTTCGAGTTCTTCCTCGGCGGTCGCGAGGTCGCCAACGGGTTCTCGGAGCTCAACGATCCCGAGGACCAGGCCGCTCGCTTCCGCGCCCAGGTGCAGGCCAAGGAGGCCGGTGACGACGAGGCGATGGTCTACGACGCCGACTACATCCGTGCGCTCGAATACGGACTGCCGCCGACCGCGGGGGTCGGCATCGGCATCGATCGACTGGTGATGTTCCTGACCGACTCGGCGAGCATCCGCGATGTGCTGCTTTTTCCGCAGATGAAGCCGGAGACCTGAAGATCGGCGTGGCGGAAAAAGTCGGCGGGGCCCCAGCCCGCCGCGTCGCGGACCGCGGGTGCCGCCGGCACTCGCGAACATCGCCCGCTCCGTTCCGCAGATGAAGCCGGAGACCTGAAAGGTCGGCGGGCGCGGCGCGAGCAGATGGGAGCCGAGCGCGCGCGCCGACCGGACGGTGCGCGGGTCTGTGAATAAATTGTTCGCGGCCACCGAAAAACTGTTGACCTGAGACCCACTTACGCCGGCACAATGCGGCGTGGCGGACACTCGCGGGGAGAAGTCCGCCACGGGAGCCATGGATCCAGGCAAGCAGGCCAGAATCTTCGTTGCCGATCATCCGGTAGACGACCGCGCATGGGCTTCGGTGGCCATGCACGGGGTCGGCTCGGTGGTGCAATGGGACGACGGTACGCGTTTGCTCAACGCGGTCCTCGAAAACGCGCTGCCGGACCTGGTGTTCGTGTCCGAGGCGCTGGCCGATATCCGAGGCACCGAGATCTGCCGACGCCTGATGCTCGATCCGAGCACGCGCAACGTTCCGGTCGTCGTGCTGTGCGACAAGCTCGAAGAGACGATGGTCCGCGCCGCGCTCGACGCCGGCGCCGCCGACGTGATGGCCAAGCCGCTGCAACCGGATCTGCTGCGCGCGCGCATCCGCTCGTACCTGGCACTGAGTCGCCAATCGCAGAACGTTGCGTTCGAGGCGCAGGCGCGTTCCGAGGAACTGGAACGCATGGTCGAGACGATGCGCACGGAACTGGCCGAGCGCGAGCGCACGATGGCGCGCGCCGAGTTCCTCTTCAATCACGACCTGATGACGGGATTGCCCAACCGGCGCCACATGCTCGATCTGATGGAGCGCGCGCGACGCCGTGCCGAGAGCGACCGTCTGCCGATGGGCGTGATCGCGCTGGGCATCGAGCGCTACGGCGCGCTGCAGGCGGAGATGAGCAAGGACGCGTTCGAACGCATGCTCGCCGCCGCCGGCGCGATCGTGCAGCAGACGCTGCGCCCCCTGGATTTCGTCGCGCGCATCGCCGAGGACCTTTTCGCGGTGGTGATGATGCCGCGCGATCTGGACACGCCCGAACTCGCGGCGCGCAATGCACGCGAAGCCGCGTCGCGCGCCGCGGCGGCGCTGCACTCCGAGATCCAGATCGACGGTCGCAGCATTCCGCTGGAAGTGCGCACCGCCATCGCGGTGTATCCGCAGGACGGCGACCGCGCCAAGGATCTGCTGCATCACCTGGATCACACGCTCACGCTGACGCGCGGGGCCGCGGCGCCGCGCGAACGTCGGCGCGCCACGCAGCCGGACCTGGCTTCGGCGCTCGCGCTCGAACTGCGGCTGCGCCAGGCGATCGACAACGACCGCCTGATTCCCTACTACCAGCCCAAGATCGACGTGAAGAGCGGCCTGCTGGTGGGCGGCGAGACGCTGATCCGCTGGCCGCTGCGCACCGGCGAGTACGTCGGCCCCGGCGAATTCGTGCCGATCGCCGAGGCCGGTGGGCTGATCCCGGCGCTCGACGACTACGTGCTGACCGCGGCCTGCGTGCAGATCGCGGAATGGCAGCAGCGCTTCAGCAATTTCCGCATCGGCGTGAACCTCTCCGCGCTCAAGCTGCACCATCGCGGCATCTTCGATCGTCTGCGCGAACTGTTCGCCACCACGCATGCGCGTGCAGAACACCTCGAACTCGAGATCACCGAGAGCGCACTGATCACCGACTTCGACGCCGCCAGCAGCTGGCTCACCGCGGTGCGCGAGATGGGCGTATCGGTCGCGCTCGACGACTTCGGCACCGGCTACTCCTCGCTCGCCTACCTGCGCCGCCTGCCGCTCGATGCGATCAAGATCGACCAATCCTTCGTCGGCGGCCTCGACGAGGACCGCAGCACCGTTGCGATCGTGCGCGCGATGATCTCGATGGCCAAGGCGCTGGGCATGCAGGTGGTCGCAGAAGGGGTCGAGACGCTGCGCCAGGCGCAGATCCTCACGCGCCTGGGCTGCGACACGCTGCAGGGATTTCTCTACAGCCCCGCGGTGCCCTCGCAGAAATTCGAGGCGATGCTCGAGGCCGGACGGGTCGATCCGCGCCGAGGGCCGGCGAAGCTGCAGGCCGCGAACAGCACCGCGCCGCTGTTCGCACCGGGCGACGCGGCGCCGACCACGGTCGTCGATCCGCTGCTGCGCACGGGCTGAGTGCGGCACGGGCCGCTGCGCTCCGACCCCGCGCTTTGCGAGTGGGCTCGCTCAAAAACTCCAGTCCAGCTGCAATCCATAGGTGCGCGGGGCTGCGAGCGTGACGTTGGCGCCGAAGTCCGTTGCGATCAGGCCCTGGCTGTACTTCTCATCCCCCAGGTTGCGTCCGAACAGCGTCGCGCGCAGACGCCAGGGTTCGTAGCGATAGCCGACGCGCGCGCCCCAGACCCAGTACGCATCCTGCTCGAGGTTGCGGGCGTTGGACGAGGCGTAGAAGAAGCCGTCGTTGTAGTAGGCGTCGGCGCCGATCTCGACTTCGCCGCCCGGTACCTTGCAGGCCTTGTTGAGCCCGGCGGCCGCGGTCCACCTGGGCGTGCGCACGACGCGTTTGCCGGAATAGTCGTTGTCGGAGGAGAAGGTCCCGTCCTCGGGATCGAAGCCGGACGCGCTGGTGTAGTCGTCGTACTTCGAATCGAGGTACGCGCCGGCCAGCGTCACGTATAGATCGTCCACGTGCTCAGGCAGGAGCTGCGCCGACAGCTCGAAATCGATGCCACGGATGCTGGCCGCATCGGCGTTCTCGAACGACACTGCGCCGCCCTGGAACAGCGAGATGAACTGCACCTGGAAGTCGCGGATGTCGTAATCGAACGCGGCGATGCTCAGCGCCGCGGCGCCGTCGAACAGCGGCGTCTTGAGGCCCAGTTCCCAGGCTTCGAGTTTCTCGGGGTCGACGTAGGTCGGCGGCTGGTAGATGCCGATGGCGTTGTAGGTGGCCGACTTCAACGCCTCCTGCCAGGTGAGATAGACCATCAGCTCGCCCGCGAAGGGGCGCAGCTCGAGCGTCGCCTTGGGTTTGAAGGTGGCGGTGGTGTCGTGCACCGGCACCGTGGCGCCGGCGGCGTCGCGCGCGCCGATCTGCATCCAGTCGAACAGCGTGAAGAAGCTGCCGTCGGACTGGTAGAGCCCCGAGTCCGACTGGATGAGGTAGCGCGCCTCGTCCTGGTATCGGCCGCCGAGCGTCAACGCGAGCCAGTCAGTGATATGCAGCGTGCCCTGCGCGAACACCGACCTGGACAGCGTGCCGATGATCGCGTGGAACGCGACGTCGCCGTTGGGAAAGGCGAGGTTGAGCGCGTCGAGCGCATCGATCGCCGGTTGCGGCAGCGAGATTCCTCCGGGCTGCATGTCCGCCAGATCGAGTCCCAACAGCTTCAGATTGGCGGTATCGAACCCTTGCTTGCTGTGGAAGTAGTAGCCGCCGACGATCCACTCGAAGTGCTCCGAGCCCCACGTCGATTCGTTGGACACGATCTGCAGCTCCGCGGACTCGATGTCCGCCAGGTTCTTCTTCTGGTCGAACGCGGCGATCGCCTGCGCGGAGCCGTCGAAGTCGTAGGAGAAGACCGAGCGCGCGCGCTGGTCGCTGCCCAGCACCTTGACGTCGAACCAGTCGGTCGTGAGGTGCGCGCTGCCGTAGTAGACGGTGTTGCGATAGCGGATGAAGGTCGGTTCGCTCAGCTCGCCGTCGTAGCCGGTCTGCGCGGTGATGCAGATGGGCAGCGGCACCGGAGCATCGCAGGAGAACAGGCGCGTGGGCGAGGCGTTGAGCGAGAACACCGAGCCGCTGCCGGTCTGCTCGTCGCGCTGCGCGGCGAGGATGACGTCGAGCGCGTCGAACGGCGTGAAACGCAGCTTGGCTTTTCCACCGCGGCTGCGTTCGCGCGACAGCGGTCGGCCTGCGGCTTCGCCGCTCATGTAGTGATCGCCGTCGCGGTAGTAGCCGGACACGCCGACCGCTAGCCAGTCCGCGATCGGGATGCTCTGGTAGACGTCGGTGTCGTAGGTGTCGCGGCTCGAGTAGCCGGCGCGGATCAGCGTCTCCGGCTTGCGCAGATCCGGGTCCCGCGTGATCACGTTGATCGCGCCGCCCACCGCGTTGCGACCAAACAGCGTGCCCTGCGGACCCTTGAGCACCTCCACGCGCTCGACCGAGCCGAAGTCCTGCGACTGGCCCTGCGAGAAGGGGAAGTAGATGCCGTCGACGTAGTACGCAACGCTCGGATCGGCCATCAGAAATGCGTCAGAGCCGACGCCGCGCAGGAAGATCGTCGTGAACTGCGCCTGCTCGTCGATCGACAGTCCCGGCGTCACCGTCTGCAGGTCGGTGGGTTCTTCGATGCCGCGCGCCGCCAGCGCGCCGCCGCTGAAGGCCTGGACCGACAGCGGTACGTCGAGCGCGTTCTCCTCGCGCTTCTGCGCCGTTACGGTGATCGTGTCGAGCGTGGATTCGGCGGGCGCCTGGGATTCGACGGCAACCGCGGCAGTGGTTTCCTGCGCGTTGGCCAGAGGCACGACCGCCCCGACGGCGATCAGGAAAGCGAGGTCAAGCGACCGCATGGAACGGAACTCCGGTCAGGAACAAAGAGGGGAAGAAAGGTTCAGCGGTACTCGTCGAGCAACGCCGCTCCGCTGACGACGACGCGATCGCCGATGCTTGCGCTCGTGCGCCGCTCGAACAGCTCTGGTTCCACGTGCACCCACACGGCGCGCGGCGCGTTCGCGTCGTTCGCGGCGGAGAGTTCGAGCCGAACCTCGACCAGCGCGCCCGGCAGCAGCGGCGCGTCGCGACGGGCGGGCGCGTCGAGCAGCGCGCGCCAGCCGGGACGCGTCGTATGCGGCTCGATCCCGCGCACCGCGAGTTCGACTCCGGGTTCCTGCGCCAGATGGGCGCGTACCAGGCGCGAGGCGGCGCGCGCGTCGTAGAGGTCCACCATCACGCGCGCGCGGCCGCCGCCGCTGATCTCGAACAAAGGGTCCGCGGCCGCGACGATCGCGCCGGGCTGCACGCGCGCCCGACCGAGCACGCCGGCGGCCGGGGCGCGCAATGCAACGCGCCCCTGCAGGCCTTCGCGCGCCAGCGCCGCGATGCGTTCCTGCGTCGCGAGCTCGGCCTCGGCCTGCTCGAGATAGAGGTTGTCCGCCGCGGGCGCACCGCCGCGCGCGTCGGCCTGCATGCGCATGCGCGCCGCGTTGACGCGCGCAAGGTTCAGCTTCTGGTCGATCACGGCGAGCGCCGCGCGACGCTGCGCCCGATCGCGCTCGTTCATCAGCGGCACCAGCACGGCCAGCGTCTGGCCCGCGCGCACGACCTGGCCGGGAACGGGCCAGCCGGCGTCGTCCGCGCGTTCGAGGCGGCCGGGCTCGGGCGCGGTGATCGCGCCCGGTGCGTCCGGATGGGTCAGCACCTCGCCCAATCGCGTGACACGCGTTGTCGCTTCATCCGCGACCGGCTGCGTCCGCAGGCCGAGCTGATGCTGGACGGATTTGGGAACGAACAGGCGATCCGGACCCACGCGGCGCGGGCGTTGCGCGTCGGCCGACGTCGCGGCCGGAGCTCCCGCGTGATGCGCAGGACCGGATTCGTGCGCCGAGGCGGCGACACCCGCCAGCGCGCAGGTCGCCAGGACCAGGACTCGCGCCACCCTCATGGGTGCGTCGCCACCACGCGAACCGGTTCGCCCGGCTGCAGCCGCGAGTCGCCCTGCACCGCGAAGAGCAGGCGCTGGACGCGCAGCTCGGGATCGAACGATTGCGCCACCAGCTGCAGTGCGCTGGGCGTGTCGCCATCGACCGGAACCGCGCGGTCGTAGCGCCGCGCTGACGTGACGTCGGCGAGCGGGCTGAGCACCTCGACCGCCAGGCCGCCGGCGTCGACGAGCTCGAACACGGTCTGACCGCCGACCACGTTGCGCGCCTGTCGCGCGCGGCTGGCCAGCACGGTGCCGCCGCGCGGCGCGGTCAGCGCCACGCGATCCTCGAGTGCGCCCACCAGTTGCGCGCGACGTTCCCGCGCGCTGCGGTAGTCGCCCAGGATCTGCAGCGACGGCAGCGCCAGCTGACCGTCGAACGCATCGGTGGCGTTGGCGTTGAAGCGTTTGACCTGCAGCTCGCCGAGCGTCACGTCGCGCGTGGCGGTGGCGAGCTGCGCGTCCAGGTCGCGCCGCTCGGGCGCCGGGATGGCCGGGCGCAGCCACGCCACGATCTGGCCCGCGCGCAGCCGCTCACCGGGCGAGGGAAACCCGCCCGACGGCGCTTCGAGCTTGCCGGCCTGGTCGGCGGTGACCTGCTGACTGGCACGCGGATCGGCGATCACGCGCCCGGGCAGCGCCGGCGACGCAGCGAAGGTCTGGGTCGAGACCAGCACGAGGGCCAGGGCAAGACGCATCGGACTCAGTGCGCCACCGAGGCCGTCGGCGGGACCGACGCCGGTTTCGAGGCCGCGCCTTTGGGATCGAGCAGCTCGACGATGCGCGTCAGGCCGTTGTTCTGCGCCACGCGCAGCGGCGTGTAGCCCGAGTGCGTCGCCAGCGTCGCGTCGGCCCCCAGCGCGAGCAGTCGACGCACGGTGTCTTCGCGACCGGAGGCCGCCGCCAGGTACAGCGCGGTGGCGCCGCGATCGTTCTGGTGGTTGACGTTGGCGCCTTTCTGCACCAGCAGGCTCAGCAGCTCGGGTCGCGCGCCGAAGTAGGTCGCGTGGATCAGCGCGGTCCATCCGGCCGGGTCGGCGACGTCGGGCGCGGCGCCGCGATCGAGCAGCAGCTGCGCGATCTCGATGTGGTCCTTGCCGGCTGCCGCGATCAGCGCCGTCTGATCGACGGCGTCGACGACGTCGACCGGGATGCCCGCGTCCAGGCCCTTCAAGACCTGGTCGAGATGTCCGCTGCGCGCGTCGTGGACGAAGAAGGAGATGCGCTCGGCCTCACCGACCGGCGCTTCGGTCTCCGCGGTCGTCGCGACCGCGGAGGAGGGCCTCGACGTCGTCGCGCAGCCGGTGGCGAGCACCAGGCCGGCGACGCCGACGAGCAGGACCAGAGAACGGCTGAACATGGGTCGTCTCCGTGCGGGTTACTTGCCGGCGCGCGCCACGGCGCCGGCGCCGGGACCGCCGAGCCTGGCCTTGGCCGCGAGCTGCGTGGTCAGCGTCTCGATGCGCAGCTGCACCGTCTTCTGGCGCAGCGCTTCCTGGGCGGAGTCGTCCAGCGTGTCGAAGGACTCGGCGTTGCTGACCGCGCGCGGGCCGTCTTCGACCTTGAGCAGGTGCCAGCCGAAGCGCGTCTTCACCGGCGCCTTGGTGTATTCGCCTTTCTTGAGCTGCGCGAGCGCGTCGGTGAAGTGATGGTCGACGAAGATGTCGGGTCGGAACCAGCCCAGGTCGCCGCCGTTGTTCTGTCCGCCCGGATCCTGCGTGGCGGTCTCGGCCACCGCGGCGAAATCCTCGCCCTTGTTCAGGCGCGCGAGCGCGGCTTCGGCCTGGTCGGGCGTTGAGACGAGGATCTGCCGGATCTTGACCTCGACGATCTTGCCGTTGGCGCGATTCCACTCGTACGCGCTCTTGAGCTCCGCGGTGGTGACGGGATTCTTCTCGAAGCTTTCCTGCAGCAACGCTCGCGACAGGATTGCGCGTTCCTGGTACGCGAGCTGATCGGCCACCGCGGGCGTCTTGTCGAGGCCCTTGCGGCGTGCTTCCTGCGCGAGCAGTTCCTGGGTCACCAGTTCCTGGCGTGCGGCGGTGCGCGCTTCCTCGCTGCCGGCGCCGCGCGCCGACGGATCGGGATTGATGCTGGTGAGCATCAGCTGCACGTGGTTGCGGCTGATCGTCTTGCCGTTGACGAGCACGTCGGCGGCGAGGCCGGAGTTGGCCGGCGTGGCGGTGTCGGCCTTCGATTGGGAATACGCGGGTAGGACGAACAGGCTCGCGGCGATCACCGCGAGCGTGGGAGTGAATCGGGACATCGTGACTCTCCTGAAGAACGAAAGCGTTCCGAGTGGGCGGCGCGTCACGCCGCGCTTCGGGACGCGAAGCAGAACAGAAAGCAGCTGTGCGATGGAAAGACCAAAAAAGACCGTTCTAATAGCGCGTCGCACGTTTCTGACGATTCGTGAAATGACGAATAAGGAATCGGCGCGCACTCCGTAAGAGTGCGCGCCGACTCTCACAGCACCCTCACATCAACGATTGCCGTCCGGGTTCAGCGGCGCCTTGGGGAAGTAGCCGGGGCCGAACAGCGCCGCGTTGTCACGCTCGAATGCGGCCGCGTGCGGCTTGGCACCGCCCTTCACGCCCCGCGCACCCGGCCACAGCCAGGCGTCGCGCGCCGCGCTGTCGAAGTCCACGCAAGGCGTGCCGAGCAGCTCGTCGGTGAAGCTCGTATCCAGCACCGTGGCACCGGTGGCGCGGTCGAACTTGCCGAGGCAGATCGTGCGATCGCCGTCGGAGCCCGTGCCCGGTCCCGGAATGTGGTTCAACTCCACGAAGTACTGGATGAAGACGAAGCGGCCCGTGCCG
>NZ_JAJFBP010000072.1 GCF_020697055.1 Panacagrimonas sp. | reverse complement strand
TCTTCCTGCTGACGATCCTCCTGCCGCTGTTCTGGGTGCTGCTCTTGTCGATCAAGTCGCTGCCCGACTCGATGACCGGCAAGCTCTGGCCGCGCAACTTCGACTTCGGCCACTACGCCTACGTCTTCGACAAGATCGACACGCTGCCGGTCAACCTGTTCAACAGCATCTACGTCACCGCGGCGACCGTGCTGATCACCACCTTCTGCGCGGTGCTGGCGGGCTACGCGCTGGTCCACCTCAAGCCGCGCGGCGGCGCGTTCATCGTGGCGCTGCTGATCGCGTCGCTCTACTTCCCGACCCGGGTGGTGTCGATCATCACCGTCTACGAGATCCAGTACTCGCTCGGCCTGATCAACAGCACGACCGGGCTGATCCTGCCCTACATCACGCTCAACCTCGCGATCAGCGTCCTGATCATGCGCGCGGTCTTCCAGCTCGTGCCGCACGAGCTGATGGACGCCGCCCACATCGACGGCGCCGCCTCGTGGTGGTGATCATCGTCAACTTCGTCACCGCCTGGGGCGAGTACCTCTTGTGCACGACGCTCACCAACGACCAGACCGCGCGCACCATGCCGGTCGTCCTCGCCGCCGCCCAGGGCGGCATGGGCCAATGGGCCTGGCCGCGGATCGCCGCGGTCTACGTGCTCGTCGTCACCCCCGGCATCCTCGCCTTCGCCTTCGCCCAACGCCTGTTCTTCAAGGGCTTGATGGAGGGCGTGCTGAAGGCGTGAGTGAATCTGCAGCGAGGTGCTGGTGCCGACGAACAGGGTGCCGGCGATGATCTCGCCCATGCCGGTGCGGTCGGCGAGGGTGTCGGCCAGATTGGCGAGCCGGGTGCCGGCGAGGCAGATCACCAGCGCGGCCGCGGCCAGCACCGTCGACCAGCCACAGGGGCCAGCTGGCCAGATCTACACGCAATCGAAGGCGAAACGGAGGGGAATCGAGGCCGTTCCCGGAGCGCTGACGGGGTCAGCCGAAGAAGGTCAAGCCCGAGCGTCGTGCTTGCGTACCCCTTGGGACTCGACCCCCGCGCCGTCGCTGTCCGGCGCGTCGGGTCGGCCGAGCAGTCCTTGCTTGACGCTGCGGGCCAGATCGAAGACGCGGGGGTCGATCAAGGCGATGACGTCGACCAGCAGGCGGACCGCGTTCCAGTCGACCGCGAGCCAGCGGACCAGCGATCGATAGCAGCGCAGGCGCTCGACCGGGTCGGAAAGCTCGCGCCGCACCATGCGGAAATAGTCGCCGTAGAGGGCCCACAGATGAAGCACCGCGCCGCTCTCGGCTCGCCCGGCCCACCAGTCGAGCGCGCTCGCCCGCTGCGGTCGCACCGCCCGGATATAGCGCTCGGGATGGTCCCGGTTCTGGAACAAGGGCCACGGGACGTAGGCGAAGCGGCCGCGCAGCGCCAGCTCCGCCACCAGCGCGCGGTCCGAGCCGTCGTAGTTCGCGAGCAGCGACGAGGTCCGCAGCGCCTCGGCGCGGATCAGGGCGAAGATCGGGAAGCACATGTGCTGGTTGATGATCGCCTCGGCGAACCGGTCCGACGGCCGGGGCCGCTCGGTTCCTGGCAGGCGGCTGTCGTCGGTGAACAGCAGGCCGCCGTGCCGGTCGATGATGTCGGCCGCCGAGTAGCACAGCACCGCATCCGGCTGCGCCTGCAGCGTCGTCAGGCTCGTGGCCAGGAAATCGGGCGCCAGCACGTCGTCGTGCGCCATCCACTTGCAGTATCGGCCCGCAGCCTGCGCCAAAGCGGAGTTGAAGTTGGCCGCGGCCCCGATGTTGCGCGGGTTGCGGACATGGCGGACCCGCGCATCGCGCGCGGCATACGTCCGGCAGATATCGGACGTTCCGTCGGTCGAGGCGTTGTCGGAGATGATCAGCTCGAAGTCAGTAAAACTCTGAGCGAGAATCGATTCGATCGCGCAGGCCAGGTAGTTCTCCCCATTGTACACTGGTAATCCGATGCTGACGACGGGGTTCGCCACCATATGTCCCACCTCCCTCGATTGCGGGTCACAACGACCGCAAAGGCGCGCGGTTCCCGGATTTCGAGGCGCAGGTCGCTTTGCTACCGAGCGTGAACGGAAAGATGGTGCCGGCGCGATCCCGACGCGGAACGGGTGCGCAACCGCGGCGTTTCTGATCAGCGTGGGCGCCGAACGTCCGCGGGGAGGTCGCGGCAATGCTGGCGGAGCCTCAGGCGAGCCTGGAGGGCACCTCGACGAGCACGGCCGGGCCGTGCCGGTTCTGCGGGGCGGGGCTCCGCGACGTGTTCGTCGATCTCGGCATGTCGCCCCTATGCGAGAGCTATCTCGCGGCCGACCAGTTGAACCGCATGGAGCCGTTCTATCCCTTGCGCGTGTTCGTCTGCCGCCAGTGCCTGCTGGTGCAGCTGCAGGAATACGTCAGCCCCGTCGAGATCTTCACCGAATACGCCTACTTCTCCTCCTACTCGAGCGCCTGGCTGGCGCACGCCGAGGCCTATGCCGAGATGATCGGCGCACGCCTCGGCCTCGGGCGCGCCAGCCTGGTCGTCGAGCTCGCCAGCAACGACGGCTACCTCCTGCAGTACTTCGTCGCGCGCGGCATCCCGGTGTTGGGGGTCGAGCCGGCGCGCAACGTCGCCGCCGCCGCGGAGGCGAGGGGCGTCCCGACGCGCGTCGCGTTTTTCGACGCGGCCCTCGCGCGGCGCCTCGCCGCCGAGGGCAAGGCGGCCGACCTGATCGTCGCCAACAACGTGCTGGCGCAGGTGCCGGACCTCAACTCGTTCGTCGCCGGCATGCGCGACCTGCTCAAGCCGC
>NZ_JAJFBP010000059.1 GCF_020697055.1 Panacagrimonas sp. | reverse complement strand
GCGCCGTGATCCTCGAAGCCGCGATGTTGCTGCCGCAGCTGGCCCTGATGGGCTTGCTGATCACGCTCGGCGCGACCGGTGCCCGCAACGAGATGGAGCGCGCGCTGAACCCGGCGATGCTGCTGTGCTTCTTCTACGCACTGTGGATGCTGATCCCGCAGGTCTTCGTGCTCACCGCCGAGCACCCGGTGATCGGTCTCGAGCATCTTTCGCCGACGGCGCGCGCCGCCGCGACGCTACCGACGCAGCTCTGTCTCTGCCTGTTCCTCGGCGCGGTGCTGATCGGCTACGCGGCGGCACTCGGACTGCTCGATGGCGGGGGCCACGGTGCGCGCGCGCAGCCTCCGCCGCTGCGGCCGGCGCTGTGGGTCTATGCCGTGCTCGCCTATGGACTGGGCATCGGTGCGTTCTACCTGCTCGGTCGCAGCTTCCATGCGATGCCCGATGGCACGATGCGATCGGCACTCGTGAAAAATCCCACCGGCCAGCTGTTGATGGCGGTGTCCTTCTTCGGAAGCTTCGGCGTCGCCTATCTGGGTGCGCATCTCTGGCTCGGCGGCCGCCGCCTGCTGCCGATCGCGCTGTTTCTGGTCTACGGCTACCTCGTCCTGCAGCTCGGCGCACGCGGCCGCATCCTTTGGCCGCTGGTGACGGCGGCGATGTTCGTCTGGGGCCATCGCTCGCGCATCAGCCTGTCGCGGGTACTGGTCTTCGCCGTCGTCGGGCTGATGCTGCTGACGTTGATGGATCCGCTGGTCCATGGCCTGCGCTACGACGATTACGAAAGGCTGCGCGAGGCGCTATCGCCCGCCGCGATGTTCCAGACGCTGTTCTACGCGCGCAATTTCGACGGATTCGCCAACCTGCTGTTCATCACGCACAACGACCTGATTCCCGTGCAACCGTCGCTGCTGTGGCTCGGCGCGCGCGACGTCTACATGGAAACGTATTTCCCGGGCGTCTACCGGCTGGGCGTTGCGTTCCCCACGACGATCCCGGGCGAGTTTTGGCTGGCGGGGAAGGCGCCGCTGCTCGGCGCGATGTCGCTGGTCTACGGCTTCGCGCTCGGCACGCTGCACCTGTACCTGCGGCATGCCCGCAACGAATCGCAGGTCTGGCTCTACCTGTTGCTCGTTCCGTGGGTGACCTCGGTCGGAGGCGAATTGGTGGAGTCGCTGAACAAGATGATCGCCGCGTGCTTGCCGGCGTTGCTGTGGATCGCGGCGAGCTGGTGGGTGCCGCCTCGCGATGACCTGCACGCGTCCCGGCTGGTGGGGCGCTGACGTGCGCGGCCGCGACCGCTTCCACAAGGTGGAACCCGCGCTGCACGCCGCGGCACGCGCGCTCGGCTGGCTTCCGGCGGGATTCGCCGCCGGCACGTGGTGGCTGATCGACGGGTTGCCGGGCCTGATCGGCGTGGGCCTTCGCTACATCTGGATCAAGCGTCTGTGTCGGAACTGCGGATCCAACGTGATGATCGGTCGTCACGTCGACATCCGGAACTGGACCGGGTTGAGCTTCGGCCACAACGTCACCGTGCACGGCCACTGCTACCTCGACGCGATCGGCGGCATCCGGATCCTCGACGACGTATCGATCGCGCACGCGACGTCGATCCTGTCCTTCGAGCACCGCTTCGACGACGCGACGCGACCGATCAAGGATCAGCCGCTGCAGATGTCGCCGGTGAGCATCGGGCCGGACGCGTGGATCGGCGCGGGCGTGCGGATCCTCGCCGGTGCGGCGATCGGTGCGCGCACCGTGGTGGCGGCCGGCGCCGTGGTGACGCGCGGAAGCTTGGAAGCCGGCGTGTACGGCGGCGTTCCGGCGCGTCGACTCAAGGCGATCTGAGCGTGCGGGCCGTCACGGCGCGCGCACGTCCGCGATGTTGACGGTACCGCTGCTGCCGGGCCCGACCTGGTAGCCGGGATCGGCGGTGAGCGTGAACACCGCGCTCTCGGGACCTTCCACCAGTGCGTCCGGCAGCGGCGTAAACGCGACGGTGACCGAACCGGCACCGACCGCGATCAGCGCCGTGCTGCCGGGGTCGTCGTAGTCGAGTCCGGCGGTGGCCGAACCGGACAGCGAGAACGAGACCGGCAGCGCGGTGGTCCGCGCGCCGCTGCGACTGATCGTGACCAGGCCGCCGTTGCCCGCAGCCTCGCTGGCGGCGCTGTCGTTGACGGTCAGGTTCAGCACGGGCAGCGCCACGTCGAGGATGTTCACCGTGCCGCTGGACACCGCGCCGAGCGCGTACCCGCTGTCGGACGCCAGCGTGATCACCACCGTCTCGGTGCCTTCCACCAGCGCGTCGCCCAGCCCCGAGATCGGGATCGTCACGGAACTCGAGCCGGCACCGATCTCGACCTGATGTCCGAGATCGACGTAGTCGAGTCCCGCGGTCGCGCTGCCGCCCACGGTGAAGTGCACGACCAGCGGCGCGGTCTTGGCGCCCGTTCGACTGATCGACAACAGGCCGCCGTTGCCCGGCGCTTCGCTCGCCGCGTTGTCGTTGACGGTCAGCGAGACGGTCGCGGCGGTGGCGTTGGCGATCGTCACGGTGCCGCTGGAGACGGCACCCGCGAGGTACGTTGCGTCCGGCTCCAGCGCCAGCATCACGGTCTCGGCCGATTCGGAAATCGTGTCGGCGCGCGGCGAGATCGCGATCGCGACCGACCCGGCACCCGCCGGGATCTGGATGGAAGCCGGCACCGCGGCGTAGTCCTCGCCGTTGGTCGCGGTACCGCCGACCTGCAGGCGCACCAGCAGCGGCGCTTCGACCGGCCCTGAGCGGACGAGGACGATTTCTCCGGGATTGCCGGGCGCTTCGCTGGCACTGGCATCGGTCACGCTCAGGGTCACCGTCGGCGGCGCGGTGTCGTGGATCGTGACGCTGCCCGACGCCGGCGATCCGAGCAGATAGCTCCCGGATGCCTGGAGGCTCAGCACGACGGATTCGGAGGTCTCGGCCTGCGCATCGTCGACCGGTGCAATGGTGATCATCGCCGAGGCCGATCCTTGCGGGATCAGCACCGAGGTGCCGACCGGCGCATAGTCGGCGGACGCAGCCGTGCCTCCGAGCGTGAACGACACGACGACGTCCGACGTGGTCACGCCGGTCCGGCTGATCCGGAACGTCGCACTGTCGTTGCCTGATTCGCTCGCGTTGGCGTCGACCACGTCCAGCGACACCGTCGCCGCCACCACGTCGGCGATGTTCACGGTGCCAGCGGTGATTCCGCCGAGCGCGTAGTGCGGCGCGGCGACCAGGGACATCACCCCACTTTCACTGCCCTCGGTGACCAAGTCCGCCAGCGGCTGCACGGTGACCGTCACCGAGTTGAAGCCGGCGGGAATCGTCAGCGACGAGCCGGGATCCTTGTAGTCGGTGCCGCGCGTGGCGCTGCCGGTGAAGGAAAGCGCGATCTCCAGCGACGCGGCGGCCGAGCCGGTCCTTCTGACGGTGATCAGGCCGGTGTTGCCCGGGGCCTCGCTGGCCGCGCCGTCGTTGACCACCAGCGAGACCGTCGGCGGCGGGACGTCCTTGATCGTCACGGAGCCGGCGATCGCGGCGCCCAGCTTGTATCGGTCGTCCTCCGTCACCGTGATCTGCACCGTCTCGCTGCCTTCCACCAGCGCGTCCGCGATCGGGGAGACGGGGACCGTCGCCGAGCCGGCGCCGGCGGCGATCTCGACTGCACCCGAAAGACCCGCGTAGTCCACGTCCGGCGAGGCCGACCCGCTGACCAGGTAGCGGACGAGCAACGCGGAGGTGCGCGCGCCCGAACGGCTGATCGAGAACGCACCGGGGCTGTCCCCCGCCTCGCTCGCCGACGGATCGACCGTCGTGACGGAGATCGTCGGAAGCGTGAAGTTGGCGATCGTGACAGTGCCGCTGCGCGATGCGCCGCGCACGTAGGTGTCGGCGGACGCCAGCGTCATCGTCACCGATTCCGAGCTTTCGGCCAGGCCGTCGTCGACCGGCTGGATCGCGACCTGCGCCGACGTCGCGCCGGCGGCGATCGTCACCGAACCGCCGAGGTCGGCGTAGTCGGTGCCCTGCGTGGCGGTGCCCGCGAGCGTGAAGTAGACCGTCAGCGCGGTATCGCCGCTGGAACGCGCGAACGTGAACGCGCCGGGATTTCCCGGTTCTTCGCTGGCGGACGTGTCCGTGGCCGCCAGCGTCACCGTCGGCAACGGCAGGCCCTCGATCGTGATGGCGCCGAAGGCGCTGGCCAGCGTGTAGTCCGGCAGCGCCGAGAGCGTCACCGCGACGGTTTCGTTGACCTCTTCGAGCCCGTCCCGGACCGCGACGATGCGAAGGTCGAGCACCGCGACGCCTGCGGCGAAGACGACGCGGTCGCCCAAACCCGGATAGTCCAGGTCCGCGGTCGCCGTACCGCCCACTTCGATCGCCACCGTGAGCGCGGCGTCCGTCGAACCGCTGCGGCGGATGCGGATCACCGCGTCTTCCCCGTCGGTTTCGCTGGCCGAGGCGTCGATCACCGACAGCGTGACCACCGGCAGGTCCTGCGGATCGATGACGACGGTGCCGCTCGCGGGACCGACCAGGTAATGCGCGTTCGGCACCAGCGTGATCTGCGCGAGGCGTCCGGCCCCGGCCGTCGCATGCCGAAGCGGCTGGACGTTCAGCTCGGCGGAAAGCGCACCGGCCGGGATCTCGACGTAGTTGCCCAGCGCGGCGTAGTCGGTATCCGCAACCGCATCGCCGCCCATCGTGAAGTAGATGGTCAGCGCGCTGCCGACGTCGCCCGTGCGCTGCAGCACGATCGTCGCCGCATCGCCGTCAGCGGCACCCGCCACCGCGTCCGGTACCGTCACCGCTGCGATCACGGCAACGCCGTCCGCGAAAAGCGGGTGGGTTCCCTGCCGGTACTCGTCGAGGTTCAGGCGTCCGTCACCGTCCGGATCCGATTGCGGCGCGGACGTCGCGGGGTCGGCGATCTGGTCGGCGGCGAAATACAGGTAGCGCCAGTCGGAGTAGGACAGCGCGAATGCCGGCAGCTTGCTGACGGGAAGAACCGCCGGCTCGGTGCCGGTCAGCGTGTAGAGCTGGTGCGTGGCATCGGCGACGCGGCCTTTCCAGTACGCCTCGTAGGCGTACGGGTAGCTCTGGCCGATCGCCTGGCCTTGCGCCTCCTGGTACGCCACGAACGGCGGCTGCGTCCAACGGCTCTGGTAGGTGGAGACGCTGTGGCTCACCACGGTCCCGCCCAGCGCGATGTTGAGCACGCCGTTGTCCCAGGCCCTCGAATTGCGGATTTCGGTGGAACCCTGCCGCATCGAGATGCCCACTCCCAGGTTGGCGTACGCCCGCACGTTGTTCACACGCATCGAGATCGCCGACGAGGACTGGTTGTACAGACCGTTGTCGTTGCCCCAGAACACGCCCCCGTTGATCGAGCAATGGATCGAGTCGTGCGCCGAAAACCCTTCGTCGAAATTGTGGAACGCCTCGATGTTCTCGAAGTGGATGTCGGAGCCGGTACCGTGCAGGTTGAATCCGTCGTTGCGGGCACCCGAGACGCGCAGGTTGCGATAGACGTGGTGCCACGGGACCGGAGCCGGCTCGACGCTCAGCCCGGCGATGCGCACCCCGATCGAGCGGCTTCCGATCTCCCATCCCTGATCGGGCTTCGCATTGCCCAGGATCAGCACCGAGCCGTCCGCGGACAGCGTCGCCACGTCGCGCGTGAATCCGCCGCCGCTGCGCGCCTGCAGCAACCGCTCGCCCTGATACGTGACGAGATGGCGAAATTCGTTGACGGTGCCGTTGGCCTGGTTGCCGATCGGAGCCGGCAGCACGTACTCCCAGCGCGCAGCCGATGCATTCCAGGTGAACACGAACGGATCGAACCCGGTGACCAGTTCGCCGTTTCCCTCGACCACGATGGGCGCGACCGCGGTGCCCTGCGCCTTGATGTCGAGCATCTCGCGATACGGACCGCTGCCGCGCACCAGGCTGATGGTGTCGCCGGCGCGCACCGCCAGCGCCGCCTGGGTCAACGAGGTGTAGGCACCGGGCGTCTGGCCGCGTCGATCGACCTGAAGGGTCGCCGCGTCGGCCGCTGCCGTCGACACGAGCAGGCCGAGACCCGCAAGGATGGCCAGTGCGGGTAATCGAGGCGGACCGGTGGCGCCCGCCGGTCCCGCGGGATCGCGTTCAGTAGACATTGCGCTGGAACGGCGCGCGCACCAGCGTGCCGGCGATGATGTAGAGGTCGAGGAACACGGACCAGTTGTCGATGTAGTACAGGTCGTGCTCGCAGCGACGGATGATCTTCTCCTCGGTATCGGTCTCTCCGCGCCAGCCGTTGAACTGCGCCCAGCCGGTGATCCCCGGCTTGATGCGATGGCGATGCGCGTATTCCTGCACCACTTCCTGGTAGGTGCGGCCGGCTGCTTTCGCGTTCTTCGCATGCGGGCGCGGGCCCACGATCGACATCTCGCCGAGCAGCACGTTGAACAGCTGCGGCAGCTCGTCGAGGCTCGACCGGCGCAGGAAGCGGCCGACGCGCGTCACCCGCGGATCGTTGCGGGTCGCCAGCCGGCTGGCGTGCAGATCCTGCTGATCGTGGTACATCGAGCGGAACTTCAGCACGTGGATCGTGCGGTTGTTGATGCCGTAGCGCGGCTGCCGGAACAGCACCGGACCGCGGCTCTCCGCCTTGATGCACAGCGCCACCAGCAGCAGCAGCGGCATCAGCACGACCATCGCGCAGATGCAGATGAAGAGATCCATCGTGCGCTTGAGGACGTAGTTGGCGCCGGACACCGGCGTGCGGCTCACTTTCAGCGCCGGGACGCCGTCCTGGACCATCAGCCTCTGCTCCTGGACCGAGATGCCGACGGTCTCGGGCGCCAGGTGGATGTTGGCGGAGATGCTTTCGATCGAACGCACCAGGCCCTTGATTCGGTCCTGTGCCGACCACGGCAGCGCCACGATGACGTCGTCCACGCACATGCGGCGCGAAAACGTCAGGGCATCCTTGACCGTTCCCAGCACGCGCGCGCCGTGGATGCGACGTTTGATGCGCCCGCTGCGGTCGCGTGCGCGGTCGTCGAAGACGCCGAGCACGCGCGTCCACGGCTGCTTGGTGGAATGGATCTGCTCAAGCAGCCTGAGGCCCGGCGCCCCGGCGCCGATCAGGATGACGTTGCGCGTGAACAGGCCGCCTGTTTTTCCGGACGCCATCAGCGAGGCGAACGAAACCCGCAGCAGCAGCGTGACCAGGATCGCGAGAAGGACGAAACCGAGCAGCCAGTCCAGGTCGTAGCTCAGATGGCCCGACACCGCCCAGGCCGACACCGTCAGTGCACCGAACGCGACCGCCGCCGCCGCGATCACCGGAACCGGGAACCGCCAGGTGGCGAGCAGGCGATCCTGCTCGTACAACTTCTGGTAGTCGAGCATCAGCACGAACGCACCGGCGCAGAACAACGAGGCGAGTACGTAGCCCAGCAGTGAAACCTGGGAGTCGATCGTTCCCAGCGTCGTCGCGCCGACGCCGGCGGCGAACACCGCGGTGAACTCGAGCACGAACATCGTGGCAACGGCGCCCTCGACTCCGCGCAGCCAGCCGCGCCGTCCGAAGCGCAAACGGCGCCGCGCGGCGAGCGCGGGCCTCATCGGCGCTTTCGATTTCGCCTTTCGGCTGCTCGCGGAGACGGCACGCGCGGGCTTGCTGACACGGACGTTGCTCACGATGGTTTCTCTGCTGTTCAAGGGGCACCCCAACACGGCGCGCTGCTTCGAGACGCCGCGCGGACTTGCGCTGAGTGATGAAGGGTGTCGCCAGAAGAACGCAGGCTGCGCTATTGCGACGACGTGATCTGTCTTGCGTCGCACACACCATCGATATTTCGAAAATCAATTTTCAGCAGACCTGAATTGCAGTGGCAGCACGTTTGCATGCGTGCGCCGCGCAAGGTCTCCGCCGGCTCGTCCCCAATCTGCACGAGCGCATAAATCAGGTGCGCCAACGCACCGACGGCGATGCCGGCGCACGCGTAGCGTCTACGGCCTCGCTCAAAG